>CAIXRA010000041.1 GCA_903921725.1 uncultured Lentisphaerota bacterium
AAAGTGGCATAGCCATGGGTTTCATTTTAACACCAAGAGTTGCGGAGTGCGCAGGCGGATTACGCGTTGCCAGCAAGGATACGCCAGTTTCGCCTGCGGACTCCGCAACTCTGCGATTAAAAGTAACCCGTGCCTTTGGCACCCTCCGGGGGTTTCAGGGGGAGGGAGGACGCCTCCCCCTGATTTTGGCGGCGGTGGTGCTTTCGCTGGAGCTGGGGGCGTTCGGCGTGGTGGCGGAGACGGTTCTTTCCGGGCGCACGGAACTGCCGTTTGCGAAATTCGCGCCGCTGATGCTCGGGATCCACCTGCCGATCGCCGTCTGCGAGGGCGTGCTGACCGCCGGGCTGCTGCGTTTCGTGGCGCGGGTGAAGCCGGGCGTGCTGGCGGGGACGCCGTCTGCGGCGTCCGCAGATTCCGGGCACCGGACGCGGCTGCTGCTGGTGTCGTTCGGGCTGGCGGCGCTGCTGATGGCCGGCGTTTGTTCCTGGTTCGCCTCGGAAAAACCGGACGGCTTGGAATGGGCCACGGGCAGGGTGGCGGGGACGGAGGAGTTGGAGCGTCCGGCGTCCGGCTGGGTGGCGCGCGTGCAGGAATGGACGCGAAGACTGGCGGTATTCCCGGATTACGAGTTCAGGAAAGAGCCGGGCGGGACGCCCGGCGAAAGCGGGCGGGACGCCCACGCTCCCGTCAAGGCAACAGATGTTTCTAAAATGAACGCCGGCACCAGCGCGGCGGGCGTCGTCGGCGCGCTGGCGACCGGGCTGCTGGTGGTGTGCGTCTGCGGCGTGCTCTGGCTGCTGCGCCGCCGGAGTCGCTGTGCCGCGGCGGGGCAGGGCGGTGGAGCGTCATGAGCTGTCATGCGGCAATGGAGTTGGACCGGCACGGGGCGGAGAGGTCGCCGGCGCACGGGCTCGACGCGCTGGCGAAGCTGCTGGCGATGGCGTTTTTCGTGCTGGCCGTGGTCTCCTTCCCGAAATATGCGGTGGCGCCGCTCGCACCGTTCTTCCTTTATCCGCTCGCGCTGGGGATTTTGGGCGGCGTGCCGGCGCGGCCGGTGCTGCGGCTGCTGCTGGCTGGTCTGCCGTTTGTCGGCGTCGCGGCGGTGGCGAACATTTTCCTCGACCGCGCGCCGCTGGCCGACGGCGTCCCCGGCGGCTGGGTGTCCTGCGCCTCGATCCTGGTCAAGTACGCGCTGACGGCCGGCTCGGTGCTGGTGCTGGTCGCGACCACCTCGTTCGGACGCGTGCTCCAGGCGCTGGCGCGGCTGCGGACGCCGCACAGCTTCCTGATGCTGCTCCAGCTCCTCTACCGCTACCTGTTCGTGCTGGTCGAGGAGGCGCACACCGTGGCGCGTGCCCGGACCCTGCGCGACCCGCGCCGGCGCCTGCCGGAACTGCGCACGGCCACGCACATGCTGTCGGCGCTGTTCGTGCGGACCTGGGAGCGCGCCGAGCGCGTCCACCGCTGCATGCGGCTCCGCGGCTACGACGGCCTGCTGCCGGTGGCGGCGCCGCGGCCGTGGCGCCTTGCGGACTCCGCATTCCTCTGCGGCGTGGCGGCGGCCTGCGCGGCGGCGCGCTTCCTGCCGCTGACGGAATGGTTGGGCGGCCGGCTTGCCGGATGAGGGGAAGAAAGGTGGACAAGGTGGACAACGTGGACGTGGTGGACAGGAATAATCCGGGCGGTACGGGCGGTGGCGTGTCCACAAAGTCCACAAGGGCCACGATGTCCACTTCGTCCACCGCGCCCGTCCTCCGCCTGGCGGACGTGCAGTACCGCTACCACGACGGCACGCGGGCGCTGGCCGGCGCCAGCCTGTCCGTGGCGCGCGGCGAACGCGTGGCGCTGGTCGGGCCCAACGGCGCGGGCAAGACCACGCTGGTGCTCGCGCTCGCGGGCTTCTGCGTCCCGGAGTCGGGCGTGCTGGAGATGTTCGGCGCGCCGGTGACCCGCGCGAGCCTGCCGGAGGTCCGCGGCCGCACCGGGTTCGTGTTCCAGAACGCCGACGACCAGCTTTTCATGCCGACGGTGCTCGAGGACGTGATGTTCGGGCCGCTCAAGGCGGGCGTGCCCGGGCCGGAGGCGCGCCGCCGCGCAGAGTCCGCGCTCGAACGCATGGAGATTGCGACGATCGCCGGCCAGTTCCCGGGGCATCTGTCGGCGGGGCAGAAACGGATGGCGTCGCTCGCCGCCGTGCTGGTGCAGGAGCCGGAGCTGCTGGTGCTCGACGAGCCGACCTCGTTCCTCGACCCGCACGCGCGCCGCTGCCTGATCGAACGGCTGAAGGGGCTGCCGATGGCGCAGCTGGTGGTGACGCACGACCTGGAGATGGTGCTGGAACTGTGCGGCCGCGTGGTGCTGCTCTCCGGCGGGACGGTCGCCGCCGAGGGGTGTCCGTCCGGGCTTCTGCGCGACGCCGCGCTGATGGAGGCGCACCGCCTCGAAGTCCCGCATTCCCTGCGCGGCTAAGGCGGAATCCGGGCAGCAAAAAAGCGCCCTCCTGGGGGCGCCCTGCTTTGTTTTGGATGGTACCAGCGAAGGGACTCGAACCCATACGTCTGTGAAGACACTACGACCTGAACGTAGCGCGTCTGCCAATTCCGCCACGCTGGCATCAAAAACAACTACTCATACCATAACGCCGGAGCCGCGAGCTTCAACCCGCGGAGGAGTTTTTCTTTCTCCCGGGCGGGCAGGATGCACTCCGCCGCCGGTTTTCCTGGCGGCGGCCGGCCCATCTGCAAATCCTCATAGAAACCCGGCATCGGCGAGCGTGCTCATGGAGACGCGGCCGGAGGCGGGGGCCGCCAGTTCGCGCTGGCGCAGGATGTACTTGCCGACCACGTCCGCCTCCAGGTTCACGCGGTCGCCGGGCTTGGCGGCGCGCAGGGCGGTGGCGTTCCAGGTGTGCGGGATGAGGTGGATGCGGAAGCGGTCCGGGCCGAGCGCGGCAATGGTAAGGGAGATGCCGTCCACCGCGATGCTGCCCTTGGGGACGACGAGCGGCTTGAGCGCGTCCGGCAGCGCGACGGTGGCCGTGCGGTCGTCGCCGGAGCGGCCGATCTCCAGGATCTCCGCGGTGGTGTCGACGTGCCCGGAGACGATATGCCCGCCGAGGCGGTCGCCGACGCGCAGGGCGCGCTCCAGGTTCACCGGCGCGCCGTTCTTCTTGTCGCCGAGGTTCGTGCGGCGCAGCGTCTCCGCCAGCGTGTGGAACACCAGCCGTTTCGCGCCGGCATTGACCGCCTCGACGGTGAGGCAGACGCCGTTGACGGCGATGCTGTCGCCGAGCCGGATCTCCGCCAGCGGCAGGGCCGTCGTGACCTCCAGCTTGCCGGCGTCGCCGGAGAGCGTCCGCGCCGCCAGCGTACCCACATCCTCGACCAGTCCGGTGAACATCGTCATTTCTCCACGAGTGTGATCTTGATCCGCCGTTTGCACAGAACGGTCAGTTGTGTTTCGGGTAGCCTGTGATCCGCAGGTCGGTGCCGGTCTGGCGGACCTGCATCTTTTCGAGTTCGAGCGCTTCGGCGAGCGTGGCGGGGTCGGGTCCGCCGACGGCCGGGCGGCTGCCGCAGCCGCCGAGGATTTTCGGCGCGACGAACAGTTCGATCTTGTCGACGACGCCCGCCCGCAGCAGGTTCGCCGCGAGTTCGCCGCCGCCCTCGACCAAAATGGAGGTGATCCCCTTGTTGCCGAGCTGCTGGAGCTGCGCGAGCCAGTCGGTGCGTGTCTGCGCCCGGAGGAAGATCGGCGGGTTTTCCGGGTCGGCCCAGATGCGGAGGGCGCGGGGGAACGCTTCGGGGCCGCGGCGGCTCCAGACGAGTTTGCGCGGCTGGCACCACCAGTTTTGCGGAGTCCGCACGGTGAGCATCGGGTTGTCCTGGCGCACGGTTTCGCCGCCGGCGAGGATGGCGTCGGCCCACTGGCGCAGTTTCTGGCCGCAGGCGCGCGCCTCCTCGCAGGTGATCCACTGGGACTGGCCGGAGGCGGTGGCGATGCGGCCGTCGAGCGTCATGCCGAGCTTGAGCAGGAGGAACGGGCGTCCGGTGGTGATCCAGTGGAAGAACGCCTCGTTCAGCTCCAGGCAGGCGTCCTTTTCAACGCCGGTGGTGACGTCGACACCGTGCTCATGGAGCCGCTCGATGCCGCGTCCGGCATGCTTCGGGTTCGGGTCGAGGCAGCCGGCGACGACGCGTGCAACGCCGGCGGCGAGGATGGCGTCGGTGCAGGGCGGTGTGCGGCCGTGGCTGCTGCACGGTTCGAGCGTGACGTAGAGGGTGGCGCCGCGCGCCTTTTTCCCGGCCGCCTCGAGCGCGTGCACTTCCGCGTGCGGCGTGCCGGCCTGCCGGTGCCAGCCTTCGCCGATGATTTTGCCGGCGGGCGAGACGACGACGGCGCCGACCATCGGGTTCGGCGAGGTCCGCCCCCAGGCGCGGCGGGCCAGGGCCAGCGCGCGGCGCATGAAGCGCGCATCGGCGGCGGGCGCGGCTGAAGTTGGTTTGGCCATGGCTGGCGAATCCTCCGTTTGCGTGTACTATACATTTCATGCCCGTTGTGTGGTGCGCTCCGCGCAGTCTTAAAGCTGCGTCGAGCCGCAGACACTCCAAAGCGGCGGAGCCGGCGGCGGGTTGAGTGGGGGGAGTTGGCGGCATGCCGGAGGCGGTGCGGACATTTTTTCTGGAGGCGTGGGCAATCGCCGGGGCGTTGGCGCCGTGGCTGTTCCTCGGGCTCGGCATCGCGGGGCTGCTGCATGTGCTGCTGCCGGCGGATTTCATCCGGCGCCATCTGGGGCGTCCGGGTTGGGCCGCCGTGGTGAAGGCGGCGGCGTTCGGCGTGCCGCTGCCGCTCTGCTCGTGCGGGGTGATCCCGGCGGCGGTGGGGCTCAAGAAGGACGGCGCGTCCGACGGCGCGTCGGTGGCGTTCCTCATCAGCACCCCGCAGACGGGGGTGGATTCGGTGACGGTGAGCGCGGCGTTTCTCGGCTGGCCGTTCGCGTTGTTCAAGGTGGCGGCGGCGCTGGTGACGGGGGTGGTCGGAGGGCTGCTGGTGGACGGATGGCGTCCGGGGGCTGTCCGCGGGGTGACGGGCGCAACGGAAAACGGAATGGACGGAAAAACGGAATCCGGCGGAAGCGTGGCGGTGCCTGCGGCTGTCCGCGAGGTGACGGGCGCAACGGAAAACGGAACGGACGGAAAAACGGAATCCGGCGGAAGCGTGGCGGTGCCTGCGGCTGTCCGCGGGGTGACGGGCGCAACGGAAAACGGAACGGCTGGAGTAACGGGAGCCGGCGGAAGCGTGGCGGCGCCTGCGGTCGGGCTGGCGGAGCGGGTGCGCGAGTTCTGGCGCTTTACCGCGGGTGAACTGCTGGGCGGGATCTGGTTCTGGCTGCTGATCGGCGTGCTGGTGTCGGCGCTGATCGGCGGGGTGTTTCCGGAAAACTCGCTGGCGGACGCGAAATGGGCGCACGGTTTTTCGGGAATGCTGGTGATGTTGCTTTTGGCGCTGCCGATGTACGTCTGCGCCACGGCGTCGGTGCCCGTGGCGGCGGCGCTGGTGAGTGCGGGGTTGCCGCCGGGTGCGGCGCTGGTGTTTTTGATGGCGGGTCCGGCGTCGAACGCGGCGACGATCGGCGCGGTGTGGCGCACGTTCGGGCGGCGGGTGACGCTGGTCTATCTCGGCGTGGTCGTCGCGGCGAGCCTGGGGCTGGGGTGGTGTTTCGGCTGGCTGGTCGCGCCGGTGGCGGACCCCGCAACGGCGGCGAAGGCGTGCTGCGCCGCCGGGCACGGGGGCGCGGCGTCGGTGTGGGCGGGGTTGCTGGCTGCTGCGTTTCTGGCGTACGCGGTGCGCGACCTGCGCCGGGTGCTGGCGGGGCGGAAGCCGAAGAGGCCGTGCTGCTGCGGAGGCGGGGAAAAGCCGTGAAGCCCGGAGTCGCGGACGCAGCGGAAAACGGAAAAACGGAAAAACGGAAGAACGGAAAGAGGGGAAGACGGAAAGAGGGGAAGACGGAAAGAGGGGAAGACGGAAAGAGGGGAAGACGGAAAGAGGGAAGACGGAAAGAGGGAAGACGGAAAGAGGGAAGACGGAAGAAGTGGTGCGGGGATACGGAAATTCGAGGAGCGTTCGTTCACTCTGTCCCCTTTGTTCATGAAGTCCCCTTTGTTCATCTCTTCCAGGAAAGGGCGGTTCTCAGGCGATGAAAAAACGTGCCGACATTTTATTGGTGGAGAAGGGGTTGTGCGAATCCCGCACGCTGGCGCAGAAGCTGATCCTGGCGGGGCTGGTGCGCACGGGGCCGGACGCGCTGGTGGCGAAGGCGTCCGATTCGTACCCGGAAGAGACCCGATTCACCATCGAGCAGCCGTGCCCGTACGTCAGCCGGGGCGCCTACAAGTTGCTGGCGGCGCTGGAGGAGTTCAAGCCGGAACTGGAGGGGCGGGTGGCGCTGGACGTCGGCGCTTCGACGGGCGGCTTCACGGATCTTCTGCTCCAGCGCGGGGTCCGCAAGGTTTATGCGGTGGACGTCGGCCACGGCCAGCTCCACATCCGGCTGCGGCGGGATCCGCGCGTGGTGAACCTGGAGCGCGTGAACTCGCGGGTGCTGGACGCGTCGCAGATCCCGGAGGCGGTGGACCTGCTGGTGGCGGACGTGTCGTTCATCTCGCTAAGGCTGGCGCTGCTGGCGCCGGCGAAATTTTTGAAGCCGGGCGGCTGGGCGTTTGTGCTGGTCAAGCCGCAGTTCGAGGCGGGGCGCGCGGATGTCGGGCGCGGCGGCGTGGTGCGGGACGATGCGGTGCGGCAGCGCTGCGTGGAGGAAATCTGCGCCTTCGCCGGGGCGTCGCTGGGCTGGACGAAGGTCGGGGTGGTGCCGTCGCCGATCAAGGGGCCGGCGGGCAACCAGGAATACATCGCCGCGTTCCGGGCCGGGCCGGGAGCGGGCAAAGCGTAAGCGCGCGCAAAAAATGGTTGTCCTTGGTTGCCTGGAAATTTGCAAAAGCCCTGGCCATGGGTTATTTGTAATACGCACAGCAGGGGTATCGATCCGGCTTCCGCAACCATTGGAGCCCCGATATGGAAACAAGGATTTTTCGGATTGGCTTGGCGTCGGCGTTGCTGACGGCATTTGTGAATGTCCCCGCGGCGGAAGAGCCGCCCGCTCCTCCGCCGGCGTCCTCCGTCGCCGAGGAAGCGGTGACGCCTCCGGCCGCAGTCGCGGCTCCCGTTGTGGAAAAAAGCGTGGAACAGCTTCGGGACGAGGCGGTTTTGCGTGCCCGCGCCGGCTGGCCGGAAGAGGCGCTGGCCGTGCTGGAAAAGCTGCACGCCGAAAACCCGGACAACGCGGGGATTGCGGGCGATCTGGTGGTTGTCTACGGCTGGGCCGGGCAGAATGAAAAGGCCGCGGCCGCCTTCGACAAATGGTTCGCGGAGCACAATGCGCCAGCTTACGTGCTGGCGGAAGCGGTTCGTATCCGCCGGGAGCGCGGGCAGACGGAGCAGGCGGAGGCGCTGGCCCGCGAGAGCCTGAAGCGCTACCCGGACGACCCCGGCCTCACGGGCGCCCTCGCCTTCACGCTTCAGGCGTCGGGCCGTGGCGAGGACGCTTTGGCCATGGTTCGCGAACTCCGCACGCGGCTGTCGGCCGGCGGGAAAGAGGCTCCGGCCTGGGTTGATCTGGCCGACGGCGATCTGGCCACACTTCAGCTCCGCCATGAGGAGGCGCTGGCCGCCTACCGCGCCGCCGCGGCAAAGGATCCCGCGTCCGCCACCGCCTGGATCGGCATTGCCGGCGCCGCCGCGCAGCTCGGCCGGCGGGACGACGCGCTCGCGGCCCTCGCCAAAGCGGAAGCCGCGGCGCCGGGAAATGCGGCGGTCGAGCTTGCGGCCGTCGGCGTCCGTGAGACGCTTTATGATTCGGCTGCGGCGCTGGCCTTGGCTGATGCCTTCCTTGAGAAGCATCCGGCGCACTCCGGGGCGCACAACGCCCGCGTCCGCATCCTGCTCGACCTGCACGCGGTCGGCCTTGCGCGGGAACATATTGTGCGCCACCCCGAGATCGCGTTCGACGCCTCGGTGACCGAGCGCATTCCGGGCGATCTCGCCGCGCTGAACATCGAGTGGGGCGACTACGCCGCCGCGGAGAAGATCATGCAGGAGGCCCGCGCCGCGGCAGCCGGGCGCCCGGCCGGAGAAAAGCCGGAACTGGTACTGCGTGGGCTGTACGACCAGGCCGTGATGTTCCGGGAAGAGGAGAAAATGCAGGAGGCGATCGCCGCCTACGAGGCCGCGCGGCGGACCGACCGTGCGCCAGCGCCCGAATGGGCCACGCTGGCCGCCGCCGATGCCCACCTCTATCTGCGCCAGCCGGAAAAGGCGCTGGAACTCTATCTGGACGGGCTCGACGAGCTCCAGCGGCAGAAGAGGGACCGCTATCCGGACAACTACGAGCTGCTCATCGGCTGCTACTTCTGCTTCTGCGACTTGGAGAAGTTCGACGAGGCGTCCAGGATCTTGGAACGGCTGCACGGCGAGATTCCGGTCCATGAAGTCGCCGCCGGCATCCTGGTCCCGAGCTACAACCATTTCGACACGCTGATTGAGCGCGGCTGGCTTCTGGCCTATGAGCGCCAGTACCAGGACGCCGACGGGCATTTTGCCGGTCTGATCGACGGCGCGCCGTACAATTCCAACGTCCGTTCCGGCATCGGCTACCTCCATTATTTCCGCGGCTGGCCCCGGCTCGCGCTCGAGGATTTCCAGGTCGCCGCCGCCACCGACCCGCAGGACATCATCGCGCAGACCGGCCGCGCTTGGCTGCTCAACGAGAACAACCGCTGGCGCGAGGCCCGCGCCCTCGCGGACGACCTCACGGCTCAGGCGCCGCTGCACACGGCTGTGCGGAATCTCAACGAGGATCTCGGCCTTCAGATGCGACCCTATTTCGAGGGGCAGTACGAGTGCGGCATCGGCTCCGGTCTGGCGGACACCTCGAAGCTGACCCTGCGTGTGACGGAGCCGATCACCCCGGCGCTCAAGGTGTACCAAGAGGGGATCTGGCTGCGGGACCGGGACAAGGAGACCAGCATTGTCGTCAACGTCCTGCGCGTCCGGGTCGGGGCCGACTGGCGGGTCACGCGGGATCTGACGCTGCGCGCTGCGGCGGGGGTCGACGACTACCTGTCGGGCGCCTCGGGCGCGGTCGGCGCGACCTATGAACCCACCGACCAGTGGACAATCACGGCGGACTTCGATTCCGACACGCTCGAACTCCCGCCCAGGGGTTACGCCGCCGGAGTCCGGGGCTGGACGGCGGGGGGAACGGTCAGGTACCGCCGCGACGAGCGCACCGCGTTCACCGCCGGCTACAACCACCTCGGGCTCGACGACGGCAACCGCATCCAGACTCTCACCGGCCTGCTGGAGCAGCGGGTATGGGCCAACGCGCACTGGCAGTTCAACACCAACGTCGAGGCGTACCACACCATCGCCTCGAAGTCGAACGTGGACTATTACTCGCCGCAATATTACGGCGCCTGCCAGCTTGTGCCCAACCTCGAGCATATCTGGTTCCGCCGCTACGAGGCCTCGATGACGGACCGCATCTCCTTCGGTTTCGGCCCGCACTGGGAGAACGGATACGGCGTTCAGGCGATCTGGTTCGCGGGCTACGAGCAGGAGTGGGTCTTCTCCAAACGTTTCTCGGTCACCGGCGGCGTCACTTGGTCGAAGGGTCGCTACGGCGGCGATCATCCGCAGGGGCTTTCGCTCATTCTCGGCGTCAAGTACATCTTTTAGCCACCTTTAGAATCCGGATTTTTCGTTTTGCGTGCGCAACTTCGGAATTCGGGTCCGGAACTTTTAGGAGAAGCCGCCATGAACACACGCGCCATCCTGTTCCTCCTCGCCGCGGCGGGGGTTTCCCTCCTGACGCAGGCCGGGCCGCCTGCCGGGATCACGGACGGCAGCCGAACGCATGCCGGGAGCCGCGACAGCAAGATCCTGCAGAAGCCGTCCCCGGCTTGTGACTGGAGCCTGCTTGCCGCAGGGAAGAACCGTTTCTTCGTCCTCTGCTACCATGACTTCCCCGCGGCCGTCGAGGACGACCGTTACGCCGTGGCGACACCCAACCTTGTCCGGCAGATCGAGTTCCTCCGCCACCAGGGGTTTAGCTTTGTCTCCGTGGACGACATCCTCGCCGCCCGCGGTGGGGCCAAGCCACTGCCGCCCAAGGCCGTCCTCTTCACGGTGGACGATGCCTACGAGACGTTCTACACTCAGACGTTCCCCATCCTCAAGGCCTACCGCATCCCCTGCGTCCTGGCGGTCGTGGATGAATGGATCGAGCACGCGCCGGAGGATCCGGAGTACGACAAGCCGTTCCTGACCTGGGAACAGATCCGGGAGCTTTCCGCCTCCGGCCTGGTCGAGATCGCCAGCCACACGCACAACCTCCACCGTGACATCCAGACCGGCCTCCACTCAACCGCACCCGCCGCCGTCAGCCGCGCCTTCGACCCCGCCGCGGCCGCCCGTGAAACCGGGGATGCGTACCGCCGCCGCATCCAGTCCGACCTCCAGGCCTCCTCCTCCGCGCTTCAGGCCAAGACCGGCAAGGCGCCCCGCGCTCTCGTCTGGCCGTACGGCCTCTACAACCAGGACGCCGCCGATGCGGCCAAGGCGGCCGGATTCCAGCTCCTTTTTACGCTGGAAGACGGACTCGGCTCCGCGGACGCGCCCGACCGCATCCCACGCCACATGGTTACGGACAATCCCGCCATCGAAGGTTTTGCCCGTGAGTTCCGCGCGGGGTTCCCCAACTACCAGCCGCTGCGGGTAATCCATGCCGATCTGGATCCGCTCTACGCCGCCGACCCCGCCGAGATGGCGCGCAATGTCGACCTCTTCGTCGAGCGCATCTGGAAGCTCAAGCCCACCACGGTCTACCTCCAGGCGTTCGCCGATCCGGATGGCGACGGGAACGTTTCCGAAACCTATTTCCCCAACTCCGTGCTCCCTGTTCGGGCCGACCTGTTCGGGCGCGTCTCCCGCGCACTTTCCATCCGCGGCATCCAGGTCTATGCGTGGATGCCGATGCTTTCCTTCCAGCTCCCCGGCAAGGGCGCTGACGACCCCCTCCTCGTCCGCGAATTCCGCAAGGACCAGGCGCAGCCGCAGCCCTCCTCCTCCTGGTACCGCCGCCTTTCCCCGTTCTCGCCGGAGGCCCGCAAAACAATCATCACCCTGTTTGATGACCTCGCCTGCAACTGCCCGGTCGAGGGTGTGCTTTTCCAGGATGACGCCTACCTCACCGACGACGAGGATTTTCATCCCGACGCGCTTCCCGAATACCTCCGCATCACCGGCGGCAAGCTCGTCCATTTCGGCGAGCTGCCGGAGGCGCAGCGGGACGCCTGGACCGACGCCAAGACGAAGCGCCTCACCTCGCTTGCGCTGGAGATCCGCGACACCGTCCGCAGGCATCTGCCCAACGCCCGCTTTGCCCGCACTCTCTACGCGCCGGTCGTCCTCAACCCCGCCGCGGAGGAATGGTTCGCGCAGAGCTATGCCGACACGCTCGCCAACTTCGACTTCGCCGTCGTCATGGCCTATCCGTACATGGAGGAGGCTGTCTTCACCACCGCTTGGTTGAGGACGCTTACGGCGGCGGCGGCCAAGCAACCCGGCGCCATGCAGAAGACCGTCTTCAAGATTCAGGCTTTCGACTGGAAGGCGCAGCGCCCCGTCGCGGCGGCGACGCTCAACCGCCAGCTCCGCGCCCTCCTTGCCGCCGGCGCGCTCCATGTCGGCTATTATCCGGACAACCTCTTCGATGATGAACCGCGGCTGACGGTCATCCGGCAGAGCATCGGCTCGCGCGACATCCCCGTTGATCCGCGCCAGCCGGAGCCCAAAAAGCGGAAACCTGCGGAAAAGACCGGGACCGGGGCGGACGAAAAGCCGCTTCCGGCCGGCAGCACCCCGTCCGCCCCGGCTGCGGACGGAACCGCCGGGACCGACGCCCCGGAGCAGACGGGAAAGGCTGGTGAACGCCATGAATGAATTCCTCGACTATGTCGGCGTCATCCTCTTCGGTTTTGTCTTCGCCTACCCGGCCGTCATGGCCGTCGTCTGGATCATCGGCTCGCTGATGTTCCGCGCGGCGCGCGAGGACCACATCGGCACGCCGCCGGAAATCCCCGGTACCCCGCTGGTGTCCATCCTCGTCCCCTGCCACAACGAGGAGGAATGCATCGAGGGCACCATCCGCTACCTTGCCAAGCTCCGCTACCCAAACTTCGAAGTCATCGCCGTGAACGACCATTCGCGCGACCGCACCGGCGAGATTCTGGAGCGGCTCCAAAAGGAGTTTGCCTTCCTCCGCGTCGTCACCCTTACCTCCAACCAAGGCAAAGCCACCGGGATGACCATGGCCACGCTGGTTTCGCGCGGCGAATACTTGGTCACCATCGACGCGGACGCCCTGCTGGCTCCGGATGCGGTCCAGTGGCTCGTCCACCATTTCATCAACGCCCCGCGCGTCGGCGCCGTCACCGGCAACCCCAAGGTCCGTAATCGCACCACATTGCTGGCCAAGATCCAGGTCGGCGAGTACGCCACCATTGTCGGCATGATCAAGCGCGCGGAGCGCATCCTCGGCAAGCTCTACACCGTCTCCGGCGTCAGCGCCGCCTTCCGCAAGAAGGCCATCGTCAGCGTCGGGTTCTGGTCCAACAACATGGTCACCGATGACATCGACATCTCCTGGAAGCTCCAGCTCGACTTTTGGGACGTGCGCTACGAGTCCCGCGCCCTCTGCTGGATTCTGGTTCCCGAAACGCTCCGCGGCCTCTTCATGCAGCGGGTCCGCTGGGCGCAGGGTGGCAATGAGACCGTCATGAAGTACGGACGCCGCCTGCTCGACTACCGCGACCGGCGCATGTGGCCGATCTATCTTGAATATGTCGTGTCCATCCTCTGGAGCTACATGCTGGCGCTCACGTTTCTGTTCTACCTGCTGCACTTCTTTGTGGATTTCCCGCCGCAGCTCGTCGTATCCTCCTTCTTCGGCGGCTTCTCCGCCGTCGTCCTCACCTTGCTCTGCATCCTCCAGATGCTGGTCGGGCTCTCCTTCGAGGCGAAGCACGACCACACCGCGTACCGCGCCGCCGTGTGGACCATCTGGTACCCCGTCGCCTACTGGGTGATCAACTGTGTCGTCACCCTCTTTGCGTTCCCGAAGGCGCTCCTTAAAAAATCGACTGACCTTGCAATCTGGGACAGCCCGGACCGTGGAATCTGAGGTGTAAACCATGGAAAACCAGACCCCGCAAACCGCGGACACCCGCCCCTCCACCGGCACCGATGCGTTCGGCCGGCCGCTGGTTTACGAACACCCCAAGGCCATCGGCCTCCTGCGGCGCATGGCCGAACAGGGTGTCGTGCTGCTCGGCTACGTCCTTTGGGGATACACCTGCTGGCTGCTCTACAACCAGATGGTCAACCGCGGCGGCATCAAAAGCCCGGTGTTCTTCGGTTCGGGCTTCGGCATCGTCCTCCTGCTATTCCTGCTCATCCTCGCCTGGAACCGCTACAACATCCGGCGCTTCCGGGGGCACGACCGCCGCAAGGCGCGCGGCGACACGACCGCCGCCGAAATGGCCCGTCCCTTCCACCTCAAGGAAGGCGATGTCAACCGCCTCCAGGCGGCCCGCAGCGTGCGGATCACCTTCGTCGGCCGCACCATCACCCTGACGCCGGACGGGCGGACGGAGATCATCGAAGGGCGCTACGACACCCACGAGCTGGCGCATCCGCCGCAGAATCACGCCACGCATGCCCCGGTCCCCGAAGGCCGGCCCGCAGAGCCGCCGAAGCGATAGTACTGGACGGCCCCCGCCGTTTTCATGCGTGCTTCCCGTCCCCGAACCGTACCCCGCCGGATGCACGGCTCCTCCGGCCATGCATGCCGCGATGCCATGCTGATGGAAATCAGTCCATGGCCATGCTATAGTAGGAGGTTTTTTGGTGGTAAGGTCCAGGAGGATTTCCGTCGATGCTTTCCGACAATGATACCATGAAGCTGTACATGCAGAACATCGGCCTGTACCAGCTCGTGACCCCGAAGGAAGAAGTCCAGCTGGCGGCCGACATTGCCGGCGGTTCGAACGAAGCCCGCGCCAAGCTGATCCGCAGCAACCTGCGCCTCGTGGTCAAGATTGCCCACGACTTCAAGGGGCTCGGCCTGCCGTTGCTTGACCTTATCTCCGAGGGCAACATCGGCCTCATGCGCGCCGTCGAGAAGTTCGACCCGTCCAAGGGCGCCAAGCTTTCCAGCTACGCCGCCTGGTGGATCAAGCAGTCCATGCGCCGCGCCCTGGCGAACCAGGCCCGCACCATCCGCATCCCGGTGCAGTCCGCCAGCAAGATCAGCAAGATCCAGGCCGCCCGCACCAAACTTAACGAAGACCTCGGGCGCGACCCGACCGACGCGGAGATCGCAACCAACATCGGCCTGACCGAACGCACCGTCACCGGCCTGCGCCTCGGCAAGACCACCACCATCTCCCTCAACGACCCGATTCAGCACGGCGAGGACGGCGAGTTCCGCGACATCATTCCAGACGAGAAGACCACCTCCCCCGATGCCATCGTGCAGGACGAGGAAATTCTCTCCCACATGGTTGAACTGGTGGACCGCCTCGATGAGCGGGAACAGGCCATCCTGCGCCTGCGCTTCGGCCTGAACGGCGAGCGTCCGCGCACGCTGGAAGAGGTCAGCCAGACCATCGGGCGTACCCGCGAACGCGTCCGCCAGATCCAGAACCAGGCGCTCGAGAAGCTCCGCTCCATGCTCGAGGAAGAGGGCATGCAGTCCGCCGTGGCGTGATGCGGTTCCGGCCTGCATCTTTCATGCGCGTTCAACTCTCGGCGCTCAACGTGTTCGTGCCGTTTGAACGCGGCTGTTGAGCGTTGAAAAACGGGCGCTCCCCGAATAATCAGGGTTTCCGCCCGCCCGTCCGGTGGAACCGCGCCGCGCAGTACGGGCGCTTGGCGTACCCACTGCGCAATCCCCAATCCGGAGCGGAGTTTCATTTGGGCGCACAATAATATCCACCACTTGACGTTTGATTGTTGACCTCTATGGTAAGGATTGATGCCTTTCGCAGGGAGAAGACCACAACAAAGGAGATTCTCAATGAAGACGACTCAACGGGTATTGGTGCTGGGAGTTGCGGCGATGGTTTTGGCCGGCGGTGCAATCGGCCTGCGTGCCTCGGACACGGCATCGAAGAAGTCGCAGACGAAGAGGGTGCCCGGCTGCTACGTCGACAAGGATCTCAACGGCAAATGCGACAATTCGAAGCTGGAGGGCGGCGGCTGCTCGAAGTTCCACGCCCGCCCGCTGACGGATGCGGAGAAGAAGAAGCTGGAAGAGATGAAGAAAAAGGCGGGTGCTGCCGGCGACAAGGCCACGACGCTGATCACCTGTCCGGGACAGGGGTTGTGCATGGCCTGCGGCCTTTGCTCCGGCAAGGTTTGAATTCACGCACCATGAACGGAGTGCGGTGTCGGCTTCCGGGCTGATTCAACGGCGCTGTAAATGATGAGCGGGGCTGGTTCCTTTGGGAGCCAGCCCCTCTTTTTCGGTGGCCGAATCAGAGTTTGCAGGGTGCGTCCAGGGCCGCCGCCGGTTTTCCCACGCCTTGGCGCATCAGGGTCTTGAAGTCATCGAGGTGCTTCTGGTAGACACCGCGCGGGGTCGTGCCGTGTTTCTTGCAGAGGAACGCGGCCATGCCGACGACTTCGCCCATCATTCCGCCGGTGCGCATGACCCGGACCGGGCCGAGCGCCTCGTGGGTGACGCTGATGTCGCGGCCCGCCATGAAGAGGTTGCCGATGTTGCGGGAATAGAGGCAGCGGTAGGGCGCCCAGTAGGGGGCTTTGTAGCTGTAGGCTTTGCCTTCGGTCGCACGGGAGATGAACTCTTCGCCCTCGTTGCCTTTCTGGAAGGCCTTGTCGGGCGTGTGCAGGTCGATGTGCCAGGAGCAGGGGAAGCAGCCGTCGTCAAAGACGCGGGCCTTCCGGAAGTCGTCGGCCTCCAGAATCACGTCCCCGAGCAGCCGTCGCGACTCGCGTTTGCCGGCGATGTAGGCGGCCCAGGCGATCCTGTGGTTGGGATAAAGCCCGTCGGTGTTCTTGAGGGTGTCCCAGGCACCGTACATCGCCCGCAGATTGAGGTCGCGCATCCGTTCGACTTCGGTGACGGGATCGCGGTCGAACCCGCTTTCCCAGAACCATTTCCCCAGACTGCCCAGCCCCTTGCCACCCCACTGGCCGACGGCGTTACCGCGGCCGGGGAACGGCTTGCCGGCGAGATCGACCGCCCAGGGGCAGCGCGGGAAGGGGGCGGGCTTGCCGGTATCGGCGACGTTCCATAGATTGCTCGGCCCCATGTGCCCTTCCGGCGAAGCTTGGTAGTCCGCCCCGGCCAGGAACCCGATGCCGCCATCGCCGGTGCAGTCTGCGAACCAGCGGCCGGTCAGGCGAACCCGTTTGGCGGTACGGCTGTTTTGGGCGGTCACCGAACGGATGCAGCCGTTTTTCGTCGTGACACCGTTGACTCGTTGTTCCAGAAACAGCGTGATGTTGGGTTCGGCGCGGACCAGCACCAGCTTGTGTTCGTCGGCGCGCGGCGTGACGTCCAGCCTGGTCTTGGGCGGCACGAGTTCGTCCACCAAGTCGCCGATGTGCGCATAGGGTTTCTGCCGGGTGTTGCCTTCCGGCCAGACATGCACTTCCGAACTTCCGTTGCCGCCGAGCACCGGGCGGTCTTGAACGAGGGCGACCGTCAGCCCAAGGCGTGCCGCCGCGACGGCCGCGCAGCTACCGGCAATGCCGCCGCCCACCACCACGAGATCAAAGCTGCCGCCGTCCTCCGGCTGTTCCGGCAGCCCCAGACATTGCCGGCGGAACCGGGCCATCTTCTGTCCGTCGTTTGGGGGAACAAAGGCCGGATCGCGGCTGAAGAGGACGGCGTCGCAGCGCCCCTCGAAACCGGTGAGGTCGTGCAGGGCCACGGTCGCCCCGGCCTGTGGGATTTCGACGGTCCCGCCGTCCTGCCAGTGCCAGGCCGCGCCTTCGCTGCCGAAGAACGCCTCCAATGGTTTTCCGTTGATGAGCAGCTGGAATTTTCCGGGGGCGCCGGGGGCCTTCCAGGGAGCCACCCAGTCCCGCGTCCGCACCCAGACCCGGTAGGTGCCCGGGGCCGGGAAGGTGGCGGCCGTCACCGCGTCCCTGACCGGTTCGCCAAGCCCGTGGGCGAGCAGGAACGGCGACCCCATCTGGTCCATGAACTGCGGATCCACCACCCAGCCGCCGGTGTCCCGGAACGCCTCCGCCTCGAGCAGTATGCACGGCGGTTTCTCCGGCACGGCCAGATGGGAACAGCCGGCGCCGAGCGCCAGCGCCAGCAGCAGCAACAGCGGTAAATTTCGCATGGAGCGAACTCCTTTGTTTGTAGTCCCGCCTTCAGGCGGCTGTTCCTTGGGAGCGCCGGTGCCCCCACCGGCATTTTGCCCGCGCTTCCGTCAAGCTGCCGCCTGAAGGCGGAACTACAAACGTTTTGGATCAACCCTCATTGTACGTTGGCGCGAATCCCCTTTTCATTCATAGACCAGCTGTGCCGACGCCGTGCAGTCGCGGTCGGCCTGGAAGCGGACCCAGTGGGCGGCGAAGCCGTCGGGGAATTTCCATTTCTGTTCGACACCGGCCTTTATTTGGAAGGTCCGGTACGGATGGAAGCCGCTCTGCATGTCGAAATCAACCTCGATCGTAACGGTGCAATCCTGGTCGGCCTTGATCGTCAAGCTTTTCTGGTCGTAACCGTTCATCAGGTACGGATCGGACGGCGTGCCTGCCGTGACCGCCGTGTCCAGCCACGGCCCGCCGTGGCCGACCGGCTTGCCGAGCTGCCAGAGATCGTCGATGCCGCCGGCCCAGAGCGCCTGCCTGCCATCGGCGGACTTGAAGAGGTTGTTGGCGGCGGGGGCGTCTTTCCGGACGCCGGAGAGGAGAAGGAGTCCGCGCCAGGTCGCGAAATCCACAATCTGCTTGTTGTGCGAGCAGACCGGTTTCATCTTGTAGAAGACGGCGGGCTGGCCGACGATCCAGAAGGGGATTTCGTAAAAGGTGCCGTGGATGTTGGCGAGCATCCGCTCGGACTCGACCTCGCGCTCGGAGCGGGGCCATCCGTTGGCGAACGGTTTGTCGAAGGCCGGGTTGCCTTTGGGGACGCGGAGTGTCAGCATTTTGCTTTTGGGGTCGCCGATGTCGCGGCTCCGGATGACGACCGAGGCGGCGTCGACGGTGAAGCAGGGGGTGCTGGTGTCGAGGCGCTTCAGCAGGGCGGGATCCTCCACGCTCTTTTTGAACTCGAAGGATTCAGAATCGAGCTTGTCGTAGCCGGTGGCGGTTCCGCCTTCGAGGGTAATCAGCTCGAGCGCGCGGCTTTTGCTGGTGGGGAACAGGAGCTGCGCAAGCGGCGCGTGGTCGCTGGTATCGGCGATGGCGGCGAAGCTTTCTCTGCCTTTTCCGGCCGGGTCATGGAAACGGTTGTCGGAGAAGTTGAAGGAGAGGGAGGCGGTGCAGGCTACGTCGGTTTTGGCGCGGATCCAATGGGCGTCGAAATCCGCCGGGAAGATGTGCGGGGCGTAGCCGTTGGCCGGGACCGTGACGGTGGTGTACGGAACCCATTCGCCCGTCCCTTTGCGGTCGATCTCAAGCGTGAAGGTGGTGGCGGCGTCGCTGGTGAAATGCGCGGTGCGCTTCTTGAAGCCGTTGATGAGGAACGGGTCGGAGGGGAAGCCGGGCCGGACGCTGTCCCTGACCCAGATGGAGCCGTCGGCGGAGGCGTCCCCCCAGTTTTTCAGATCCTCACACCGGCCGAACCAGAGGTTGGACTGGGGCTGGCCGCAGAAGGGGTTGCCCTGGATGCTGGCCTCGTCGGTGGCGATGACGAGCCGACCGTTCCAGTTGCAGAAATCAGGCACGTAGCGGAGGTGGCGGGCGACAGGGCGGATGCCGGCGCTGTTCCCGGGCTTGAAGGCGAGCGGGAAATCGTAGAACATCCCGTGCATGTCGAGGAGCGCCCGGCCGTTGCCGATCTCGCGGATGCGCGGCCATTCAGTGAACCAGCCGTGGCGGGCGTCGTTGTTGAAGCAGCCCTTGGGGAGGAGGTAGGTGTGGAACTTCCCCTGGTCGAGGACCTTGAGCCGGACGGCGCGCTTGTCCCAGCCGATGGACCACAGGGGCAGGTTGGCGCCGACCTGGGTGGGCTTGACCCCCTGCGGCCCGGTGACGTCGGTGAACTGGCGGTATTCGATCACTTCCCATTTGGTGCCGTCAAACGTGGCCAGGCAGCCGCGGTCCTCCGGGCCCTTCTTGCGGAACTCCTGCGAGACCTGCCAATCCTTCGGGTTGTCGAGGCCACCGCTTTCGCCGTTGTTGGCGACGACGAGCTTGCCCTGGGAGGTGTACGCGCCCTTGCCGTGCTCGCCGGGGATCGGGTTGTTGAAGAGCTTCTTGAATGCGAGGGTGTGGGCGTTGACCTCGTAGAGCATCCCCTCCATGTCATAATAGTAGATGAGGTTGGCGGGGTCGGTCAGGTGGCGCGCGATGGCGGTGATGCGGCCGGGCATCTGCTTGGGGGAAATGACGCGGACCTTGCCTGCGCTGTCGATGATGTAGTGCCCGAGAAGGAGCTGGTTGGACTCGGCGTGGATCATCCGCGCCGCCGGCGTGCCGCCGACCGATTCGGGGTGGAGGGTCAGGTTCATCTTTTCATCGATGGAATAGAGCTTGTGCTCGGAACCGCGCGGCATGTGGGGCGCGTAGGTGATCATCCAGAACTTGCCGGCCCAGGGGATGACCGCGCCGATGCCGCATTCATCGCTGTCCTTCCGGCTGAAGACGCCCGACTTGAGGCTCTGCCCGTAGGTGGTGAGATGCGGATACACGCCGCTGATGAAGCGGGTGCCGCTGGCGCCGGTGATTTCATCGGCCGGTGCGAGGGCGTCCGCACCCCGCGCCGGGAGCAGGGCGGCGAATCCGAGCGCGAGCGGAATCAGTTTTTTCAGCATGGCGGCGGCTCTTCACGGTTGTTTGCTGACGGTGTGGTTTCGGGCTCCGGTGCGGTCAGCCGGTTGTGGGCGGCGTGATTTCCAGCGAGGCCTGGCGCAGCAGAACGGCAAGCGTTTCGGCATCGGGAAACAGGCTGTGGCCGGCAAAGGCGATTGCGGCTTCGGCCGGGACGCCGACGGTCACCGCCAGTGTCGAGTGCGGCGGGTTCTCCGATTCCACGACATGCGCAAAGCCCCGCCGCCTGGCGGTGCGGATGGCGCCCATCAGGCTGCCGAGCCCTTCCGGATGTCCGGGGATGATCCTGCCGCGGTAGAGGTCGCGGATCTCCGCGTCGTCCCGGGTGGCGAGCAGCGCCATCCCGATGCTGGAGATGGAGGCCGGATAGGCGCCGAGCCGTCCGATTGCCTGGTGCGGCGGCGTCTGCGGGTCGGCGTGGTATAGGTAGGACACCTGGTCGTGCCACAGCACCCCCAGCGCGACAATCAGCGCGGGGCGGCGCCTCCGCAGCCGGGCCAGGACCGGCAGCGCGCGCTGCAGCATCCCCGAACCGTGCAGGCTCTGCGCCGCCAGCACATGCATGCCGGCCCCGGGCTGGTATTTGCGGTCGCCGTCCTGGTGCAGGAACCCCTGCGCCGCCAGCGTTTTGAGCAGGCGGTTGGCGCGGGTCGGTTCCATTTCCAGCCGCCGCGCCAGCTCGCGGCCGCCGATGGGCACCCCTGCGGTGGCGACGGCCTGGAGGCAGCGGACGCCGTCAATCAGGCTTTGGTTGGGTTGCGCTGGCAGCATGGTCTCTCCGGTGTCAATTCTGTTGCTATTATAGCACCATGTTGGGCCGTCGCCAGCCGGAACGGATGTTTCGGGGCGCAAGTCCGTTCCGCTGCGGCTTTCGGTAACGCTGTTCATTCTTGACCGCATTTGGTGCGTTGCCCGGTACGACCCCACAGAAGCGGCCGGGAGCGCCCGAAGTGCACGGACTGCCGCATCGGCGGCAGCGAAGCGGCCAGGAATGGACCGCTTTACTTTCTGCCGAACGGACTTTCGCCCGATTTTTTGGCGTGCGTGCCGACGGGGGCGGGCGTACCCGGGGTCAGGCGCGGCTGCGGCGGCGTCCGAGGAGGGCGAGCGCGCCGAGGGCGAGCAGGCCGAGCGTGCCGGGTTCCGGCACATAGTAGTTGAGGACGATGGAGTTGCCGGACTGGCTGATGCCGAAGCTGGAGGCGTCGGCGGAGATTTTGTTCCGTTCCGCGAACACCGGATCGATCTGGATGAGGAAGGCGGCGCGGTTGAAATTTTGGATCGAGTCCGCCGTGACAATCGTCCAGCTGTAGGCGGCGGCGGCGTCCCATCCGGCCATGGCGCTGTCGCCGGTGATGTCAATGACGAATTTGTTTAGGGCGGTGGCGTTGACGGTCAGCTCCCCGACAATCGTCAGGAAGTCGAATCCGGGCATGACTCCCTTCAGCCCCGTACCGTCCTGCGAGCCGGTGCCGATCACCTTCTCCAGCTCCCACTGGTAGGCGCCGCCGCCGTCCCAGACTTGGGAGCCGGTGGTGAGCATGCCCGTGCTGTTGCCTGGGGCGACTATGACGCCGGCGCCGATGGTCAGCGCGGAACTGTTGGCGACCACGCCGTTGCCCTTGAGTGTGCCGCTGGTGAGCGTCAGGGGAGCCGTCAGCGGCGCGCTTCCATTATAGGCCAGTGTTCCGCTCTCGGTGACTTCGATGCCGGCGGAGGCGTTGATGCCGCCGCCGCCCGCAATCTCCAGCGTGCCATCCTTGACCGTCGTGGCACCTGTGTAGCTGTTGCTGCCGGTGAGCGTCTGTGTTCCGTAGCCGGTTTTGACCAGGCTTCCCGTGCCGGACAGCACGCCGGAGTAGGTGGAGGTGGCATTGTTTCCGCCGACAGAGAGGGCGACGGCGGCGGCGTTTTCGAGGGAAATGTTGCGCGAGCCAGACAGGCCGCCCAGCGTCGCATCGGTGAGCACACCGAAGCTGACGGTTCCGGCGTCGCCCGTTTTCATGTCGAGGGTGCTGTTCTGGAGGGCCGCAGAATTTCCGAGAACAAGGGTGCCTTGGACGATGCGGGTGGAGGCCGTGAGGGTATTGGCGCCGGAGAGCAGCAGCGTGCCCGCGCCGGTCTTCTGCCAGGAGAGGGCGGACGAGGTGTCGCTGGTGATCGTGCCGGAGATGGTCAGGTCGTTTTCGGCGGTTCCGTCCGCCACCTCGATGTAATAGGGCGCGTCGTTGTTGCTCAGCGCATTGTTGAAGAAATCGATTCCGGCGGAAATGGTGGAGCCGGACGCCGCCGCCGTGGTCTGCAACGTGTTCGGCGCGCCGCCGCCGTACCCGGCGAGCAGCAGTTTGCCTGCGCCCGTGACCTGGCTTCCGGCGCCGCTGATTACCACGCTGTAGAACGACTGGGTGGACGCCAGCTCCAGCGTGCCGCCGTTGATGTGGACGGTTGGTTCGGCGCTGTCGCCCGCCGCATAGTCGCTGAGCACGCGCATCGTGCCGCCGGAGTTGATGGTGATCACGCGGCCGATGCTGGAGAACGGATCGAAGCCGGCGTTGCCGCCGAGGGAGAACTCGATGGTGCCGCCGGAATTGACGTTGACGGCGGAGGTGTTTAATATCTTGCCGTTGGTGGTCGCGAAATTCAGGGTGCCGCCGTCGACGTTGGTGACGCCTGTGTAGCTGTTGGCGCCCTTCAGCGTTAGGGTGCCGGTCCCGCTCTTGGTCAGTCCTCCGGAACCGCCGCCGATGATGCCGGATATGGCGGTGGTGCCGGCGCCGTCCACGGTGAGCGTGGAGGCACCGTTGGTGACGGCTCCGCTGATGGTCAGCGTCTTGCTTGAAGCGGTAATCCATGACTGGGCGGCGCCGAGTGTGACCGGAGCGCTAATATTGGCGGTGGTGGTCGCGTTGATGCCGCCTGCGCCGAGGGTGATCAAGCCGGTTCCGGCAAGTGTGTAGGTACCGCTGGCGACCGGGCGGAAGAGGATGGCATCAACGCCGATGCCGGCGGCGGCGACCGTCACGCTGCCCGCCGCTCCGGAGAGACCGCCGAATACGGCAGTGTCCGTCGTGGTCGTCCATCTGACGTCGGCGGTCCCGTTCCACCACTTGGTCGTGGAGGTGTCCCAAGTTCCGGCGCCGTCCTGCGGTCCGGCCGTGACTGTGCTGATGTCCCAAGTCAGGGCGGCGGCCTGCGCCGTTCCTGAAAGCATGGCGGCTCCCAAGCAGAAGAAAAGGCAGGCTCGAACCGTCACCGCCTTGAGTTGGCTGAATGGCATCGGGCTTCTTTCTTGGAACATCATGAACAATTGACCGACCGTCCGATACCATAAGGCACTACGGCAAAATTGCAGTAGCAACCGATTAATATTGTGCCGATGTCACGGTATTGTCCGCCGGCGCATAGGGTAGAGGACCGCTGGCGCTGGAAATGCGGAACTCGAACGGGCCCGGCGCCGAGGTGAAGCCGGTGGCGGAGATAATCACGGCCGTGCCGGTGGAGTCGGCCGCAGTGGAGCGGTATTCCTTGCATGAACCGGAAAAGATGCCGTTCACCGTGGCGCCGGACACCGGCTTGCCCAGATCGTTGACCACCTTCACCGTGGCGCGGGCGCGGTACTTGCCGCTGTAGAGGCAGTAATCAAGCTTGATGGACTGGACGTGCAGCGACGCCGCCTTCTGTGCCGGGTCGCGCTGCGTGGTGAACGACCAGACGGTGCCGGCGGCTTCGCCGTTGGTGTTGCTTGCATCCACGCGCCAGTAGTAGGTCGTGGCGTACTCCAGCGTGGCAGGTTTGAACGAGGCGGACGTCAGGCTGCCCTGGAATTCAGTCGCGCCCAGAACTGTGCTTGTTCCGAGATAGAGATTCCAGCCTGTGGCGCTCGCCCCCGCCTGCCAGCTCAGCGTCGGCGTCCGCGAGACCGGCCTGGACGCGTCGGCTGGCAGCGGCACGGCGGCGCGGTTTGGCGGAACCAAACCGGTTGGCCAGCTTTCCGTCTCGATGGCGAGCAGATCCACGGCCAGCGTGTCGGCTACCGCCTTGCCGAGGGACGCATCCGTGTCGGATGCCTGGATGTAGACGGTCTGTCCAGAAACTTCCTGCGGCAGCTCGAACGTCTGCACGGCGGCGGTCGGTGACGCCACCGTCACCATGTCGCGGAATGTCTTGCCGTCCAATGAATAGCGGAACCTGAAGTTGTCTCCGTCCGCATTGTCGGCGCGGCTGGCCTTCACCCGGAAGGTTGCAAAGTCGCAGGCGGGCACCGCGAATGTCCACCGGTGGTTGAGCAGGGACCATCTGGAGGATCCCGAGGCCGGGACGTATTCGGTCAGCGATTCGTACACTCCGTCCTCCGCCAGTGTGGCGGCAAAAGTTCCGGAACGGGTCCCTTCCTGTGTTGTCTCCGTGTCGGCGGCGACGGCGGCCGTCTTGATCACGATGATGCGCTGGTCCGCCGTGGCGGCGTTGCCGGCGGCGTCCGTCGCCGTCCAAGTGCGGGTGATGTAGTACGGATCCGGCGCGGCACCGGTCAGCACGTCCGTATAGCCAATCGTCGGGCTGGCCGTCACCTCGTCCACCGCCGTCGCCGTGCCGGTGCTGGCCGGCAACGTCGAATCGGTCAGGGTGACGACGGTGTCCGCCGGCACTGTCAGCACCGGTTTGACCGCATCCGTCACCGTAACCTGCAGCGTCGCGGTCACGGCCGTGCACTTGGAGTCGGTTACGCTCACGGTGAAGCTATTGGCACCGACATCGGACGCCGCCGGCGTCCCGGAGAGCGCGCCGCCTGCGGCGACCATTAGCCAGGCCGGACCGGAAACCTTCGCGAAGACCAGCGTGTCGCCGTCGCCGTCCGTGGCGGCTCCCGCCAAGGTTGCGCTGTAGGCCGAACCGTACGGCGCGTTGCCCTTTGCGACCGGGTTCGCCGTGAACAGCGGCGCGCGGTTGACCGTCAACGTCTGGATGACACCCGTGGCGGCGGCGAAGTTGGTGTTGCCGGCCTGCGACGCCGTGATGGTCGCCGTGCCGCCGCCGACGATGTGGATATTGCCGTCGACAATGGTCGCCACGGCGGTGTCCGAGCTGGCGTAGGCGACCACCAGGCCGGAGGAGGCCGTCGCGCCCGGCGCGAAGTCCGCATCGCCGACGTTCTTCAGCGGCAGCGCGCCGAAGGTGAGGGTCTGCGCGGCCGGGTTGACCGTCAGCCCCTGGGTGGCGTCCGTGGCCGCCGCGTAAGTTGCGTCGCCGGCCTGGGATGCCGTGATGGTCGTCGTGCCTCCGCCGACAATGTGGATCTGACCGTCGACGATGGTCGCCACGGCGGTGTTCGAGCTGGCGTAGGTGACTGCCAGGCCGGAGGAGGCGGTGGCGCCCGGTGCGAAGTCCGCATTGCCGAACGTTTTCGCCGCCAAGGCGCCGAAGCTGATTGTTTGGCTGCCCTTGATCACCGTGACAACGCCTGTGGTAGTTAGGGCGGAGCTGTTCCATGTCAGGCCGCCGGTCAGGGCGGGCAGGTTCACCGTCGTGAAGGAGCCGGTGCGCGTGGCGGCGGAAAACAGGGTAAAACTGTCGCCTGCGGCCAGCGCGTCGCCCGTTGCCGTCACTGTCAGCGTGCCGCCGTAGGTCAGCGTGGTTGCGCCCTGCACCTTGTCAGCCGTCAGCGTCGCACCGGACTTGTTGACCTGCATCGCCGCCGTGCTGGCCGCACCCAGGGAGAGCGTGCCGCTGAAGCTGAGGGTGCCGATGCCGTTATTACCCGGCGCGAGGGTGCCGTTGACCGTCACCGCGCTGTTGATGGTGCCCAAACCGGCCAGCGTGCCGGCCGCCGCCACCGTGACCGCGGAGGTTGAGGGATGTGTGCCGTTGATGATCAGCGTGCCGCCGTTGACCGTGGTGGCGCCGGTCAGGGTGTTGGTGGCCGTCAACACCAGCGTGCCGGCGGTGATGGTAATGGCTACGTTGGATGCGGCGGCACCCGCAGATGCCGTTTGCTTGCCAATGACGCCATTCATCGTTAGAGAGCCAACGCCCTTTTTCTCAAACGCAATGCTTCGCACAGCCGCTGCACTGCTCGTGTGCGAAAGCAGCATGCCGTTGAATATGGTATCCGTCGCCTGATCCACTATCAGGTTGCGCGCACCGGCGCTGCCAGCGTCGGTGCGGATGGTGCCGTAGCCGGTGAGGCCGGAGAGTGTGAGGGTGCGCGTGCCGGTCGAGTCCCAGTCGCCAAGGATGAAGTCCATGCCATTGCTGGTGCTGGCGCCGGTGTCAAGGATGAACTTCGTGCCGGCGAGCTGGGAGCCGCTGGAGGCGTGGAGCCACATGGCGACGCCACCCATGCTGCCCGGGGCCGAGGAGACGGTTGCTCCGCGTAGCACCAGCGTGCCGTTGAAGGCCAGTGCGTTGGCGGCGTTGAACGACGGATAGGCGGTGGAAGCCGTCTTGTTGATGGTAAGCGTTGTGGAGCCGATGAGCACGGCATTGGCCAAGTTCAGCACGCCTCCATCCTTCGCGCCGATGGTCAGATTGCGCGTCGAGCCGGTGTCGATTGTGCCGGTGATGGTCAGGGCGTAGGCGCCGGTGAGCGTCACGTCGCCGCCGGGGGCGGAAGCACCGCTGCCGATGGTCAGGCCGCCCCAGGTCGTCGCCACGCCGAGACTGACGCTGTTGGCCGACGTCACCGTGTTGTTCCACACCGGTGCTTCCGTCGTGCTCGGCGCGTCGCCCAGCCAGCTTCCGGCCACGTTCAGCGCGGTGGCATTGTTCGCCTTGGCCGGAGTAGCGAGGGCGCTGGTAATGTTGACTTGGGCGGAGGATGGCGTGCCGGGATTGTAGCCGTTGCCGGCGGCGATGGTGGCAATGACGGTTTTCGGCGTGCGCATGTAGAGGCTGTCAGGGATTGGGGCGACGGTAACAGTGGCCGTCATCTGGCCATCGGCAAAGGTTGCGGTTGCGGGCAACGCCGTGTAATCGGTGCCGGAAACGGCGGTGCCGGAAACGGTGAGGTTGACCGTGAGCGCGCCCGCCGTAAGGTCGCGGGTCAGCGTGAACACGCCGCTGCTGCCGGAGCCGGTCTTTGATGCGGTCGGGGTCGTCGCCGCAATGGAGACATTGTCGCCGTATTCGCTCAAGGTTGCCGTGGCCGAGGACGGCGTGTCCACCGTGTAACCGCTGCCGGCGGCGATGGTGCCGATGATGCTCTCCGGGCCTTCGGTGACGGCGTCGTTGAGCCCGGTCACGGTGACGGTCGTGCTGGTTTGGCCGGCGGGAATGAGGACGGAGGACGGCAGCGCGGTGTAGTCCACGCCGCTGGTGGCGGTGCCGCTCCAGGTAAGGTTGACGGTGGTGTCCGTGGCGGGCGCGGGCCACATGGATACCGTAAACTGGCCGGTAGTCTTCACCGTCTCGTAGAGATACGGGTCGGTGGCGATGATGGTGGCGCCGGGCAGCGCCGTGTCGGCCGCAACCATGGCGGCACCTGCGATGTTCACGTTCGCCT
This sequence comes from uncultured Lentisphaerota bacterium, assembly GCA_903921725.1. Classification (GTDB taxonomy): domain Bacteria; phylum Verrucomicrobiota; class Lentisphaeria; order Oligosphaerales; family CAITYL01; genus CAIXRA01. The sequence continues at coordinate 27,650 of CAIXRA010000041.1, forward strand.
TGCCGGCGGCCGAGTTGACGCCGAAATGCACGCCCGGCTCCAGCGCGGCGTCCGCCGTGGTGGATGCGACCGAACCCGAGACCGCGCCATCGAAGAGCAGGTCGGCCGTCGTGCCGCCCATGGCCGACTTGCGCAGCGCGAAGAGGTGGAAGGTATTGTCGTAGGCGGCCTGTAGCGTGACGGTCTGGGAGCCGGAGGCACCGGTGAAGGTGGCGGTGAGCGCGCCGGTGTCCGAACGCTGCAGCCAGGCGATCCAGCGGCTGGAGGCGTCGCCGTACTGGAGGAAGAATCCGGGCGCGTCCGCATAGCCGGCGGCGAAGCGGCAATTCAGCGTGTAGATCCAGCCGCTGGCGGCGAAGGAACTGAGTTGCGTAGCGGTGAGATTGCGCGAATAGTAGCAGCCGGTGGCGGTGGCATCGCCGTCGGTGATGTTCCAGGCCGGGGTGCCGGAGACGGGGTCGGCGGCGACATATTCGGTACTCTGGCCGGTGGCGGTAGCGCTACGCTCCTCGGACCATCCCTGCAGGACGGGGCTGCCGGCGTCGAGGTTGGTGGCGAGCCCGGTTTCAGGGGCGTTGCCGGCCGCGGAGGCGCCGTAGTTGACGCCGTGGGGCGCGCCGTAGCCGGCCGCGGCGTCGTACTCTGCCGCCGCGCCGAGCACGGACTGTGCGAAGCGGGCGCCGTTGACGAGCTTGGCCTTCTTGTTGTGGTGCAGGTTGTCGGACACCAGCTCGTCCTGCAGGTCCAGGCTGTTCACATAGGACAGGTACGATGGGTTGGCGGCGGCGATCGTCTCCTGCCGGGCGCGTGTCGTGGCGTCGTCCGCGCTGCTGTCGATGTTGCCGACCATGTAGCCTTTCATGGTGGCGGCGTTCGGCAGGTCGGTCCGCAGGTTGTCCACCAGCGTCTTGAAGCGGTCGCCGGCGACGGCGGCCTCGGCCGCGGTGTTGCTCTCGCCCTGTAGGTAGAGCAGGCCGGCGATCTCGTAGGTGTGCCCCTCGGCCGTGAGGCGGGTGCCGGCGGCGGTGACGGTGTTGACGACCTGCGTGTACATGTGGTGGTCGGCCTGCACCTTGTCCCACAGGCTGTTGCCGCCGCCGCCGCGGGAAGCCTTGACGATGACGAAATTGCGTTCGCCGGCATGGTAGAGCGTGCGGCCGAAATTGATCTCCGGCCCCCAGGCGTTCGCGATGTTCGAGTAGTAGTTGTAGGCCGGCTGGGCGCCCAGCGTCCGCCAGAAGCCGCCGCTGTTGCCGACGGAGACGGTGGCGTCGGCGACGTTCGCCCACCAGAAGCGCACCTGGCCGTCGGCCGGGTCGAGACCGGGGAGGCGGTCGATCTCCGTGCCGCTGTCGGTGCCCAGCGAGTTCGACTGGCCGGTGAGGACGTACATCTTGTAGTGCGTCGACGGGAGGGGAGCGGCGGGGCTGGATTTCCAAGAAAGCCGGACGTCCTCGAAGCCGACGTAGCGGGTGTTGTTTCGGGAGATCAGGCGGATCTGCAGCGCCTGCCCCTGGGCGGCGGGGTAGTCGGCGGCGTCGAACTCGGCGGTCAGCTCGGTGAGCTTGCTGCCGATCTGGCTGCCGGTGCCGGTGGCATAGAGGTTCAGCTTGACCTTGTTGTCCGCCGCGCCGACCAGGGTGGTTCCAGCCCAGACTTCGACGCCCCAGTCGCCCGCCGTGAGCGCGGAGGAGCCGGAGTAGGCGCTGACCTGGAGCATGTAGCGCCGGCCGGCCGTGAGCGTCTCGGAGAGCGCCTGCTTGATGCCGGTGTCGGCGGTGCCGGCGATGGTGTAGCTGGAGCCCGAGCTGCCGGTGCCGGAGGCGACGTTGTCCACGGTGGATTCCGCCACCGCGGAGTAGTCGGTGACCTGCTTCGGGACCGCGCTGGCGTTTGGCGTGCCGTAGAGCGTCCAGCCGGCGGGCGCGCAGCTGACGGTGCCGGCGCCGGTGAAGCCGCCCTCGAAATTGCCGTTGGTGACGCTGACGGCGGTCCAGGGGGCGGGCAGACCCATGGCGGCGGCGATGCGCCCGGCGACGTACGGTTCGCCGCGGCTGTTCGGGTGCGTGTTGTCGTAGGTCATGTTGGTCGCGTTCCAGCCGCCGGTCTGGCCGTTGAGCATGGTGACCACGGTGACCTTGGAGGTTGCGGTGGTCTTGGCGGTGGCCAGCGCGGGGAGCAGCGCGTTGTAGGTGTCCACCAGCGAGTTGGTGACGTTGTTGGAATAGAGCAGCTCCGAGAGGAAGATGCGGATTTTGGGGTTGCGGGACTGGAGGGTGTCGATGATCGCCGCCGCGTCGTCGCGGATCGCCGTCGCGGTCCGGCTGCTGGTGTCGTTGATGCCGATCATGAGGAACGCCGTGTCGGGGGTGTAGCCGCCGAGCTTGGGGTCGGTCCACTGCGTGATGCTGCCGGTGCCGCGGTTGCTGCCCAGGCGCGCGGCGTCGGGGCCGTTGCGGATCTCGTAGGCGCGCCAAGCGTAATGCCCCTCGTTGGCGCGGTCGAACGGCGCGCCGCGCCAGGTGGGGTACTGGCTGTCCAGGGCGTAATTGGTGTTGATGGAGCCGACAAGGTCGAAACTGGCACCGGCGTCAATCAGCTTCTTGAACAGGTGCCAGCGGTAGCCGCGGCTGCCGTTCTGTGCGAACGCGGCCGAGTTGCCCGTCGCCTGGGTGATCGAGTCGCCGATGATGGCGAGCCGGCCGAAGTTGTAGTCGGGCAGGGCGTCCGCGCCGCCCGTCGCATCCGAAAGCGGAAGGCGGACGAAATCAATCGAGGCGTAACTGTCCTTTTCATAGAGGAGGCCGATGTCGCCGTTGGCCAGGCGGGTGAGGGCGCAGTAGCCGCCGGTGCTGGTGTAGATGAGTTTGGACGTGCTCCAGTTCGCACCCTCGTCGTAGCTGACCCGCACGGTCATCTTCACGCGGCTGGCGGTGCTGTCGCAGTTGGCTTCGACGAGGCGGTTCTTGTCGCTGTCCGACGTGGAGGTGAGCCGGAAGATGCTGCCCTGGCAGGTCGGGTCGGCCACGGGATAGGCGGTCGTGGCGTCAAAACGGGTCATGCCCGCCGACGTGACCCCGCTGCCGAGCGGCCCCCAGGTCGCGCCGTCGTCGGTGCTCTTGCTGAACCAGCGGTAGCCGCTGCCGGCACCGGAGGGGCGCATGCTGGCCAGGAGGCTGCCGTCGGCCAGTTCCACAATCTGCACCTCGCCCGTGCCGGCACCGCAGATGCCGCCGCGCTGCCAGGTCGCGCCGTGGTCGTCGCTGTAGATGAAGGAGGAGCAGTTGCTGCTCCGGTACCAGTAGACGGGGAAGATGAGCCGGCCGGCATGGATACCGCGCTCGATCTGGATGCCGTTTCCCGGGCCGACGATGTACTCGGCCTTGTTGTAGGTGTAGGTCGTGCCGTTGAACAGATAGGTTTCAGCCGCCGTCGGGCGCAGAGCGGGATTCTCCGACTCGATGTCCTTGCGCGCGGACCAGGTGAGGCCGTCGTCGTCGCTGTAGCGCATCTCCAGCTTGATCGTGCGCCCGAAACCGTTGTAGCTGGCGGTGCTGCCGTTGTCGTAGAAGACCCAGATCCGGCCGTTCGTGCGGTCCACCAGCAGCGCCGGATCACTCGCGCTGGTGCGTGTTTGGGCGGTCGTGGCGTTGAAAATGGGGTACAGGTCGGTGTCGGTGGTGTCGGTGCCGTAGTTGGCCGTGACGATGACCGGCCCCCAGGTGGCGCCGTTGTCCGTGCTGCGCCGGATCACGTTGTCAATGCGTCCGGGAACGTCTGCGTTGCTGAAACGCCCGTCGCAGGAGACGATGACTGTCCCCTTGTTGCTCACCACCATGGCCGGGATGCGGTATTCGTAGTTGTTGGCGACCCCCGTGAACGCGCTCCTGAACGGCTGGCTCGTGGACGCCACGTCCGCCCGCGCAAGCAGGGGCCAGATGAGGGCCAAAAGAATGACGGTTTGCAGCTTTGAACAGGGATACATGGTGGCACTCCCGCTACTATTAGCGCACGAAAATAACGCAAAACGCCCAAGTCAATACAATAAGTGACCGCTTGGCCGTTTTCAATAAAAATAAGTGGCGTTTTCTTAATTTTACGCGGCGATTTGGTAATTAAAAAATTCATATTTATTTTCGTGATATGTGATACTTATTTATCTCGAAGACAATAATTCATCGGCAATTATTGGGGTGTCTGGCCGCAACAAACCGGCCGTGGGTACGCCGGGACTGGCGATGGTTTCCCCGCTTGCCTGCAGCACGGCATCATGCGGCGTTTTTGCGGCACGGCACCAAGCTACCAGTTTTCTTCATGGATGTGGTCGGGGTTGAAGCGGGTGCGGGCGTCTTTTCCTTCGACCGGCCAGCCCAGTGAGACGACGCCGACGGGGATGACGGAATCCGGGATTTCCAGCCGGCTGCGGAGATGCAGGATGCGCTCCTCCCGCGGGTGCACGCCGAGCCAGCAGGCGCCAAGCCCCAGCGCGGTGGCGGCAATCAGGGTGTTCTCGATGGCCGCGGAGCAGTCCTGGAGCAGATAGCTAAGCTCCCCGCCGTGCGCGGCCTGCAAGTCACCGCAGACGACGATGCCGATGCCGGCACCGGCCAGCATGCCGCCGTTGGGCAGCCCCTCGGCGATGGACGCCAACCGCTTGCGGTCGCGGACCACAATGAAACGCCACGGGTCCTTGGCGCAGGCCGACGGCGCGGCCATGGCCGCCTCCAGGAGGTCGCTCACCATCTCCGAGGGGATTTCACGGTTCTGGTAGGCGCGCACGCTGCGCCGGGCGAAAAGGAAGCTGAGTTTCGGGTTCATGGCGGGTCCTCCATTGCGTGGGTGCTGCAAGGCAATATAGCGGGACCGGCGTTTGGATGGCAACGGTTGGCGCGGATACTATATGTCACTCCAGAGTTGCGGTTAAAATTAAGCACGCGATTCGAGTGATTTAGGCGGGCGAAAAAATCATTTAACCTGTTATATTGCATGGTGTTGTGTGAAAATTAAAAACAGGAGAATAGGCTTATGGGAAGAAATGTAGCAGGCAAAAGCGTCGGAAATCAACGGGTTTTCCGCGCGTTACGCGGGAGATGGGGATGGAGCATGTTTTCCGGCCATCGTTTTATGCCCAACCTCGAGCCAAAACGCGGGCTGAAGCGCCGCGGTACCGGGGCCGTCCCCGAACGGCGGGCGGCAAAAAACGGGGCGGCGTGCCCGGAGTTGCCGGAGGCGGTTGCCGCATCATAGTATCGGGCTGTGCAGGGATATGGCGCGGGCGCGTAATGAATGGGAGTTAATCAGAGGCGCGCTCGGCGCAACGGTGTTGCCTGCCGGGGAGTTTTTCATCATGAGCAAGACGGCGGAACGGCTGGTCATCATCGGCGCGGGCAACATCGGCTCCGCGATCGCCGCGGGCGTCGCCGCGTCCGGACTGCTCAAGCCCGCGCGGATCACGCTCTGCAACCAGACGGCGGGCAAGCTGGAGCCGTTCCGCGCGCAGGGGTTCGCCGTCTCCGCCGACAACCGTGCGCCGCTGGCCGCCCCGGCCATCATCATCATCGCGGTGAAGCCGCACCACGCCGACAAGGTGCTGGCGGAGATTGCGCCCGCGCTCAAGCCCGGCAGGCATGTGCTCGTCTCGGTCATGACCGGCGTCTCCGTCGCGCAGATGCGGAAATTCACCGGCGACAAGCTGGCGGTCGTCCGCGCCATGCCCAACACCGCCATCGCCATCCGCGAGTCCATGACCTGCCTGGCGACGGATCTGGACGCGGACAGCGAGGCGCTGAAGCAGGTGCGGGCGCTGTTCGACGCCGTCGGGCTGACCGTGGTCATCGGTGAGGACCAGATGGCCTCCGCGACCGCGCTGGCCGGCTGCGGCATCGCCTTCTTCCTGCGCGCCATCCGCTCCGCCTCGCAGGGCGGCATCGAGGTCGGCTTTTCCGCGCAGAACGCGCTGACCATCGCGGTGCAGACCGCCAAGGGCGCCGCCTGCCTGCTCCAGCAGCAGGGGCGCCACCCCGAGGCGGAGATCGACCGCGTCACCACGCCGCGCGGCTGCACCATCGCCGGACTGAACCAGATGGAGCACGAGGGGTTCAGCTCCGCGCTCATCAAGGGAATCGTCACCGCCTCGCAGAAGGCCGCCGACCTGCGGCCCGACGCGAAGAAATAGATTCATCGGTCCGATCGGTCTGATCGGTCTGATCGGTCTGATCCGTCAGGCCCGCACAAGGAGCACCCCGCCATGCAGAACACGATCCTCAACATCCCCGTCCCGCAGAACGAACCGGTTCTCAGCTACGCCCCCGGCACGCCGGAGCGCGCCGCGCTGCAGGCCGAACTGAAGCGCTTGGAGTCCGTCCAGACCGAGATCCCCGTCATCATCGGCGGCCGCGACGTGCGCACCGGCAAGACCGGTTCCTGCATCCAGCCGCACAACCACAGGCACGTCCTCGGCAGCTACCACAAGGCCGGCGCCAAGGAAGTCGCGCTCGCCGTCGAGGCCGCGCGCCAGGCGAAGCCCGCGTGGGAGGCCATGCCGTTCATGCAGCGCGCCTCGATCTTCATGAAGGCCGCCGAACTGCTCGCCAAGAAGCACCGCTTCCTGCTCAACGGCGCCACCATGCTCAACCAGAGCAAGAACCCGTTCCAGGCCGAGATCGACAGCGCCTGCGAGCTGGCCGACTTCTGGCGCCTCAACGCCTACTACATGCAGCAGCTCTACAAGCAGCAGCCCGACTGGTCGCCGGCCCCGACCTTCAACTACGTCGAGCATCGCGCGCTCGAAGGGTTCGTCTTCGCCGTCACCCCGTTCAACTTCACCTCCATCGGCGGCAACCTGCCGACCGCGCCGGCGCTGATGGGCAACACCGTCCTCTGGAAGCCCGCCTCCACCTCGGTCTACTCCGGCCACTTCATCATGCAGATCCTCAAGGAGGCCGGCCTGCCCGACGGCGTGATCAACTTCCTGCCCGGCTCCGGCCGCGAGGTCGGCGACCCGGTCGTCGCCTCCCCGGACCTCGCCGGCATCCACTTCACCGGCAGCACCGAGGTGTTCCAGGGGATCTGGAAGACCGTCGGCAACAAGATCGCCTCCTACAAGACCTACCCGCGCATCGTCGGCGAGACCGGCGGCAAGAACTTCGTCTTCGCGCACCCCTCGTGCGACGTCCCGGCCCTGGCCGTCGCCCTGGTCCGCGGCGCCTTCGAGTACCAGGGGCAGAAATGCTCCGCCGCCTCCCGCGCCTACATCCCGGAGAGCGTCTGGCCGCAGGTCCGGACGCTGATGGGCGACATGCTCGCCAGCGCCAAGATGGGCCCGGTGCAGGAGTTCTCCTGCTTCGTCAACGCCGTCATCGACAAGGCCTCGTTCGACAACACGAAGAGCTACATTGAGCACGCCAAGGCCGCGTCCGACGCCAAGGTCGTCTTCGGCGGCAAATGCGACGACTCCGTCGGCTACTTCGTCGAGCCGACCGTCATCCAGACCACGAACCCCGGCTACAAGTCCATGGTCGAGGAGATCTTCGCCCCGGTCCTCACCGTGTACGTCTATGCCGACGCCAAGCTCGATGAGACGCTCGCGCTCTGCGACAAGGGCACGATGTACGGCCTCACCGGCGCCGTCTTCGCCCAGGACCGCGCCGCCATCGTCAAGATGTACGAGGCACTGCGCCACAGCGCCGGCAACTTCTACATCAACGACAAGCCCACCGGCGCAGTCGTCGGCCAGCAGCCGTTCGGCGGCGCCCGCGGCTCCGGCACCAACGACAAGGCCGGCTCCATGATCAACCTCCAGCGCTGGACCTCCATGCGCGCCGTCAAGGAAAACTTCCTTCCGCCGACCGACTACACCTACCCGTTCATGAAGTGACGGGGGCCGCTCCCCCGCTCCGCCAAACAGGGAACCGGCCGACAATGCGGATCACGGCAAAAACCACCGGCGTGTGCCTGCTTTTTCTCGCGGCGGTCGCCGCCGCGGGAATTTGCTGGGCGGTTCGCATCGGCCCAGATACGCTCGGGCTTTTCTTTGTCATCGCCGCAATATCCCTGATTCTGCTGTGCATGGTCTGGCGCCGCTGGAGCCGGTGCGGCCGTACCCTGAAGATCCTCGGCGTGTGCGCCGTGGGGGCGCCGCTCCTGTTCAGCGTGGCCGTCTTCACCGGCAGGGACGTTTATGAAAACCGAATGACGGGCCTGGAGTACGACAGCCGAAACGCCATTTCCGAACACCGAACGGCAACGTTGCAAAGACAGCTCCGGAACGACGCGCGTTTCACGTCGATCACGGTATGCTTTCCTCACCAGGGCTGCTACCCGCATCTCGAGGTTTCCGGAACCCTCCAATCGCCGGCGGACCGGGACGCCCTCCTGCGCGCCGTTCGTGACGCCAACCACTGGCCCTATATTTGCTGGTCCGTCACCTGTCCCTCGTCGCCGTATGACGGCATTGACGGATATGGGGGGGACGCAAACCACTACGATCCCGGCCGACGCCACAACCTTGACTCCCCGTAGCCGGGGGGCTGTGCAAAGAACGGAAGGACGACATGGTCTTTTTGATCCTGATCGGAATCATCCTGCTGTTTGTGAAACGGGTCAGAATCACGGACTCGCTGGTCCTGTCCGGCAACCGGGCGCACGGGTACGGGCTTGCCCTTGCCGTCACGGCGTTTCCCTTCTCCATGCTTCTTGACCGGCTGACGCCGGAAGCCCTTCTCGCCCACCCCATCGGCAGCTATGCCATCACGGCCTGCCTGTACATCGCGTACGTCATCGTGCTGGCGCTGCCGTTCCGCGACCGCAAGAAGACCGAAGAACCCGCGCCGGTTGAGCCTGCCGCCTGACGGCCGGAAAAAATTGCGCGGCATGCAGCCTTAGTGCTTATCCGTGAATTAAAAACCACGCCTGCCGCCAATTATTTTGAGTCGATTTTTTTCGATGTGAAGGAGGCACATGTCGGGACATGTAACGACTGAACATTGGAAAAAGCGGCCAAAAGGATAGCAGCCCTACGGGTCGCGGCGGAAACGGGCCATTTGCGGCGTTACTCGTCAATCAAATATCCAGATATTCTCATTCCTTGTGCCT
>CAIXRA010000042.1 GCA_903921725.1 uncultured Lentisphaerota bacterium
ACCGCACCCTGAAGGGGTGCAAGAAGTTTCGATTAGGTTCCGGGTGATCCCAGGGTTTCACCCTGGGCTGGGGAATGGCACCCCTTCAGGGTGCGGAGGGAGCGGAATGGCACCCCTTCAGGGTGCGGGGGGAGCGGAATGGCACCCCTTCAGGGTGCGGACGGACAAGGGGAAACGACCATGGACTCTCAACCGGCGAATGATGCATCCGAAACCGCGGCGGCGGAGTTGCGCAAGCGCGCCGAAGAGATTGTGCGTGCGAACACCGCACGGGCAGCACGGCACCACGCATCACCCCAATCGCCTGAAGAAACGCAGCGGCTGTTCCACGAGCTGCAGGTGCATCAGGTCGAGCTGGAGATGCAGAACGAGGAGATGCTCAGGGCACAGTCGGAGCTGGACGCCGCCCGCGCACGCTATTTCGACCTGTACGACCTGGCGCCGGTGGGTTACTGCACCGTCAGCGACTCGGGAATAATCCTGGAAGCCAACCTCACCGCGGCCGCCCTCTTGGGCGTGACCCGGAGCGCGCTGATCCACCAAGCGTTCGCGCGGTTCATCACCAAGCCGGAACAGGATGCCTACTGCCAGCACCACCGGCAATCCCTGATATCTAAAAAAACGCAGGTGTGCGAACTGCAGATGGCGCGGGCGAACGGAACATTTTTCTGGGCGCACATGGAAACCGGTACCGCACGGCTGGCCGACGGCGCGACCGTGCTCCGCATCATCTTGGGCGACATTTCCGAACACCGTCGTGAGGCGGTGGAGCTGGCGCGCAACCAGGCGGAACTCCAGGCCGTCTACAACAACGCGCCGGTGATGATGTGCGTGGTGAACGCGGACATGCGTGTGCTATATGCGAACGCCGCCATGTCGGCATTCACCGGCGTACCGACGGACATGCTGAAAAACCGAAGCGCCGGGGATACATTCAGCTGCGTCAACGCGCTGGATGATCCGCGCGGCTGCGGGTTCGGGCCAAAATGCCGGAGTTGCGCGCTGCATCTGGCCATGGCGGACACCTTAATGGCTGGCACCACGCACAGCAGCATCGAGCATGGGGCCATGCTGGTGCGCGACGGAAAGCTGCAGACGCTCACGCTGTTGTGCTCCACCGCGCTCATTGAGGAGCAGAACCGGAGCCGCCTGCTGCTCTGCATGTACGACATCACGGACCGCAAGCGGGCGGAGGAGGCGCTGAAAGCCAGCGCGCGGCAGAACCAGCGCCAGCGGGAACTATTCCAGGAAATCGCGAACGTCATGCCGGACATGGTCTGGGCCAAGGATCTGGACCGGAATTTCATCTTTGTCAACAAGGCCGTCTGTGAAGGACTGCTTTGTGCGAAGGACACGTCCGAGCCGATTGGCAAGGGTGACCTGTTCTTTGTCGGGCGCGAGCGGGAGTCCCATCCGGGCGACCCGCAATGGCATACTTTCGGCGAAATCTGCCTGGATTCCGACGCCGTCGTGCTCGAGTCGGGAACCACCGGGCGGTTCGATGAGTTTGGTAATGTCCGCGGCAAGTTCCTCGCGCTTGACGTCATCAAGACCCCGCTGTGGGACGAGGCTGGCAAGATCATCGGCACCGTCGGATCCGGCCGGGACGTCACCGCGCACCGGCAGGCGGAGGCGGCGCTGCGGGAGAGCGAACGGCTGCTGCGGGAGTCGCAGCATGCGGGCAGCATGGGCAGCTACGCATTGGACATCGCCGGCGGATTGTGGCGGAGTTCAGATGAGCTGGAGCTGATATTCGGGATTGCCCCGGCACACGAGCACACTATGGATGAGTGGACGGCCCTAGTCCATCCAGCCGACCGCGCCATGATGGTCGCCTACCTGATGAACGAGGTTTGCGCCCAAGGCCATGCATTCAACAAGGCATACCGCATCATCCGCCACAGCGACCACGCCGAACGCTGGGTGCATGGAATGGGGAACCTGGAATTTGACGGCCAGGGGCACCCCGTGAAAATGCACGGCACGATTCAGGACATTACGGAGCGCAAGCTGGCCGAAGATGAACGGCTCCGCCTGGAGGTCCAGCTTCAGCAGGCGCAAAAGATGGAATCGGTGGGCCGGCTGGCGGGCGGCGTGGCCCATGACTTCAACAACATGCTGAGCGTGATTCTCGGCCACGCGGAGATGGCCATGGTGGCGACACGCCCGGGCCAGCCAATCTACGCGGATCTTGATGAGATCCGCAAAGCGGCCCAGCGCTCCGCCGACCTGACCCGGCAACTGCTGGCCTTCGCCCGCAAGCAAACCATCATGCCCCAGGTCCTGGACCTCAACGAGATTGTGGCGGGGATGCTCAAAATGCTGACGCGCCTCATCGGCGAAGACATCCTCCTCCTCTGGCAGCCGGGCGCGGATCTGTTCACGCTCAAAATGGATCCGTCACAGCTTGACCAAATCCTGGCCAACCTGTGCGTCAACGCGCGGGATTCCATCACCGATGTCGGCCGGATCATCATTGAAACGGGGAATGAATCCTTCAGCGATGCCGACGGCGACGGCCGTCCCGAGCTTGTGCCGGGAGAGTATGTGCGGCTGACCGTGAGCGACAACGGCTGTGGCATGGATCAGGAAACAATGAGTCATCTTTTCGAGCCGTTTTTCACGACCAAGGCCGTGGGCGTGGGGACCGGCCTCGGGCTGGCCACGGTGTACGGCGCCATCCGGCAGAACAACGGGTTTGTCAGCGTGTGCAGCGAACCGGGCATGGGGACCAAGTTCAATATCTACCTGCCCCGGTACACAGGCGACAAGGCGGCGCAGGCGCAACCGAGTACGCCGTTGAAATCCGCCGATACTGGCGGCCAGGAAACAATCCTGCTGGTGGAGGACGAACCGGGCATCCTGAAGCTGATCACACGAATGCTCGAACATCAGGGTTATACCGTGCTGGCGGCGGACACTCCGGAAGAGGCCCTCCGTCTGGCCCGCAAACACACCGGCACCATCCACCTGCTCGTGACCGACGTGGTCATGCCGGGGATGAACGGCCGGGATCTGGCGCAAAGCCTGCATGCACTCAACCCGCACCTCAGGACCATTTTCATGTCCGGCTACACGGCCGACATCATCGCCCGGCACGGCGTGATGGATGAAGGGATGTATTTCATCCAGAAACCGTTCCCATCGCAGGTACTGACCGCCAAAATCCGGGAAGTGCTGAACAACGGGCGCTGATGGACGGCGGAAGAGGCGGCGGACCTGAGCGCTTTAGCCTTCCGTTTTTCGACCTCCGCCCTACACGTTGAACAGGAAGTGGCAGACATCGCTGTCCTGCATGATGTAGCTCTTGCCCTCGACGCGGAGCTTGCCCGCCGCGCGGATGGCCGATTCGGAGCCGTACTTCTCCAGGTCGTCCACGCTGTAGACCTCGACGCGGATGAAGCCACGCTCGAAGTCGGAGTGGATCACGCCCGCCGCCTGCGGCGCCGTCGCGCCCTTCGGAATCGGCCAGGCGCGGATCTCAATTTCACCGGCGGTGAAGTAGCTCTGCAGCCCGAGCAGGTCGTAGCCGGCGCGGCCCACGCTTGCCAGCGCGGATTCCGTCAGCCCGACGGACGCCAGCATTTCCTTCTGGTCGGCCGGTTCAAGCTGGGCCAGTTCCGCCTCAAATTTCGCACAGACAAAGACGACCCGGCCGCCGTTCGCCGCCGCATAGGCGCTGACCGCCTTCGCGGGGGCCGTCTCGCCGTGGATGCCGTCTTCGTCCACGTTCGCCGCATAGAGCACGCGCTTGGCGGTGATCATGCCGAGTTCCTTCAGCGCCTTCTTCTCCTCGGGATCCTCGAAGGCGAGCACGCTCACCGGCTTGCCCGCGGCCAGCACTTCCAGGCAGCGTTCCAGAACGGCGGCCTTCAGCACCGCCTCCTTCTCGCCCTTCTTGATGCGGGCACGGAGCCCTTCGCGCATCTTCTCGGCGACGCCGAGGTCGGCGAGCATCAGCTCCGTCTCAATCGTCTCGATGTCGCGCACCGGGTCCACGCCGCCGTCCACATGCGTCACGTCGGAGTCGGCGAAACAGCGGACCACATGCAGCACGGCGTCCACTTCGCGGATATGACTGAGGAACTTGTTGCCGAGCCCCTCGCCCTTGCTCGCGCCGCGCACGAGGCCGGCGATGTCCACGACCTTGAGGACGGCCGGGACGAGCTTCTTGCAGGCGATGAATTTCTGGATGCGCTGCAGACGGTCGTCCGGCACCGCGACCACGCCCACGCTCGGGTCGATGGTGCAGAACGGATAGTTCTCCGCCGGCACGCCCACGTTCGTCAGCGCGTTGAACAGCGTGCTTTTGCCCACATTCGGAAGACCGACAATTCCAAGTTCCACGGCAGTATCCTGTATGTTGATGGCGGTTGGCTGGTTGCGATTTTTGCAAAGGTGGTACTATAGGCGCGGAAACACGCCTTGCGCGGCGGACTGCGGGCCGCGGCGGAACGGCTATTTGAAGCGGGCGCAGTCGATCCCGTACTGGGTGACCTTGTACTGAATCATGCGTTTGGTAATCTTAAGCTGCTGGGCGGCCCGCGTCTGGTTGCCGCGGCAATCCTTGAGCGCCTCGGTCAGCAGTTCAACTTCGAAACTGCGCACCAGCGCCTCGAAATCGCCGGAACGCCGCCCCTTCCGCGGCGAATAGACATTCATCTGCAGCGACGGCGGCAGGTGGTGCCCGTGGATGACGTCGGAGTCCGCCAGCAGCACGGCGCGCTCGACCACGTTCTCCAGCTCGCGCACGTTGCCCGGCCAGTGGTAGGCGGTGAGCATGTCGATCGAGGGGGTGTCGAGCCGGAAGATCGTCTTGCCCATCTGCCGGGCGAACTGCTGGACGAAAAAATCCACCAGCAGCAGGATGTCCGCCTTCCCCCGCTCGCGCAGCGGCGGGATATGAATCGGGAAAACGTTCAGGCGGTAGAAGAGGTCGGCGCGGAAACGCCCCTCGGCCACCGCCGCCTCCAGGTCGCGGTTCGTCGCGGCGATGATGCGCGCCTTGAAGGTCAGCGTGTCGCCGCCGCCGACGCGCTCGAACTCCCGCGTCTGCAGCACGCGCAGCAGCCGGGTCTGCGCCGCCAAGGGCAGCTCGCCGATCTCGTCAAGAAAAACAGTCCCCTCCCCCGCACGCTCCAGCACCCCGCTGCGCCGCGAAAGCGCTCCGGTAAAAGCGCCCTTCTCGTGCCCGAAAAGCTCGCTCTCCAGCAGCGACTCAGGGATGGCGCCGCAGTTGACCTCCACAAACGGCTTCTCCCGCCGCGGGCCGAGCTGGTGGATGCTCTGCGCGACCACCCCCTTGCCGGTTCCCGTCTCGCCGGTCAGCAGCACGGTGGTCGCCACATCGGCCACGCGGACGACAAGCTTCTTGACCTCCTTGACGGGCGTGGAATTGCCGATCAGCCGATGGAACGCGCCGCCCGGCTGCCGGGCGCGGACGAACAGCTCCAGCCGGTCCTCCAGCCGCCGCCGCTGCACGAACGGCGCCAGCAGTGCGGCCGCCTCGCACAGGAACGCCAGCTCGAGCGCACCGGCCTCCACCAGCTCCCGGTTCTTGTCCACCGAGAGCGTGCCGATCACCGTGTCGCGGTAGACGATCGGCGCGCAGAAAAAGGAGAGCGGCCGGCGGCCCGGACGCTGCCGTAGCCCGGAACGGTCCAGAAAGCTCCCGTCCTTCTCGACGTCGGGGATGAAGACCGGCTTGCCTTCGGAAAAGACCCGGCCGGTGACCCCCTCGCCGGGGCGGTAGCGCATCTTGTCGAAAAAATGTTCGGGGATGCTGGAGACGGAGATGAACGCCTGCAGCTCGGCATCGAGGTCGTTCATCAGCGTGATGACGCCGCGGTTCATGGAACATTTTTGTTCCAGCCATTCCAGCACGAGGCGGAGCGCGGACTCCAGGTCGTCCGCCGTGCCCAGATGGTGCGCAATCCGGTTCAGGAGCTGGAGCTGTCCGTAGGAGAAACCAGCCGGTTCCGCCGCCGGTTCGGTGCCTGATGTCGCCATGGTTCCCGTCCTTCCGCGGCGCCCGGAAATTTCGGAGAGCCGCATGGGACAAAAATGTACCGCGCCAAACGGTCTTTGCCAGATGGGGTGTGCGGTAACGGGTGCGGTGCGTTTTTTGATACCGCCGCCCCGCCGGGGATGCCCCGCCGGGGATGCCCCGGCTCCCGGGGTTCCACCCCGGGCTGACGAATTGCACCCCTTCAGGGTGCCGCACCCGCAGGCTGAATGCCTGTCCGTTCCACTCCTCCGCACCCTGAAGGGGTGCCCGTTCTACCATCGCCTTCCGCAGGCTGAAGGGGTGCCCGTTCTACCATCGCCTTCCGCAGGCTGAAGGCCTGCCATTCCCCAGCCCAGGGTGAAACCCTGGGATCACCCGGAACCTAATTAAAAGTTCTTGCACCCCATCAGGGTGCGGT
>CAIXRA010000043.1 GCA_903921725.1 uncultured Lentisphaerota bacterium
ACGACACGCCCCCCTGATCGCGCCACCGCAGGCCCCCAGCCAACTCCCACGCCCGCAACCGGGCGGCGCGGAGGCGGAAACGTGCCGCAAAAAACAGGTTCAACTTCGGAATCCGGGATTATACCGGTTGGGATCCAAGCGGTTGCGTTTGGCATAGGGGCTGGATGTCATCAAGGCGCCGGGCGGGACGCCCGCCGTCCCATCGCCGGGCAAGATGCCCGCCCGCCCGTGGAAGCACGCCGCGGCGGAAGCCGGCAAGATGCCGGCGCTCCCGTCTTCACGCCAGGGCGGCGGAGAGGGCGAGGAGGAAGTCGCGGTTGTCGGCCGAGAGGTAGCGCATCGTCCCGCCCATGCGGCTGAACGACTTGCAGTAGCGCAGGTAATACTCCGGCGACTCCATCGGCGGTTCGCCCTTGCTCCAGTCCCAGCGCGAGGGCGCCAGATCCACGACCAGGATGAAGTGCTTGTCCAGCTTCCCGCCCGCCTGCAGGGCCAGGTTTTGTGCCATGGACATCGATTTCTCGAAGACCATCGGCGACATCACGGCGGAACCGACCGACATGTACACGCCGCCCACCTCCAGCTTCGCCACGTTCGCGGCGAACGCCAGGAAGTCGCGCTGCGCGGCGCGCCCGATCACCGCGCCGCAGTTCATCGGGTGCTCGTAGATGATGTCGTGTCCGAACATCGGGTGGCTGGTGAACGGGATGCCGAGCCGGTACGCCGCGGCCTGCACGCTGTATTTCCGGAAGGGGTGCGCCAACGACATCCGGCCGGGCGTCAGATCGAACTTCTCCAGCAGCGGCAGCAGATCCGCCGCCGCCGCCGCCTTCTCCGCCGCGTGCGCCGAATCGCCGGCCTTTGCGATCTCCGCAAGGAGCTGTTCACGGGACGGGATGTGGTGCTGCTCCGTCTGGATCATGCGTCCGACGGATTCGCCGTAGCCGAGGCCGTCGTGCGCGCCGAGCGCCAGCGCCAAGTTCAGATGGAAGCCGGTTTCCTGCCACATGCCGAACTCGCCGCGGGCGACATTAGCGCGGACATCCTCGCTGGACTGGCCGAGGAAGGCGAACTCCCAGTCGTGGATGATTCCCGCGCCGTTCGTCGCCAGATGCTGGATCCAGCCGCGCTCCATCAGGTCGATCAGCACCGGCCCGAGGCCGTTCTTGATTGCGTGCGCACCAAAGGTCAGCATCACCGGCGCGCCGGCGGCGCGGGCGGCGCGGATGCGCGCGGCGGACTCCGCGACCAGCGCGGCGGACTCCGCGGGCATCGGCCCGGACGGCGTCCCCGGCGCGACATGGTCACGCTCGATGCGGAGCTTGTTCGCGCGGTCGGCCAGCGGCCGGAACTTGAGCTGGGAACGGTCGAGCTGCGGATGCGGCATGGGAGAGGAGTCCTTTGGGATTGCTTGCACGAGTCGGCGGCGGTCGTCGATGGCTGGTTGGCGGTCGTCGTCGATAACCTTCGATGCCCGCCGATACCCCTCGATGGCCATCGAAGGTTATCGATGGATATCGGTGGATATCGACACCTCTACCCTTCCTTTTCTCCACCCTTGATGCACGAGACGCCCCACTCCCGGAGGTTGGCGCGGACAAATTCGACGACCCGGCCGTGCACCTCCGCCTGCGGCAGCGTGGTCGGGATCTCCGGGCCGAACGCGATGCGAATCGGCTCCTTCGCGCGGATGCGGCCGACATCCTTGAAGAGCCGGCCGTTGCCCCAGAAATCGGTCTTCATCGCCAGCGGGATCACCGGCACGCCGGCGCGGCGGGCGAGTTTAACACCGAGCGTGTTGAACTTGCTTTCGTCGAACGTCCCGCTGCGCGTCGCCTGCGGGAAGATGCAGAAGGAGACGCCGTTCTTGAGGAACTCGGCGCCTTTTTCCATGACCGTCTGCAGGTCCTGCCGCGGATTGTCGCGGCCGACGGCGATGTGGGGCACGGCGCGCATGACGTCGCCGAAAATCGGATGCGTCAGCAGGCTTTCCTTGACCACGAACCCGAGCTTTTTCGCCGGCCCGATGATGCCCGGCAGCAGGAAGGTTTCCAGCGTGCTCATGTGGTTGCCGACGATCACGGCCGCGCCGGGGTTCCGGTAGAGGTTTTCCATGCCGGTGACGTGGAGTTGTCCGCCGCACCATTCCGCGAGCCGGGAGGAGAACTCGGAGGAGAGCGTCAGCTGCTCCGCGTCGTACCTTCCCTTTCTGGCGATGCCGCGCGCCTGCAGGACGGTGTAGAAGATTCCGGCATAGAAGCGGATGGTGGCCGGGGGCAGCAGGCGCAGCCACGACACCGCGCAGCGCCGGGAGCCTTCCGTGTGATAGTCGGACGGTGTAAACAATTTTTCCCCGATCTGTTCCGGCCTGGACAACTTTTTCCCTCCGGCCACCCCCGGGGTGTTCCGGCGTCATGGGTTGATTTCAACAGCGGCGTTACTATATTAGCCGGTCCGCGTCATATAAAGTCGTTCCGGAGATTTGTCATGAACGAAAAATTGCTGGATATCATCAAGAAGAATATCCCCGACCGCCGTCTGCTGATCAACGGCGCCTCGAAGCGGGCGGCCGAGCTGTCCCGCGGCGGACGCGCCATGATTCCGGTCAATCCGCAGGACGAGGTCAGCTTCCTAGACATCGCGCTGGAAGAGATCGCCCTGGGCAAGATTGTCATCTCGGCCAAGAAGCAGGCCGAATAAGTCCGGAGACGGTGCGGCGCTCCCAATCCGCCGCCATCCCGGAATGAGAAAATCCGCGGCATCCCTTGCGGGGCGCCGCGGATTTTTTGTTGCCGGAGCCGTTTCCCCGGCCTTGATGAACCGGTGTGACGGTATGGCGGTGAGGGACAGGCAAAGCCCCCTGTTTCGTTGAAGCTCAAGCTTCCGCTTGTGCCTCCCTTGGGCGCCCCGAGCCCCAGCTCGGGCCGAAGTGCCGGGCGGGACGCCCCGACGGGAGCCGGCAGGATGCCGGCGCTCCCGTCTTCAACCGCTGAACCGTTTAACCCTCAAACCTTGAAACCCGCGCCGCCGGGTCACATCTCGTCGCCGCTGATGAGGTCGCGGATCTTGAACTCTTCCATGTGCAGGGTGGCGTCGGAGCGGAACGCAAACTCGCAGTGGAATTCCTGTTCCATGCTCTTGACCAGGTCGGCGTCCTCGTTCTTGACGCGCTCCAGCACGGTCGGATGCACCGTGACCTGGATCTGCATGTTGCCCTTGAACCGGCGCAGAACCTCCTGCAGGCGGCGCTGGATCTCGACGCTGACGCTGACGGCGGACTTGACCAGCCCCTTGCCGCGGCAGTACGGGCAGTTCGCGTAGATCGCGTCCTGCAGGCTTTCCCGTTCGCGCTGGCGCGTCATCTCGACCAAGCCGAGGTTGGAGATCGGCAGGATCTTGGTCTTGGCGCGGTCGTCGAGCACGCCGTCCTTGAGGGCGCGGTACACCGACTGCTGGTCCTTCTTGCCGCGCATGTCGATGAAGTCCACGACAATCAGGCCGCCGATGTTGCGCAGGCGGAGCTGGCGGGCGACTTCCTTGACGGCCTCCAAGTTGGTCTTGAGGATCGTCTCGGGGTGATCCTTGCCGCCGCGGCTCTTGCCGGAGTTGACGTCGATGGCGATGAGCGCCTCGGTCTCGTCCACGACCAGGTAGCCGCCGCTGGGGAGCATGACCTTGCGGCTGAAGATGGCTTCGATCTGCTCGGTGAGGCCGTACTTGTGGAAGAGCGGCTTCGGGCTGTTGTAGTAGCGGACTTGGACCTTGTCCTCTTCGCTGTAGAGCTTGACCATCTCCATGATCGTGTCGTACACCGTCTTGGAATCGGTGACGATCTCGGCCACGTCCGCGGTCAGGTAGTCGCGCAGGGTGCGCTCGACCAGTTCGGGTTCCTGATAGATGCAGCAGGGGGCGCCCTTGGACTTGATCGCCTTCTCGGCGCGCTCCCAGCAGTCGAGGAGCGTGCGCAGGTCGCGCTGGAACGCCTTCTCGCTCTTGCCGGCGCCGACGGTGCGGCAGATGACGCCCATGTTCGGCGGCATCGGGATGCTGCGCAGAATGTCGCGCAGGCGTTTCCGCTCCTCGGCGGATTCGATGCGCTTGGAGATGCCGATGTGGTTGGAGTTCGGCAGCAGGACCAGGTAACGTCCCGGAATGCTCAGGTTGGTCGTGACGCGCGGCCCCTTGGTGCTGATCGGGCCCTTCGTAACCTGGACCAAAACTTCGGAGTTGGGGCGGAACAGGCTCGGGATGTCGTCCACCGTCACGCGGCCGCGGCCGCCGCCCTGACCACCCTGGCCTCCCTGACCACCGCGGCTTCCGCCGCCTCCGCCGCCTTGGCCTCCTTGGCCACCACCGCGACCCCCGCGGCCGCCACGGCCGCGGCCACGGCCGCCACCTTGGCCGCCGCCCTGTCCGCCGCGGCCACCGCCGCCGCGCCGGTCATTGAAGCTGGTGTAGCCGGGACGCGCCATCGGCGCCTCATCCGACTCCGGCTCCTCGTGCTTCGGCCCGAAACCGAGCTTCTGCTTCAGAAGATCCAGAAGGGTCGGCTTCCGCGCGGGGACGGCCGAGGGAGGGGGCAGCTCGTTGTCGTCCTCCTCCTGGGGTTCCTCCTCTTCGCGCTCCTCGCCGTCGCCCTCAAGCCGCTCCTGCGTCGCCGGAATCATGTCCCAGTAATGCAGAAACGCATTCTTGTCGAACCCGATGTCCACAAACGCCGCCTGCAACGACCCCTCGAGGTTGTTGATGCGCCCCTTGTAGATCGAGCCGACCAGCTGCTGTTCGTCCCGCCGTTCGATGAAATATTCTTGAAGGATTCCGTTGTCCACGACCGCGACCCGGGATTCCAGGCCGCCTACGTTAATGAGAATTTGTTTCATTTCGTGCGCTGATGACTTTCTCGAAAGTTGTCTGTTCACCGTCCAGCCGGATTCCAACCGGCACCGGACACCCGCGGAGAAACTCGGCAGAATCCATTTCCCTCTGCCCTCCGGGGACCACGCGGACGAGCCTCAGCCCGCTGCCGCATCCACACGCCACGGCCCAGCCGTGGGCGTCTGCCTGAACCACTTCGCCGGGGGCGGTGCTGCCCGGCATCTCACCCTGGAACGCCTCCGCCGCCGTCACCAGCATCCGTCGCGGTCCATGGGCCGTCGGGAGGTCAAACCAAGACCCCGGCCACGGATGGTACGCGCGCACATGTCGGAGCAGTTCCGGGGACGACTGACGCCAGTCGATCCGCCCATGTTCCTTCTTCAGCTTCCGGGTCAGGCTGATCCCGGTCGCCTGCTGGGGTTGGGGCGCAAGGCCCTCGCAACAGATGCGGTGAATGCAGGCGCACACGTCTCCGGCGGCCAATTCCGCCAACGCCTCCTCCAGCCCCGCGCCGGTCTCCGTCCCGGCCAGCGGCATCCGCACCATCTCATAGACCGGTCCGGTGTCCAACCCCTTGTCGAGCTTCATGAACGACACGCCTGTCTCCCCGTCGCCCGCCAGAATGGCGGCCT
This sequence comes from uncultured Lentisphaerota bacterium, assembly GCA_903921725.1. GTDB lineage: Bacteria > Verrucomicrobiota > Lentisphaeria > Oligosphaerales > CAITYL01 > CAIXRA01. The sequence goes on from CAIXRA010000043.1 coordinate 5,508, forward strand.
GCACCGGCGCTGCGCCGCGGTATTTCGGCAGCAGCGAGGCATGGAGATTCAGGCACCCGAACCGCGGCAAGTTCAACAGGGGCTCGCGCAGGAGCTGGCCGTACGATGCGACGACCAGCAAATCCAAGTTCAGACCCCGCAACCACTCCAGCGACTCGGGAGTGTTCACGTTGTCCGGCTTCCACACCGGCAACCCCAATTCCAACGCCGCCTTGCCCAACGGCGTCGGGGCCAAATGCCGGTGGCGGCCCTGCGGACGGTCCGGCTGGGTGACAGCACCCACCAGCGAAATCCCGGAGGCCGCCCCAAGTCGCTTCAGACTCGGCACCCCAAGCTCGCCCGAACCCATGAACCCTATCCGCAGGCAATCACCACTCAATGCGCAAACCCCGATAAAAACAAGAAACATTTTCTGACTATTGCAAAAGTTTATTATTCTACCCTATATTTACCCAAAACGCAAGCTTGAAGATGCAAAATCGCTCCCGGGCCGGTTTTCTGGCAGCCGGCAACGCGATGGCGCGTGCCCGCATTTACGGGAGCATTACATCAGGCACCATGCCAAGACCAACCGGACTGCAAGGCAGAAATATCCAATGGCAGCCAAAGAAGACCAAAATAGTCCGCCGCGCCCTTCCCGCGTCGCCATCGGCCTCGGTGCCAACCTCGGCGCACCCCTGCTCAACATGCAGTCCGCCCTCGACGCCCTGGCCGACGCCGGACTCCGCCGCCAATGCGTCTCCCCGGTGTACCTGACCCCCCCGGTCGCCTGCGTCCCCGGCACCCCCGATTTCCACAACGCCGCCGTCACCGGCCTCTGGTCCGGCACCCCGGAGGAACTCCGCGACTGCTGCCACGCCATTGAACGACAACTCGGACGCCCCGCGGCGCACGGCCAGGATGAGGCCCGGATGATCGACCTCGACATCCTGCTGTTCGGCGACCTTCGGTTGCCCTCCCCGAAAGAGGAGGAGGGTTTCACCGCCACACCGCCCCTTCTTCCCGCGACCACACTGCGGATCCCGCACCGGCTCCTGTGCGCCCGCGCTTTCGCGCTACTGCCCCTGCGCGACATCGCCCCGGACTGGCCGGTCCCCGGCTCGGGCTTTGCAACCGTGGCCGACGCCCTCGCCCGCCTGCCCGCCGCCGAGATTGCCGCCTGCCGCCGGACCACCGCCATCCTGCTGCCATGCTGACCCGGAAACAGGTTCTCGCGCAGAGACGCGGAGGCGCAGAGGGTTTTTAACCACAAAATTGCGCACAAATGGGCACAAAATATTTTGGGGACGGCGACTTCCAAGTTGCTGGAATCGTCATCATGATGTGGTCTTCTTCATGTTTGTTGCCTTCATGATATTCCGCAATGTGTTTTCCACCCTCAAATCCTACAGCTTTATTATTTTGTGCCCGTTTTGCGCAATTTTGTGGTCAAAATCTCCGCGCCTCCGCGTCTCTGCGCGAGATCACTCCGGGCCGGCGCATTCCTCGGCAAAGTCGGCGAAGAAGCGGAGCATGCGCCTGTGGCGTTCCTGCGCCAGGCGGCGCCCCTCGGCCGTCAGCATCCGCTCCGGGACGTGCCGAAGCTTGACCAGGAACTCGCGGTAGGCCGTGTCCTCGCGGCTGTAGCTCTTCGAGGCGGTCGCCTCCTCCTCGGTGTTATGCAGCCGCGCGCCGATGCGGCCGGCAAAATGGAAGGCACGGCCGATACCGACCACGCCGATCGAATCCAGCTTGTCGGCATCGTACACCACCTTCGCCTCCAGGCTCGCCGGCGCCGCGCCCTCGCGCCGGCGATAGCGGTGCGCGCGGACGCATTCGACGACGTGCGCCACAAATTCCGCATTCGTGAAACCCGCCTCCGCCAGGATCGCCGGGGCCATCTCCGCGCCGAGCGCCGCATGGCACGTTTTGCTTTTGCCGGCCTCGGTCAACTCCTCCGCGCGGCCGACGTCGTGCAGCAGCGCGCCGCACTCCACGACAACCGCATCGGCGCCCTCGGCCTTCGCCAGATGCCGCGCGTTGTGGACGACCCGTAGCGTGTGATCCCAGTCGTGGCACCCCGGCAGCGACGCCAGGCGCGCCTTCACCAGCGCCGTCAAAACCGCAATCTTTTCCGCCTGTTTGAGCTGCATCGTCGTTTTCCTGTTGAAAGAAGGTGAACCCCGGAAAAAACATAAATCAGGGGGAGTCGTCCTCACTCCCCCTGAAACCCCCGGAGGGTGCCAGAGGCACGGTATACTTTCTAACCGCAGAGTTGCGGAGTCCGCAGGCGAATGTGGCCTGTCCTGACTGGCAACGCGTAATCCGCCTGCGCACTCCGCAACTCTTGGTGTTAAAATAAACCCGTGGCAGTGCCACTCTCCAGAGGGGTTCGGGGGGATGAGAGAACGTCATCCCCCCCGCTTTTTCCGTGTTTCTCCGTGCCCTCCGCGAACCTTGTGGTACATTCCGTTGCATGAAGCTTATCCCGCAAAACTGGTTTCGCAAGGCAGCCGGGGCCGTGCGCGCCTTTGGCGGGCGGCGGGCGGCGCACCTCCGGCTTGGCACGCGCGGCGAACGCCTCGCCTGCCGGCTGCTGGAGGAGCTGGGGTTGGAGATCCTCGCCCGGAACTACGCCGGGCCGGACGGCGAGATTGACATCGCCGCCCGCGAGGACGGCGTCCTCTGCTTCATCGAGGTCAAGACACGCCACCGCGCGCTTTTTGCGCGCCCCGGCGCCGCCGTCGGCTACGAAAAACGCAAACGTCTCGTGCGGACGGCGCACCTCTACCTGCGCGAGATCGGACGTCCGCCGATCCCCTACCGCTTCGACATCGTCGAAATCATCCTCGACCGCCGCCTCCGCGATATACGCCTGCACCGCAACGCCTTCACCGAAAACGACCTCCACCGCCCCGCCGCCGAAAGTTTCCCCGACCTGCTGCTGGATGATTGAGGCATTACTTTAAGACACGTTTAAGCAACAAAACGGGGGGATGACGTTCTCTCATCCCCCCGCCCCCCTGGAGAGTGGCATAGCCACGGGTTTATTTTAACACCAAGAGTTGCGGAGTGCGCAGGCGGTTCAGGCGATGATGTGCTGGCAACGCACAATCCGCCTGCGGACTCCGCAACTCTGCAGATTAAAGATAACCGTGCCTGTGGCACCCTCAGGGGGCCAGGGGGAGCGAGGACGGCTCCCCCTGATTTGGGTTTTGCAACTAAAGTGGAGGCCGAACGAGCCACATGAAAAAACCAACGGTATTCGCGCTCGATTTTGACGGGGTCCTCTGCAACAGCGCCGCGGAGACCTGCGCCGCCGCCTGGCGCGCCGGCCGCGCCCTTTGGTCCGGCTGGGAGGCGCCCGAGCCGCCGCCGGAGCTGGTCGCACGCTTCCGCAAACTCCGTCACGTGCTCGAAACCGGCTACCAGGCCATCGCCCTGCTGCGGCTGGCCGAACAGGAACAGGGTGCGGCCGCACCGTTTCATGCCGCCGCGTTCGCGGAGTCCGCAGACCGGATTTTCGCCGCCACCGGCCTCGGCAAGTCCGACCTCGTGCGCCTCTTCGGCGACGCCCGCGACCAATGGCTCACCGCCGAACCCGACGCCTGGCTCGCGCGCCATGAATTCTATGCCGGCGTCCCGAAGGCGCTGAACGCCGCCGCCGCCCGCGGCTGTCCGCTCTTCATCCTCACCACCAAGCAGCAGCGCTTCACCAAGTGCCTCTTGCACGGCGCTGGCGTGCTGCTCCCGCAGGAGCACATTTTCGGCCTGGAAAGCGGCCGGCCGAAGGATGAAATCCTGAAGGAACTGCTGGCGCGCCCCGAGTGCCGCAGCCTGCGTGCCGTGTTCGTCGAGGACCGCGCCGAGGCGCTGGACCGCGCCGCGGCCGTGCCGGAACTCGCCGCCGTGGAACTCCGCCTCGCACTCTGGGGCTACTGCGGAGAGACGTCCGACGACACCTCGGGCCGCATCCGTCCTTGGACACTCCCCGAATTCACCGCCGCCCTCCGCGGCTGACAAAAACGGTGATGCCCGCGCACGCTTCCAGCGGGAGTGGCGCTTAGGGTGTTGGAAGTTACTACTCTACCGTTTGCGGCCCATTCTTTCGCTCGTTTTCAAGACGCGACCGAGGCGCATATCAAGATATGTAACGATGGAGCAACGCAGAAAACGAGCGAAAGAATGAGCCGCCCTGCGGGTCGCTGGTGGAACGCCACCATCGCCGGTGTCATTTCGTCAGTTACATATCTCGATATGCGCCCTCCTCATTCCTTGGCGCTGGCGGCGTTGCACCTGCGACAAACGGTAGAGTAGTAACTTCCAACACCCTTATTCCTGCGGTGCCAGGGGG
>CAIXRA010000044.1 GCA_903921725.1 uncultured Lentisphaerota bacterium
CCGAGACCCCGACGCTGGACTCCGCGGCCTGCCGTCTCAGGTTCCCCCTGTTTCCCTGGAACTGGCCGTCATTCCGCTCCGTTCCACCGCCGGGGACTCAGAAAAACTGGCACCGCGCTGGCGCGACAGTGCCGGGAAACGAAGTGACCCGGCGAAGTTGTTGAAGCGGCTCCGCTCACGGGGTTGGCATGGCGGACCGGCCAGCGTTACGATTCTCGCTGCGCTGCGAGTCTGGACGCTGGCCTTGCTTACCCGGATTAAACACAAGGAGTATTATCTTCAAAGCCGCCCCATTTGCCGTCTCCCGCTGCCGCGTGACCCTCGGCAAACTGGGTCCCCGCCGTCTCCCTGCGTTCCCTCGCACCCGACGGCCCGGTTCATTGAAGATAACACTGCCTTGTGTTACATCCGGCGGCTGCACTGTCACGCTGATTGCCCCGGCTCCCCAGCCGGTCGCGCCACCCCCCGTGGCGCTGCAATCAGCGCGCCAGCTTGCCGGCATCCGCCATGCCAACCCCTGAAGCTCCGCCTTGGGTCAGATTGGGCCGGGTCAATGAAACATCCTCGACACGCCACCAGCACGGGCATAAAGTCGAAATCACGAAGCCAAAAAAAACAGGTCGCAAAATTGCGACAAAACGTGTTGGGCCACTCGCACCATGAGCAAGACATTCACAAAGACAAGCTATGTAATTCGTTTTATTTTTTGCGGCATTGTCGCTTTGCTCAATGGCATCGCCATTGGATTTCAAGGCAACGGCAATCTTTTACTGACAGGCTTGTTTATCGGTTTAGTTCTAGGAATGGTTTGGTCTGTCTTGCTTCTGTTTGGACTCCCAGCATTGATGCGAGACTTTCATCTGACAGTAAGAGTTGCACTTTATGCTGTTTTACTGGTCAGTGTTCTAGTTTTTTTACCAGCTATCTGTTTTCATCTTTGGGGACACGGTGTTGGATTTACGCCGTATCCGAACAAGTATTGGCCTTGAAATATGAGACCATGGCCTAATATTTAGCCATCCCGCTTCCCCTTCGTAATTCTTCCCCTTCAATCAGCTCCCTACGGTCGTAGCTAGTTTCCTCACTGCGTTCGCGTAATTGTGAACGTGGTTTTTTGTGTCGGCAGCTTCGTTTTCAGGTCCGGCTTTTTCTGATCTGCGTTTCTATCCGTCGCCCTCATGGCGTCAGCCCAAGACCAGCCCGCCTCGCATGGTGCCCTCTGGAGACTACTCCCATGCAGGAGGGCTGGGGCTTCCGCCTTTTCATGCAGGGCGACGGACAGAAGACGCACAGCAGATCAGAAAAAAAAAGACCATGAAAACTACATCACAAAAAAATACCGCAGGGGCTCAAGAGCAGAGCCGCACAGTCGATCAGCAGCCGGCCCGCAAGCACGACGCCGAGATCATCACGGCCCGCCAGTCCGCCGCTTGGGCGGAGTTCGAGGCAGGCATTCACCAGAACGAACAGCTCCGCGCCCGCGTCGCCCGCTCCCTTGACCGTTACAGCCTCGGCTCCAGTTCCCTGATGGTTGATGCCGCCGTGGATTTCCTCATTCACAAAGACCTCGGTGCTGCCGCCCAGTATTTCAACCGCACCGGCAGGGCCATTTTCAACCGCCGCCAAGTCACCAACGCCGTTTACACCTTCATGTCCCGCAAGGAGCAGCAGCGCCACATGACCGACCTCACCATCCGCGAGGATGACCACGACCACGCCGAGCCCGTCCCCGGCAGCATCCCCGCCTGCCATCTGGCCGACGATGCCTGCCTCACCCCCGACGAGCACGCCGTCCGCTCCGATGCCCGCGCCGCCTTCGACACCATCTCCGCCGCCATCCCCGCCCGCGACCGCGAGCTTTACAGCCTTTTGCTCGGCCTCGGCCAGACCGGCACCCGCCTTAATATTGAAGCCTACGCCAGCCGCATGGGTATCGGCGTCAGCACCGTTTACGACCGATTGAAGAAGCTTGGCGCCGCCATCCAGCTCCACCCCATGTTCGCCGAGCTCGCCGCCGCCTTCCGTCCCAGCATGACCGCCTAGCCGGCGGCCACACACGCGCCCGCCGCCGAGAGGTGACGGGCGCTAAAAAATTTTCGCGGCTGACGCCGTTTTACGTCGTCAGCCGCGCAGCCATCCGGCGGTTGGGCGCTCACGCCGCGCCCAGGTCGCCCGTGCGGCACCCCACGCGCCAAAGGTCGGCGACCTTTGGA
>CAIXRA010000045.1 GCA_903921725.1 uncultured Lentisphaerota bacterium
CCGGCCACAACCCCGGCCACAACCCCGGCCACAACCCCGGCCACAACCCCGGCCACAACCCCGGCCACAACCCCGGCCACACCCCCGGCCACAACCCCGGCCACAACCCCGGCCACCCCGCCCGTCATTCCGGCAAACTCCCCAGCCGCAACCGTGCCGCCGGTGCCTGCCACGGAGACGGTCGGGACCATGACGCCGCCGCCTGCCGCTCCGGCGCCTGCCACCACCCCCGCAAAGCCGGTGGCGACGACAACAACCGCCGCAATCCCTGCCGTTACCGCGGGAGCCGTTGACCCCGCAGCGGCGGTGGCAAAGAAACCAGCAACGATTTCCGCCAGTGACTTCCTCAACCCCGGAGACTTGATCCGCGTCCGGATGGTGGAGGACCCGAATATCGTGTTTGAGGGGCTGATTTCCGCTTCCGGAACCATTCCGGTTCCGTTTCTCGGTGAGTTCTTCCTCGCCCGCATGACTGCAGCAGATGCGGAAACCGCCCTGTCCAAGGCATTGACCAACGGATTCTACCAGAAGTCCACAATCTCCGTCACCCTTGTCACCAAGGGGCAAGGGAAGATTTTTGTTTATGGAGCCGTACGCAGGCCCGGCGTCATCCTGATGCCGACAGTTGGCGACCTGACCATCATCCAGGCACTTTCCTATGTTGACGGCCTGACCAACTGGGCCTCTCCGGAGGACGCCTACATCCTCCGCCGAAACAGGCCCGGCCAACCGCCGCAGAAAATACCACTCAATCTCTCTCAGATTTTCACATCGGCCATGCCGCTGAGCGATGCGGACATCATCCTGCAGAACGATGACGTCGTCTGCGTCCCCGGCCTGAGCGGGGCTCTGTTTTTCAGTTCCGACACCTGCGAGGTCATGGTTGTGGGCGAGGTGAGAACGCCCGGGATTGTGTCGTTTGCGCCCGGCGAGCAGCGCACCGTCATGCGCGCCATCTTCAAGGCGGGCGGGTTCGACAAATTCGCAAAACAAAACAAGGTTCGGGTCATCCAGTACGCCAAGGACAAGAAGCGGACGGAACAGATTCTCGACGCGACCAAGATTATGGACAAGGGGGATCTGGACAGCGACATTGAAATCAAGCCGGGCGACATGATCATCGTACCCCAGTCCACATTTAAGATGTAAACTCCGCCTTACGCGCCCAACAGGAACGCGGGCGGCGGCGATTGTATCGGACGACGGGATTTCGGACAAAAAAGAGACCATTGCCGTGGATTCACATGTGAAACTTACAGCCCACGCGGGGGATTTCCCCCAAGGGGTGACGAGTTGAGGCATGCATAATCCACCAGGCGGCGCTTGTTTCCGTTCTACCAAAAAAAGGTCCAGAAAACATGCAATCTCCGGACACCTATCCTCCTTTTGGCAACGCACTCCAGGCAGCGCCTGCACAGCCCACGCAAGGGACGGGGACCTCCATTGCGGACGCCGCACAGGAGCGCTCTGATCCGCGCCGCTATTTTGCCGTCGTCATGGCCCATTGGTGGGTCGTCCTCCTCGTCCTGCTGCTCTGTACGGCAGTCGGTGCCGCATACGCCATCACGGCAACCCCGCGCTACCAGGCCGCCTGCCGTTCAGAAATCATGCCGGACGATCGTCTGCGTGTCTCCACAAACGTCATCAGCCAGCCGACATCGGCGGAATCGCTGGCCCGCCAGCGCGGACGACAGATTACCATCATCACGGGTGACGCGCTTCGCAACCAGGTTGACAACCGCCTCAACGCCCGCTGGAAAGGTGTCATTCCGGAGTTGGGGGTCAGCATCTCGGCAAGGCCCGTGCGCGAAGTGGAAAGCATGCTGGATATCAGCGTCAACGCCGTCAATGTGGAGTATGCCCTTGACTACCTGACGACCCTTCTCGAGCAGTACAAGGAAGCGCAGTCGAAGTGGCAGATGGAGGCCAACGAGAATGCACTGCGGAGCCTGTGGGTGGAAAAAAAGCGCCTGTCGGACGAACTTGAGACCGCCAACAACACCCTGGTGCAGTTCCAGAAGGAACACAATATCCAGTTCAACCGGGCCCGGCAACAGTTTGACGATGCGTTCCTGGCCGGTCTGGTTCAGCGCCAAAACGCGCTGAAAATGGAACGGACCATGCTGGAGGCCCAGTTCCCCGCCATCCGCCAGTCGAGCACGCTGGTCATCCAGAACGTCCTCGAGCTCACCATGGGCACCCACGACGCCACGATGGACGCGCTGCCGACCGCCGGGATCAACCAGGATAATTCGGCGGCGAATATGTTGGCGAATCTGGGCAAACGGGACGGTCGGAGTCCCGACACCATGGTGGCCAGGACTTGGCAGCAGCAGGAGGAGTTGGTCGCCCGCCTGAAGGCTGAATACATGGACATGCTCACGCAGTACAAGGCCGACCACCCCAGAATGGTGGATCTCCAGCGGTACATCGGGGCGGCCGAACGTGAACTGCGTTTCGGGGCGGAGACGGCCCTCAAGCGCCTGCAGTCGCGCTACGAAGCCCTCAAGATTCAGGAGACGGCGCTCGACGAGTCAGCCCGCGCCTGGAAGGGGAACAATGATATGTCCGTGGCGGATCGCGCCACCTACGACAACCTTCAGTCCAAAGTGGATCACATGAAGCAGCAGCATGACTTGGTGTACGCCAAGATCATCGACACGGCATCCCAGAATTCGGATCCCTTCTACAACCACACGGTGGACCCCCCCCACGCCATCTCCAACCCCGTATGGCCGAACAAGCCCGTCATCATGGCGATCAGCATCATCATCGGACTGCTGTTGGGCATCGCCGTGGCCATCCTGCTCGACTTCCTCGACACCAGCATGATGGATGTGCTGGCCATCGAACAGAAGCTCGGCATCCAGTACCTGAGCAGCATCCCAAGCTGGGATCGCATCATCCCGAACCTGGACATGAAGAACGCCCAGGTGGTGGTGGACCGCAAGAAGACCTCAATTACCTCCGAGGTCTACCGCAGCCTCCGCACCAGCCTGGAAACCGTCATCAACAACCAGAAGGGGTACGCGCTGGGCATCACCTCCACGGAGGCGAACGAGGGCAAATCACTCACCACCATCAATCTGGCCGTCGTCTTCAGCTGGACGGGAAAAAAGGTCCTGCTTGTGGACGGCGATCTCCGCCGCGGCAAGCTCAACGACTCGTTCGGCCTCGAAATGAAGACCGGCCTCACCGAGTACTTGCTGGGAAGCGTGCGTGACTGGCATGAAGTCGTTCACCACACCGTGCACGAAAACCTCGACCTGATCATGGTGGGTGCCTACCATCCCTCGGCCCCCGAGCTTCTCGATCCGACCCGCATGAAAAAACTGGTCGAAGAATGGGGCAAGGAATATGATCTGATCATCTTCGACACAGCCCCCATCGGCCGGGTCGTGGACAGCGCCTTGCTGGGACGGGCCTGCAACGGCATGCTGCTGGTCACGCGCCACGGGCACTGCACGTTTGCCGGCGTACGCCATGCCATCCACCGCCTGGAAGGCGCGAAGGTTGTCGGCTTCTGCCTCAACGGCATCGAAGTCACCAGCAAGCGTCTTGGCTATTTCAACTACTACGGATACTTCCGCCGCTTCGGACGCTACGGGCACTATGCCTACTATTCGCAGGACAAGTACCGCTACGGCCAGTACGGATACTCGCCTGGCGCGGCGACGAAAGAGGAAGACGGACGCCGCCAAGAGGATGAGTCCGGCGCGCCGCCCGCTGTTCCGCCACCCGCCTGATAGGCTGGATGCATTTTCCTCCGGCGCGTGGGAAACCAGGGACGCGCCGGGGAAATGACACGCTTCACGGATAGCCAGTGCGGTTGACGAGCGGGCGTAGCCCGCCCCGTCGCCCACGGCACGGCAAGCTGTTTTTACGGTAAACCATGCAAGCTTTCATCATCATTGCAATCTTGGGGGTTGCGGTATTGGGCGCGGCGGGGGCGTACCCGGGGATTTTCCCTGCGTGCGCCATCACCGCAGCGCTCGGTCTTTTGACGGCAAACCCCGTCCAAAACCGCCAAAACCGGTGGGTCTGGCTGACGGGCACGCTGATCCTCGGCTGGGTTCTGTTCACCGTGGTTCCCCTTCCGTCCTTTGTAATGTCGCGCCTGGCTCCGGTGCGGCAGGAATATTTTTTACGGGCGGACAAGGCGCTGGCTCAGCTTGACGCGATCCGCAATCTCCCGCCCGCCGCCGTGCGTCCGGCCTTCGATGCATCCCCGCTTGCGGACGGGTTGCCGCCCGCCGCCGGCGGTGCCACGGCCGGGGACAACGCCACCTCCCAACCACTCCCCGCCTCCGGCAGCCACGGCCTGTCCCTGAACCAGCACGGGACGCTCCGGTTTTTCCTGCTGATTGCCGGATGCTGGGGACTCTTCTGGATGTCCGCCAGCTTGGCCGCGACGGTGCGGCGCCGCCTTCTAAAGGCGCTGGTCATCGGCGGCGCCACCGTGGCCGCCATCGGCATAACGGGCCGCTATTCGGGATGGATTACCCAGATTCTTCCATGGCAGTTGATGGACGAATTCGGCAACACGGGATCCATTTGGCCCTTCGTAAACCGGGACCATTTTGCCACCTTTGCCGCCATGCTTGCACCGGCGGCCCTCTGCCTAACGCTCTCCCCAAGTCTGGACATGAGTGCCGCGCAGAAGCCGACGAACTCAACGCGCCGGCTTTCGTGGCTGCTGCCGGCCACCGCGCTGGCGCGAATCTTCTATCTCTCGCTTTTCGTCCTGTTGGTGGGGGCCACCCTTTTCTCCCAGTCCAGGGGCGGCACCGTGGCGCTGCTGCTCTCGCTCATCCTGACCATCATGTACTGGCTGCGGGGGCGGCAATCCGGCGGCTCGACGATTGCAACCATCCTCGGCATCGGCGTGCTCCTCGGCGTTGTTTTTATGCCGTCCGCACCTTTCCAGCAACGGATGGACACCCTGCATGTCGACCACATCGTAAAAGAAAACCAGGGACGGATAGAGATATGGTCCGAATGCATGGATGCGTGGAAAGACCTCCCCGCGCTCGGCGCCGGCATGGAAGGGCTCCGCACCCTCCAGCCGATCCACAAAACGACACCCTCTCTTGCGGAGGCCGGATACGCCCACAATGAATACATCCAGATTCTGACGGACGGCGGCGTGCTCGGCGCCATTCTGTTCGGCATGTTCGGATTTTTCTACCTGCATGCGTTTGCCGCATACCGGTTCACGCCAAAACCATACATTCCGGAAGCGCGGGAAGAGTCCTCCGGAGAGGAATCCCGAGTTCGCCCGCTGAGAGCTATTGTCGTGGGGGCCGGCGCGGTCGTGGTTTTCCACTCCTTCTTCGACTTTCCCTGCCGCATTCCCCTGAACGCCTTTCTCTTGGCCGCCATCCTCGGCATGGGCCTTTCCCGGAAAATAATGCGCAGTGGAACGCCGTTGCGCTGGCGGTATGCGGCGGCTGTCGTCTCCACCGCGCTCCTCGGCGCCACGCTCTTTACCGTGGTCTCGATTGGAGATCGGACCTGTCACTACGACTATGCTCCATTCCTCCAGCAAGCCCCCGTACGGACGCTGGCGGCGGCCGTCAGCCGCACCCCGGCCTACTGGCGCGGCTGGAATGAGCTTGGCGCACGTTCATACAACATCGCCACCGGCCGGGCAAATGCGGATGCGGCGTTCGCAACGGATCCGGCGGCGGACCGGCCGTGGTGGCAACCTTGGTTGTCCGACCGGCCCGCAGTAGTGGAGACCTCGACGACGACCCTGCCGCCGGAACGGAAAACCGGCGACGCGCTGGAGGAGGTTGGCCGAAACGTGCGGCCACATGCCTCGCGCCTTGCGGCATCTCCCCAAATGCACTTTCAGATTCCGCCCGGCACCGCTAGGGCATGGATGGATTTCAGCTTGGAATGCTTCCGGACGGCGGCCGTCTACAATCCCTGCAACTACCTGGTATGGGAGACGCTGGGCAACGTGGAGGGCGCCGCGGGGAACCTGGAAAACGCCCAGGCGGCCTTCGACCGCATGGTCGAACTGGCACCCTACATGAAACCGGCCGCGGACAAGTCCATGCGAGAGTTCTCCCGGGCTGCATCCCTGCGGCCGTAACGCGCGCACACCGCCTGCGGCTCTCATTCCCCAGAAGATCCGGACTCCCCCCACCATGCAGATTCTTGTAACCGGCGGCGCAGGTTTTATCGGATCTCATCTCTGCGAGCGCCTTCTGGCGGAGGGGCACGATGTCGTCTGCGTGGACAACTTTTTCACCGGCGACAAGGAAAACATCCGGCACCTGCTCGCCAATCCGCGCTTCGAGCTCCTGCGCCACGACGTCACCCTTCCGCTCTTCGTCGAGGTGGACCAGATCTACAATCTCGCCTGCCCCGCCAGCCCCGTCCATTACCAGTTCGACCCCGTGCAAACGACCAAGACCAGCGTCCACGGCGCCATCAATATGCTCGGCTTGGCCAAGCGCCTGAAGGCGCGCGTCCTCCAGGCATCCACATCGGAGGTTTACGGCGATGCTCAGATCCACCCGCAGCCGGAGTCCTACTGGGGCAACGTCAACCCCATCGGCCCCCGGAGCTGCTACGATGAAGGCAAGCGCTGCGCGGAGACGCTCTTCTTCGACTACCACCGCCAGTGCGGCGTCGAAATCAAGGTCGTCCGCATCTTCAACACCTACGGCCCCCGCATGAGCGTCAACGACGGCCGCGTCGTCAGCAACTTCATCGTCCAGGCTCTCCGCGGCGGGGATGTCACGGTTTTTGGAGACGGCAGCCAGAGCCGCTCCTTCCAGTATGTGGACGACCTGGTGGAGGGGCTACGCCTCATGATGGCCACCCCCGCGGAGTTCACCGGCCCGGTCAACATCGGCAACCCCGGGGAATTCACCATGCTGGAACTGGCGGAGACCGTCCTGCGCCTGACCGGCTCCAAGTCCAAGCTTGTCTTCCGGCCGCTTCCGGAAGACGACCCGAAGCAACGCCGGCCGGACATCTCCCTCGCCCGTGCACGGCTTGGCGGATGGGAACCCCGCGTTCCGCTTGAGGAAGGGCTGGTCCGCACCATCGCCTATTTCCGCGAAAAACTTTCCAGCTGAGAACAAACCCAACGGGCCGGCTTTTCGCCGCGCCTTCCTGTTACCCACCAAAAAAGGGCTGCAACATGCAACACCTCGAAACAAAAATCGCCGACCGCTCCGCCGTAGTTTCCCTCATCGGCTTGGGCTATGTCGGCCTGCCGCTCGCCATCGAATTCGGCAAGCAGTTCGACACCATCGGCTTTGATATCAACCAGAAGCGGATCGGGGAGCTGGCCTCCGGACACGACCATACCCTTGAGGCGACGACGGAGTCGCTCCGCTCCGCCACGCGCCTCGCCTTTTCCGCCAACCCGGACGACCTCCGGAAGGCCGACATCTTCATCGTGACCGTCCCCACCCCCGTGGACGAATACAAACGCCCCGACCTCACCCCCCTCATCAGGGCCAGCGAAACCATCGGCAAAGCGCTGCGCCCCGGCGGCCTCGTCATCTACGAGAGCACCGTCTACCCCGGCTGCACCGAGGAGGACTGCGTGCCCGTCCTGGAAAAATTCAGCGGCCTGAAGTTCAATCGGGACTTCTTCTGCGGGTACAGCCCGGAGCGGATCAATCCCGGCGACAAACAGCACACCGTCACCAAGATCAAAAAGGTCACCTCCGGCTCCACGCCAGAAGCGGGCCGGGCCGTGGACGCCCTCTACCGCAGCATCATCACCGCCGGCACGCATCTGGCCTCCTGCATCAAGGTCGCCGAAGCGGCCAAGGTCATCGAAAACTCCCAGCGCGACATCAACATCGCTTTCGTCAACGAACTGTGTATGATCTTCAACCGCATGGGAATCGACACCACCGAGGTCCTGGAGGCCGCGGGCACCAAGTGGAACTTCCTCCCCTTCCGCCCCGGGCTCGTTGGCGGCCACTGCATCGGCGTCGACCCCTATTATCTCACGCACAAAGCCCAGGCCCTCGGCTACACCCCGGAAATCATCCTGGCCGGCCGCCGCCTCAACGACAACATGGGCGTCGAGGCCGCCCGCCGTCTCATCAAGCTCATGATCAAGAAAGGGCACGCCATCAAGGACGCCAAGATTCTTGTGCTGGGCATCACCTTCAAAGAAAACTGCCCCGATATCCGCAACTCCCGCGTCATCGACCTGATCCGCGAGCTGGACGACTTCGGCGCCCGCATCTCCGTCTTCGACCCCTGGGCCGACCCGGCCGAAGTCCGGCACGAGTACGGCATCGAAATGGTCCCGCGCCCCACGCCGGCTGAGAAAACCGCGTACGACGCGGTCGTCCTCGCCGTGTCGCACGACAAGTTCCGCGAGCTGGACTTCGCGAAATTCACCCGGAAGAACATGGTCGTCTTCGATATCAAGTCGTTCCTGCCCAAGGCATTGGTCGACGGCCGCCTGTAATTCCGAACCACAAAGGCGCGCCCCCATGAAAATCCTTGTCACCGGCGGCTGCGGCTTCATCGGCAGCAACCTCGTCCGCGTCATCCTGCGTGAAACCCAGCACGCCGTCATGAATGTGGACAAGCTCACCTACGCGGGCAACCCCGAGTCGCTTGCCGACCTCGCGGGCGACCCTCGCTACCAGTTCTGCCAGGCCGACATCTGCGACGCCGGAGCCATGCAGGCCGTCTTTGCGGAGTTCGCGCCCGACGCCGTCATGCATCTCGCCGCCGAATCCCATGTGGACCGCTCCATCGACGGGCCGGGTGCCTTCATCCAGACGAACATCACCGGCACCTTCACCCTGCTCCAGGCCGCCCGCGCCCAATGGGCCGGCCGCCAGACCGCGCCGGGCCGGCCGCCCCCGCGCTTCCTGCACGTCTCCACCGACGAGGTGTTCGGCTCCCTCTCCTTCTCCGACCCCGCCTTCACCGAAACCACGCCGTACAACCCGCACTCCCCCTACTCCGCCAGCAAGGCGGCGTCCGACCACCTTGCCCGCGCTTGGGCCGACACCTTCGGGCTGCCCGTGCTCGTCACCAACTGCTCCAACAACTACGGCCCCTTCCAGTTCCCGGAGAAGCTGATTCCCGTCGTCATCCTCAAGGCGCTGCGCGGCGAGCCGATCCCCGTGTACGGCAAGGGCGAGAACATCCGCGACTGGCTCTATGTCGAGGATCACTGCCGCGCACTGATCACGGTGCTGGAGAAGGGGACGCCGGGCGAGACCTACAACGTCGGCGGCAACAACGAACAGCGCAATCTCGACATCGTCCACAAAATCTGCGTCCTTCTCGATGAGTTCGTGCCGCGGAAGGCCGGCGGTTCCTACGCGGAGCAGATCAGCTTCGTCACCGACCGCCCCGGCCACGACCTGCGCTACGCCATCGACGCCGGCAAGATCAAGCGCGAGCTCGGCTGGGAGCCGCGGGAAACCTTTGAAACCGGCTTCCGCAAGACAGTAAAGTGGTACCTCGACAACCAGCCGTGGTGGACCAACATCCTCAACGGCTCCTACAAGCTCGAACGCCTCGGCAAACACTGAACCACGCCAACGGGGCCATTCGCGGGAAGGCGGGCGTCTCGCCCGGCATGCAAGGACGGGAGCGTGCGGCGTCCCGCCCGCTTCCATCGGGCATCCTGCCCGATGCAACGTAGATAAGTTCTTACGTCGGCAGCTACAGAAAGGGTCTCCCATGAAAGGCATCATCCTCGCCGGCGGCAGCGGCACGCGCCTGCACCCGATGACCCGCGTCATCAGCAAGCAGCTTCTGCCCGTGTACGACAAGCCGATGATCTACTACCCGCTAACCACCTTGATGCTGGCGGGAATCCGGGAGATCCTGATCATCTCCACACCGCAGGACCTGCCGCTGTTTGAACGGCTTCTCGGCGACGGCTCCCAGTGGGGAATCCACTTGGAGTACGCCGAACAGCCGCGGCCGGAAGGGCTCGCCCAAGCCTTCATCATCGGTCGCAAGTTCCTGGCCGGCGGCCCCGGCTGCCTGATCCTCGGCGACAACATCTTCTACGGCGTCGGCCTCCCCGGCATCCTGCGCAACGCCGCCAAGATTGAGACCGGCGCCACCGTGTTCGGCTATTACGTCCGCGACCCGGAACGCTACGGCGTCGTCGAGTTCGACGCGGCCGGCAAGGCGATTTCAATCGAGGAGAAACCCAAGCATCCCAAATCCAACCACGCCGTCGTCGGACTCTATTTCTACGACTCCAAGATCTGCGACATCGCCGCTTCCATCAAGCCCAGCGCACGCGGAGAGCTGGAGATCACCGCCGTCAACCAAGCCTATCTCGATCTCGGCGAGCTGCATGTCGAACGCCTCGGCCGCGGCATGGCTTGGCTGGACACCGGCACGCCGGAGTCGATGTTGCAGGCGGCGAACTTCGTCGAAACCGTCGAGGCCCGCCAGGGACTGAAGATCGCCTGCCCCGAGGAAGTCGCCTGGCGCATGGGATTTGCCGCGCCGGAAGCCATCCTCGCACATTTCCAGGGCGACAAGTCCGCCTACGGCCATTATGTCCGCGAACTGTTCAAGTAACACAACCTCCGGACTCCTTCCATGAAAACCATCATTCTCACCGGCGGTCTCGGCACACGTCTCGCCGAAGAAACCACCGTCAAGCCCAAGCCCTTGGTGGAAATCGGCGGACGCCCCATCCTCTACCTATTTTTCAGCCGTTCAGCATCCGGGGCTCAAGCGGCACCACCACGCTGAACGTTCATAAAATATGCATGCCAGCGTTCGGCAATTCGAGGTGCGACGCTCAGCCCCCCCGTTTATCGCCCTGTCGTCTGCGTTCCCACCAGCACCCTCCGGCGCAAGTGCTTCACCCCCCCCCGCCAGGATCCATCCCGTGGACGCCAAACCGTTCTTGGAGATTATCGCCACTGCCTTCCACCATCGGCGTCTGGAAGCCGTCATGATTGGCAATGCCGCCGCCGCCATCAACGGCGCACCCGTCACCACGCTTGACATAGACTTCATGGTTGCCAACACGCCGGAGAACTACCGGAAACTTGCCGTCATCGCCCAAGACCTGAACTGCCAGTTCATCGAGCTGAAGCTTCCCGATGACCGCTGCATGTACCGTCTCGTCCACAAAGAAATGCCGCTTGTCGTTGACATCCTATTTTCCATCTCCGGCATTAAAAGCCTTGCCGCATTAAAGAAAAACGCCATGACCGTTGAGTTTGGCGGGCATCCCCTCCGCATCGCCGCCATGACCGACATCATCTGCAGCAAGAAAGCCGCCGGACGCCCCAAAGACCTCGCCACCATTCCCATCTTGGAGCTTACGCTCAATGAAAAAAATAACCCGCCATAAAACCGTCACACCGCCGCGCCGTCAGGTCGGCCCCATCACCTCCAACCTCAACCCCGACATCCACCTCATCCGCCTCCTGTTAGCCAGACCCCCATGCGAACGAACCCATTTCCTTCGCGTCCCCCTCGCCAACGGCGGCAGTTGCCTGTGAAAAGTTCACGCCCTTTAATTTGCCCCCCCCCCCTTACGCGCACCTTCGTGACGTTCGTAGACAACCGAGGGCGAACCGGATTCAGCATGCATCGGTTCGGAACTTAGGTTCCATCTTCCTCGGATTCCTTCAATTCGTCTTCCAATCGCCGCAGCCTCCACCGGAACTATCTTCGCATGAAAACCATCATTCTCGCCGGCGGCCTCGGCACCCGTCTCGCCGAAGAAACCACCGTCAAGCCCAAGCCTCTGGTGGAAATCGGCGGACGGCCCATCCTCTGCCACATCATGGAGATTTATGCGGCGGCGGGGTTCAATGAATTTGTCGTGGCCCTCGGCCACAAAGGGGAGCTGGTCAAGGAATATTTCCTGAACTTCCACGCTCTGAGCAACGACTTGACCATCGACCTCGCCAAGGGCGAACGCATCGTCCACGGAAGCAAGGCTCCAAACTGGAAGATTCATCTCGTGGACACCGGCGACACAACCCAGACCGGCGGCCGCATCAAACGCCTCCAGCCTTGGATTGGCAATGAGCCGTTCCTAATGACCTATGGCGACGGCGTCGCCGACCTGGATATCCGCAAGGTCGTGGAATTCCACAAACGCCACGGCCGCCTGGCAACCGTGACGGCCACCCGGCCGCCGGCCCGTTTCGGCAGCCTGGTTTTTGACGGCGACCGAGTGGTGGACTTCTCCGAAAAGCCGCAGACCGGCGAAGGCTGGATCAACGGCGGATTTTTCGTCCTGGAACCCGGCGTCTTCGACTACATCGCCGACGATGCCACGCTTTGGGAGCGGACCCCCATGGAACGCCTGGCCGCCGACGGACAGCTCATGGCCTACCGCCACGAAGGGTTCTGGCAGCCGATGGACACCCTCCGCGAGAAACAGCTCCTGGAGAGCCTGTGCCAGTCCGGCAAGGCCCCGTGGCTGCGGTGATGGCACAAGGTTGCCAACGAATGGCACAACTTCCGTAAATTACGCATGAACCCTTGGCCTGTTTTCTACCAAAGCCTAATACTGAAACACTGATTCGTGAAGATTCGTGCCATTCGTGGGCAAAAAAACGTGCAGAATTTCATGCCTGACTTCACCACCACACTCAACCGCAAGCGCGTCTTCCTCACGGGGCACACCGGCTTCAAGGGCTCTTGGCTGGCCCTGTGGCTGAACCGCCTCGGGGCGGAGGTGTACGGCTATTCCCTACCGCCCCCGACGGAGCCGTCCAACTTTGTACTGTCCAGAGTGGAACCGCTGCTGGCCGGCCACACGCTGGCGGACATCCGCAACGCAAAAGCACTGGACACAGCCATCCGGGACGCGGAGCCGGACGTAATCCTGCACCTGGCGGCGCAGCCGCTGGTCCGGCTCAGCTATGACTCGCCCCGGGAAACATTCGACGTCAACGTGATCGGCACCGCCGCCCTCCTCGACGCCGTACGGGCGATTAAGAAACCATGCGCCGTCATCGTGGTCACCAGTGACAAATGCTATGAAAACCGGGAGCAAGTATGGGGTTGCCGCGAGTCCGATCCGATGGGCGGCTTCGACCCGTACAGCGCCAGCAAGGGAGCGGTGGAACTGGTCGCGGCCTCCTACCGCCGCTCCTTTTTCCCCCCGGCCCGGCTGGCTGAACACGGCGTTAGGCTGGCAACGGCCCGCGCTGGCAACGTCATCGGCGGCGGCGACTGGGCGAAGGACCGCATCGTCACCGACATGGTGGCGGCTCTCGTCGCCGGTAAGCCAGTCCCCGTGCGGAATCCGCATGCCGTCCGCCCCTGGCAACACGTGCTTGAGCCGCTGTCCGGCTACCTGACCCTGGCGGCGGCCATGCTCGCGGACAATGATCCCCGGTGGTGTGACGGCTGGAATTTCGGCCCTCTTCCCGGCGGCGACGGCACCGTCGGCGGACTGGCGGATGAATTCGTCGCGGCCTGGGGCTCCGGCTCCTGGCTGGATGCGAGCCAGCCCGGACAGCCCCACGAGGCCGCCGTCCTCCGCCTCTGCATCGACAAGGCCTGCAACGAACTGGGCTGGCTGCCCCGGTGGGGCCGCCGCGAAACCGTCGCCCGTACCGCACGATGGTACCGCAGCGTCCTTCTGGAAAAGGCGGACGCCCGCACCGAGTGCATGGCCGACATCGAACACTACTCACAAACACACTCGAAGCGGGTGGTGTAAATGGCATCTTCAGGCATGAACGCCGAGCTCGGCGAACTCCGCAACAAAATCCTCGCGCTGGTCGAGGAATTTGAAACCAAGCGCAATTCCTGCGGCCAACTTTTCGAGCCGGGCGTTGACACGGTGCGTTACGCCGGCCGGGTTTTTGGCGCCCCCGAACTGCGTGCCGCCACCGACGCCGTGCTCGACTTCTGGCTGACCGCCGGCCGTTTCTCGGAGGAGTTCGAGGGACGACTGGCCCAATTCCTCAACGCCGACGCCGTGCTCATGGTCAACAGCGGTTCCTCCGCCAACCTGGTCGCCATCACCGCCCTCACCTCCCCGACGCTCGGCGACCGCCGCCTGAAACCGGGCGACGAGGTCATCACCGTCGCCGCCAGCTTTCCGACCACCGTCGCACCGATCCTCCAGAACCAGCTCGTCCCCGTGTTCGTCGACATTGAACTCGGAACCTACAACGCCATTCCGGAATGCGTGGCCGCGGCCGTCGGCCCGAAGACCCGCGCCATCATGCTGGCCCACACCCTCGGCAACCCGTGGGATGTCGGTGCCATCAAAGCCATCGCCGACAAGCACGACCTCTGGCTGATCGAGGACAACTGCGACGCGCTCGGCTCGCTGTACGCCGGCCGGCCCACCGCCTCCTTCGGGCACATCTCCAGCCTCTCCTTTTATCCCGCTCATCACATCACTACCGGCGAAGGCGGTGCCGTCGTCTGTTCGACCCCGGAGCTGACCCGCATCGCCCGTTCCATCCGCGACTGGGGCCGCGACTGCCACTGCACCGGCGGCGCGGACAACAGCTGCGGCCACCGTTTCAGCCGGCAGTTCGGCACGCTGCCGCCCGGCTACGACCACAAGTACGTCTACTCCCACATCGGCTACAACCTCAAGGCCACGGACATCCAGGCCGCCATCGGCTGCGCCCAGCTCGACCGGCTCCCGGAATTCACCGCCGCCCGCAGGCACAATCACGCGTACCTGTCCAAGGGACTGGCCCCTTTCGCCGACCGCCTCCTCCTGCACCACGCAACGCCCGGTTCCAATCCTTCCTGGTTCGCCTATGTCATCACGCTTCAGGAAGAGTGCGGCTTCACCCGTGAAGAGTTGCTGCGCTTCCTCGTGTCACGGAAAATCGAGACCCGCAACCTTTTCAGCGGCAATCTTCTGCGCCACCCTGGCTTCCTGGACATCCCGCACCGAGTCGCGGGCGGCCTGGAAAACACCGACCGCATCACCGCCGACACCTTCTTCATCGGCTGCTATCCCGGCCTCACCCAGCCGCATCTCGACTACGTCATCGACTCGTTCGCGGAATTTATGGCCCGGCGGTAATTGTAACAAAGCACCATGCCCCCCCCCCCCCACACACACACACATCCAAACCTCAATCCAAAAGTGATTATTTATGACTCTCTTAAAAAACTGTCATGTTTTAGTGACTGGTGCCGATGGATTCATCGGATCGCATCTGACTGAAATGCTTGTCGGTATGGGGTGCCGCGTCCGGGCGCTGAGCCTATACAATTCGTTCAACGACTGGGGCTGGCTGGAAACCATTGCCAATCGGGACAAGGTGGAGGTGGTCTGCGGCGACGTGCGTGACCCGCACTTCTGCAAGGCCATCACCAAGGATGTGGACGTGGTGTTCCATCTAGCCGCGTTAATCGCCATCCCTTATTCCTATGTTGCGCCGGACAGCTATGTGGACACCAACATCAAGGGCACGCTGAACCTGTGCCAGGCCGCCCGCGAGAACGGCTGCAAGCGGTTCATCCAGACCTCAACCTCGGAGGTGTACGGCACCGCGCGCTATGTCCCAATCGATGAGAAGCACCCGCTACAGCCGCAGTCCCCCTACTCTGCCAGCAAGATCGGCGCCGACCAGATGGCGCTGAGCTTCCATCTGTCGTTCGGCCTGCCGGTTGTCGTGGCGCGGCCGTTCAACACCTACGGACCACGCCAAAGCGCGCGCGCCGTCATCCCCACCATCATCACCCAGATCCTGGCCGGCAAGAAGCAGATCCAGGTTGGGGACGTCACCCCCACTCGCGACTTCAACTATGTGCTTGACACCTGCCGTGGCTTCATCGCCCTGGCGGAGGCGGACGCCGCCGTCGGCGAGACGGTCAACATCGGCTCGAACTTCGAGATTTCAGTGGGCGACACACTGAACCTCATCAAGGAACTGACGGGCAGCAGCGTCGAGTACGTCACCGACGCCCAGCGCATCCGCCCGGCCAACTCCGAGGTCCAGCGGCTCTGGTGCGACAACACCAAGATCCATGCCCTCACCGGCTTCAAACCCGCCTATTCCATTCGCGAAGGCCTCCGCCTGACAGTTGACTGGTTCGCCAAACCGGAAAATCTGCGGCGGTACAAGACCGATATTTATAATGTTTGAACAGAAGATCGCAGGGGTAACGGAGATCAAACATTCAGGCATGCAAGGCTCCGCTTACTCTGCGACCTCCGGTCAAAACTGTTTTTTGCTCTTTGCGTTCTCTGCGGCACCCCCCCCGCCTCCAACCGTTGAATCCTAAACACTGAACCATCTTACCCTTCTGTGTAATCTGTGGATCACCCATGTCCGACTACCAACACCTCATCCAATTCGTCCGCGACTGGTACGGCTCGTCCGGCCCAATCTCGTTACACGAGCCACGCTTCAGCGCCCGTGACAGCGCCTTGGTCGAGGATGCCATCCGCTCGACTTTCGTCTCCAGCGTCGGTGCGTACGTTGACCGTTTCGAGAAGGAGCTTGCCGCCTATGTGAACGCACGCCGCGCGGTGGTCACCGTCAATGGCACCGCCGCCCTGCAGGTCGCTCTGCGCCTGGCGGGAGTCCGGCCGGGGGACGAGGTCCTCACCCAGGCGCTGACCTTTGTCGCCACGGCCAATGCTATCGTGTACAATCAGGCAACGCCCGTCTTCGTGGACGTCGACCGGGACACGCTCGGACTCTGCCCGCGGGCGCTTGAAGCGTTTTTGCAGGAACATGCGGAGTGTGCAACTGGCGGCTGTATCAACCGGAAAACCGGGAAACGCATCGCCGCCATCGTTCCCATGCACACTTTCGGGCATCCCTGCCATGTGGACAAACTCGTGCAGCTCGGCCGGGACTGGGGCATCCCCGTGGTGGAGGACGCCGCGGAGGCGCTCGGCTCCACACGCGGCGGCCGGCACTGCGGCACCTTCGGCCAGATGGGCGTGTACAGCTTCAACGGCAACAAGATCATCACCAGCGGCGGTGGCGGCGCCATCGTGAGCGACGATGAGAAGCTGGGCACCCGCGCCAAGCACATCACCACCACCGCCAAGATCCCGCACCGCTGGGAATTCGTGCATGACGAGATCGGCTACAACTTCCGCATGCCGAACCTGAACGCCGCCCTCGCCTGCGCCCAGCTCGAAAAACTTGAGACATTCCTGGCCGACAAACGGGCGCTGGCGGAGGCCTACGCCGCGTTCTTCCAGGAGTGCGACTGGGGTACGTTTGTGAAGGAACCGGCTGGCTGCCGCAGCAATTACTGGCTGAATGCCGTCATCGTCAACGAGCCCATCCTGCGGGACCAGCTCCTGACCGCCACCAACAACGCCAGCGTCATGACCCGACCCGCCTGGACCCTGATGTGCGACCTGCCGATCTACGCCCAGTGCCAGTGCGGCGACCTGACCCACTCCCGCTGGATCGTCCAACGGCTGGTAAACCTGCCCAGCAGCGCGAGGGGGATTATCAATGCCTGACAAACAGCCCATCCTCCTCCTGGGCGCCGGCGGCCACTGCCGCAGTTGCATGGACGTGATCGAGCAGGAGGGGCGCTTTGCCGTCGCGGGCATCATTGACCGCCCAGACTCCGCCCCGCAGGGTGATCTTTTCGGCTGCCGCATCATCGGGACGGATGACGACCTCGCCGCACTACGCAGCCGTTTCCAGCATGCACTGATCACGGTCGGGCAGCTCGGTTCTCCGGCCGTGCGCATCAGGCTTTTCGAAAGAGTTCGCGCGCTGGGCTTTGCCATGCCGGTTGTCGTATCCCCGAAAGCGTATGTGTCCCCGCATGCCACCGTGGCGGAGGGCACGATCGTCATGCACGGCGCCATCGTCAACGCCGCCGCCCGGGTCGGTCGCAACTGCATCCTGAATTCGGCCTGCCTGGTGGAGCACGATGCCATCGTCGGCGACTACTGCCACGTCTCCACCGGCGCCATCATCAATGGCGGCTCGGGATTGGGCGAACGGAGCTTTCTTGGTTCCCACGCCACCATGGTTCACGGCGTCCAGACCAGCCCCGGCCTGTTCTTCAAGGCCGGCCAGCTTGTCCGGTCGGATCGTGACGGCCGCCCGGGAAAAGGTTGAAGCATGACCACCAACCGCATCTTCATCATCGCCGAGGCCGGAGTAAACCACAACGGTTCGCTGGCGGCGGCCAAGACGCTGGTTGAGGCGGCTGCCACGGCGGGCGCCGACGCGGTGAAATTTCAGTCGTTCCGCGCGGAGAACCTGGTGACGGCGGGCGCCGCCAAGGCCGAATATCAGAAAGTAACCACCGGCGCCGGCGAGAACCAATTGGAAATGCTCCGGCGGCTTGAGCTTTCAGACGGCGACCATGTGGAACTGGTCGCCCATTGCCGGAAGTGCGGCATCGAGTTCCTCTCCACGCCATTCGACCTGCAGATGGTGGATCTGTTGCGTGGCCTGGGACAGACGACCTGGAAGATTCCCTCCGGCGAAATCACGAACCTGCCCTACCTGCGCAAAATCGGCTCGCTCCGACAAACCGTCATCCTCTCCACCGGCATGGCCACGCTGGAGGAGACCGCCGCCGCCTTGGACGTGCTCAGGACAAGTGGAACGCCCGACGGGCGGGTCACCGTGCTCCACTGCACCACGGAGTATCCGGCGCCCTTGGATGAGGTCAACCTTCTGGCGATGCAAACCCTGGCGGCGGCGTTCCCCGGCGTCAAGGTGGGTTATTCCGATCATACCGGGGGCATCACCATCCCCATTGCGGCGGCGGCCTTGGGCGCGACGCTCATTGAAAAACATTTCACGCTGGACAAGACACTCCCGGGCCCCGACCACCGCGCCAGCCTGGAACCGCACGAGCTCGCCGCCATGGTGAAAGCCGTCCGCGAAGTCGAGCGCGCCCTGGGCTCGGGGGAAAAAAAACCCACCCCGGGCGAACTCCGCAACCGTGCCATCGCCCGCAAGAGCATCGTCGCCGCCCGCGACATCCCAGCCGGCACGCCGTTCTCCGCGGAAAACCTCACCGTCAAACGCCCCGGCACCGGCGTGTCGCCCATGCGCTGGGACAGCGTACTCGGCACCCGCGCCAGCAGAAATTATCGCAAGGATGACCTCATCAATGCGTAAAATCTGCCTGTTCACCTCCACCCGCGCCGACTGGGGGCTGCTCTCCGGCTTGGCCCGCACAATCGCCGCCGACCGGGAACTGATGCTGCAGCTGCTCATCAGCGGAACACACTTGGTTGCCGGGCATGGTGAAACGGTCAGGGAAATCTGCGCCGCCGGCTTCACTCCGGACGCGCGGGTGCCAATCCTTCCGGAAGACGGCCGGGACGATTCCACCGCACTATGCCGAACGATGGGCCGTGCCGTTGGAGGCTATGGCGAGGCGCTCACCCGGCTCGCCCCCGATGTGCTGGTACTGCTTGGCGACCGTTACGAAACGTTCTGTGCCGCCGCCGCCGCCCAAATCTGCCGCATCCCCGTCGCCCACATCCACGGGGGCGAAACGACCGAAGGCGCCGTCGACGAGGCATTCCGCCACTCCATCACCAAGATGAGCCACCTCCACTTCCCGTGCTGCGAGGACTACCGGCGGCGCATCATCCAGCTCGGCGAAAATCCCGCCACCGTCCACAACGTCGGCGCGCTCGGCGTCGAGAACATCCGCACGCTCAATCTGCTTGACCGCCGGGAACTGGCCGCGTCCCTCGGCTTCAGTCTGGACAAACCGTTCTTTCTGGTCACCTTCCACCCCGTGACACTGGAGAATCAGTCTGGCGATACGCAGGCCCAAGAACTGTTTGAAGCACTGGAACCGTTTCCAGAGTTCAATCTCATCATCACCGGTGTCAATGCCGACCCCGGCGCCTCGGTCATTCAGAAACGGATTGCGGAGTTCGCAGCTGCACGGCCGGACCGCGTGCATTGCGCCGCATCGCTCGGCCTCCTGCGTTACCTGTCCGCCATGCGCCTCTGCGCCGCCGTCATTGGCAACAGTTCCAGCGGCATCATTGAGGCGCCGGCGTTCCGAGTGCCGACCGTCAACATCGGCGACCGCCAGAAAGGACGCGTCCGCGCCGCCAGCGTCATCGACTGCGCCCCTGTTGCCTGCGACATCACCGCCGCCATCCACCGTGCCACATCCCCCGAGTTCAAGTCCGCGCTTGCGGCGATGACACACCCGCTGGACGGTGCGGACACCGCTGCCCGGATTGCCGCCATCCTCAAAACCACGTCGCTGGATGGCATCCTCAAAAAAGCGTTCCATGACATTTCTTTCCCCGTGCCGCCGACCAGCGCCCCGGCCGCCGCCCGCCACTATTCCCACCGGTGCCTGGTCGTCGGCTACGGCTCCATCGGCCGCCGTCACGCGGAAGTGCTCGCCGGCATGGGTTGCCCCGTCGCCGTCGTCAGCACGCATGCGCGTCTGGACAAAATCCCCTGCTATGCCACCGTTCACGAAGCCGTCGCCGGCTTCCGTCCAGATTACGTCGTGGTCAGCAACCGCACGTCGGAACATGCCGCCACGCTCGCGGAACTGGCCGCGTGCGGGTTTGCCGGAACCTGCCTGGTGGAGAAACCGATCTTCGCCGCCGCCGCACAGACACCGCCCGCGCCCGTTTTCCGTACGGCGGTCGGCTACCCGCTCCGCTTCCACCCGCTGCTCTGCGAAGCCCGCAACATCCTGGCCGGCAAGACCCTGCTGTCCCTGCACGCCTATGTCGGCCAGTACCTGCCCACCTGGCGCCCCGGCACCGATTACCGCGCCTGCTACTCCGCCGCCCGCAAACAGGGCGGCGGCGCGCTGCGCGATCTCAGCCACGAGCTGGATTACCTCCAGCACCTCGGCGGCCCGTGGAAACGCGTCTGCGCCACCGGCGGCCACCGCAGCCAGCTTGAGATCGAGACGGATGACCAATTCATGCTGCTGGCGGAGCTGGCGGGCTGCCCGGACGTGGTCTGCCACCTGGACTACCTCTCTCGTGTTCCGCGCCGCTTCTGCGCCGTCCAGTACGAGGGCGGCACGCTGTGGCTCGACTTCATCGAAAACCGCCTGGTCCACAACGACCAAGCCCGCATCCTGCCGCTTGAACGCAACGAGATGCTCGCCCGCATGCACGAGGCGGCCTTCGCCCCGGCAACCGCGCCCTCCCCGCTCTGTCCCTGGGACGAGGCGCTGGACACGCTCGGGCTCATCGAGGCCGTTGAACAGTCGGCACAACAAGGAAAATGGATATGTCATCCCAACCGGTGATTCATGCCTGGATCTTCGCCCGCGGCGGCTCCAAAGGGTTGCCCGGCAAAAACATCAAGATGCTGGCAGGCAAGCCGCTGATCGCCTGGGCCATCGACTCCGCCCGGCAGTCCCGCCATGTCACGGAGGTCTTTGTCTCGACCGACTCCCCGGAAATTGCGGAGGCCGCACGCCGGCACGGCGCCATTGTCCCTTTCCTCCGTCCCGCGGAACTGGCCTCCGACCAGGCGCCCGAACGCCTCGCCTGGCGGCATGCCATCGAATGGGAAGCATCTCAGGCACTGTACCCAGCGATGGACATCCTCGTGTCCGTCCCGGCCACCACCCCCTTCCGCACCGGCGCCGACATTGATGCCTGCATTGAATTGTTCCTGAAAGGGGAGGCCGAGACCGTCATCGGGGTAACCCCCTCCGACCGGCACCCCGCCTTCAACATGGTCGCACTGGACGCTGACGGCTATGCCGCCCTCGCCATGCCGCGAACGGAAAAGATCCACCGCCGCCAGGACGCCGCCCCCGTCTATAACATCACTACCGCCGCCTACGTGACGGCGCCGGCGTTCGTCCTCAAGACCATGTCCTACATGGAAGGCCGGGTTCGCGCCTGCATCCTACCGCCGGCCTGTGCCATCGACATCGATACCGCAGCGGATTTCCGCATGGCCGAATGGATGGCGGCGGAAACTGGTTGCCAAGATTCCGCAGCCCAAATCGAAAATCGAAAATCGAAAATCGAAAATTCATCCATTTTCTCCCTCCGCGACCGCATCGCCGTCATTACCGGCGGGACCGGCCATCTCGGCCGCACCATGGCCGCCGCACTGGCGGAAGCCGGCGCTGGCATCGCCGTCGTGGATCTGAACGCCGCCAAGTGCCAGGAGTTCGCCGACGAACTGGCCAAGACCTACGGCGTCCCCACCTTGGGCATCGGCGCGGACCTCGCCGATGAAACGGCCACGCGCGCCATCCCCGCCCAGGTCGTGGCCAAGCTCGGACGCTTGGACATCCTGGTGAACAACGCCGCCTACGTCGGCACTTCCGGCCTGACCGGCTGGGCCGTCCCGTTTGAGCAGCAATCGTCCGATACCTGGCGCAAGGCGCTGGAAGTGAACCTCACCGCCGTGTTCAATCTGACGCAAGCCTCGCGGGAGGCGCTGATGGCATCCGGCCATGGCAGCATCATCAACATCGCCAGCATCTACGGTATCGTCGGACCGGATCTCGGACTTTATGAGGGAACCGCCATGGGAAACCCCGCCGCCTATGCCGCAAGCAAAGGCGGCCTGATCCAATTCACGCGCTGGTGCGCCACCGTGCTGGCGCCGCACGTCCGGGTTAACACGATCACACCTGGTGGTATCTTCCGGAACCAAAGCGAGACGTTCCTCAACCGCTATGTCGCCAAAGTCCCGCTGAGGCGGATGGGCGGAGAAAACGACTTCAAGGGCGCCGTTGTCTATCTCGCCGGCGATGCATCGGGCTATGTCACCGGCCACAATCTGGTCATCGATGGTGGCTTCTCCACTTGGTAATTCGAAATGGATTATGTTACCGCCATGAAAACCCTTCAAATTTCAGACTACTGCGTGTCAGAAACCGGCACCATCCGGGATGCGCTGGCCGTCATTGACCGCTGCGGCATCGGCTTGGCAATTGTCTGCACCGCGCCGTTCCGGGTCACCGGCGTCATTTCCGACGGCGACATCCGCCGCGCATTGCTTGCCGGGAAAACGCTCGAAAGCCCCATCCTACCACATGTCGCCACTCGGTATATTCGGGTCGCACCCGGCGCAAAACGGGCGGAGGTGCTGGAGCTTATGCAGGCGCGGCGCCTGCAACAGATCCCCATCGTGGACGAAGCCGAGATCCTGCACGGCATCCATACGCTGCACGGCATGCTCGGCGGCGAAATCCGCGACAACTGGGCCGTCATCATGGCAGGAGGAAAAGGTACGCGCCTCGGTGCCATCACCAGCAACATTCCCAAGCCCATGCTCCCGGTGGCCGGCCGCCCTATTTTGGAACGGCTGGTCCTGCATGTCATGAGCTTCGGCGTACGCCGCATCTTCCTCTCCGTCAACCACCTCGGCCACATCATCGAGGAGCATTTTGGTGATGGAGAAAAATTTGGATGCCAAATCGAATACATCCGGGAGACCCAGCCCATGGGTTCCGGCGGCGCGCTGAGCCTGTTACCCGAGGCACCGTCCGCCCCGGTATTCGTCCTGAACGGCGACCTAGTCACCCAGGCCGACATGGGTGCCATGCTGGAATTTCACAACCAGGGCAACTACCATGCCACCATGGGCGTGCGCCCCTACCAGCACGAAATCCCCTTCGGCTGCGTCCAGGCCGACCAGGGCCGGATGACATTACTGGAGGAAAAACCGGTCATCGAGCGACAGATCAACTCGGGCATCTATGTATTTTCCCCCGAAGCCCTCATCCACATCCCCCCAAACACGCCGTTCCCGATCACCGACCTGTTCGGAAACGCCTTGGCAAGCAAGGTCGCCTGCGGTGCCTACCTGATCCAGGATGATTGGATTGATGTCGGGCAACCGTCCCAACTCGCACAGGCGAGGGGCCTGCAGTAGCCGCACGGAAAAATCATACTATTTTGTCCGTAAAATCACTACCGCATTTTACATCGCAGGAAACCACGCCCACCCGTGGAGGAATCCTGCAAAAAATACCCAGAGAAAACAACGGTGGGCGACGGAATAAAATGCCAGCGCCCGCCCAGAACCATCGGTGCCCGGCCGCGCACCGTCTTCAACGCCTGCGGCATTGCAGCTTCCAAAAACTCAGGGCTTTTTGTCCCATCCCCATAGGCTCCATCGAAAGACACCAAATCGGTAGACGGGATGATGTTGTTCGCGGGCATAACGACTTTTGCAGGGGCGGCTAAACGAAACCCCCTTTATCAAACCAATCGCCCCTTCCCCATCCAAGGCAATATGCCCATCCGTATCCCAACCCTTCCCAAAAGCTTGGCATCGATCAGCCTCTTCACCGGCAATCGGATTGCGTGTTCTGCCTTCCACATGATTGGTGGCCTGCTGTTGGTCCGCCTTTTGGAGCCATCATCCCTTGGGTTGTTCAACACTGTCGCCTTGGCCAACGGCTATCTGGCTTGGCTGCAGTTGGGCATTTTCAATGGCCTCAATCGTGAATTGCCTTATTTTTTGGGAAAAGGTGACGAAGCAAAGGCCCATGCTTTGGCATCCACAGCCCAAGCCTGGGCACTTTTCCTCAGCGGCCTGTCGCTTGCAGCACTGTGTATTGTAGGAATTGTTTTTGCATGCATGGGAAAACCGTGGGTGGCGGCGGCGTGCATCGCCAATGCGTTTGCTGGCGCAAATGGATTCTACAATACATCCTACCTGAACGTCACCTTTCGTACGCGGCATGATTTCATCAAGTTGTCTTTCATTGAAATCCTCTTCGCTGTCTGCTCACTCCTGCTGATTGGCCTCGTGTGGTGGAAGGGCTTCTACGGTCTTTGCTCCCGTGCCCTGCTGAGCGCAGTGATTGGAATCTTTTTGTTCCATTATTTCCGCCCCCTGCGCATTCCTGTCAAATGGGTGGCCTCTGAATGGAAACACCTGTTCAAAATCGGCATGCCGATCTACATGGTCGGGCAACTTTATGCATGGTGGAGTTCAGTCATGACGCCCTCTCTGATTGCGTGGATTGAGGGCACCAAGATGATGGGACTTTTTGCCTTTGTCACGTTTGTCATCTCCGCCTCTTCCATCCTCAGCATGTCCGCCTCCCAAGTATATTATCCTAGGCTGGTGGAGGCTTATGCCAAGCACGGGAAGCCTGAGATTCTGCTCTCCAGTCTGCGGCGGCCCATTCTGATGCTTGCCGCCCTTTACCTCGTGCTCGGCGCCGCCGGTTGGCTTGCCTTGCCGTTTGCCATCACCCTGCTGGCCCCGAACTATCGCGAGGCCGTATTCCCCGCCCAATTGTCCATGCTTCTCTGTCCGCTCTTGGCCCTCACCCCCATGTTCAACATTTTCAACGTCATCAAGCGGCAGCACGCCTATCTGCGTTGTATCCTCTTCGGCATGTTGGTGAACGTGGTCGCGCTGTTGGTTGCGTTGCGCTTTTCAACCGGGAACCTTTCCGCCTACATTGTCGCCATTGTAGCGGGCCGTCTCGCATTTACCGCCGCCGCATTCTTTACCATTCGCCGCCTCATCGCCAACATCAAGGTTGCCACATAACAGATGGAATCCACCTTTCAACAACGCGTGCTTTTCATCCGGGACATCGAGTCCGAGTTGAACGCCATTCCTCATGACGGAATCCCTGTCGGCTCACTCCTGAGCGATACGCTTCTTCTCAAAGTCTTGCAAGCCCCCCAGCCGCCTTCATGCTGGGCCGTCATGAAAGACATCGTCCGTCTTTGCCGCTGGATGTTCCGCTCCCTGATGCCGCCGGCAGACACCGCCCCGCTCGCGGCCTTCCACGGTCGGGTCTGTTTCACCCTGCTGTCCGGTTCCAATAAACTCAAAGATCTCATCCTTCCTATCGCCGACCAATTCCCGGGCATGCAACAAGTCATTGCCGGATGCTCCTCCCAAACAGACGAAACCCTCACCAGCCATCCTTATTTCCCAGCCCACCGCTACCTACACGGCGGAAGCCCGAAGACACTCCTGCACTTTCTCCGCATGTGGCCACGCTGGAGAAAAGCGATACGGCAGGTCTGTGACCGGCATGAATTTGGCTGCCGCCCCCTGCCGCATCTCCGTCTCGTCCTCTTTGCCCAGCTCCTGCACGTGGCACAGGCCAAACGCCTTATCCGCGCGCTTCAGCCGACATGCGTGGTCACCGAGTATGACCGCAACGGCACAGCGGCCTGCCTCGTCCTCGCCGCCCGCAAAGCGGGCATCCCTACCGTGACTTTGATTCATGGCATCGTCAATCCGGATTATGGTTACACTCCCCTGTTGGCCGACATTGCCCTGTGCTGGGGGGAACAGCACCGAGAAAAGCTCATGGAGGGTGGCACCCCGCCAGAGCGCTTGGCCATTGCCGGGAATCCGCGGCTGAAAGAAAAAACTCCACTCCGCAGGGAGACACCCCAAAAAACAGAGTGCGGGCAGGAAAAACCAACCATCCTTTTCGCCTCACAAGCGCTTGACGCCGAAAAGCGCCATGGGTTCATGGATGCGTTCTGCCAGGTGGCGGCCCGTTTGTACAATTCCGCGGATTTCCGTGTGCGCTTGCATCCGTCCGAAAAGACGGAATTCTATCAGGAGGAACAGCAGAAATATCCGTTTGTTAAGATTGAATCCAGTCATGGCTCCAGCGTGGAGGACAGCATTGCCGCCGCAGACTACGTCGTCACTTGGGGCTCCGGCTTTGGCTATGACGCCCTCGTGTACGGTACGCCCGTCATCCTGTTCAATCTGTTCAACGAAGAGAGCAAGCACGTGAATGACCTGATTCAAAAAGCAAAATGTCCGGTTGCCACCAGCCCCATGCAACTGGCCGAGCTCATAACGGGGTTGCTTTCCACCCCTGAAACCCGCGGCATGTTCCATGAAAAAAGCGAGGAATTCTCCCGTTATTTCGTCTATGCGCGAGGAGAGTGGGCCGCCAAAAACAGCGCCGCCCAAATCCGCGCACAAATTGCAAAGCAACGCGCGTAAGCGCCGTCTTCCTCTACCGGCTGCCAGGCACTCCGCCTGTGGCAATGGTTCGAAATGCCATCAACGGCCTGGATATTTATGAAACTATTTTTCAAACAAAAGTGTGCGGCTCTCTGGACGTTTTTGGAGGACAACCGAAAGGCCCTCCAAGCCGACGCTTGGAAGCGGAACGGGACGCTGGAAATTGGAAAACACACATACGGCCAACCGCGGATCATGCAGTACCGTGGAAGCGAGCGCAAAGTGCGCATCGGCAGTTATTGCTCCATTGCGCCAGATGTCACCATCATCTCAGGCGGCATTCATCCTGTGAGCTGGGTATCCACTTTCCCCTTCCGGATAAAGTGGAAGCTCCCTGGCGCCTATACGGATGGAATGCCATGCTCCAGCGGTGATGTCAACATTGGATCCGATGTTTGGATCGGAACCCATGTGATCATCCTGTCGGGAGTCACCATCGGCCACGGCGCCGTCATTGCTACGGGCGCCGTGGTGACAAAAGACGTGCCGCCATACACGCTGGCAGGAGGGGTCCCTGCCAAAATCATCCGCAAGCGGTTTACAGAAGACCAGATCACATCCCTGCTCTGCATCCGCTGGTGGGAATGGGATGAGGAGAAGATCAAAACCGCAGCCCCCCTCCTCTCCAGTGACAATATGGATGAATTCATACGCCTATATTCGAAATAGAACTGCCGCCCCTCCCGGCTGATACGGCCGGGCAACGGCGAGGCCTGTCATTCACACGCGCTCCCGCTTGACATCATCAAAGGCGAACCATGATCACCCGCATCGACACCAGACTGCCCGGCGTCTTCCTTCTTGAACCTCGCCTTTTCGGTGACAGGCGCGGTTTTTTCATGGAGACTTATAATCGGCGGGACTTTGAGGGCATCGGCATTCATTATGACTTCGTGCAGGACAACCATTCCCTATCGCGTCAGCACGTCCTGCGCGGTCTGCATTACCAATTGGGACGCCCTCAGGCCAAGCTCGTACGCGTCATCCGCGGCGAAGTGTTCGACGTCGCCGTGGATGTCCGTCAGGGTAGCCCGACCTTCGGCCAATGGGTCGGCGAACGCCTCACCGCCGAGAACAAACGTTCCCTGTTTGTCCCCGAGGGGTTCGCACACGGTTTCTATGTAATGAGCCACGAAGCCGAATTTCAATACAAGTGTTCCGATTTCTATGCGCCGGAAGAGGAACGCGGCATCTGCTGGAATGACCCGCAGATAGGCATAGCTTGGCCGGTGCCGCCAGATGTCGCTCCGTTGCTTTCTGAAAAAGACCTTGCGTATGGCACATTGGCCACCCGCCCGTCCGCCGACTTGCCGGTATTCAAAAAATAGAGATTGCACGGCAGGCATGAGAGCCAGGGGCCCCCCTTCGGCATCAAGCCCATTAGGCAGGATTGCCTTTCGTTTCAGCGCACGCCAACAACACACACCGACCCGAGCCCTCTCCATGAACCAACCGCTCGTCACCATCATCACGCTGACCTACAAGCATGAAGCTTTCATCGGCGAATGCATTGAAAGCGCTCTGGCGCAAACCTATGACAACTGGGAACTGATCATCGTGGATGATTGCTCCCCGGACAGAACCATGGAAGTCATCGCCCGGTACAGGGATCCCCGAATCAGAGTCGTGCAGAAGAAGGAGCGCGGAGGCCCGGCAGGGCTGCATGTGTCATACAACACGGCACTGTCCATGGCAAAGGGAGAGCTAATTGCCGTATTGGAGGGGGACGATTACTGGCCGCCCGACAAGTTGGCCATCCAGGTCCCCTACCATCAAGATCCCGCCATCACGCTAAGTTGGGGCCGCTGTATCCTGCGCGTCGGAGACCGCCTCATCGAAGACCGCATCCCGACCCCCAAAAAACCCTGCATAGACTATCCAAATCTGAATGACCTGTTGCAACAGAACATCATCCGCTCACTCACCGTTATAGTCCGCAAGGATGCGCTGCAAAAAATCGGTGGGTTCTGGCAACCGCTAGGCTCGTTCGTGGTGGACTACCCGACCTGGCTGAAATTGAGTATTTCAGGAAAAAACATGTACATCCCGGCCATTCTTGGATTCTACCGCCGGCATGAAAACCAAATTACAGAAAAGCATTCCGCCGTCATTTTCCAAGCCGGCCTCGACTTCCTTGGCGAAGTCATAAATGGTCTGGATAAAGCGAGTCAAAAAAAAATCAACACGCGCCAAGTGCGCGGAGCCCTTTTCTTTCGGAAGGCACAACTGGCAAATGCCAGAAGTGAAAAATTAAAGGGCGTCGGCTTCCTGCTCATGGTCGTTTTGCTGGGCCGCCTGCGGATGAAGTGGCGCGCCATAAAAATGCTATTCATCTTGCTCCTCCCAAAGCGAAACCGCAGTCACTTGCCAACCTCATCCCGATAGGCGGGGAAGACCCGCGCCACAGCAAATACCGAATGCAAAACATTCCCAAGAAAGCCGTCCGCCATGCGAATCGTCTCAAAAATCATCTCCATCCTTGAGAAACTACTTGTCTATTCATTTCATGACAGTTCCTACATCTTCGAAGTTTACAATGTAAATCTCGCAAGAAAGCGGGGGGTAACGGTCGGCAATCACTGCCGGTTCATCAGCATTTCCGCTGGCACCTTTTCCACTGAGCCGTACCTGATTGAAATCGGCAATCATGTTTCTGTGACCAACCCAACTTTCATAACCCATGACGGGGCCGTCTGGATTTTTCGAAACGAACATCCTGAGATCGACCTATTCGGAAAAATAAAAATCGGGAACAATGTGTTTGTCGGATACGGCGTAACCTTCCTGCCCGGATCAGAGATTGGCGACAATTCAATCGTCGCAGCCGGAGCGGTCGTCAAAGGATTATTCCCCGGCGGAACAGTCATTGGCGGAGTCCCGGCCAAAGTCATCTGCTCAATTGCGGACTATTTTGAAAAAAACAAACATCGGTTTACGCATTTCAGAAACAGTTCACCCCAAGATAAAAAACGAAAAATATTGGACGCCTTGGAACGCTGCACAAAATAGAACAGCCCCCCCCCCGTAGCTGTCACCAGTCAGCCGGAAACGCTTGCTACTCACAAATACTAGGCCCGCCTAAAAATTCTATACATGGAACCCTTACCCCATGAATAAAGAAAAAGACTCGATTGCAGATTATCTTTTTTACTTAATCATTCTTATTCTTCCATTTGAGGAAATGACCACCGTGTATGGTGGATCTATGACAAAATGGATTGGGTTGGTTTTTTTCTTCTTTTCAATGCTTAATGTTAAACGATTCTATGGAGCATTCCCCAAAATTTTAATTTATTACTCCCTATATATGGTCATCGGCGTTACGGTAGACTTCATCCGGGCCCCCTACCTTAACGACTCGACTTTTACAGAATTCAGCCGCCCAGTTCTATTGTTGGTCTTAATGCTAGTGTCCTATAATCTAGCCATTAATGGAAAACTCAAGCATATCGTTTTTTGCCTTTTCTTTTCGGCAGTCATTTTCTCCTGGCTTCAATTTCTTGAAATTGATTCTGGTGCAACCGTAAAAGAGCGGATTGGATACGAAAAGTTTGACCGTGTTGCGGTGCTGGAAAGCAACCAAAATTCGGCTGCACGATTTTTCTCCTTAAATATTTTGCTTGGAATAATCTATGCGTTGAATTTGCTTAAAAGCAGCATAATGTTCCGCATCTTTGCCGCAGTCAGTGCGATTGTCGGGCTGTATGCGCTTATCAAAACGTCCTCTAGGGGAGGCCTTTTGGCTCTTTCGTTTGGTGTCATGTGCATCGCGTTAACCGCCAAAGATATGGGCCAAAAAATCAAGTATGTAATCATTATTGGGGCCATTGCCTTTGCCGCTGGCACCGTCATCATGAGCGATACCTTGTTCCGGTACCGGATTTATTCGGCCATCAACACGGGAGAAACGACCGGACGCACGCAAATTTGGGATGTTGCGTTTTCCCTGCTTCCGGACTCCTTGTTTTTTGGTTTCGGCACCCGCATGCATTTGGTTACGATTGGTGAGCATCTTGGATTAAGCCAGCGAGCAACCCATAACACCTTTATCGCCGTCCTTATGGGAACTGGAATTGTTGGATTTTCTTTGTTCATGTTCTTTTATGGACGCACATTTCTCTGCGCGTGGCGCAGTCGAACAGTTGGAATCAACCGGGTCGTGTTTGTTTGGTTCATGATGGCGTTCGCCGGGGCCATGTCCATGAACATGGAATGCTGCAAGTGGTTCTTTATTGTAATGGCTCTCGCATTGGCCTCGGAAAGGGGCATGCAAAGGAATGCGCCTCCGGCGTTCACTCAAAAATGAACCACATCTCTGTCATCATGGTCTGCCATCTGTACCCGCTGGCGGACGACGAAGCGGCGTGCGGTGTTTCCGTCGGCACCCAGAACCTGTGCAGGGCGCTGCAGGAAACCGGGGAGGTGTCCCTCGCCGTCCTGCGCCCGCTGGCCCCCGTCCCCCGGCCGGTCACCGTCACGGTCAATGGCGTCACGGTCCACGCACTTCCGCGCGGCGCGACGTTTCCGCACGCATGGACCCTTCTGGGCCGGCCGGTCTTCCAGCTGCGGCGCGCGCTGCGGTGCCTGAACCCCGACATCGTGCATGTCCAGGACTCCGCCTGGATCGCCCGATGGCTGCCGCCCCCCACGCTCTTCACCCTGCGGGGCATGGTCGAGCGCGACATGCGGTTCGAGCCGGGAAAACTCGCACCCCGGATCAAGTCGCGCGTCCTTTCCATCACCCACGGGTGGGCGCGGCGGGGGATCGGCAATTTCATCGCCATCAGCCCGTGGGCCGCCGCGCAGATGCCTCCGAATCCGCAACGAAAAACCTGGCAGATTCCCAACCCGCTTTCCGATGCCTGCTACCAAGTCGACAACAGGCCGGTGCATGGGCGTATCCTCACCGCCTGCCGCGTCTGCCGCCTGAAAAACATCCACGGTCTGATCGAGGCTTTCGCCCTGCTTGCCAAGTCCGTCCCCGGTGCGGAGCTGCGGATTGCCGGCGGCGGGCACGACCCCGTCTACCAGCAGGAATGTCTGGAGTTGTCGCGCACGCTCGGAGTCGCCGGCCGCGTGCATTTTCTGGGCTGGCTTGGCGCGGAGGAACTGCGCGGCGAGCTTGCCCGTGCCAGTGTGTTCATCCTGCCGTCCTTCCATGAAAACACCCCGATGTCCATTGCGGAAGCCATGGCGGCCGGGACGCCCGTCGCCGCCTCGCGCACCGGCGGAGTCCCGTGGATGCTGGAAGACGGCCGGTCGGGGCTTTTGATTGAGGATCCACGGGATCCGGGGCAGATTGCCGCCGCCGCCCTTCAGGCGCTGGAACCGGAGACTGCCCGGAAGCTGCGCGAGGCCGGAAAGCAGCGGGCCGAGATTTTCAGGGCCGGCCGGGTGGCGGAGCAGACCCTTGCCGTATACCGGGAGATTGTCAGGACGCACCGGACCGCTGGCGCAAGGTAGGGGTGCCCGCTTTCACTGCTCCGTTGTCAGCTGCAGCCCCGTCCGCCGGGCTGCCCAAACCGGCTTATCATGCACATCCTCCACATCACCCCGGCATTTTCCGACCCCGCCAACGGCATGGCCGCTGCCGTCCGCGAGGCCTGTGCGGGCCTGCATGCCCGGGGCGTGACAGTCACGGTCGCGACTGTCGAGGACGCCTGGGCGGCACTCCGGTCCGCCCCCCCCCCCTGCCGTATTCTCACGGCGCCGCCGTCCCGGATTCCGCTCCTGCGCCAATGGCAGTTCTCACCCAAGCTGCATCAACGCATCCATGACGCTTTTCCCACACTGCCGGACGTGATTCATGCACACGGGCTTTGGCTGTACCCGCAGTTTCTTGCGCGCCAACTGGCGCGGGAGTGGCGCCGGCCGCTAGTGTTGTCCCTGCACGGCATGCTGGAACCGTGGAGGTGGCGGCGTAGCGCTTGGAAAAAACGCCCCCTTTGGTGGCTTTCCGACCATGCGACGGTCGGTGCGGCCGATCTGCTGGCAGCCACCTCCGAACAGGAAGCGCAGAACCTGCAGGCGCGCGGATTCCGCAATCCGGTCGAAGTGATTCCACTGGGGGTCGAGGTGCCTGCGCGGCGGCAGGCCCGGACCTCTCCCGCCGCGCCGGACGGCCGCCGGACCTGCCTCTTTCTTTCCCGCCTCCACCCGTCCAAGGGGTTGCGGCTGCTGATAACCGCCGTGGCCCGCCTCCGCCCCGCGGGCTGGCGTTTTGTCATTGCTGGACCGGATGAAAACAGGCACCAGGCCGAGCTCGAACGGCTGGCCGACAGGCTCGGTGTCCGGAGTTGGCTTGTCTTCGCCGGCCCCGTCACGGGCGACGCCAAGTGGGATATCTATGCGGACAGCGACCTTTTCGTCCTGCCTTCCCATAACGAAAATTTCGGGCTGGTGATCGCGGAGGCACTCGCCTGCGGCGTCCCCGTCATCACCACAACAGAAACCCCGTGGAGCACCGTTGTCGAAAAAGGGTGCGGCTGGTGTTGCCCGGCAACCGTCACGGACATTTCGCGGACGCTGGGTGTGGCAATGGAACAACCCCGTGAAATATTACAGACAATGGGAGCGCGCGGCAAGGAATGGATCGCCGCCGAGTTTACATGGACGGGACATGCCGCACGCCTGATAAAATGCTATGACCGCCTGCTCAAACAATAGCAAGGCGTCGGCGCCGGCATGGCGAACACCATAAGGATCAAAACCATGCGCTACAAGGAATACAAGTTCATGGTTCTCTCGGATCTCTACCGGATTGCCGGCGACGCACGGGCAACAACCTTCCTAAAATATCTCTTGATTGGCGGGGCGTTTAAATACAATTTCTGGATGCGGACATGCCGGTATGCACAGAGCGTCATGCCGCTGAAATATACGGTTTATCCATTGGCCCGGGTCATGCTCAACCGCCTGACGTATAAATTCGGGATATCCATCCCCCATACCACCCAAATTGGAAGCGGGTTTTATATCGGCCACTTCGGGGGGATTGTCGTCAACCCCAAAAGCATCATCGGTAAAAACTGCAACGTCTCACATGGTGTAACGCTCGGCAAGGGAAACCGGGGGAAAAACAAGGGGTATCCGACCATCGGCGACAATGTCTATATCGGACCGGGTGTCAAGATTATTGGATCCGTCAAAATCGGAAACAACGTGGCCATCGGTGCAAACTGTGTCGTGACAAAGGATGCTCCGGACAACTCCGTCGTGGTGGGGATTCCAGGAAAAGTAATCTCCATGGAAGGTTCCGAAGGATATGTCAACAATACCGATTACGACGGCAAGATATGAACGTGTGGATTGTCAATCCGTTTGACGACCTTCCCCATGAAGCCGGTCGCCCGATGCGCTACGAACTCCTCTGCCGCCGGCTGGCGGCGGACGGGCATGGCGTCACATGGTGGTCCAGCGATTTCAGCCACAGCACCAAGGATTACCGGTCCCTGCCCCCGGCCGCCGCCGCAGGCGGCGTCCCTGCCCCGGCGCCGCCCGCCATCCGCCTCGTCCACACCCCCCGGTACCGGCGCAACATCGGGCTTGCCAGGTTGCGCAACCACCGGCTTTTCGCCCGCAATTGGGAACGAGACGCTAGGGACGCCGTCGGATCGGGAGAGCTGCAGAAGCCCGACCGCATCCTCGTCAGCCTTCCCCCGCTGGGCACGGCCGGGGCGGCGTTCCGCCTTCGCGCGGACTGGAAGTGCCAGGTGATTGTGGACATCCAGGACGCCTGGCCGGAAACCTTTCTCCGCCTCCTGCCGGGGCCACAGGCCGTACGACGACCGCTGGGGCGCCTGTTGCTCGCCCCGTTTTTCCGCGCCGCCGCCGCCGCCTACCGGCAGGCGGATAAGGTCAGCGCATGCGCGCAGGGCTATCTTGACTTGGCCGCCGTCCACAACACGCAAGGGCTGCGCCATCTATACTATCACGGAACGGATTTATCCGACCGCCTCCCCGCCCGTGAGTTCCCGGCGCAGTTCACGGCGCAGCGCCCCCTGCGCCTCGTCTATGCCGGCGCCATGGGATGCACCTACGGCCTCGCCTCCGCCATCCGCGCCGTCTGCCGGTTGAACCAGGAGGGACTGCCCGTCGAGCTCCACATCGCCGGACGGGGGGGGCAGGAATCCAGGCTGAGGAAACTGTCCGCGGCGCTTGTCCCCGGCCGGCAGCAGCCGTGCGTCCAGTTTCACGGATACCTCACCGGAGAACCCTTCCACACCTTCCTGCGTGCGGGCGATGCCGGGCTGCTGCCCATGCACCCCGACTCGCTTGTCGGCATCCCCAACAAGCTGGTGGACTACACCGCCGCCGGGCTTCCCGTGCTCAACTGCCTGCCGGGCGAGACACAGGCCCTGCTTGCCCGTTATCAGGCCGGATTCGCCTACCGGTTCAACGATGAATCCAGCCTGTGCGAATCCCTAGCCGGCATCCTCCGCGCGCCGGCATGCCTGCCCGCCGCCGCCGCCGGCAGCGCCCGGCTTGCGCGGGACTGCTTCGACGCCGCCCGGAACTTCCGCGATTTCGCGCGCTTTATTGCAGAAAAGATAGGCCGATGCCGTCGGGATCATCAAAAAACGGCAAGAAACTGGGCAAGCCGGCTGACGGAGTGTATTATATTGCGTGCCTTTCGTGGTGGGTTGTGGTTGTGGTTATTCCCGGCATGCCACAAACGGCACCAACTCAAGCATCATGCGCAGCCGCAAATGGCTAATTTATTTTCGATGGATGCGACCATCCCCCCCCCCATTAGAATTAACCTTAAGCACAAAACAACATGAATATTTTATGCCTAATAGACAGCCTGGGGCCCGGCGGTGCGCAACGCCAAATGACAAATATAGCCATCCTCATGAAACAAAGAGGCCACCATGTAACTATAGTTATCTACTACCCGTTATATTTTTTCCGAGATATCCTTGAAATGCATGGCGTAACCGTTGTTTGCATTAACGAACCGAGATGGTGGATGCGCTTGTGGAAGATTAGGTCGCTTATTCGTGGTGGTACGCAGGACGCGGTTCTTTCATTTCTAAATACGCCCAATTTTATTGCATGCATTAGCGCCATTGGCGGCCGGCGCTGGGGATTAATCATCGGGGAACGTAGCGCGCAAAAAAGTTCTTTTACCCATTTGCGAAATAAAACAATGAAGTTATTTGCTTGGCAAGCAGACTTCATCGTAACAAACTCTAACATTGCCCGTAATATGTGGGTAAAAGCCTTTCCGTTCTTTTTGCCGAAATTACGCACGATTTACAACGCCGTCATGATTGAAGCTCCAATATCCAACGAAGGTTCCCCGACGTCGGGGTATCGAAACACCAATATCGTTATCGATAACTCAATCGACCAAAGGGTCGGGATATGTCAACCAAACGGGAGTGAAATATTTAATGCTGACAAAAAATTTGTTCTGCTAGTGGCTGCAAGTTATCAACAGCTAAAAAACATAAACGGGGTAATAGAGGCTGTTTCACTGCTTGATAATTTACACAAAAAAAGACTGTCATTGCATTGGTATGGACAAATCGAAGCAACACGCGGCAATTCGCAGCCATACCAAGACGCTTTACGGAAGATAACGCAAAATAACCTGTCCGGTATTATTAATTTGCATGCCCCATCTAACAATATACATACATTAATAATGCAGGCAAGCGCTGTTGGTCTTTTTAGCCATTATGAGGGATTGCCAAATTTTATTTGCGAAGCGATGGTTCTGGCAAAGCCGATTATAATGACTCATGTATCTGATACAAATGCATTGGTTGATGATTCCAATGGTTTTTTATGCCATGCGGCGGATGCGCCTTCTATTGCAGAAGCCATAAAACGTGCAATGGACTGCCCAATAGAAAAACTTAAACTAATGGGGCAACGATCAGCGGAAAAATCGCATCGCCTTTTCCAACCAGAAGTTATTGCTGATTCTTACTTTACCTTGTTAAGGATGGCCTCTAATAAGGCTAAAGGGATATAACATGAAAACCTTATTCTACTTATTATTCATAATAATATTCAGCCATGTTCCAAATATAAAATTATGGCGGTTTCGTCCGGGGAAATTTATTCGCCGATTCATCGCGCTTGGATTTCTTGAATATTGCGGTAAAAATGCAAATATTGAATATCGTTGTAATTTTGCTAACAAAGGTAAAGGCGTCCGTGTCGGCCATAACTCTGGAATAGGAGTAAAATGCCAAATTGGCCCATTCGTTACAGTCGGCAATGACGTAATGATGGGGCCGGAGGTTGTCATCATCACTGCTAATCATCAGTTCTTGCGAACAGATTGTACCATCCGCGAACAAGGCTACCAAGATTACAAGCCTGTTGTTGTTGAAGACGATGTTTGGATTGGGCAGCGTGTAATGATCATGCCGGGAGTGACTATCGGCAAGGGCTCTATTATTGGGGCTGGTGCAGTTGTCGCTAAAAATGTACCACCATATAGTATTGCCGTTGGCAACCCATGCAGAGTAATAAAATCGCGGCTAATAGCGCCACCGAAACCCTTATAACCATGAAGCCAGGCATTTTACTGGTCGGCAATTTTCTTGCGGGAAAAGGCGGCTCCAAGCAGCCGTGCGAGGAGATTGCGCTGCGCTTGGCCGCCAGAGGCTGGAACGTCGCCACCACGTCCGGCGTGCGCAACCGCTTCGGACGCATGCTGGACATGCTCAGAACTGCTTGGGTCCGGCGGCGGCACTACCAGATCGCCGTCATCGACGTGTTCAGCGGCCTCTCGTTCGCCTGGACGCTCTGCACGGCCATACTGGTAAAGGCACTGGGCAAAAAAATGGCCCTCGTGCTACACGGCGGCGGGCTTCCCGGATTCGCCAGCAGGCACCCCCGGCTTGTGAGGCACCTCCTGTCCAAGGCGGATCGCGTGCTGGCGCCGTCCGAATATCTCCG
Source organism: uncultured Lentisphaerota bacterium (assembly GCA_903921725.1). Taxonomy (GTDB): domain Bacteria; phylum Verrucomicrobiota; class Lentisphaeria; order Oligosphaerales; family CAITYL01; genus CAIXRA01. Next base: position 37,791 of record CAIXRA010000045.1, read on the forward strand.
GGCCGGCCTGCTCCCCTATCGGAGCGGCATCGGCATCCTTCCCAATGGAATCGAGCTGTCGCACTGCACCATGCGGCCCCAGACGCATCCGGCCCCCCGCCTGGTCTGGCTCCGCACCTTCTGCTCCATTTACAACCCTGGGATGGCCGTGGAAGTGGCGGCGGCGCTGCGGGGGAATTTTCCCGGCATCCAGCTGACCATGGTGGGGCCTGACAAGGACGGCTCGCTGAAAGGCGTGCGGGAGCTGGCGGAACGCCGCGGCCTGTCCGCCTGCGTCCATTTTCCCGGGGGCGTCCCCAAGGAGGAGGTGCCCCGGATGCTGGCCTCCGGCGACATCTTCATCAACACCACGACCGTGGACAACGCGCCGGTCAGCGTCATCGAGGCCATGGCCTGCGGACTGCCCATCGTCAGCACCAACGTGGGCGGCATCCCTTTCCTGCTGAAAGATGGAGAAGATGCGCTCCTGGTCCCCTCCGGAGATGTCGCCGCCATGGCGGCGGCGGTGCGGCGCCTCCTCACCGAACCGGAAACCGCCGGGCGGCTCTCGCGCAACGGCCGGGCAAAAGCCGAACGGTTTGACTGGAAAGTGGTGCTGCCACAATGGGAGTCCCTGTTCGCCGGGCTCTCACCGGCGGGCGGCGATGCCCAGGCGGACCGTTGATTCCGCACGCCATCGGCGGGCGGCGTGCCGCGCACCCGACAAACAACACAAAGAACAAGCCATGAGCAAAACCGACAAAATCTACGCGCACCTTCCCGTATGGGCGCAACACGTGGCGGTGACGCTATTCGGCGCCCGCTGGTGGTGGTTCCGTTTCGGTCCCGGTTTCCAGGAGGCGGCCGACGGCTTCCGCGACCGTGAGAAGTGGGACCGCCCGCGCCTCGAGGCATGGCAGGCGGATCAGTTGAAATCCTTCCTCGCGGCAGCCGCCAGCGTCCCCTATTATCGGGACAACTGGAGCGCATCCCAGAAGCGCGCGGCCGAAGAGGGCCGCCTTGCGGAACTGCCCCTTTTGGACAAGGCCCCGCTGCGGGCCTCCCCGCGGGCCTTCATCAACCCGGCGCTGGGCGTCCGCCGCCCGCAGACGTTCCACACCAGCGGTTCGACGGGGACCCCGATCGCCACCTTCTGGTCCGCCCGCGAGGCGCGGGCCAAGATGGCCATCCGCGAGGTCCGTTCCGCCGGCTGGGCCGGCGTCTCGTTCCGCGAGCCGCGCGCAACCTTCTCCGGCCGGCTGGTGGAACCCGATCCCGACAGCCGCGGCCCCTTCTACCGGTTCAATCTGTGCGAGAGGCAGGCGTATCTGTCGCCTTTCCACCTCAAACCGGATACGGCCGGGCAATATGTGGAGGCCCTGAACAAGCACAAGATACGCTGGCTGACCGGCTACGCCGTCTCCTATTATCTGCTGGCGAAGTTCATGCTCGAACGCCACATCGCCCCGCCGCCGACCCTGCGGGCCGTCATCACAACCAGCGAGAAATTGACCGACGACATGCGCGGCGTCATGGAGAAGGCCTACGGCTGCCCGGTCTTTGAAGAATACGGAACCGTGGAAAACGCTCTTTTTGCCAGCGCCTGCGAACACCGGCGGCTCCATGTCAGCACCGACTGGGGCGTGGTTGAAATCCTGCGTCCCGACGGAACCCCGTGCGCCCCGGAGGAGCCGGGCGAGGTGATTGCGACCTCGTTCATGCGGCGGCTACACCCCCTGGTCCGCTACCGGATCGGCGACGTTGCATGCTGGGATTCGGAACCGTGCCCGTGCGGCCGCCCGTTTCCGGTCATCAAGGAAGTCATCGGCCGCATCGAGGACGTGGTGGTGGGGCCGGACGGGCGGCAGATGGTCCGTTTCCATGGCATTTTCATCGCCCAGCCGCATGTCCAGGAGGGGCAGATCATCCAGGAGACGCTGCACGACATCCGGGCGCGCATCGTGCCGACGCCCGGTTTCGGGCCGGAAGATGTGAAGGACATCCAGGACCGCATCCGGCAGCGGCTCGGCCCCGCCGTCAACGTGGCGGTGGAGACCGTGGAAAGCATTCCGCGCACCAAGGCCGGCAAGTTCAAGGCCGTGATATCCCTGCTCAAGTGACCTCGTTCCCGATCCTTTCCCCGGGGTTTTTCCATGCGAATCTGGATCATCCGTTCCTCCGAACCCACCCCCTATGACGCGGGGGCCGACAACCGTAGGCTGGGACGCTACAGCCATCTTGCGGCGGAGCTTGCCAACGCCGGCCATGAGGTCCTCTGGTGGACGGATGATTTCGACCATTACAAAAAGGTCCACCGGTTCGGCATGGATGAGTTCCGCGAAGTCGCGCCGGGCATTTCCGTGCAGTGGCTGCACACACCGGGCTATTCGAAGAACATCTCCCTTCGCCGCTTCAGGGATCACCGCCTCCTGGCGCGGAAAATCGTGGAGTCCGCCGCGCGACATCCGGCCCCGGACATCATCCTGTGTTGCATGCCCGCCGACACCCTTTGCAAGGCCGCGGCGGAACTGGGGGAGCGCTTCCGCTGCCCCGTGGTGCTGGACGTCAGGGATCTTTGGCCGGACGTCTTCTACGCCCGACTCCCCCGCCTCCTCCGCCCGCTTCTCCGCCTTTACACCTGCAACATGCGGAAACGGCTTTCGTTTGCGTTTTCCCGGGCGGCGGCAATCTTCGGAACCTCGCCTGGCTTCGTCAACTGGGGCCTTGCCTATGCCGGAAGGGAAAAGACGGAGCTTGACCGGGATTTCCCCATCTCCAGCCCGCTCGATAAACCCGCCGACGCGGCCGTCGCAAAGGCTTTCGATTTTTGGCGAGGGCATGGGATCGCCGGCGACAACCCGCTGTTTCTGGCAAGCTTCATGGGCGCCTTCAGCTCCATGTACCGCTTTGATGCGGTCATCGAGGCGGCCCGCCTCCTGAAGGACGAGAAAAACGTGCGCATCGTCCTCTGCGGCAAGGGTCCGCTGGAAGACGAGATCCGCCGCCAGGTCCGGGACCTGCCCAATGTCATCCTGCCGGGCTGGATCCATTATCCGGAAGTCTGGTCCCTGCTGAAAATGTCCGGCACCGGCCTCTGCCCGTACTACGACGAGGAGAACTTCAGCCTGAACATGCCGAACAAGCCGGGCGAGTACATCTCCGCCGGACTGCCCATCCTCTCCTCGGTCGACGGATACCTGGGGGGGCTGCTGAAATCGTATCAGTGCGGCTTTGTCTACACCAACGGGCGCGAGCTGGCGGACCACATCCGCACCTTGAGCCGGAATCCGGAAACCCATGCCCGGATGTGCGGCAACACCCGGACGCTCTTCCAGGAAAAATTCGACGCCGCCGTCATCTACAGGGAAATGCGGATGACGCTGGAGAAAACGGCAGGGCGTCAACCTCCGGTCTGAACGCCAAGCACCAAACGCCCTCCATTCCGCCAGCCACAAGCATTGGAACGCAGACATGCTTCTCCTTGCCACAATCTTCATCCTCTCCGCAGCCGCCGCATTCGGCGGCGTCGAACTGGCCCGCCGCTGGGCGTTGGGACGGCAGCTCCTCGACCACCCGAATGAGCGGAGTTCGCACACGCGCCCCACCCCGCGCGGTGGTGGGCTTGCCATCGTATTCGTGACGCTGGTCGCCATGGGGTTGTGGCTATGGCTCCATCGCGGTGGACTGCCGCTCCCGCTGTGGCGGTATGGGCTCGCCGGGTTCGGCGGCGCGCTGATCGCGTTCGTGAGCTGGCTCGACGACAGCCGGGGGGGCGTGCATTCCGCCGTGCGTTACGGCGTGCATGCCGCGGGCGCCGCGCTGGCGATCTCCGCATTCGGCTGGTGGCATGACATCTACATCCCGTTCATCGGCAGCGTGCATTGGGGCTGGCTCGGCCTTCCCATCACCTTCCTCTGGATCACCGGGCTCGTCAACGCCTACAACTTCATGGACGGCATCGATGGCATCGCCGGCGGACAGGCGGTCACGGCCTGCACAGCCTGGCTCCTGCTTGGCCTCATGCTTGCCGGGGGCGCCGGAACGGAGATGCATGCGGCGACGGTTCTCAGCCTCGTCCTCGCTGGCTCCACGCTCGGGTTTCTCTGCCTTAACTGGCATCCGGCCAAAATTTTTATGGGCGATGTCGGCAGCGCCTTCCTCGGATATTGCTTTGCGGTGTTCCCGCTGCTGGCATCGCCGGATGCCGGCGCGGACGGCCGGCTTCCCGTTTTCGGGCTTCTTGCCGTCGCGCCGTTTGTGCTGGACGCCTCCTTCACCTTCTTCCGGCGTCTGCGGCGGCGCGAGAACGTCTTCGCCGCCCACCGATCACATCTCTACCAGCGACTTGTCATTTCCGGCCTGAGCCATCAGACGGTGACCCTGCTGTACCTTTTCCTTGGCCTTCTCGGCACGGGGGCCGCGTTGTGGTTTGCGTCCGCTGGGAACCGGTGGATTGCCGATACGGCGGCCATTGCTGCAGTCGTCCTTGTTTTGGGAATCCCGTTCCTCTGGACAGTCGTCCGCGAAAGAAAGCAACCGTCCACCAGCGTCTAAAGCAGAGCTGCTTCCGCCGCGCTCCCCAAGCCGCACTGCCCCCTTCTAAAAAAACACCATGCACCACAGCCCCCGCATTTTTCTTTCGCCGCCCCACCAGTCCGGGGGGGAGTTCGCGTTTGTGCGGGAGACGTTCCGCACCAATTACCTGGCGCCGGGCGGACCGATGGTGGAGGCGTTTGAAGCGGAATTCACCGACTTCACCGGCATCGCATACTGCCTGGCGCTCGACAGCGGCACCGCCGCCATGCATCTGGCGCTGCGCGAACTCGGCGTCGGCGCCGGCGACCTGATACTGGCCTCTTCGCTCACCTTCATCGGCAGCATCAGCCCCGTAACCTTTCTTGGCGGCGAACTGTGCTTCATAGACGCGAACCGCAGCAGTTGGACGATGGATCCGGAGCTGCTGGCGGAAAAACTGGCCGCCTGCGCCAAGGCCGGACGCCTTCCGAAAGCCGTCATTCCCACCGACCTCTACGGCCAAAGCGCCGACCTGGACCGGATCCTGGAAATCTGCCGCCCGTACGGCGTCCCCGTCATCGAGGACACCGCAGAGGCCGTTGGCGCCCGCTACAAGGACCGCCACGCCGGCAAGGGCGCACGCGCCACCGTCTTCTCCTTCAACGGCAACAAGATCATCACGACCGCCGGCGGCGGCATGCTGGCCTCCGATGACCCGGAACTGATCCGGCACGCGCGCTTCCTCTCGAACCAGGCACGTGAACCGTTCCCGCACTACGAGCACCGGGAGATTGGATACAACTACCGGATGAGCAGCCTCGCCGCCGCAGTCGGTCGCGGCCAGTTCCAAGTCCTTGAGGAGCGCGTCCAGCGGAAACGCGGAATCTTTGCCTTCTATCAGGAACAGCTCGGTGGCCTTCCCGGCATTTCCTTCATGCCGGAGGCATCCTATGGCTGCGGCAACCGCTGGCTGACCGTCATCACGGTGGATGAAACCGCGTTCGGCGCGACTCCGGAACAGCTCCGCCTGGCGCTGGAGCAGGAGAACATCGAAGCCCGGCCAATCTGGAAACCGATGCACATGCAGCCAATTTTTGCGGCGTGCGAGGCTGTAGGCGGCGGCGTCAGCGAGGACCTTTTTCGGCGCGGCCTCTGCCTGCCCTCCGGCACGGCGCTGACAGAAGCCGACCTCAGCCGCATCTGCGGAATCGTGCGCAGGCAGGGTAATTCGTGAATAGTGAGTCGTGAGTGGTGAATAGTGAATGGTGAATGGTTAGGCGTCACGGGATGGGGGGGGGATCCATGACGGACAACGGTAAGGCTCATGGTCAAAACTTGAGGCTCTTGAATGCTGGAAGGCTTGCCGCGAGTTGCGGTTGTTTGTTGCCCAAAAAGTAGTCCCCGTATTGCCCGCCGCAGAAAAATGGCGGCTTTGTGACCAACTCATTCGCGCAGCCCGCTCCGCTACCGCCAACATCGCAGAAGGCGACGGGCGCTTTAATTATTTGGACAACGCCAAATTCTGCCGAAATGCCAGAGGATCCTGCAAGGAAGTCTTGGATCATCTGATCACAGGTGTTGATGAAAAACTGATGCCGGATGAAATGCTGGAGCATGGTCGACTTCATGTGGAACGCGGCGTCAAATTGCTCAGCGCATATATTCGTTACCTGAACCAAGCACACAGGGACGATGCGTGACTCACCACTCACCATTCACGATTCACCACTCACACTTCCCACTACGGGGCTCCATGACCACCCAGAAACGGCTCTCCCTCCCGCCGAACATCACCGCGCACTTCGCGGAGCTTGAGGGGCGCATGCCGCCCGACTGGTTCTGCACCTGCGACCCGGCAGGCTCCAAGCTCGGCTCCGGCGGCGGCACTGTTTTTTGCCTCCACTTTGCGCCGTGTCTGGTTTGCTCTTTTTCACGCCAGCGGCATAATGATGTCATTTTTCCTGGAAAAATGACGGCGAGGTTTACATGAACACCCTTTCACGCTTGGAAACGGTACACAAGCAGAGTTTTTTTCTGTTCGGCCCCCGGGGTGCCGGCAAGAGTACCTGGCTGCGCATGATGTACCCCGAGGCGCACACGGTCAACCTCCTGCGGGAAGAATTGTATCAGCGTTACTTGGCGGCACCGCAAAACTTTGCCGCCGAACTGCGCGCCGTACCAGCGGGACGCTGGGTGGTCGTGGATGAAGTACAACGGCTCCCCAACCTGTTGAATGAAGTGCATCGCCTGATTGAAGAAGAAGGACGGCGGTTTTGCCTCTGCGGATCCAGTGCCCGGAAGCTCCGGTTGGCCGGAACCAATCTCCTCGCGGGCCGGGCGCTGAAACGGATCATGCACCCGTTTGTCCCCCAGGAACTGGGGAGTGCCTTTGACTTGGAACGGGCGCTCCAGTACGGTTTGCTGCCCATCGTCGTCGCCTCGGAAAGCCCGGACGAAACCCTCAAGGCCTACACCCAGCTCTACCTCAAGGAGGAAATCCAGGCGGAGGCACTGGTGCGGAACCTGCCGGGATTCGCCCGCTTCCTGCCGGTGGCGGCCCTCAGTCATGGACAACCTATCAACGCCACCAACATTGCCCGTGAAGCGGCGGTATCCCGCACCACCGTCAACGGATACCTGGAAATTTTGGAAGAGACGCTGCTGTGTTTCCGGCTCCCGGGCTACGAAGCCAAGCTGCGCCTCCGCGAACGCAAGCTGCCCAAGTGGTACTGGTGTGATCCGGGCATTGTGCGCACCATGAAAGGTACGACGGGCGCGCCAGTGCCTGAAGAACGAGGGGCGCTGTTCGAGGGGTTGGTCGCCCAGACCATCCGCGCCTACAAGGATTACACCGGCCTGTGCGACGACTGGTTCTACTGGGCGCCGGTGGCCAGCCGTGAAACGGAAGTTGACTTCCTGCTGCAAAAGGGAGAACGGATGATCGCCATCGAGGCGAAAGCCGGCAACCGCTTCCAGGAATCTTGGTGTACGGGATTGCGTGCCATCACCCCCCTGCCCGGGCTGTGCCGCCGCATCGTGGTCTGTCCAAACGGACCGCGCATGCAAACCACCGATGGCATCGAGGTTGCAAGTTTCGCCGAGTTTGAAAACTGCCTCGCGACCGGCAGGCTATGGCCCAACACATGAGCGGCCGCGCGAAAAAAGTTTCACAAGCCTGCGCCATCCACCACCCCGCCCGACTGTCACCATGAAACGCCTCTCCGACATTCTCCTCGTGCTTCTCTCCGCGCCGTTCTGGCTGCCGCTGCTCACCGTGCTGGCGCTGCTGGTGCGGCTGAAGCTTGGCGCGCCCGTGCTGTTCCGCCAGCAGCGGCCCGGCCTGCACGGGCGGCCGTTCACCCTGCTCAAGTTCCGCACCATGCTCGACGCCTGCGATGCCGGCGGGAACCCGCTCCCGGACGACAAGCGGCTGACGCCGTTGGGGAACCTGCTCCGCCGGACCAGCCTGGATGAGTTCCCCGAACTGATCAACGTCCTCCGCGGCGACATGAGCCTGGTCGGGCCGCGCCCCCTGCTGGCGCGCTACCTCGGGCGCTACACCCCGGAGCAGGCGCGCCGGCACGAGATCCGCCCCGGAATCACCGGCTGGGCGCAGGTCAACGGACGCAACGCCATCGCCTGGGAGGAAAAGTTCCGGCTTGATGTCTGGTATGTGGACCACCGCAGCCTCCTGCTCGACGCAAAAATTTTGGTTCGCACGATTTGGAATGTTTTCCGACGCAAGGATATTGCAGCCGGGGGGCACGCCACCATGCCTGAGTTCACGGGCCGGGCTCCGCAGAGCGAGAAGGACAGCCATCCATGAAACCGTTCATCATCATCGGAGCCGGCGGATTTGCCCAGGAAGTGGCCTGGGCGGCGCGGCGCATGGGCGGATTGGAGATCATCGGCCTCTGCGACGACGATGCCGCCAAACGCGGAACCGTCATCGCCGGGGTTCCCGTGCTCGGTACGATCGAGGAGGCCGATGCCGGCATCGGCCCCGACTCCCGCTTTTTCATCTGCGCCACCGGCAACAACCGGCTGCGTGCGGAGTTCGCACGCCGGGCGGAGGCGCTCGGCTGGGAGGCGGTCACCATTGTCGACCCGTCCGTGCTCACCGCCGACAATGTGCGGCTGGGCCGCGGCGTCTATGTCGGCGCCGGCACCATCCTCTCCTGCAACGCGGAGATCCGCAACCATGTGCTCGTCAACCAGCACTGCACCATCGGACACGACACGGTGCTTGAGAATTTCTCACAGGCCGCGCCCGGGGCCCGGCTTTCCGGCGGCGTGATCCTGCGCACCGGCGCCTGCGTCGGTTCCGGCGCCATCGTCCGCCAATGCTGCGAGATCGGGGAGTGGGCCATGGTCGGCGGCGGCTCCTTCGCCGCCACCCACGTGCGACCCGGAGCGACCGTCATCGGAAATCCCGCATGCATCGTGCTTCTCGCCGAAAACAAAAAATCGTAACGAACGGAAGACTGCAGTAGGATGAACCGCGACATCAAAGCCGCCATTGCCCGGGAACTCGGCAGCAGCCCCGACGCGCTGACCCCGGAGACTCCCCTCTCCAGCTTGGAACAATGGGACTCCGTCACCGTGCTCACACTCATGGTCGTCCTGGGCGACAGCCTAGGCAAGCCGGTCGCGCCTGAGGCGATGGCCGGTCTGAAAACATTTGGAGACATCGAAAAGCTGGTCGCAAGCATGGAGGGGTGACGCCCGCAACGGCATCGTAGCGCATCACCATCCCGCCTGCATCCGCCTCGTCATAATGAAAAGCTCCACCATCACCGCCATCTCGCACGCGCTTCCCGCCACCAGCCTCACGCAGGCGGTTCGGTGGGGGCGGAATGCGCCCAGGGAAAGCCACCCGGAGGCTCGGCAGGTGTCGTTTGGGATTTTTGGCTTATACTACAGGTAAGGAATCGTATTTTCTTACATCGCGAGGTGAAGCATGTGGATTACAACCAAGGGACAGATTACCATCCCCGCAAAACTGCGGGCGAAAAAAGGTTTTTTGCCGCACACCCAAGTCAAGTTTGTGGAAGACGCGGACGCCGTCCGGCTTGTCAAGGTCACCAGCACACCACGCCGCGGGAGCCAAATCGTCAAGCAACTCCGCGGCAAGGCAACCGTGCGGATGAGCACCGACGAAATCTTGGCGCTGACGCGCGGTGAACCATGAACGTTTTGGTGGACAGCAATGTCATCCTCGACGTTTTAACGGAAGATAAGCACTGGTTTTCCTGGTCATCCGCCCAGCTGCAGCAACTTGGGGACGAGCACGTTTTGTGGATTAATCCGCTGATTTACGCCGAAGTGTCCATCGGGTTTGAGCGGATTGAAGAAATCGAAGAGGCGCTGCCATCCAGCGCCTTTCAGAGGGAAGCTTTGCCGTGGGAGGCCGCTTTCCTGGCCGGCAAGTCGTTTTTACGGTACCGCCGGACTGGCGGTTCGCGCACATCACCATTGCCCGACTTTTACATCGGCGCACACGCCGCAATCCGGGGCATGGCCCTCCTGACAAGGGATGCCGCGCGCTATCAAACCTATTTCCCCAAGCTACGGCTGATTTCACCCCCATGAAAAGCTCCACCATCACCGCCATCTCGCACGCGCTTCCCGCCACCAGTCTCACGCAGGCGGAGCTGGAGGCGCGCTTCGGCGCGAAAGAGTTGGGCGCCATCGTCCGCATGTCCGGCATCCGCAACCGGCGCGTCGTCGCGCCGGGACAGACCGCGGCGGACCTGGCATTCGCGGCGGCGGAGCGGCTGCTCGACTCGCGCGGCATTGACCGCTCCGGCATCGACCTGCTGCTTTTCGTCTCGCAGACGCCGGACTACCGCGCGCCGGCCACGGCGTGCGTGCTGCACGGCAGGCTCGGCCTTTCCGAACGCTGCGCCTGCATGGATATCAACCAGGCCTGCTGCGCCTTCCTCCACGGTCTGGCCGTCGCACACTCCATGCTCGTCGCCGGCACAGCGCGGCGCGCGCTGGTGCTTACCGCCGACGCCGTCACCACGCTGATCCATCCGCGCGACCGCAGCCTGGTCCCGCTCCACGGCGACGGCGCCACCGCCGCCCTGCTCGACGCGGCGGACACTGCGGCGGGCGGCATCGGCCCCATTGAACTCTGCACCGACGGCTCGAAGTTTGACAAGCTCATCGTGCCGGCCGGCGGCGCCCGCCGCCCCTCCTCCCCGGAGACCCGGGTCGAGACGGCCGACGCCGGCGGCTGCGTGCATACGCCCGAACACCTTTTCATGGACGGCCCAGCCGTCTTCCATTTCTGCGTCTACAAGGTCACGGCGTTCCTGAAAGAATTTCTGGCGCGGAACGGCCTGACGGTGGCGGACTTCGACACGATTCTGCTCCACCAGGCAAACAAGACCATGCTCGACCTCGTGTACCAGGCCATCGGCGCAAGACCGGAACAGCGTTTTTATTACCTTGAGGAAATCGGCAACTGCAGTTGCGCCGCGCTGCCGGTCGCGCTTGCGCAGGCTTGGCGGGAGGGCGTGGTCAAACCCGGCAGCCGCACGCTTCTCTGCGGTTTCGGCGGCGGCCTCTCCTGGGGCGCCGCCGTCATCCGCTGGCCGCAGGACGCCAACGCCGCCGTCCCGGGTATTGTGGATGTGGGGGTAGTTTCGCGGGCCATTGGAGGTTGACATGCAGCAGCGTTTTGCAGGCAGGACAATTTTGGTGACGGGCGCCTCCTCGGGGATCGGCCTGGCGGCGGCACGGCGGCTCGCGGAGGAAGGCGCCGCCATCGTCGGCGTCGCGCGGAACAGCGAACGATTGAATGCGGCGGTCGCGGCTCTTCCCGGTGCCGGCCACACGGCCATCGCAGCGGACGCGGCCGATCCAAAGGCGTTGGAGCCGGTGATCGCCGCCGGAAAAGCGCGGGGCGGTTTCGCCGGCTGCGTCTGCGGCGCCGGAGCCCATGAACTGCGGCCGCTGGCGGTTCTCGACCCCGCCGCCATCTCCCGCCTGATTGAGGCGAACCTGACCAGCGCCATGATGACCGCGCGCGCCGTGATGCGTTCGGCTGCGCCGGCGGGTGCCGGCATCGTCTGGCTTTCCTCCACTGCGGCGTTCCGCGGCTCGGCCGGATTCGCAGCCTATGCGGCGGCCAAGGGCGCGCTGGTCTCCGCCGCAAGGTCGCTGGCCGTGGAACTCGCCCCGCGCGGAATCCGCGTGAACGTGATCGCCGGCGGTGTGGTCCGCACGCCGATGAGCGATGGCTGGCTGAAAATGCTCACGGAGGAGCAGCGCCGGAACGTCGAGGCGGAGCATCCGTTGGGTTTCGGCACGCCGGAGGACATCGCCGCCGCCGCCGCGTTCCTGCTTTCAGACGATGCCCGCTGGATTACCGGTGCCACGCTCGCCGTGGACGGCGGCCTCGGCTGCCGCTGACTTCCCCACCACCCGGCCCGCATGCAAGCCCGCAACCACGGCGGATTCATATCACCATGCCCGAACTCCCGCATCCAACCTCCGACCTTTTCCGGCTACAGCGGATTTTTCGGGACGTTTTCGACAATCCCGGACTGACGCTGGCCCCCGGAACGTCCCAGACGGACATTGACGGCTGGGACTCGGTCGCGCAGGTCAAGCTCGTGTTCGCCGTCGAGGCCGAATTCGGCATCCGCTTTGCGATGGAGGAGGTCTCCACCCTGCGTAGCGCCGGGGAATTCATGAGGCGCATCGAAGGCATCCGGCAATCGGCGGACGGCGACTCCGGGGATGTGCCGGACGCGGCGCGCCTGCTTCTGGACCGGGCGCGGGGACGGGCGGATTCGGGATTTTTCGAGGAGGCGGCGCGGGAATTGCGGTATGCGCTGTCGCTGCGGCCGCCTTATGCCTTCTTCCCAGCCTGCGAGAAACTGCTGGAGCGCATCCTGGCCTCCGGTGGCTGGACGCCGCGGCGCGAACTGCGCATCGCGCTGCTCAGCGACGCGACAACATCACTGTTCATGCCGGTGCTGCGGGCGGCCTGCTTCCGGCGCGGCATCCGGGCGGAGATCTACGCCGGGCTGCACGGCGCGTGGCGGCAGGAGATTCTCGACCCCGAGTCGGGGCTGCACCGTTTCAAACCGGAAATCGCGGTGGCGTACGGGACGTTTTTTGCTGCGGCGGGCGCGGACGATTTGGACGCCGTGCCGGACATGCTGCGTAAACGTTTCGGCTGCAGCGTCATCCTGTGCGGCGGAACCGGCGCGCTACCGGCCGGATGCAGCCGGCTGGACGCGGCGGACTCCGCCCGGCCGGACGCGGCGGAATGGCGGGAATTCCAGCAATACCCCGCCACGGAGGCGCTGCCGCGGTTCGCGGAGGCGGTTGCGGCGCGTTGCGCGGCGCACCTCGGCCTTGCGGCAAAGGTGCTCGCGGTGGATTTGGACAACACGCTTTGGGGCGGAATCGCCGGCGAAACAGAGGATGTGCGGGAACTGAGCATCGGCCCGGAATACGCCGCCCTCCAGCACCACCTCCGCGCCCTGCACGACCGCGGTGTGCTACTGGCGGCCTGCTCGAAGAACAATCCGGAGGACGCCGAGCGCCCGTTCCGCGAACACCCCGGAATGGTGCTGGCGCGCACGGATTTCGCCGCCTTCACCGCAAACTGGCGCGACAAGGCGGAGAATTTGGCGGCGATTGCTGGCACGCTACATGTCGGTTTGGACGCCGTGGTGTTCCTGGACGACAATCCGGTAGAGCGCGACTGGGTGCGCCAGCAGCTCCCCGAGGTGGAGGTCGTAGAGTGCGGGGACGGGCCAAAGGCGATGCTGGCGGCGCTGCGGGACGGCTTTTATTTTGACAGCGCGGCGGTCACGCCGGAGGATTTGGTGCGGCATCGCAGCTTTGAGGCGGACGCGGCGCGGCGCGGGCACGAGGCGGCCGGTGGTGGTCTGGACGAATTTCTGCGCGGCTTGGAGATGGTGCTGGAGGTGCGGCCGGTTGCGGCGGCAAGCCTGGAGCGTGTCGCCCAGCTCGTGAACAAGACGAACCAGTTCAACCTGACCTCCAGACGGCACACGGCGGCGCGATTGGCGGAGATGGCGGCCTCCGAAGAATGGTGGTGCCGCGAATTCCGTTTGCGGGACCGTTTCGGCGACCACGGAATCATCGGGGTGCTGCTGGCGGAGAAGACGGAAGAACGGAAAAACGGAAAAACGGAAGAAAGAGCAAAAACGGAAGAAACGGGCAAATGCGGAAACCGGCATCCGGAAACCGGGAATTCCTGCTGGCGCGTCGACAGCTGGCTGTTAAGCTGCCGCGTGCTGGGGCGGCGGCTGGAGGAGGCGATGTTCGCCGCGCTCGCGGACGAGGCTGGGGCCAACGGCGTGCGGGAACTCGTCGGCGACTACCTTCCCACGCCGAAAAACGGGCTGGCGGCCGCGCTTTATCCCCGGCTCGGCTTCCGGGATGAAGGGGGCGGACATTTCCGCCTTGACCTGACCGGGAAGCGGCCTCTGGAATGTCCGGCAATCCGGATTTTGAATTTTCCCGCACCGGAGATAGATTAACGCTTCATGCGGTTGCCTGCCCGTGGTGACCCAAATAGACTTTCCAACCGGCCATTATCCATTATCACGATGACGAAAAAACAGGAACGGATATTTTTATCGCCGCCGCACATGGGCTGCCGGGAGCTTGAGCTTGTCCGGGAGGCGTTCGGCAGCAACTACATCGCGCCGGTAGGGCCGATGGTGGACGCGTTTGAGGCCGGGTTTGCGCAGCGATTCGGCTTCCGGCGCGCGGTGGCGGTGAGCAGCGGCACGGCCGCCATGCACTTGGCGCTGTGCGGACTCAGACTGGAGCGGGGGGACGAGGTCATCACTTCCGACCTGACCTTTGTCGGCAGCGCGAGTCCGATCATCATGGAGGGCGGCGTGCCGGTGTTCGTGGATTCCGACCGGGTGTCGTGGAACATGGATCCGGAACTGCTGGCGGAGGAGCTGGCGGCCTGCGCGAAGCGCGGGAAGCTGCCGAAAGCCGTGATCCCGACCGACATCTACGGGCAGTGCGCGGACATGGACCGGATCTTGGCGGCCTGCGAGCCGTACGGCATCCCGGTCATCACCGACGCGGCGGAATCGCTGGGGGCGACCTGCCGGGGACGGCCGGCGGGCTGCGGGGCGCGGGCGGCGGTTTTTTCGTTCAACGGAAACAAGATCATCACGACCGGCGGCGGAGGCATGCTGGCCTCGGACGACGAGGCGATGATGGAGCGGGTTCTACGGCTTGCGACACAGGCGTCGGAGGCGGGGACGTTTTACGAGTACAAGGAGATCGGGTACAACTACCGGATGAGCAATATTTTGGCGGCCATCGGCATCGGGCAGATGGAGCTACTGGAGGAGCGGATTCAGCGGCGGCGGGCGCTGTTCGATCTGTACCGGCGCCTGCTGGCCGGTGCGCCGGGGGTTTCATTCATGCCCGAGGCACCTTATGGTACATGCACGCGCTGGCTGACGGTCATCCAGCTTGACCCGGAACAGTCCGGGACAACGCCGGAAGCCGTCCGGATTGCGCTGGAAAAGGAAGACGTTGAGGCTCGGCCCCTGCTGAGGCCGATGCATCTGCAGCCGGTGTTCAGCGGCTGCAGGATGCGCGGAGGCGGGGTGAGCGGGGAGCTGTTCCAGCGGGGGCTGGCACTACCTTCCGGAACGGCCATGTCGGACGGGGATGTGGAGCGCGTCGCGGCGATTGTCTGCGGATGCGCGGGGAAAGCGGACTAAAATTGCAGCACGCAGGGGGACACGCACATGCAGGAATCTTTGGGCACCTTTTACCGGCGCGTGGCCGTTCTTTTCGTTTATGCGGCGTTGGCGGCGATGGGGTTCGTGCTGTCGTTCTGGCTGCGGTTCGACGAGAAGGCTTTCATCAACTCACTTGGCATGATTCATGCCTTGATCTTGCCTGTCGTCATCATCAAGCTGGCGTGTGTCTGGTGTTTCGGGCTGCACAAGGGGATGTGGCGCTACGCGGGCGTGAACGACCTGCTCCAGGTTTTCAAGGTCGCCACGTTCGGGACGCTGGGGATTCTGGCATGGGTGGTTATCACCCGAACGACGGGGGTTCCCCGCAGCATCCACCTGCTGGACTGGAACCTCACCATCCTGCTGTTCGGCGGCATCCGTTTCGCCTCGCGCCTCGTGCGTGAGGCCGCGCGTAAAAGCATGTTTGCCCCCGATGAGAGCAGCACGCTGATTGTCGGCGCCGGCGACACGGGCGAGGCCGTGCTGCGCGCCCTGCAGCGGGACTCCCGGCGGCAGCACAACGTGGCGGGTTTCCTCGACGACGATTCATCCAAGAAAAACTCCACGCTGCACGGCCTGCCCATTCTCGGCACGCTGGACGAAGCGCCCCGAATCATCACCGAACTCAACGTCGAAACCGTCATCATCGCCACTCCGGGCGCCAGCAAGCGCATCCTGCGGCGGCTGGTGGAGGAGTGCGCCAGCCATAAGAAGATCCGCTTCCAGATCGCCCCGGCGATCATGGACCTGATTTCCGGCAAGTTGAACCTCGACCGGATACGCAACGTCCGCGTGGAAGACCTTCTCGGACGCGATCCGGTGCACCTCGACCCCGGGCCGGTAAAGGACTGCATTTCGGGCAAGACCATCCTCATCACGGGTGCCGGCGGTTCAATCGGCTCCGAGCTGGCCCGCCAAATCGCGCCGGGCAAGCCCGCGCGGCTCATCCTTCTGGACATAGGGGAAACGCCGCTGTTCGAGATTGACCGCGAACTGAAGGAAGCTTATCCCGGCTTGAACGTCATTCCCGTGCTCTGCGACATCAAGAACGCCGCCATCCTCGATGAAGTCTTTGCCGAACACAAACCCCAGCTCGTCTACCATGCCGCCGCCTACAAGCATGTGCCGCTCATGGAAAGCCATCCGGAAAAGGCCGTCCTCAATAACATTTTCGGCACGCGGAACCTGGCGGAGGCGGCCATCCGGAATGGCACGGCAAAACTTCTCATGATTTCCACCGACAAGGCCGTCTCCCCCTCCAGCGTGATGGGGGCCAGCAAGCGCGGCGCGGAATTGCTCCTGCAGTCACTCGGCGGGCGCGGCACCGAATTCATCGCGGTCCGCTTCGGAAACGTGCTGGGGAGCAACGGCAGCGTCATCCCCATCTTCAAAAAACAGATTGAAAACGGCGGCCCCATCACCGTCACGCACCCCGACATCACCCGCTATTTCATGACCATCCCGGAAGCCGTCGAGCTGGTCTTGCAGGCCAGCGCCGTCGGCCAGGGCGGCGAACTGTTCATGCTGGAAATGGGCGAACCGGTAAAGATTGTCGATCTGGCCAAAAACATGATTGAGCTTTCCGGAATGGTGGTCGGCGAGGATATCGAAATCAAGTTCTCCGGCCTGCGCCCCGGCGAGAAGCTGTACGAGGAGCTGGCCTACCAGCACGAGGAGGTGACCCCCACCGCCGTGCCAAAACTGCTCCGCCACCGCGAAGCAACCACCGTTTCGCCCTCGCTCCCGGCGCAGCTTGAGGAACTGAGGGAGGCCGCGGAAAAACGGGATGACGCGGCCATCCGGCGGTTGCTCTGGCAGACCATCGCCCTCAAGTCGTGCCCTAACGCAGAATGATTCCGTTCGAATCTCCTTCCGTCATGAACAGCGCTTCCGTCCAACCCAAGCTTCAGCCGTCCGGCACCGGCACGGACGCAGGGCAGCCCCTGCACGGACGGCTCCGCCTCGCGCTCCTGGCGGCGATGTTCCTGATGGTGCATTGGCCGGCGTTCACGATCAACGCCCAGGTTGCCAGCGAAAACCCCAACTGGGGGCATGTCTATTTGGTTCCGTTCATCAGCCTGTACTTGGTCTGGCAGCAGTGGGGCGAAATCCGGAAGACTCCGGCACGCACTTTCTGGTGGGGCGCGCCGCTTCTCGCCGGAGGCCTGTTCATGTACCTGCTCCTGCTGGAGCTGGGGCGGGCGACGCCGCTGGCCTATTTCACCATCTTCAATATGGGCGCCCTGATTCTCTTTCTTGGCGGACCGAAGCTGGCCCGCCGCCTCGCCATTCCCGTCGCCTACCTCATGTTCGCCGTGCCGACCGACCTGCTGCTCCAGCCGATCTCCAACCTTCTCCAAGGGGTCGCCGCCCGCGGTGCGGGAGTCCTGATCAATGCAGTCGGGCTGTTCATGGATCTGCAGGCGGACCGGCTCGGAACCACCATCCAACTCTGCAAGTCCGGCGTCACGCTGGCCCCCCCCCTGAATATCGCCGAAGCGTGCAGCGGGCTCCGCATGCTCATGGCCTTTGCCGCCCTCGGCACCGCCATGGCGTACATGATGCGGGAAAAACCCCGCTGGATCCGCGTCACGCTCATGCTGTCCACCGTCCCCATCGCCGTCGCCGCCAACGTCCTGCGCATCGCCGGGATGGGACTCCTTTATCCCTGGTATCCTGGCGTGGCCAGCGGCGACCTGCACGGCCTGCTCGGCCTGTTCATGCTCGTTCCCGCCATCGGCCTGTTCCTTCTTTTGGAATGGCTGCTGGTACGCCTCTGGATTCCGGCCGACAGCCGCCAGCGGAAGGAAGGGTGACCGCGCCATGAACAGCAACCCGCTTATCCGCAAGATTTTCACGCCCGCCACGGCCGTGGCCGCCGGCCTGCTGCTGCTGGCCTTCCTTTATTCAGGAACACTCTTCCTGTTCGCCCCCAACGACCCCATCCGGGGCAAGAAAGGCTGGCTGGTCTCCACCGACCAGATTCCGCCCGCCCGCCCGCTGGCGGAGTTCCCCACGACCGTCGGCCCCTACGTCAAGGTCGCCGAGGAGCGGCTGGACAAGGACACCGAACGCACCCTCGGCACGACGAACTATATCGTCTGGACCTACCGCGACACCCGCGGGAAGGACGGTGCAACGGTAACTGGCATGCGCTTCCAGTTCGCCTACTGGTCGGGGACCCGCCAGATTCTCTCCACGGGCGTGCATTACCCCGAACTCTGCTATGTCGGCGGCGGCGCCAAGACGCTGGACGCCAGCACGGTCGACCTGTCCCTCCGGCCGAAGGGCGGCACGGCCGAAACGGTTCCCCTGCGCATCTTCCAGTTCGTCTCCGCCGGCGGCGGCCCGCCCGGAAATGTCGGCTATTTCTTCATCATGAACGGGCGGCGCATCGCCTCCGCCGACTACCTGCGCATCGCCACCTTCCTCGGGCCGACGCGCAATCTCTACTACTGCAAGGTCGAGTGCATGCCCTGCACCCTCCGCAAAAACCCGGACACCGGCAGGATGGAAGCCGCCAGCGGCGTCGCCGACCCGGAGGCCGCCAAAGAAATCATCCGCCAATTCCTCGAACTCGCGCTGCCCGATGTGGAAAAAATGCTGCCTCAAAATTGACCCGCGACACCCGATGGTTGCAGGGTGCCCGAATCATGCTATTGTATTTGCGGTGTAAGCTGCGTATCCCACACTAGGAGTTGCCGCGCAAGGCGGGCCTCCAAAATAAAAACAAGGATTACTTTCATGAAACGCATGATCATGGTCGGAATCGGTTGCCTGCTGGGCGGCATGACGGCTTTTGGCGCGGCCGATGCGGCGTTTTCCCAAGCCAAGGCGGTCAAGGTCAGCGGCGAAGTCACGGTCAAGCCGGACGGCCAGGAAGCCTTCGTCGTCATGCAGGAGGGTTCCTCCTACAGCTTCGGCTCAACCATCAAGACGGGCCGGGCGTCCTTCGCGGATATGGAAATCGCCCCGCAGAACAGCTTCCGCGTTCAGCCGGCGTCGCACGTCGTCCTCCAAAAGGGGATCAAGTCCACGGTGGCGATGAGCCTTGTCTCGGGGACTGTGGTTTCCACGCTGGACAAATTCCCAAAAAACATGAAATATGAAGTCCAGACCCCGCTCGCTGTGTGCGGTGCCGTCGGCACCTCCTACTCAGTCACCTTCACGGTCGCGGCCGACGGCACGATCAAGCTGGAGGTCGTGGACAGCGAGGGGAACGTAAGCATTCTTGGCAAGCACGTCAAGCTTGAACGCGGGAGCAAGCTCAAGCCGGGACAGAGCCTCGCCATCGAGCTGACCAAAACCCCCGCAGGCTGGTCGGCAAAGGTCATTTTCATCGGCAAGGTAGGCGACTCGCTTTGGCTGAACCTCTGGGGCATCCGCACCAAGCTGGTCATTGAAAAGAACGATGCCGCCACAGGAGTCGGCGCCGGAACGGCGAACGCAACCACCACGGCAAGCGTCGCGGTGACAATCCTTCTGCCGCCCTACATCGACCCCCTTCCGGGCGACCCGGACAAAACCGCGCCGCCGCCGCCGCCCGCGCCGCCGGCGATTCCGGTCATCCCGCACGATGAGGCCAGCCCCTCTTACATACCACCCGTTTAAGACAATAAAGACGTCACCGGAACGCGGATAGACGAAGTTCACAGACGGGCATGCGCCTCACGGCACATGCCCGTTTCCGTTTCACCCTAAATTTTGTCCATGCCTTTCGCCGCAGACCAGCGGGCAGCCCGGGACTCCAGCATGAACCAGCAGCCGCACGACATCCACATCATTGACCGCCGGAGCGGCCTCCGGATCCGGGAAACCGTCCTCGGCGGTGCCATGATCCGCCTTGCCTACCGCTCGCCGCTCTCGCCGCTGGCCAGGCTCCTGCTTTTCCGCAACGGCTTCGTCACCCGGCTCCTCGGCTGGTATGCGGACTCCGCACTGTCACGGCGGCGCATTGAACCGGCGATCCGCCAGCTCGGCATCGAGATGTCGGACTTCATCGTCCCGCCCGGTGGCTACCGCAGTTTCAACGAATTCTTCATCCGTCCGCTCAGGCAGGGCGCGCGGCCGTTCGACCCGGCTCCCGGCGCGGCCGTCTCCCCAGCGGACTGCCGGCTGCTGGTCTACGAGAAACTCCGGCACGACACCTGCTTCCTCGTCAAGGGCGCGCCATTCACCGTCCAGGCCCTGCTCGGCACCGCGCCATCCGGCGAAAAATGGGCGGAGCGCTTCCACGGCGGCGTCCTCATGATCGCCCGCCTCTGCCCGGCGGATTACCACCGCTTCCACTTCCCCTGCGAGGGACGCGTGGCCGAGTCGTGGAAAATCAGCGGCCGCTACGAATCGGTCAATCCGCTGCCCTTGGCGTGCGGCGCGGAACCGTTTGCCCGCAACCGGCGGGAGGTGACGATCCTGGAGTCGCCGCAGTTCGGCGCGGTGGCGTACGTCGAGGTCGGCGCCTTCGGTGTCGGCCGCATCCGCCAGAGCTACGTCGGCCCCCAAGTGGCCAAGATGGAGGAGAAGGGCTGGTTCGAGTTCGGCGGCTCCACCGTCGTGCTCGTCTTCGAACCGGGGCGCCTGACGCCGTCCGATGACCTCGCGGCCAATTCCAGAGGCGGCGATGAAACGCTGGTCCGCGCCGGCGAAACCATCGGCCGCGCACCCTCCGCCTGAGGATGTCGACGGCCCATGCTCAACGGGATGCCCGCCTTGAACGTTGGGCATTCTTTTGCCCCGCATGCCGTCCGTTCGCAATGCGCTGCGCAACCCCTGCAGGGTTGAAATCTTTATCGCTTCTTTTTCCTGGGGCGTTGCCCCAGGCAATGATGTGATGCCCCGTTGGGGCGGCTTGCGTAAAGCGTTGCAAGTTGGACGTTGACCGTCCTTGAAACATGCCGGTCAGGCCCGGTCCGCGAAATCCGCGCGCGTCCGCTCGACCTCGACCGCCACGCTGCGGGCGAAACGCAGGGCGCCGGGCTTGTCGAGCCGCACGCGCACCTTCTCCACGCCGGCAAACCCCAGCGCCGTCCGCGCCACCTCCGCCGCCAGCCGCTCCACCAGCAGGAACTGCGACTCCTCCACCAGCGCGCGGACCGCCTGCTTCACGGCCTTGTAGTCCACCGAATCCCGCAGGTCGTCCGATATTCCGGCGCGGCGAAGGTCGGCAAACAGGGTGATGTTCAGGCAGACGTCCTGCTTCTCGCGGCGTTCCTCCGGATAGAGGCCGATGACGCAGCGGAGCTGAAGGTCGGTGATGTGGATCTGGTCCATGTGGCGCTCCCGTGAAAGGAATCAGGAAAAACGCGGCTATTCTACCCTCCGCGGGCGGGTCTTGCAAGCCGCGGCGGCGGACCGCAAAAGACGGCATCCCCACCGCGCGCTTGTAACTTGGGTAGTCCCGGCCTACTTTTCCACCGGGGTTAGGTTGTTCACCACGAAGCCAGCGGGGAGGCTCTGAGAGCCGCCGTTCCGCGCTTCGTTTCCGCGGGAGTCGCAGAATGTTGATCCGGCAACTCGCCATGCTCGGGCGCAAATACCGCCACATCGGCCGGTACCGCGAAATCATCTCCGTGCTTGCCAGGCACGGGTTCGGCGATTTGTTGCGCCGCCTCGGTCTGCGGCGCCGCCTTCCCTGGATTCGGCATGACGACACCATCAGCCTGCCGACCAGCGCCGAACGCATCCGCCTCGCCATGGAAGAGCTCGGACCGACCTTCGTCAAGTTCGGCCAGCTCTTGAGCACCCGCGCCGACATCGTCCCCGCCTCCATCATCCACGAACTGGAAAAGCTGCAGGACGCCGTTCCGCCCTTCCCGTCCGCCGCCGCGCGGACCATCGTCGAGGAGGAGCTGCGCCGCCCGATCGGGGAGTTGTTCTCCTCCTTCTCCGACACCCCGGTCGGCTCCGCCTCCATCGCCCAGGTCCACGAGGCCGTCACCTGCGCCGGCGAACGGATCGTCCTCAAGGTCCGCCGCCCCGGCATCGAGCGCGTCGTCGAGACCGACCTGGAGATCATGGCCGACATCGCGCACATGCTGGAGCGGAACCTGCCCGAAGTCGCCGTGTTCGAGCCGGTCCGCATCGTCGAGGAGTTTGCCAAGACCCTGCACCGCGAACTGGACTTCGGCATCGAGGCCGCGCACATCGAGCGGTTCCAGCGCAACTTCGCCGGCGACGCCCGCATCCATGTCCCCGGCGTGCTCCACGACCTCAGCACGCCCAGGGTGCTGGCCATGGAGAACATCGGCGGCGTCAAGGTTTCCAAGATCGCGGAATTCGCCGCGCGCGACCTCGACCCGAAGGTTGTCGCCACCCGCGGTGCCGAGCTGCTCATCGAACAGGTGTTCCGCCACGGCTTCTTCCACGCCGACCCGCACCCCGGCAACATCCGCGTTCTCGGACGCAACGTCGTCTGCTTCCTCGACTACGGCATGATGGGCTACCTCACCGCGCGCCAGCGGGAGAACCTCGGCACTCTGGTCATCGGCCTGGCCGCGCGCGACGAACGCCGCATCACCGAGGCCGTCTTCCACCTCGCCAACCACCACGACCACGAGCACACCGGCCAGATCGAGTCCGAGATTCTCGCCTTCATCGAGACGCAGCTCAGCCGCCCCCTGCGCGAAATCCGCACCGGCGCCGTGCTCAACGAACTGGCCCGCATCCTCATCCGCCACAACATCCGCCTGCCCGGCGAGTTCTTCCTTCTCAGCAAGGCGCTCGCCACCATCGAAGGCGTCGGCCGCCGGCTCGATCCGGATTTCGACGTGATGAAGGCCGCCGAGCCCCTCGCCCGCCGCCTCCTCCGCGAACGCTTCGGCCCCAAGGGGATGGCGCGCCAGCTCGCCGGCGCCGCGCGCGAGCTTCAGGACTTCTTCAGCACCCTGCCCGGCGACATCTCCGACATCCTTTCCCGCGTCAAGAACGGCGAGGCCAAGCTCCGCCTCGAACACCGCAACCTCGACACCCTCGCCCGCTCCCTCGACCAGGTCAGCAACCGCATCTCCTTCGCCATCGTGCTCGCCGCCCTGCTCATCGGCTCCGCCATCATCGTCCACTCCCGCATCCCGCCCATGTGGTACGGCCTGCCCGTCATCGGCGTCCTCGGCTTCATCATCTCCGGCTTCATGGGCTTCTCCCTGCTCTGGTCCATCCTCAAGCATGGGAAGATGTGAAGCGGCCGGAGGCCGGTGTTGCGGTGTGACGGTGTGAGGGTGTGACGGTGGGGCGGTGCCGTACGGAAGTGCTGGCGGAATACCCGGCGCATGCGCCGATGCATTCTCCCGCAGAGGCGCGGAGGCCAACCGGTCAGCGTTTCTTCGGGTGGCACCTTTCGCTCCTTTGGGGGGCGTCCGCAGGGAAAAAACCGCTGCCGGCAAAAACACCCAGGATGATCCGCCCCACGGGCCACTTTCTCATCCGGCGTCCGACTCCGTGCTTGCCACGGGCTTCGCCGCCGCCGCAGTCCGCTCCCTTCATGTCGTCTCCGGGTGCTGCGGAGGTGGCGTCTGACGGACGATCTGCATCTGCAGGGGCCGTGCGGTATCGAGGCGGATGTCGTGCTGCGGAGAGTTGATCGAGATGTTGTGCTCCGCGAAGACTCCGACGATCATGTGGCACAGGTCGCTGCCAATCTGGGCGGCGTTGTGCTTGACCACATCGACCCAGTAGCGCAGTTCGAAGGTCAGCGTGTTGTCGCCGAACTCCAGGAAGAACACCTGCGGTACCGGATCCTTCTGCACCAGGCCGTGATGCTCCGCCACCTCGGCCAGAAGCTGCCCCACGCGGCGCGTGTCCGAGCCGTACGCCACGCCGATGGACAAGGTGAAGCGCACCTTGCGGTCCGAGTAGGTCCAGTTGGTGAGGTTGTTCTCCAGCAGCGCGCTGTTGGGGATCAGTGTTTCCGTGTTGTCGAACATCCGGACCACGCTGGAGCGGATGCCGATGCCGACCACCGTCCCGCGGCTGCCGCCGATGTCGAGCACATCCCCGACCCGGAACGGGCGCTCGAACAGGATGATGATGCCGCTGACGAAGTTCTTGAGCAGGTTCTGCGTTCCGAAGCCGAGGCCGATGGCCAGCGCGCCGCCGAGAAACGCAAAGACCGTCAGCGGAATCTTCACGGAAACGAGGCTGAATACCACCAGTCCGGCGATCAGCACGACCCGCACCCAGCGGCGGATCAGGCTTGCCTGGGCCGGCTCGACCTTGAGCCGCCGTACCGCCATCCGTTCCAGCATCCGCGACAGTAGCAGAGAAAGCCAGTAGCCGACCGCCAGGATGAGGACGGCCATCACCACCTTGCCGACCGTAATGCTGCGCCGTCCCGTGACCGACTGCCCATCGACCATGATGGTGTCTTCCGCGACGAAGATCTCGAAGTTCCAAAGCTTGGCCGTGAACGTGGAGAAGCTGCCGAAAAGATCCCGCACACGTGCGGCCACCGGCAGGTGCCTCCGGTCCTCGTCAAGCGACTCCTTCCACCGCTGCGTCAGCCGTTCTGCCTGCTCCAGGCCGCACAGCGCGCGGCTCGCCAATTCGCCCCGCTGACGGTAGGAGTCGGCCAGCGCCTGCGCCGCAGCCGGGTCCGGGTCGGCCGCCGCACCGTCAAGCCCGCGCTCGCGGTTGCGCTGGTCGGCCAGCGCCGCCGCCGCCACCTCGATCTGGCGAAGGAAGTGCGGCTTCACGCTCCGGATTACCCGCGTGAGCTGGTCCAGACGCTGGTAGCCGCCCCGAAGCTCGTCCAGTTCCTTCGAACGGAAGGCGTCTAAGCGCATCTGCCACAGGCCGCGCGCGTTGACCGTTAGATCCGCCAGCATCCGCAGCACGGCCAGCTTCTGGGCGCCCGTCTCCGTCCGCACGCTCGCCAGCTCGATCTTTGCCTGAAGCCGCGCCACCTCGGCGCTCCGGGTCGCCGGCAACGCGTCCGCCAACGGCTTCTCCAGTATCTGCCGAAGCTCCCCGCGGGCATCGGCCAGCTCCCGCTGCCGGGCCTCGTGCTCCTTCTCCGCTTCGGCCTGCTCACGCTCGATGCCGCGCAGGTCGGACGCCAGACTGGCCAACACCTTTTCAAGATCCTCCCGCGAAAAACGGACATGCGGGGCGACCACCGCCAGCTGCCGCCTGGCAAAGGCAAGCTGCTGGCAGTCTTCCGCCTGCTCCGCCTCGACCCGCTGGCACCGCACCTCATTCATCGCCAGCCTGGCCGATATGCAGCGGTTGCGCAGCTGCTCCATCGACCTCTGCCAAATCAGGCGCGTGGTACGGGCATCGTCCGCCGCCGTTTCCAGCCGCTCGGCCAGCAGGCGCAGGCGCTCGTCTGAGCTCTTCAGCCCCGCCTCCGCGTCCAAGGTGAACGACGCCAGCAACTTCTGCGACGCCTCGCCTACCGCGACCTTCGCCGCCAGCGACTGTACCGAATCCCGCAGGCCGTCCACCAGCAGGATTGAATACGGCGCAGATTCCGCAAACCCTGTCCACGCTTTCGACTTGCGCCCAAAATCCTCCAGGCGCCGCCGCACCTCCTTCAGTCGAGCGGCCTGGTCGAGGTGCTCCTGATAGGCGCGGACCAGCGCCTGGGCCAGCAGATGGCGCTCCTCCGCTTCGGTGGCGGTGGCACCGGGCGGCAGGCCCGCGGTTCCGGCCTGCGCCGCCTCCTCGCGCGCCAGACCGGTCCGCGCCTCGGCCAGGCGATCCTGGAGCTGCACTCCAAGATCTGCCACCGGGGTGATGTCCGCAGCCGATCCGCCTTGACCGGCGGCACCCGGCACCGCGCAGAGCCAAACCCCGGCGGCGAAGCAAATCGCGCGTAGGATAGAACCCGCCCCGCCGCCATCGAGCCCGCATTCCCTCACCAGTTTGAATTTCATCCACCCTCCCGTACATGTCGCCACATCACACCCACCCTCTAATTCCTCTGTGCCTCTGCGGGAGACAAGCATCGCCCGCCTCAGAACTCCCACTTCCAGTCGCGGATCTCGGGCATGTCCTCGCCGTATTTCTGGATGTATTCCTTGTGGGCGATGAGCCGGTCGCGCATCTCCTGCTTGGCGTAGGCGGCGACGGCGCCGAGCTTCGGCACGCGGTCGATCACGTCGGAGACCAGGTGGAAGCGGTCGAGGTCGTTCATCACCACCATGTCGAACGGCGTGCTCGTTGTCCCCTCCTCCTTGTAGCCGCGGACGTGCAGGTTCCTGTGGTTCGTGCGGCGGTAGCAGAGGCGGTGGATCAGCCACGGGTAGCCGTGGAACGCGAAGATGACCGGCTTGTCGGTGGTGAACAGCGTGTCGAAGTCCTTGTCGCTGAGGCCGTGCGGATGCTCGCCGGCCGGCTGGAGCTTCATCAGGTTCACGACGTTGACCACGCGAATCTTCAACTCCGGGAACTGCCGGCGCAGGATGCCGACGGCCGCCAGCGTCTCCAGCGTCGGGATGTCGCCGCAGCAGGCCATGACCACGTCCGGCTCGCCGCCGCGGTCGGTGCTCGCCCATTCCCAGATGCCGAGCCCGGCGGTGCAATGCTTCACCGCGGCGTCCATGTCCAGGTACTGCAGCGCAGGCTGCTTGCCGGCGACGACGACGTTGACGTAGTTGCGGCTGCGCAGGCAGTGGTCGGTGACGGACAGCAGCGTGTTCGCGTCCGGCGGCAGGTACACGCGGATCACATCGGCCTTCTTGTTGACCACATGGTCGATGAAGCCCGGGTCCTGGTGCGAGAAACCGTTGTGGTCCTGACGCCAGACGTGCGAGGTCAGCAGATAGTTCAGCGACGCGATGGGGCGGCGCCACGGGATGTGCGAGCGCGTGACCTTCAGCCATTTTGCGTGCTGGTTGAACATCGAGTCCACGACGTGCACGAACGCCTCGTAGGTCGAGAAGAATCCGTGCCGCCCGGTGAGCAGGTAGCCCTCAAGCCAGCCCTGGCAGGTGTGCTCGCTGAGGATTTCCATGACGCGCCCGTCGGCGGCGAGGTTCGACTCCTTGTCCGCGTCCGCCGGCAGCCGCTCGCCGAGCCAGGCGCGCTTCGTCACCTCGAACACGTTGCCGAGGCGGTTCGAGGCAGTCTCGTCCGGCCCGAACACGCGGAAGTTTTTGGCGGCGAGATTGTCCCTCATCACGTCGCGCAGAAACTTGCCCATGGCGCGCGTCGCCTCGCCGGTGGTGACGCCCGGCTTCGGCACCGGCACCGCGTAGTCGCGGAAGTCCGGCATCTTGAGATCTTTGAGCAGGATGCCGCCGTTGGCGTGCGGATTGGCACCCATGCGCAGGGCGCCCGTCGGCGCAAGCCCGGCCAGCTCCGGCTTCAGGCGGCCGTCCGCGTCGAACAGCTCCTCCGGCCGGTAGCTCTTCATCCATTTTTCGAGCAGCTTCACATGCTCCGGGCATCCCGCCATCTCGGAGAACGGCACCTGGTGCGAACGCCAGTAATCCTCCGTCTGCTTGCCGTCCACCGACGCCGGTCCGGTCCAGCCCTTCGGCGAACGCAGGACGATCATCGGCCAGCGCGGGCGTTCCGCGAGCGCCGCTCCCGCCTTGCGCGCCTTCGCCTGGATCGCCTGGATCTCCGCCAGCGCGGCATCGAGCGTCGCGGCCATTTTCTGGTGCATCACCGCCGGATCGGAGCCTTCCACGAAATACGGCTTGTACCCGTAGCCGGTGAAAAGCTGTTCCAACTCCTCGTGCGGAATCCGCGCGAGCACGGTCGGGTTCGAGATCTTGTAGCCGTTGAGATGCAGAATCGGCAGCACCGCGCCGTCCGACGCCGGGTTCAGGAACTTGTTCGAGTGCCAGGCCGCCGCCAGCGGGCCGGTCTCCGCCTCGCCATCGCCGACCACGCAGGCGACCACCAGGTCCGGATTGTCGAACGCCGCACCGTACGCATGCGACACCGAATATCCCAGTTCGCCGCCTTCATGGATCGACCCCGGCGTCTCCGGCGCGACATGGCTCGGAATGCCGCCCGGGAAGGAGAACTGCTTGAACAGCTTGCGCATCCCCTCCGCATCCTGCGAGATATTCGGATACACCTCGCTGTAGGTGCCTTCCAGATAGGTGTTTGCGACCAGCCCCGGCCCGCCGTGCCCGGGGCCGGCGATGTAGATCATGTTCAGCCCGTCGCGCTTGATGACGCGGTTCAGGTGGACGTAGATGAAGTTCAGCCCCGGCGTCGTCCCCCAGTGCCCGAGCAGGCGCGGCTTGATCTGGTTCAGCTCCAGAGGCTTGCACAGCAGCGGATTGTCCATCAGGTAAATCTGTCCGACGGAGAGGTAGTTCGCCGCGCGCCAGTAGGCGTCCATCTTCCGCAGCTCGTCCGCCGCCAGCGGTTTATCCGTCCCCGTGTCCGTCTTCCGCGCCGCCGCCGTTTTTTTCACACTCATGGCCGTGCTCCTTTTCAGGTATTCACGCAGCCCGAAAACCCCGAAGATTCCACCACAAAATGGCACAAAATGTTCACAAAACAATGAGCCGCAGATTTTTAGCCTTCACCATCAATGATTCGGCGTTCCACTATTTTGTGCCCATTTTGTGATATTTTGTGGTCATCGCCGGTTGTATTCCAGACGCGTTTTGCAGAGCCCCCGTCCGGGGCCCGACCGTCATGTGCAGAACTGCCAGTAGAAATCCATGAGATTCTTCTCGAAATCCGGGTCGCGGATTTCCTCCTTCTCCACAACCCGTTCCAGGACAAGAAAGATGCTCTTCGGTTCGCCGCCGGCGAGGATGTTGTGCAGTTCCTGCGCCCGCCGCTCCGGCAACTGCTGGCAGATCCTGACGTCAAAAAACGAGATGTACTCTTCGATGGTCACGACACCCTCCGTTTCGCACCGGCTCCGGCCGGCATGTGCAGCTCGATACGTCCAGACCAGAACAACGGACTATACCCGCCGCCGCACCGGACGGCAAGCGGCGGCCATTCACCGCTTGCCCGTTTATAGTATGCCGTTCCGATTCACGCCGCCCGCCCGTTTTCCGGCGGGCCATTCAGGATTGTTTTTCCCATGCACGAATTTGCCATCTGCGAACAATTGGTCGCCACGGTGCTGGAGGAGCTGGCGCGCATGACGCCGCCGAAGCGCCTCACCTGCGTCCGCATCGCCGTCGGCGGCATGCAGCAGGTCGTGCCGGAGAGCATGGAGATGGCGTTCGACGTGCTCACGCAGGACACGCCGGCCGAAGGCGCGAAGCTCGAGATGCGCCGTACGCCGGTCGTCCTCGACTGCCGCAAGTGCGGCTGGCACGGCGAGGCGAAGCCGAATCTCATCCGCTGCGGCGGCTGCAGCTCCGGCGACGTCCAGGTTGTCAGCGGCAAGGAGTTATATTTGGAAAGCCTGGAAGTGGAAGAAACGCCGAACGCAGAATGCAGAACGCAGAACTGAAGCCCGGCACCCGACGCCATCGCCCCCCGAACCCTGAACCGTGAACCACTGAACCGTGAACCCCATGGAAATCAAAGTCTACCGCAACCTGATGGAAGTGAACGCCGACTGGGCCGGGCGCACGCGCCAGCTCGCCCGCCAGCACGGCGTGAAGATGCTGAACCTCATCGGCTCCCCCGGCGCGGGCAAGACGCGCCTGCTGGAGGCGATGGTCGGCGCGCTCGGCACCCGCTTCCGCTTCACCGTGCTTGAGGGCGACGTGGAGACGATCCGCGATGCCGAGCGCCTGCACAAGCTCGGCATCCCCGTCAGCCAGCTCATCACCGGCGGCTCCTGCCACCTCTCCGCGCAGATGGTCCACGCCGCCTACAAGGAACTGCCGCTGGCGGAGCTCGACCTGGTGATCGTGGAGAACGTCGGCAACCTGATGTGCCCGGCCGCGTTCGACATCGGCGAGGACGCCAAGGTCGCCGTGCTCAGCGTCACCGAGGGCGAGGACAAACCGGTCAAATACCCGCTGCTCTTCCAGGAGGCGAAGGCGGTGGTGATCACCAAGACCGACCTGCTGCCGCACATCAGCTTCGACATGCCGGCATGCCTCGACTGCATCCGCCAGGTCAACGCAAAAATCCCGGTGTTCCAGCTTTCCGCCCACAGCGGCGCCGGCATGTCCGCCTGGATCGACTGGGTGGCGTCAACCGCCGCCGGAACCTGATCCGCCGGCGTCCTTTTCCCCGAACACGACCGCCTCGAAGACCGAGAACGTGGCACCGCGCCGCCAGCCGTCGGCGGGAAGGCCGGCCTTGAGCGCCAGGTGCGTCAGCGTCGTCTCACGGTCCCAGCCCTGCTCCGGCGCGACCTGCGGCAGGAACACGGCGTGCTTGCCGCCCTTTTCCAGGAAGATGCCGTGCCGGCCGACGATGAACGCCTCCGGACCGGGGATCGGCCGGAACGGGGTCAGCACGGAAATTTCAATTTCCACCGCCTCGAACTCAGCCGCCGACAGCGGGAAAAAACGCGGGTCGTTGAATGCCGCGCTGCGCGCGTTCCGCGCCACGTTCTGCCACAGCGGCTCCGTCGCCTCCAGATAGCCGATGCAGCCGCGGAGTTCGCCGCCGATGTGGAGCGAGACGAAGCACGCGCCGTCCTCCCGCAGCCGCGGCGTCAGCTCCTCCAAGGCCGGCTTCGGCGCCGGTTCGCGCTTCAGCCGCGCCTGGATCGCCGACCGCGCCAACCGCAGCAGGGTTTCCTTCTCCGCCGCGGAGACCGCGCAATCTGCCATCCCCGCTTCTCCCTTTTCCATTTTCTCCAGTTCGGCCTTCTCCTCCACCGCAATCGCCGCGTAGCTCACCGTGTGCTCCCATTCGCCCGTCAGCTGTCCGGAGGTGGCGTAGGCGACTTCGCGGATGACAAGCTTTTCGGCGGCCTGTGGTCCGGTGTTCGCGTGCTGCGGCGGGCGACCGTCTCGTCCTTCTTCCGTTCTTCCGTTTTTCCGTTCGGCGTCTTCGATGCCGGCCGCCCTCCGCCGATCTCCACCGATATCTGTCGGCACCGGCCCTCCGCATCCTGCGTTTTCCAGCACCGCCAGCAGCAGCGAGATCGGGTGCGCGCCGCAGATGGTCGCGCCGGTGCGTTCCAGGTACTCGTCAAAGCCGTCCAGATCCCCGGCGCAGATGCGGCCGATGGCGCCATGGTCAAGCTCGGAGATCCGCCGCGACACGTCGCGGGTGAACGGGACATAGCCGAACGATTCGCCGAAGTGCGTGAAATCGGAGCTGATGACCCACAGCGTTTCCGGGTTCCACAGTATTTTCCGAAGAACCGGCGCCAGCTCGCGGGCGGCGGCCGGGGGAAGGTCGCCGCACACCATCGGCAGCAGTTTCGCGTGGGGCAGGACGGTCTGCAGGAACGGCAGCTGCACCTCCAGCGCATGCTCCTGCGAATGCGCGTCGCAGCGGGTGCAGAGCAGCGGATGCGCCCCGGCCAGCGCGCGACACGCCTCCGCGTCCACCGGCATCTCCCCCAGCGGCGTCGCGAACGCGCCGTAATTCCCGATGCTGACGCCGAGGAACGGCACCCGGTGCGTCGGCGCGGCCACGACCACGCGCCGGATGCGCGCCTGCGCCTTTCCCGCCAGCAGCGCGTACGCCTTCCCGGCCACCGCGCCCGAGTACTCGTAGCCCGCGTGCGGCACGATCAGCGCGCGGATGCCGCCGTCCGCCTGTTGCGGCGCCCCGCCCCCGGCCAGGAACTTCCGTACCTGCGCCGTCAGCCGCGCCGGAACCTCCGGATAAAACGCGCCGGCCACCGCCGGCCACCGCACCTGATTGAAATCGTTTTCCATGGGCGCCTCCAATCCCACCATACTTCCCGTCGACGCTTTTGTCGAGCTTGCGCCCCGAGAACGCTGCACTATAGTATGAGCCGTTTTTGTTTTCGTTGCGTCCCCATCGTCTAGAGGCCTAGGACACCAGGTTCTCATCCTGGTAACCGGGGTTCGAATCCCCGTAGGGACGCCATTTTCACGCAAAAAGCCGCCACGGGCATCCACCCGCAGCGGCTTTTTTGTGGCATGAAATTCCGTCAGCCCCCGGGAGCGGCGGGGGCCGGAACCGGCGCGGCCGGTTTTCGCTCCCAATTGCCGTTGGCGGCAAGATTTCCGGCGAAACCGCCGGCCGGGCCAAGCCAGGCCCTGGCGCTGGCGTCGCCCTTCAGGTAGGCATCCCAGAACGCCGTGCTCGCCTGCTGGATCAGCCCGTGAAACAGCGGATCCAGCGGGCGGGCGGCAGGCGTCCTCCCCTGATCCGAAAAGATCATGTGGTCGCCGTCCTTGAACGTCACCAGATAATTGTCAGCCTTCGACATGTTGTCGAACGGGATGCGCCGATCCGCGGCCTTGGAATTGCCGATGGGGCTGTCGTCCCGGGTCCCGGTCATGTGCAGGCACGGCACCGCGATGGGGCCGAACGCCGCGGCCGGATTGCGCTTTGCCTTCGCGGACACCGGCGCGCTCATCGGCAGCGCCGCCTTCACGCGCGGGTCGGCCAGGTTCTGGTCCGGACTCCCCGGCACGGGGAACCGCTCGCCGGCCGCCGCCAGCGCGGTGTAGGCGCCGAAGGAATGCCCGGCAACGCCGATGCGCCCCGCGTCCACCTTCCCCTTGAACGGCGATTCGGCGTCCTTGTCCAGCGCCAGCATCCGGTCGATCACGAAGGAGATGTCGCGGGGACGGTTGATGGCGTTGGACAGGGACGCGGCCGCACCCTGCATCTCCTTCATCGCCTGCGTCTTGCCGCGCCACACCGCGTCGTCGCTGCCGGCGTGCTGCGGATGCACCACGATGTAGCCGTGGGCGGCCCACCAGGTCCCGAGGTAGCGGTAACCTTCGCGCGTGCCGCCGAGCCCGTGCGACATGACGATCAGCGGGAACGGCCCCTTGGCGGCGGTGCCCGACGGATAATAGATCTTCACCGGCACGACGCGCTTGTCGCGTGCTGCATCCTGCCAGTCATACAGCACCGACGCCACGGAGAACGGACCGGGCGCGCACCAGGCCGGCGCGGCAGGCGCCGCCGCCGTGACGACGGTGGGAACCGCCGTTTGCGGAGCCGCCGGAGCGGAATCCGCCGCACAGTCCGCCGTGGAAACCGCCGCCCAGATGCCAGCCATCAGGAACAGGATGCGCGCGCCGTCCGTCATCATACAGCCCTCCTCCATTCCGGCCGGAACACGCAGGAAACAACGGACGGCGCCGGAACCGCCCGCATCCTCAGCGCCGGCCCGCGCCGGGCGATTCGCCTTCCAACGGAAGGCTGGTTCCGGCCGCCCCAGCTGCCGGGGTTTCATGCACGACCACGTCGGACGCGCCGAACAGTGCGTCCACATGAACCGGCTCCGACACCGTTCCCTCGGCGGCGGCGGCAACCACCGTCGCACCCGGGCGCGTGGCTTGGCATTTCCAGCACACGTCGAAGGTCGGCGGAACCAGCTCCCCGCACCGGGGACACGTCCATTTGTCGGCACGCTCGGCCAGCTCGCGGAGGCACAGGAGGCCGGAATTCTCCATGCGCTCCACGAACTGCTCCTCCGTCATCGTCCCGGCGCGGAAGGCGTCCGCGTGTTTCTTCAGGGCCAGAGCGGCGTCCGTTTCATACGCCTCAAGGATGACCGAGTGCGAACAGCCGGCACAGCGGATCCGCAAGCCTCCGCCGAACCCGATGGCACCAAGCAGTCCGGGCATCCGCGATTCGACCAGGTGGAGCTTCCGTTTGCCGCAGACCGGACACGGATGCGACACAAAGAGGCCGCGGTCGACCTCCTGCGGTTTCGACTTGAACAAGTTCAGCCCCATGCGCGTCCCTCCCGACTGTGAATCACCCTCCGGCGCACTGCCACTCCGCTTCATCACCCCAGCACGATGCGACGGATGTTCTTCTTGCCGGCGCGCAGCAGGAGCTGACCGTCCGCGAACTCCGCAAGGGCGACGTTCCGCTTCTCGTCGGTGATGCGCTCCTCGCCGAGGTAGCAGCCGCCGCCCTTGATGAGCCGGCGCGCCTCGCCGTTGGACGCGCACAACCCGGCGTCCACGAACAGCTTGCAGATCCAGATACCGGCCTCGGCCTCGGTACGCGGGATGGTGGTGGTCGGGAGTTCGGCCGCAGCGTCGGCGGCCTTGATGTCGCGGACGGCGCTGGAAGTTGCGACCGCGGCGGCCGGGTCGGCAAAGCCGAATTCCGTGCCGGCGGCGAGGAACGCATTGCGCGCCTCGTCAGGACCGTGGGCGAGGCAGGTGGCCTCGTAGGCGAGGATTTCCTTGGCGCGGTTCATGGCCTTCGCGGACTGGCCGGGGGCGGTGAGGCGGCGGACTTCCTCCATCGGCAGCGTGGTGAAGAAGCCCATGAGGCGTGCGACGTCGGTGTCGTCCACGTTGCGCCAGAACTGGTAATAATGGTACGGCGTCGTGCGCGCCGTGTCGAGCCAGACGGCGCCGGAGGCGGTCTTGCCGAACTTCTGGCCGTCGCTCTTCAGCAGCAGCGGGAAGGTCGCGGCGTGCGCCTCCTTGCCGAGCATTTTCCGGACGAGCCCGGTGCCGGCGACGATGTTGCCCCACTGGTCCTGCCCGCCGAACTGCATCTCGCAGTCGTAGTCGCGGTAGAGGACGTAGAAGTCGTACGCCTGCAATAACATGTAGTTGAACTCAAGGAAGGAGAGGCTGGTTTCCAGCCGCTGTTTCACCGACTCCGCGGCGAGCATCTGGTTGACGCTGAAATGGCGGCCGATGTCGCGCAGGAATTCCAGGTACTTGAGGTTGCGCAGCCAGTCGGCGTTGTTGACCATCCGCGCCTTGCCGCCGCCGAAGTCGAGGAAGCGCGCGAGCTGCTCCTGGAGTGCGCGGGCGTTGGCATCGATCTCGTCGGTGGTCAGGAGCTGCCGCGCCTCGGTCTTGCCGGAGGGGTCGCCGACCATGGCGGTGCCGCCGCCGACGATGGCGATGGGGCGGTGGCCGGCCTGCTGCAGCCAGCGCATGGCCATGACGGGCAGCAGGTGCCCGATGTGCAGGCTGGAACCCGTGGGGTCGAAGCCGACGTAGAACGTCACCGGCCCCTGCGCGAGCCGCGCTTTGAGGCGCTCGATGTCGGTGGTCTGGTAGATGAACCCGCGTTCCTGCAGGATGTCGAGAGCGTTCATGGCCTTCACTTTCGTCGTCGGTTCCCGGTGCGCCTGAACGGGACGGCTCCGGCCGGCACTCCGCGCCCGGCTTCCGCACCCGTTCAGGACAGGCGGATAAGATACCACGCCGCACGGAAAAATCCCGCGCCGGCACACGGCCCCGCCGGAGGGCGGCGGAGTGTGCAACAGTTTCACAGTCGGACGCGGGTGTGCAATTCCTGCACCGGCGGCGTCCGGATGCCGCACCCCGTATATTTCCCGCGATTTCAAGGCTGAAAACCGCCGCCGGGCACCCCCTTTCTGAAAGTTGGCACGCCCCGTGCTTTAATTAACGGCAACAAGGCTTGGAAGTTCCGGGCCGAAAAACAAACAAAGGAAATCGTACCATGATGAAGCTCGTGAAAGCCCTCGCCGTCACCGCCACCCTCGCCGTCGGCACCGTCGTCTTCGCGCAGGACGCCGCTCCCGCCGCCCCGGCCGCCAAGTGCACCACCCAGTGCGACAAGGACGGCAAGGCGTGTGACAAGGACGGCAAGGCGTGCGACAAGGACGGCAAGGCGTGTGACAAGGATGGCAAGGCGTGTGACAAGGACGGCAAGAGCTGCGGCAAAGGCGGCAAGGCCGGCAAGAGCGGCAAAGGCTGCGGCATGGGCGACGGCAAGGGCTGCGAAAAGGGCGGAAAAGACGCCAGCAAGGGCGGCCCCGCCTCCCTGACCTGATGATCCGGCCGTTTGGCCGACCTCAATCCGGGCCGGATCTTTTCCGGCCCGGATTTCCTTTTTCCGTCCGTTGCATGATGGTATCCCCGACGGACAGCCGCCCGGCGCCGTCCGATCCTTGGAGTTTTTCCCATGCTGAAACGACATTGGCTGGCTTTTCTCGCCGCCGCCGCCGCCCTGGCAGCCGTCCTGCTGTGGGGATGGAACGTCCGCAACAACGACCTGGAACTGGCCATGGCCGAGCAGTGCGGCACGGCGCGGCACCTGGCGGGTGCGGTCGAGGGCTCCATCGCCGCCCAGATCTCCCGCGGCTGCATCGACGTCGAGCGCGCCCAAGCCGTCCTCTCCGGCATCCGCGAGGCCACCGGCCTGAAACAGCTTCATCTGCACCAAGGGGAGTCGCCGCTGGCTGATTGCTGTGACGGGCATGCGCTGCCGCCGGGGGTCCACGGCCGGGAGGGCCGCTTCCTCGCCGAAGACATTTTTTACTATTGGCAGCCCATCCGCCTGGATGCGCCGAAACTGAACTGCGGCGGAGGCGGGGGCCGTGGGCCGGCTTGGCGCCGCGCCGGCCAGACCGCCCCCGTGTCCGGCAACCCGGTGCTATTGGTGATCATGGGGATGCCGGCGGAGACGCTGCGCCTGCGCACGGCGGCGGCCGATTCCCGTTTCCTGCTGCTGGCGGCCTGCGCCCTTTTCACGGCGCTGGCGTTCACCGCAGCCTGGCTCCGGCATGCCGAACGCCAGACACTCCGCCGCCGCCTCGGGGAGCTGGAATCGCAAAAGGCGCGCCTGGAAGAGCTCCAGCTGATCGCGGCCGGCGTCGCGCACGAAACCAAAAACCCGCTGGGCATCATCCGCGGAATGGCGCAGCGGATGCGAAGCGCGGCGGGGCTCCCTCCGGGCGTGCCGGAAATGGCCGAGAAAATTATGGATGAGGCGGATGTGACGGCGGAGCGGCTCGCGGAGTTCCTCAATTTCGCCCGCCTGCGGGAACCGAAGCCGCAGCCGGTCTCCGCCGCCGGCGTGCTCGGATCGGTCTGCGGGGTGCTGCGGCCGGATTTCGAGGAGGCCGGCATCGCCCTCCAACTGGAGTGCCCGCCGGACGCCGTGTTTGAAGCCGACGCCGACCTGCTCTCGCAGATCGTGGTCAACCTGCTCACCAACAGCCTCAACGCCTGCCCCGCCGGCGCCGCGGTTCGCTTGGCGCTGCAGATCCAAGGCGACGGCGCCTCCCTGCTGGTGGAGGACAACGGGCGCGGGATTGAACCCGGACTTTTGAAGGATATTTTCAAGCCGTACGTCTCGGGGCGTTCCGGCGGGCACGGCATCGGCCTTTCCATGGTCCGCCGGCTGGCCGAAGCGATGGGCTGGCGGGTGGAAGCGGCCTCGGAGGCGGGCAAGGGGACAATCATGACGATTCACGGCATCCGGGTGCCGCGCCCATGAGCGCCGGACAGCCCACAATTCTGGTGGTGGACGACGAACGGCCGCTCCGCGAACTCTTTGCGGATGTGCTCCGGACGGCGGGCTTCACCGTGGAGCTTGCCGACGGCGGCGGCACCGCGCTGGAAAAAATCCGTCGGCAGCCCCCCGCCCTGGTCGTCTCCGACATCCGGATGCCTGGACTCTCCGGGCTTGAACTGCTCCGCGAGGCGCGCGCGCTCCACCCCGGGCTGCCGTTCCTGCTGGTCACGGCCTACGCCTCGGTCAAGGACGCCGTCCAGGCCCTCAAGCTCGGCGCCGTGGATTATCTTGAAAAACCGGTGGACCTCGACGAGCTGGCCGCCGCCGTCCGCGACGCCATCGGCCCCGAATGCTGCCCGGCGCAGACCGGCGCGCCCGGCGGCGAAATCCCCCCGCAACTTATGGCGGGCACGGTTGCGGAATCCGCGGCCATGCGCGCCGTTTTTGCGGACGCATGGCGGGTGGCCCGCAGCCGCGCCACCGTGCTCCTCACCGGCGAGTCCGGAACCGGCAAGGAAGTGCTGGCCCGTTTTCTCCACAACGCCAGTCCGCGGGCAGCCGGACCGTTCGTTGCGGTCAACTGCGCCGCCATCCCCGCCGCCCTGCTGGCCAGCGAACTGTTTGGGCACCGCCGGGGAGCGTTCACCGGCGCCGTCGCCGACCGCAACGGCTGCTTCCGCGAGGCGCACGGCGGGACGCTTTTCCTGGATGAGATCGGCGACATGCCCGCCGACCTCCAACCCTCGCTTTTACGGGCCATCGAAACCGGCCGCGTCACGCCGGTCGGCAGCGATACGGAGCGGGAGCTGGATTTCCGCCTCGTGGCGGCGACGAACCGCAACCTCCAGGAAGCCGTGGCGGAGGGGCGTTTCCGCGAAGACCTGTACTACCGCCTGAACGTCATCAACATCGAACTGCCGCCACTGCGCCTGCGGCGGGAGGAAATCCCGCCCCTCGCCCGTCATTTTCTTCGCGGGCGTGATCCGTCGAAACGGCTGTCCGCCGCCGCGCTGCGCCTGCTGGTGGAATATCCGTGGCCGGGAAACGTGCGGGAACTGGCCAACGCCATGGAGCGGGTCGCCGTGCTGGCGCGCAACGAACTGGTCATGCCGGAGCATCTGCCGCCGGCCGTCCGGAACGCGGCGCCGGCAACCGCGGGTGCGGTAACGGAGGAGGCGGAGCTGAAGACGCTGCGGGAGAGCGAGGACGCCGCCATCCGCAGGGCTCTGGAGCAGACCAACGGCAACCAGACCCGCGCCGCGCTGCTGCTCGGCATCTCACGCCGCACCCTGATCAACAAGCTCAACCGGCTCCGCTTCGAGCACTGATCCGCGAAGACCGCCGGACGGAAACCGCCGGCGGCCGCGGCCATCATTTCGGCTCGTAGCGGTAGCCGAGCCCGTGCACCGTGAGCAGGTATTTCGGCTCGTTGGGAACAATCTCGACCTTCTTGCGGAGCATGGCGATGTGCTGGTCCACGGTGCGCGTCGTGCAGGCGCCGTCATAGCCCCAGACCGACTGGAGAAGCATTTCGCGGCTCACGGCCGTGGTGGGACGGCTGTAAAAATATTCCAGGATCCGCATCTCACGCGGGGTCAGTTCAAAGGTGACCCCCTGGAGTTTCCCGCGTAGCGTCCGGCGGTTGATCTCCGTCTCGCCGAAGTTGAAGGTCTCCGGTTTTTCCGCCGCCGGGGCGGCGATGCCGCCGCGGCTGCCAGCGCGGCGCAGGACGGCGTGGATGCGCGCCAGCAGCTCGCGCACGCCGAACGGCTTGGTCACATAGTCGTCCGCGCCCAACTCCAGGCCGACGACCTTGTCCACTTCTTCGGCCTTGGCGGTAAGCATGATGATCGGCACGCGGATGTCCGTGCGACGGATTTCGCGGCAGACGTCATAGCCGCTTTTACCGGGCATCATGACGTCGAGTATGACGAGGTTGAAGCCGCCCTTCCCCCAGAGCTCGAGCCCCCGTTCGCCGTCGGCGGCCGCCTCAACCACGGCACCCTCGCTCTCCAGCAGGTCGCCAAGCCCCTCGCGGATCATCGCGTCATCTTCCACCACCAGCACTTTCAGATTTCTCATGTGCTCACCCCTGCTGTGTTTCTTCTTCCACCGGTTTAGGTCTCAGTTCCGCCGTAAAACAAGTGCCGCCGCCGTCCCGCGGCCCGCACGCCAGTTCGCCGCCAAGGTCGCGCAACATTTTGCGCGAGATGGTCAATCCCAGCCCGCAGCCCGGCTTGCCGCCGGTCAAGGAGTGGTCCATGCGGTAGAACTTGTCGAACACCTTTTCCCGCTCGGCCGGAGGGATCCCCGGCCCGCGGTCCAGCACGCGGATCCGGGCGCAGCCGTCCGGCGCGGCCTCCATCTCGATGCGCAGTTCGCGGCCGGACGCGGCGTACTTCATGGCGTTGTCCACCAGATTGATCAGCACCTGCTCCACGGCGTCGCTGTCGGTGCGCAGGACCAGGCCGCCGGAAGGCAGCGCCATCTCGACATGTATCCCGGCCTCCTGGATGCGCATGGAAAGCCGCTCGATGACGCCGCGCACAATCTGGACAAGGTCGGCCTCCGTGATGTTGTACACCTTCCGGTTCTGCTCGATCCGGCTGAAGTCAAGCACGTTGCTGATGAGGCGCGTCAGGCGCTGGCTTTCGACGATGATGTTGTCCAAATAGCGCTTCTTCTTCCCCTCGTCCCGGACGCGCCCCTCGCCGAGCAGTTCGGCGTACATGCGGATGCTGGTCAGCGGCGTCTTCAGCTCGTGCGAGACGTTGGAGACGAAGCTGGTCTTGCGCCGCGCATCCAGCTGGCCGCGGTACGCCGCGAACAACAGCAGTGCGCCGCCCGTGAGGATGGCCATCAGGAACGTCCCCGTCAGCAGCAGCGAGAGAGTCCGCAGCATCTTGCCGCCGGCGGCCACGCCGGCGGCACCGGGAACCGCCAGCACCACGACCTCCCAGTGTGGAAGCTCACTCCCCACTGGAACCCGGCAGAGAACCTGCATGGCGGCGCTAACGGGGCAACTCGGCCTGCAGAGCATTCGGTTGCCATCGGAGACGACGAAGGCCATCCCCTCCGGCGGCTGCGGGGGCAGCGTAGCGACCAGCCTCGGCAGCAGCACGTCAAGGTCAAGTTCTAGGCCGCGTACGGGTTTGTCCGGCGATGGCTGCAGCCAGCCCAGCAATGACAGCGTGTTGTCCGAGATCCACGGGATCCAGCCCGAGCGGGCCTGGGATTCCATCGCCTGAACTTCCCGCATCTGCGACTCATAGTCCGCCGATTTTTTAACGGGCAGCTTGTCGACGGTCGCCGTCAGGGCGGCGGCCGAAATCCGCGCCACCGACGGCGAGGGAGCAATCACCCGCACCGTGCCCGCGAACTTCCGGTCCCGCGGCAGGCGGGTAATCCGGCCGCTTCCCGCCGCCGGAGGTGCCTCTTCTTTGCCGACGGGCACGGCGGCGGAAGCACTCTCCGCCAAAGCCGCCGGCCACGGTACGTTCAGCGCAAAAAGCCCCTCGTAGCGCCGGACAAAGGCGGAATCCCCCGGCGCGGCCGGACTGCTGCCGGGAAGCATGGGTTCCGGAAGAAGGAGGCCGCGGGCTGGATTGAGGATGAACACATTCCGGACAAGGGTGTTCTGGCCACGCCATTCCTTGAGCGCCCGCGGCAGTTCGGGTTCCGGAAGGGAGGCGAGAGCAGAGAGGAGCCCCTCCTCCGCGTCCTCAACGGAAATCCGGATGTTCTCGGCGACCGCCTGCGCGCGCTCCTCGATTGCCGCAACCGAAGCCAGGCGGAGCCGTTCCTGCTCATGCCCGAGCAACCGGAACGCCAGCACGCCAATGACCAGCGCCGGCGCCAGCACCAACAGCCCGTAAACTATGAGAATCCGTCTCTGCATCGGAATCCGTTCCGCCTCGCGCCCTCCGGAGAAAAAGGTCCGGCATGGCACTCCCCCTACTTTATCACTTGTAAAACCGTTCGCCGCCAAACCGGGCAAAACGGTTGTAAAATGCATCGGGGATAGCCAGAAACGCCGCCGCCAGGTGGACGGCTGAAGAGTCGGCGGCGCATATGAATCCTCACCCGCTCAAGGCGTGGCAACGGTGTCATTTTCCCGTCTCGGCACGCAGCGCGGAGATGAATTTCTCGTTTTCCGCAAGGGTGCCGTAGCTGACGCGGATGTAGGAGGGTAGCCCGTAGCCACCCATGGGCCGGACGATGACGCCGCGCTTCGTCAGCCCCGCCGTCACCCGGGTGCCGTCGCCAACCTTGATCAGCATGAAGTTCGCCGCGGAGTGCTGGTATTCCAGCCCCGCCTCGTCGCAGGCGGCCTCGATCATTTCACGCCCCTGGCGGAAAAGAGTGCGGGTGCGGCGCAGGAACCCGGCGTCGTCGAGCGCGGCCACCGCCCCCGTCTGCGCGAGCCGGTTGACGTTGAATGGTTGCCGGGCGCGCTCCAGCGCGGAGATGATCTCCGCCGGCCCCATGGCGTAGCCGACACGCATGCCGGCCATCCCGTACGCCTTCGAGAACGTGCGAAGGATGAGCACGTTGCGCCCTTCGCGCAGATAGCGCGATGTGTCGGGCATCTTCCCGAGGCAGATTTCGGCGTACGCCTCGTCGAAGACCACGAGCACGTCCTCCGGCACCCGCGCCATGAACTTCGCCACCTGGGCGTCGGTCACCAGCGTGCCGGTCGGATTGTTCGGGTTGCAGATGAAGATGATGCTGGTGTCCGGGCGGATCGCCTTCGCCATGGCAGGCAGGTCATGGCCGAGGGTCGGCGCGGAAACCTCGAGAATCCGGGAGCCGAACATCTGCGCCACCAGCTTGTAGACGACAAACGCGTACTGCGAGCAGACGATGGAGCGGTCACGCCCCATGTAGCAGTGGCCGATGAACTCCAGAATCTCGTTGGAGCCACTGCCAAAAATGAACTGTCCGGGCGCGAAACCGGTCCTGGCGGCGAGCTTCTGCCGCAACTCAAAGCCGTAGCCGTCGGGATAAAGGTACATCTCCGGCAGCGCCCGCTTCATGGCCCGCAGCGCCAGACGCGACACGCCCAGCGGGTTCTCGTTCGAGGCCAGCTTGCAGATCTCGGCCGGAGCCAGCCCGTGCTCGCGCGCCACATCCTCGATCGGGCGCCCCGGCTCATAGGGACGGATCGCCGCAACATCCGGGTTCATCCACTTCGCAATGCTCATGTGATATTTCCTTTGGAACCGCTCATTTCCGTTGGCAATCAAGTCGACACGTTTATTCACTCAGCTCCCAAAGGGGCATTCTATCATAAGCCTGGGGCAACGCCTCAGGAAAGGCAACAACCGTTTTCACCGGCAGAAAAATCGGGCGTAGAGATCACGGATGACTTCGTTCGCCGGACGTCCTTTTGCCTTGCCTGCCTTGACCTCTTTCACGCGCCGGTTCAGTTCGTCTGTAAATTTCCGTTCCGTCATGCCGTCATTTTTCATATTGCATCAACCCTTCCCCAGCGGCAGCGCAACTTCCCCACAAGCTTCCCATCCGCTCTTCCCGTCCACGCGCTCCCCTCACCCGGCCGCGCGCGGGTAGCTGCCGAGGCATTTCACGAACTGGCAGTGCTCCGAGAGCTCCTCCAGCGCGGCCTTCACCGGGGCGTCCTGCATGTGGCCGGCGATGTCGATGTAGAACTGGTACTCCCAGTTGCGGCGGCGCGAGGGGCGGCTCTCGATGAAGCTCAGGCTGATCTTGTGCCGGCGGAACGGCTCCAGGCTGTCGAGCAGCGCGCCGACGCGGTCTTTCACGCCGAAGAGAAGCGAGGTCTTGTCATTCCCGGACGGTGCGCAGACCGCACCCCTGCGGATGACGAAGAAGCGCGTCAGGTTCTCCGTGCGGTCCTCGATGTTGTCCCCGCGCACCGGAAGCCCGTAGCGTTCGGAGGCCAGGACGCCAGCCAGCGCGGCGGCGCCCTCCTCCGCGGCGGCGCGTGAGGCCGCCTCCGTGGTGCTGGTCACCGGCACCAGGCGCGCCTGCGGCAGGTTTTTGCGCAGCCACTCGCGGCACTGGCCGAACACGCTGGGGTGGCTGTAGACGACCTGGACATCCTCCACGGCGCAGCGGCAGAGCAGGTGCTGGTGTATCTCCTGGTGGATCTCGGCACAAATCGTCACATCCACTTCGGCAAAGACATCCAGCGTGTAGGTGACGGCTCCCTCGGTGGAGTTCTCCACCGGTACCACGCCGAACGCCGCCTTGCCGCGGCACACCGCGTCGAACACTTCAGGGATGGTGGCACACGGCAGATAGTTCGCCGCGGCGCCGAAGCGCCCCAGGGCGGCCTGGTGCGAGAAGGTGGCGCTGGGGCCGAGGAAGGCCACGGTCAGCGCCTCGCGGCGCCCCGCCTGCGCGCCGGCGGCAAGTTCGCGGTACACCGCCTTCAGCGTCTCCGCGGGCAGCGGGCCGTCATTCGCCGCGGCCATGCGCTCGGCGGCGGCCGCCTCCCACAGGGCGAGTTCGCGCCGCGCGTCCTGCGTGCGGCAACCGGCGTCCGCCCGGCGCGCCAGACGGATGCGCTCGTTCAGCAGCTCCAGCAGCTGCCGGTCCAGCTTCCCGATCTGTTCCTGCGCGGCGGATGGCTTTTTCTTCGGCATGATGAGAATCCTTTCGGGCACTGCTTAGGCTGACGGCGGCGGATGGGCGTGCCGGTAACTGTATGTGAAGTAGACGATGAACCCGATGAACATCCAGACAACCAGCCGGATCCAAGTGTCGTGCGGCAGTGAAATCATCTGCAGAACAGAAAGCGCCATGCCGAGGATCGGCACCAACGGCACCCACGGCGTGCGGAACGGCCGCGGCGCGTCCGGCTTCGTCAGGCGCATGACCATCACCCCGGCGCAAACCATGGTGAAGGCCAGCAGCGCGCCGATGGAGACCAGCTCGCCGAGCAGGTCGATGGGGAAGAGGCCGGCAAGCACCAGCGCCACCGTACCGGTGACCAGCGTGGCGATGTGCGGTGTCCTAAACGTCGGATGCACGGCGGAGAACACCGCCGGCAGCAGGCGGTCCTTCGACATCGAGTAGAAAATGCGCGTCTGCCCCAGCATCAGCACCAGGATGACCG
This sequence comes from uncultured Lentisphaerota bacterium, assembly GCA_903921725.1. Classification (GTDB taxonomy): domain Bacteria; phylum Verrucomicrobiota; class Lentisphaeria; order Oligosphaerales; family CAITYL01; genus CAIXRA01. The sequence continues at coordinate 82,386 of CAIXRA010000045.1, forward strand.
AACTGAGCCCCGCAATCGCGCCGAGTTTGACCAGCGGCCGCAACCACGCCAGCCCCGCGCCGGCCGCGTCGATCGCCACCGCCATCGGATGCGGCACGTTCAGCTTCGAGTAGTGCGCCAGGCCGGTCATCACCAGCGCGACGATCACGTAGAGGATGCCGCAGATGACCAGAGACCACATGATCCCCTTCGGCAAGTCGCGCTGCGGGTTTTTCGCCTCCTGCGCCGCAGTGGAGACGGCGTCGAAGCCGATGTAGGCGAAAAACACCACGCCCGCCCCGCGCAGGATCCCCGTCCAGCCGAACTCGCCGAAATTCCCGGTGGTGTTGGGCGGGATGAACGGATGCCAGTTGTCCGCCGTGACGTAAAAGATGCCGAAGGCGATGAACAGCAGGATCACCGTCACCTTCACGACCACGATGACGTTGTTAAAGTTGGCCGACATCTTGATGCCGATGATCAGCAACGCCGTCACCAGCGCAACGATGAACACCGCCGGCAGGTTCACCAATGCGCCCGTCAGCGACATCCCCTGCCCGGCATGGTAGGCGACCGGCGCGTTGCACAGGGCTTCCGGCAGGACAACCCCGCAATCCTTGAGAAAGCTGGTGAGATAGCCGGACCAGCCGACCGCCACGGTCGAGGCGCCGAACAGGTACTCCAGGATCAAGTCCCAGCCGATGATCCAGGCGAACAGTTCGCCGAGCGTGGCGTAGGAGTAGGTGTAGGCGCTGCCGGAGGTCGGGATCATCGACGCGAACTCCGCATAGCAGAGCCCGGCGAACACGCACGCCATCCCGGACAGCACGAAGGAGAGCGCGATGGCCGGCCCGGCACACTGCGCGGCGGCATGCCCCGTCAGCACGAAGATGCCGGCGCCGATCACCCCGCCGATCCCCAGCAGTGTCAGATGCCACACCCCGAGGGCGCGGTGCAGCTTGTGCTCCCCCTGCTCCGCGTCGGCCAGGATCTGCTCGTGCGACTTGATCCGGAAAAAACGTCTCATGCGCCCCCCGTGCTGCTTGGATTGGAATAGTTTACCACGCGGCGGCACGATTTCGAATTGCCGCGGCACTGATAGGACGCATGTCGGTTCCGTAAAAGAGCGGTGCCGCCTGAAGGCGGAACCACCAACGGGAGGACGGCCGAATGTTTGTAGTCCGCCTTCAGGCGGCAGCTTTTACCGGACCGCTGGCATCTCCCCTGCGGAACAGGCTTGCGCCCGCGCTGCCAGTGGACTCGGGCTGAAGCGCCGCGTTGCTCCGGTACCACTCCATTCGGCGCGCGCGGCACAAAAACAAAAACGCCTGCGCCGCACCGTGACGGGGTGCGAGGCAGGCGTTTCCGTGTGCGGAATCCGCGGGCGTGGGCTTCCCCACCCCCGGCGGCTTCACAGCAGGCTCCGGGACCGGCGGAGCCGGCCCCAGGCGCCTTACTTCTTGCCGCTGACGGTGCCGTGGCTGCGGAAGATGCGGGTGGCGGAGAACTCGCCCAGACGGTGTCCGACCATGTTTTCGGTCACGAACACGCTCTGGAAGATCTTGCCGTTGTGCACCATCAGCGTATGGCCGATGAACTCGGGAAGAACCATGGAGCGGCGCGACCAAGTCTTGATCGGCAGCTTGGCTCCGCTGCGGTTCATCTTTTCCACCTTTTCCATGAGGTGGGCGTCCACGAAGGGACCTTTTTTAAGGGAGCGGCTCACTTATTTCTTCCTCCGTGCAACGATGAACTTGGATGTCGGGTTCTTCTTCGTGCGGGTCTTGAAGCCCTTGGCGAGCTGGCCCCACGGCGAACGCGGGTGGCCGCCGCCGCTGGTGCGGCCTTCACCGCCGCCCATCGGATGGTCAATCGGGTTCATGACGACGCCGCGGTTGTGCGGCTTCTTCCCCTGGTAGCGTTTCTTGCCTGCCTTGCCGAGGGAGATGTTCATGTGCTCGAGGTTGCCGACCTGGCCGATGGTGGCGCGGCAGTTCTGGTGGAGCCTGCGGATTTCGCCGCTCGGCATCTTCACCGTCACGTACTCGCCTTCCTTGGCGCGGACTTCAGCCACGGCGCCGGCGGTGCGGACGAGGGCGGCGCCCCGGCCCGGCAGCATCTCGATGGCGTGGATCTGGACGCCGTCCGGGATGTCCGCCAAGCGCAGCGTGTTGCCCGGCTTGATCTCGGCGGTCGGACCGCTCATCAGCGTGTCGCCAACGGCAACCTTGACCGGGGCGAGGATGTAGCGTTTCTCGCCGTCCTTGTAGTGCAGAAGGGCGATGCGGGCGCTGCGGTTCGGGTCGTACTCAATGTGCGCGACCGTGGCCGGAACGCCATCCTTCTCGCGCTTGAAGTCAATCAGGCGCAGGCAGCGCTTGACGCCGCCCCCGCGGAAGCGGGTCGTGGTCCGCCCCTGGTTGTTGCGGCCGCCGGTGGAGCGCTTGCCCACCGTCAGCGACTTTTCCGGAGTGCTCCGGGTGATTTCCGAGAAATCCTGCACCGTCATCTGACGGGTTCCCGGCGTATGCGGTTTGAATGATTTCAGGCCCATGGCTCGGCACCTCTTTCAGATGGATTACAGGATGTCAATCTTACCTTCGGACAACGTGACGATCGCCTTCTTCCAATCCGAGCGCTGGCCCATCTTGGAGGAACGCATGCGCTTTCGCTTGCCTTCGCGATTCATGACGTTGACGGAGGAGACCTTGACGTTGAAGATCGTCTCCACCGCCTGGCGAATTTCCAGCTTGTTCGCCGCCGGGGCGACGCTGAAACAGTATTGGTTCAGGCCTTCCGAAAGGTGCGTGCCCTTTTCGGTGACCAGAACGGTCTTGATGATCTGGTACGGGTCTTTCATGCTTTCACCTCCTGGCAACTCAGGCGCTTGCCGAAAACATCCAACGCCGCCTTCGTGAACACGATTTTCTTGAACAGCAGCAGCCAGTACGGATTGACCGCGCCGACCTTCATGACCTGCACGCCCGGCAGGTTGCCGGCGGCCTGCTCGACGGTGGGGGACACGTCGTCCACCACCACCAGCACGTCGTCCCCGGCACCGACCGCCTTCAGGAAGGCGTTCATGCAGCGGGTCTTGGCTTCCGGCAGCGCGATTGCGTCAACCAGAATCACGCAGCCTTCTTTGACGCGCTCCGTAAAGGCGCGCTTCAGGGCCAGGCGGCGGGTGCTGCGGTTCATCTCTTTTTCATAGCTGCGGGGCTGCGGGCCAAAGGTGACGCCGCCGCCGCGCCAGAGCGGGCTGCGGATGGAGCCGGCGCGAGCACGGCCGGTGCCCTTCTGCTTCCACGGCTTGGCGCCGCCGCCGCGGACCATTCCCTTGGTCTTGGTCGCGGCCGTCCCCGCCCGGTTCTTGGCAAGGAAGGCGACGACGGCATCATGCACCGCCTGGTCGCCCTTGACCTCTTCAAGCCAGGCGCTGTTGAGCTCGTACGAACCGGTCGTATTGCCGGCCGAATTCACGGTGTTCAGTGTGGTTTCCATGGTTCCCTCAACGCTCCAAACTCGTTATTTCTTGCGCGCGGCGCAGACCATGACCGTCGCCCCGATCGGTCCCGGAACGGAACCGCGGATGAAGATCAGGTTCTCTTCGTTGCGCACCTGGACGACCTGCAGATTCTGCACCGTCACGCGGTCCACGCCCATGTGACCGGCCATGCGGTGGCCCTTGATCACGCGGCCCGGGCGGGCCTTCATGCCGTTGGATCCGCCGCGGCGGATCCAGCCGCCGCCGTGGGACGCGAGGCCGCCGGCAAAGTGGTGGCGCTTGACGACGCCCTGGAAGCCCTTGCCCTTGGAGATGCCGACCACGTCGACATACTCGCTGTCCGCGAAGATGCCGGCTGTGAGCGTCTCACCGACCGCGGCGGTCGGATCCTCGTCCAAGCGGACTTCACGGATGAACTGCGGCGGCGTATCCTCAAGCCCCGCGGCCTTCACATGACCACGAACCGCCTTGGTGACGTTCTTGATCTTGCGCGTGCCGTAGGCAATCTGAATCGCGGAGTAGCCGTCCTTCTCCGCCGTGCGGAGCGCGGTCACCTTGCACGGACCCGCCTCAATCACCGTGACCGGGTTGAGCGTGCCGTTCTTGTCATAAACCTGGGTCATGCCCAGCTTTTTTCCGATAAGACCCTTCATGGCTGCTCTCCCATCACATGATCTTGATGCTGATGTCGACGCCGGCCGGCAGGTTGAGCTTCTTCAGCTCGTCCACTGTCTTGGCCGTCGGGTGCACGATGTCCAGAAGACGCTTGTGCGTCCGGATCTCAAACTGCTCCATGGACTTCTTGTCCACGTGCGGGGAACGGTTCACGGAGAACCGCTCGATGCGGGTGGGCAGGGGGATTGGGCCGGCGACGACCGCACCGGTACGCTTGACCGTCGTGGCGATCTCCGCCGTAGACTGGTCCAGGATCCGGTGATCGTACGCCTGGAGGCGGATGCGAATGACCTGTTTTGTTGCCATGGTTTCCTTACGCCTTCTTCGTATTGCGCTTCGTGATGATTTCCGTCTGGATGTTGGAGGGCACCTGCTCGAAGTGCGACGGCTCGGCAACCGAGCTGGCGCGCCCCTTCGTCAACGAACGCAGCGCCGTGACGTAGCCGAAAAGCTGCGCCAGTGGGACATGCGCCAGAATGCGGGTGTTCGCCTTCTTGGTCTCAACCTCGATGATCTTGCCGCGGCGGCTGGAGATGTCGCCGATGACGTCGCCCATGTGGTCGTCCGGCGTGTTCACTTCCATCTTCATGATCGGCTCGAGCAGGATCATGCGACCCTTCTTGCCCGCGTCCTTGAGCGCCATCGAGGCACAGATTTTAAATGCCATTTCCGACGAGTCAACGTCGTGGTACGACCCGTCGAGCACGTCGATCTGGATGTCCACCAGCGGGTAGCCGGCCAGGATCCCCTTCTCGCAGGCCTCGCGCAGACCTTCCTCGATCGGCTTGTGGAATTCCTTCGGGATGCGGCCGCCGACAACCTTGTTCTCGACGACGATGCCGGTGCCGACCTCGCCCGGGGTCACCTCGATGATGACATGCGCGTACTGGCCGCGGCCGCCGGACTGCTTGGCGTACTTGGTGTTCGACTCCGCCTTGGCGAGGAATGTCTCACGGAAGGCGACTTCCGGCGCGCCAACTTCGCAGGCGACCTTGAACTCGCGCATCAGGCGGTCGCGGATGATGTCCAGATGCAACTCGCCCATGCCGGCGATGATCATCTGGCCGGTTTCCTGGTCAGTCTTGGTGCGGAATGTGGGATCTTCCTGCGCCAGCTGGCAAAGCGACATCAGCAATTTGTCGCGGTCGCCGGCGGTGGCAGGCTCGATGGACATGGCGATAACCGGATCCGGGAATTTCACGGACTCCAGCAGCATCGGGGAGTCCACAACGGTCAGCGTGTCGCCGGTGGTGACGTCGCTGAGGCCGACCGCGGCCGCAATGTCGCCGCTGAAGACTTCGTCGATTTCCTCGCGGCGGTTCGCATGCATCTGCAGCAGGCGGCCGATGCGCTCCCTCTTGCCGGTGCGCGGGTTCAGCACGGTGATGCCGCGGGTGCTCATGCCGGCGTAAACCCGGATGAAAAACAGCTTACCGACGTACGGGTCGGTCATGATTTTAAAGGCCAGCGCGGTGAACGGTTCCGTGTCGCTGGCGGAACGGGTCATCGGCAGCTCCGTCTTCACATCAATACCCTTCACGGGTCCCACATCGGCGGGGGAGGGAAGGTAGGCGATGACGGCGTCGAGCATCGGCTGCACGCCCTTGTTGCGCAGGGCCGTTCCACAGGTGACGGGAACAATGCTGCCGGAAATAGTGGCCTTGCGGATGGCGCGCATGAGATCTTCATTGCTCGCCTTTTCTTCGGCGAGGTACTTGTTCATGATCTCCTCGTCCTCTTCGGCGAGGCACTCGAACATGTACTTCTGCGCCTCGACAACCTTCTCGGCGTATTCGGCCGGGACGGGACCGCGGGTCATCGTGACGCCCTTGTCCTTCTCGTCAAAGGTGATCAGCTCGTTCGCCAGCACGTCAATGACGCCGGCAAACTGGTCTTCCTGGCCATAGGGGATGATGATCGGAAGGGGGGTCGCGCCGAGCTTGTCGCGAATCTCTTCCACAACATTGTCAAAGTTGGCGCCCGTGCGGTCCATCTTGTTGACGAAAGCGATGACGGGCACGCCGTACTTCTTCGCCTGGCGCCACACGGTCTCGGACTGCGGCTGCACGCCGCCGACCGCGCAGAACACGCCGACCGCGCCGTCGAGGACGCGGAGCGAACGCTCGACTTCAACCGTGAAGTCCACGTGTCCCGGGGTGTCGATCAGGTTGATGCGGTGTTCTTTCCAAAAACAGGTGGTGGCGGCGGACTGGATGGTGATGCCGCGCTCCTGCTCCTGGATCATGAAGTCCATCGTCGCGGCGCCGTCATGCACCTCGCCGATCTTGTAGTTCTTGCCGGTGTAGAAAAGGACGCGCTCGGAGAAGGTCGTCTTGCCGGCGTCGATGTGCGCCATGATGCCGATGTTGCGCACTCGCGCCAGCGGCGTTACGCGCTTGGGAGATTCCACAATCTTGCTGGGCGTTGTCATTTGGACGTTCAACTTTACTTTGTTGTGAAAGAGCCTGCCACCATCCGGGTGGCGAACGGAAACGGAACCTCTTACCAGCGATAGTGGGCGAACGCGCGGTTCGCCGCCGCCATCTTGTGCGTGTCGTCACGCTTCTTGACGACGTTGCCGGTGTTGTCGTAGCAGTCCAGAAGCTCGGCGGCCAGCGCCTGCATCATCGGCTGCCCCTTGCGGCCGCTGGCGTAGTCGCGGATCCAACGCAGGCCGACGGCGATCTGGCGGGCCGGCTCCACCTCGACAGGCACCTGGTAGGTGGCACCACCGACGCGGCGGCTCTTCACCTCAAGGCGCGGCTTGGCGTTCTCAAGAGCCTGCAGGTACACTTCCAGCGGGTTCAGCTCCTTGCGCTTGTCCGCGATGATGTCGAACGCACCGTACACGATGCGCTGCGCCAGCGATTTCTTGCCGCGCTCCATGAGCGTGGTGATAAGCCGGGACACGAGTTCGCTGTTGTAGCGGACGTCGGGCGTGATCTGCCGTTTCTCTGCGCGCCTTCTTCTCATCGTGCGTAAACCTCTCGCTGCATCTGCTAGTTGCTACGTTGCTTGTTGCGTTCTGCAATTCTGCCCGCCACCGTCCCGGCGGCCGGCACTCTTACTTCTTCTTGGCTCCGGCGGCGCCCGCGCCTTCCTTGACGCCATACTTCGAGCGGCCCTGTTTGCGGCCTTCGACACCCAGGCAGTCAAGCGCGCCGCGGACGATGTGGTACCGCACGCCCGGAAGATCGCGGACACGGCCGCCACGGATCAGGACCACGCTGTGTTCCTGCAAGTTGTGGCCTTCGCCGCCGATGTAGGCGGTCACTTCCTGGCCATTGGTCAGGCGGACACGCGCCACCTTCCGCAACGCGGAGTTCGGCTTCTTCGGCGTGCGCGTTGTCACCAACAGGCAGACGCCGCGGCGCTGCGGGCACTTCTCCAGTGCGCGGGTTTTGATCTTCGGCTGCTTCTGGCCACGTCCCTTGCGGACAAGCTGATTAATCGTAGGCATGAAAATCCCTCACTCGGTTTTTTACACAGACCCGCTACTATACACCACACTCCCGCCCCTGCAACCGCACCTCCATATTTTTTGGCAACCGGTTGGACTTGGGCAATATCTCGCATGCACAACACGGCCCATTCCCGGCCGGCGCAAGCGTCTCCCGCGCAAAGGCGCATCGACGCTGCGGAAACGCTGGACGGCCACAAACCGCACCTGCCGGCGTCAACAAACGCGACTCACACCTGACCCTGTTTGGCGCTTCGTGTTGCCCGTCCCCCCGTCCCCCCGTCCCCCCGTCCCCCCGTTTTTCCGTTTTTCCGTTTTTCCGTTTTTCCGTTTCACTTCC
>CAIXRA010000046.1 GCA_903921725.1 uncultured Lentisphaerota bacterium
CAACCCGGAACGAATGCAAAGAGACGGCTGGAGAAATCCAGCCGTTCTTTTTTGCACCGGCGCGCCGGCGTTCCGCCCGGGACATGATATTGTAACGCAAAGGCGCGAAGGCGCAAAGGGCGGGGAAACGTTCAACGCTCCCGTTGGGGGGATGCCTGTCGTCCCCGCCCGGCCGGCGTGCGAGCCCAAAGAATGTTCAACCGCTCAACGCTTTACGCAAGCCGCCCCAACGGGGCATCACATCATAGCCTGGGGCAACGCCCCAGGAAAACGAAGCAATAATGGCTTCAACCCTGAAGGGGTTGCACAATGAATCGCGAATGGGCGGCATACGGGGGCAAAAGAACGTTCAACTTTCAACGCTCAACGTCGGCCGGATATGAATTGAAACGCAAAGGCGCAAAGGCGCAAAGGTTGGGGGACGGTCAACCCGCTTGCCGTTGAACGGGCGAGTGACCTGTTTGTAGTTCCGCCTTCAGGCGGTTTGTTGGACGGGAGCGTGGGCATCCTGCCCGCTTCCGCCGGGCGTCCCGCCCGGCGCTACGATCCGCCCGAAGTCCTGCGGCGCTTCAGCCCGCGCGCTCCCGAAACGCCCAGTCCCGCAGACCTATTGCAACATCCACCGGCCGCGATATGGTAGCTGCGCCGCCAAGGGGAAGGGGGGATTCTTCCGCATGTCATGATCTCCGCCGTACAAAAACCCATGTGGGCAAGGGATGATGATGAAGAAATGCCAAAAATGTGGGAATGAGTACCCTGTGGGGACTTTCTCTCTCGATGCGGGCCTTTGCGGCCACTGCAAACCGGGGTTCTTTGGCGCGCCGTTATGGATGCAGCCGGTTCAGGCCGCTACCAGGGATCTTTGGCGGACAGTCTTGGTCATCCACGTCATCTTGTTTGTCCTTTTTGGACTGATTTTGGATGGTGGACAGCTCAGTCTGCCTGGAAGCCTGTACTGCCAGACGGTCGTTCTCTATTTGTGCGTGCGGTTCGTGGTCGCCCGGTTCCGGGGTTATCCCATTCTTACAAAGACCCAAGCCGTCGCTTTCCTGACGCTGCCCGGCCATGGTCTGGTACTCTTCCTGACACTGTTCTATTGGGCACAGCGTCTTCGATGGGGAACATAGAAAAGGGCATCATCAAATGACCGACAATCAATTGCACATGTTCGAGGTTTTAAGCCAAATCCTCTTCTGCGGATTTGTCTTGGGGATTCCCTGTGTGCTCTTCGGCCTTATTAAAAAATGCAGTCGCATCCCCAAGGCGGTGTATTGGATCGGTGCTCCTGTTTTGGTCTGGTTGTCGCTGATGATCCACCAAAGCGTGATTGCCCAGCCTATTGCTTGCGAATATGCCAGGCGAGCCGGAGACGAGATATATGACGGCACCGGAGCGGGGGCGGCGATGCTCGTCATCGGGCTCCCCGTGGGCTTTCTTTCGACCGCAATCGTCTACGGTTTGGGAACCGCATGGTGCAGAATTCTGCACCGAATGAAGAGGCATGCCGAACCACCGCCGGCGCGGGATTAGCGGTCAACCCGCCTCGCCGCCGCGGGGTTCTCAGGCCGAGAGGGAGGGCGGGCGTGGGGGCTGGGTTTTCCAGCGTTTGTGGAGCCAGAGCCACTGGTCGGGGTGGCGGCGGATGAACTCCTCGATGGTCTTGGTGTAGCGCGCGGTGTTGACGCGCAGGGCTTCGTCCGGGTTCCCGTGCACTTCCTCCCACGGGATTTCCGGCAGGAACTCGATGTGGTGCCGGCGCAGGTCGGGGTCGCGGCGGAAGAACACGGGGATGACCGGCGCGCCGGTGCGCTGGGCAATCACGGCGAGGCCGGGCAGGGTGCAGGCGGGGCGCCCGAAGAACTCCACGAACACCCCCTCGTCGGCGGTCACGTTCTGGTCGAGCACGAAGCCGATCATGCCGTTTTTGCGGAGCTGGCGCAGGATCTGGAAGATGGAATTGCGCCGGGGGATGCCGAGAACGCCGTGGGTGTTGCGGATGCGGTCGAGGGCGTACTGGCCGAGCGCGCCCTTGACCTCCTTGGTGACGATGCCGATGTTGTATTTGTGGGGGGTGCCGGCGGCGAGTGAGAGTTCCCAGGAGCCGCAATGCCCGGAGAGCATGAGAGCGCCCTTGCCCTTGGCGAGCGCGGCCTGGGCGTGTTCAGTGCCGTGGAAGGTGACGTTTTCGAGCAGGAACTGCGGAGTCGTCCGCGGCAGGCGCAGGACCTCGATGATGAGCAGGCCGAGGTGGCGGTAGAAGGCGGTCTCGATCCTGCGGCGTTCTTCCGGCGGCCGCTCGGGGAACGCGGCGGCAATCTGGGCGGCGACAAGCTTGCGCCGGAATCGCAGGATGTGTGCCATGAACCAGCCGAGGGCGCGCCCGAGGAAGACGGCGGCGGCGAGCGGCAGGCAGCCCGCCAGCGCGAAGACGGCATCGACAACCCAAGCGCCGCGGGGCTGCGGCTGGGCGGCGCCGACGGGATCCGTCCGGGTGGCTGTGCGGGCTTGGCTCATCGTGTGATCACCCGGTGTCTGGAGGCGGGGCGGACCGTTCAGCGGCCGCCCTTCTTCTTTGTGTCGTTCGTATCCCCGCCGACCGGGAATTCCGCGCGGGTCCGGTCTTCCGGGAACATGTTCGGGATGCGCTGGGCGAGTTCCGCCTTGGTCGTGCCGACCGGAATCTCGAAAATCATCTGGACGACGGGCCTGGCGGGGGTGAAGCGGATCTCCCAGGTGCGCTCGTCAAACGCCTCGTCATCGGGGGCGATGGCCAGGCAGGGGTAATCTTTGCCTCCGATGGTGAGGACATAGTCGTATTTGCCGATGGAGCCGACCGAGGGTGGAATCTCATACGCGCCGCCGGCGATGACGGAGTTGCCCTGCTGGTAGAGCTTCTTCCGGTCCATAAACTTGAACGGAAGGATGAGGTAAATCTTGCCGGCGGCGGGCGGGCGCAACTCCTTCTTGGTGGAGCTCATGTCCTCGTTCGGGTCGAAGCGGTTGCTCTTGATGAGCGCCTTCAGGTTGTACCACGGCTGCGGCTTGGATGTGGTTTCGTATTCCCGGGCGAGGACGGCCGAGCAGGGGACGCCGCGTCCGGCCATGATGGGCAGGGTGACGCCCTGCGGCTGCGCCGCCGGAGCCGCCGCGGCTTTGGCCGGGGCCGGTGCGGCGGGAGCCGCCGCCGGAGCCGCCTTTGCGTCCGCCGCCTGCGCCGCGAGCGTGCCGCATCCCAGAACCGCCAGAAGGATGATCAGTTTTTTCATGGCCTGAATCCCCGCTTCCCTATATGTTGCCTTGCACGAATCTCCGCCGGAATCCCGGCGCTCCGTTCAGCGCTTGACGGATGCGACCGCCTGGCGCTGCTTCTCGAAAATGTCCGTCAGCCCGGTCTTTGCCAGGGCCAGCATCCGCTGCAGGTCCTCGTCGCCGAACGGCGCGCCCTCGGCCGTTCCCTGCACCTCGATGAAGCGCCCGGCGGAGGTCATGACCACGTTCATGTCCACCTCCGCGGCCGAGTCCTCGACGTAGCAGAGGTCGAGCACGGGCTCGCCCTGGACGATGCCGACGCTCACGGCGGCGGCGTGCCCGCGCATGGGCCAGTCGGCCAGCCCGCCCGCCGCCAGCATGCGGCGCAGGGCGATCTCCAGCGCGACGGAGGCGCCGGTGATGGCGGCGCAGCGCGTGCCGCCGTCCGCGTCCAGCACGTCGCAGTCGACATAGAAGGTGTTGCCGCCGACCTTGGAGAGGTCGAGCACGGAGCGCAGGCTGCGGCCGACGAGCCGCTGGATTTCCTGGCTGCGGCCGGAGGGGCCGCCGCGGCCGGTTTCGCGGGCGACGCGGTCCTGCGTCGAGCCCGGAAGCATCTGGTACTCCGCCGTGAGCCAGCCGCCGGAGCGCCCCTGCTCCTTCATCCAGCGGGGCACCTCGGGCTTTACGCTCACCGCGCAGATGACGCGCGTGTTGCCGAACTCCACGAGGACGGACCCCGCGGGGTTCCGCTGGTAGTCGCAGGTGAAGCGGATGCTCCGCAGGTCACACGGGCGGCGTTGGTCGTTGCGTTGCGGCATGTTGGGAAATGGCTCCAGTCGGATTATGTTTCGTCATCTTAATGTGTACGAGCACGGGGAGTTTGCCAGTTGCGCGCGCTTTTTTTTAGTATAGCCTGCCTTGCCGCCCTGTGGACTTCCGGCTGCGGCGGGGCCCCGTCCGCACCGGCGCCCGACCGAATCCCCGCACAAATGACGCGGGAGCTTTTTGACGCCCTGGCCTCCCGCGACACCGCGCGGATCGACAAGGTCCTGTCGCGCATCCAGGATGCCAGCCCCGCCGATCTGTTCCCCGAACTTCTCCGCCGGCAGATCCGTCTGCGGGACGGCCTCGGCGAGATCAACCGCGAACTGGCCCAGGGCCGGTTATCCGCCGCGCAGGCCGTCCTCGCCCGCCTCCGCCGTCAGCTTGGCGAGACGCCGGAACTGCTCGCCGTCAACGAAACACTGAACGCACTTGCCGCCGTTTCGAACCACCGCCGCCATGCGCCGTACCGCACCAGCGCGCTGGCCCGGAAATCGCTGGACGCGGTGGCGGCCATGGAAACGCCCGTCCAGAACTCACCGCTCTACGCCGCATGGAAAAAGACGCAGGAGGAGACCATCGCGCAACTCGTCGTCCAAGAGCGCTTGGCCTCTTTCCGGAAGCGGCTCCTCGCATACGGGACGCTGGCCGCGGCGGACGACCCCGCCGCCGGAACCGAACTCGCCGCGCTGCGGACGGAGGCGTCGTCCCTGCCCGAACTGTCCGCCGCCGTCCGGCTGCTGCTGGGCGAGGTGCCGGAGACCGCCGCACTGGAGCCGTTCCTGGCACCCGCCGCCTGGAAGGACGCCGCCGCGCGCCCCGCACTGGAGATCCTGTTCTGCCGCGAGTGGCCGCGCCTGCCGGAGGCGTTGCGCAACCGCGCCGCCCTGCTGCCGGACCTGGACAAGTCCGCCACCGTCTGCGGTGAGCTGCTCGAGATCCGCGCCGCCGTGCAGTCCGGAAGGACGCCGCAGGCCTGCCGCCTGGCCGAACGGCTGCTGCGCAGCCACGCCGTCGCGCCGTCGTTGGTGGCCGAGTGGATGGGGGCCATGATCCTGCCGCAGGAACAGCTCAAGGGCAAGGCATGGACGGCACCGTTCCCGACGCTGACCGACTACCTGGACCGCCTCGAACAGCTCCGCCGCAGCGCCCCGGGGCCGTGATGTTCAATGCCGGAATCCGTCCGATCTGTCCAATCGGCCCGATCCGACCGATTTCAAATTTTGGCAGGAAAGGAACCCCTGATGGATTTTCTCGGACTTCAAGGCAAGACCATCCTGGTGCTCGGCGTCGCCAACCGCCGCAGCGTCGCGTTCGCCGTCCACAAGGTGTTGGAGCAGGCCGGCGCGAAGGTCGTGCATGTGGTGCGCGACGAGGCCGTTGCGGCCGGCGTCCGCCCCCTCGTCGGCCCGGCGCCGGTCCACTGCTGTAACGTGGAGCGTGAGGAGGAGATCGCCGCGCTGGCCGCCTCCCTGCAGGCTGGCGGCGTGCGGCTTGACGGGCTGGTGCATTCCATCGCTTTCGCCAACTACGCCTCCGGCATGAAGCCGTTCCATGAAACCGGCGTGGCCGACTTTCTCCAGGCGATGAATATCTCCTGCTTCTCCCTGGTCACGCTGGTCAAGCACCTGAAGCCGCTGCTGAACCCGGACGCCGCGGTCGTCACCATCTCCATCTCCAGCACGCGCATGGCGGCGGAGAACTACGGCTACATGGCGCCGGTGAAGGCCGCGCTCGACTCCTGTGTCGTCTTCCTGGCCAAGTCGCTCAGTGCCGACAGCCGCATCCGCGTCAACGCCGTCGGCGCCGGGTTGCTGAAGACCTCGGCCTCCGCCGGCATCCCCGGCTACGTCGACGCCTACCTCTTCGCCGAGCAGGTCATCCCGCGGAAGAAAGCGCTTGCCACGGAGGAGGTTGCGGACACCGCGGCGTTCCTTCTGAGCCCGCGCGCCTCCGGCATCAACGCGCAGACCGTGGTCGTCGACGCCGGCATGTCGATCAATTATTTCGACCGCGCCGTCGTCCGCAAGGCCGTCGCCCCGCCGGCCTGAACCGGCGGCGGAATGAATGTGTCGGGTCCGGCATTCGGCAGGAGAAAAAACATGAACGCAACAGGGTGTTTCATGCTGACCGTGCTGCTTTCGGTTCCCCTGTTCGGGAAGGAGCCGGGGGCGGGTGTGCCGGAGTTGGAGCCCTCGGAACAGCAGGCGGTTCAGGGCCTGAGCAAGGCGGACAGGGAAATCTATCTTCAGCAGCGGCCCCTTGCCGCTGTCCGTCACGTGTTCAAGGTCAGCGGCTACTCGCCTGACGAATTCACGGCAAAACTGGTTGCAGTCCAGCGGCCCGTGCTCGACAAACACGACGGGTGGCGCCTGGTCCTGCTGGGGGATCGCAGCCTTCTTGTGTTCCACGTTTCGGATGTCGGCAAGGTAACTCGGCTCCTGCGGAGTGACCTGAGAGAGCTGAGCAAGCAGGTGAAGGCAGCCGAACCTTCGGTTGGAGGCGATGGGAAAGCCGCGCCCCAGTTGCAACAGGATGTGAACAAAACAAAAACGGAAGAACGGAAAGAACGGCCATGATCCACGCCAACGAACTGAAGACCGGCACCATCTACATCACCAACGGCGCGCCGTACATGGTCGAAAATCTCGTCAAGCAGACGCCGTCGGCCCGCGGCGCCGCCACGCTCTACAAGGTCCGCGCTCGCAACCTGCTCAACAAGACGAAGATCGACGGCACCTACCGCGGCGAGGACGCTTTCCAGCAGCCGGATTTCCGCCGCGCCAACGTGCAGTACCTCTACCGCGAGGGGGACATGTGCGTGTTCATGGACCTAGAGAGTTTCGACCAGCCCGCCATGGCCGCCGCCGACTTGGAGTACGAACTGAAGTTCATGACCGACGGCATGGAGGATCTCTCCGCCTTGATTCTCGACGAGCGCCTGGTCGGCATCCAGCTCCCGGACGTCGTCGAGCTTGAACTGGTCGAGTGCGACCCCGCCATCAAGGGGCAGTCCGCCACCGCGCGCACCAAGCCCGCCAAGGCCGCCACCGGCCTCACCGTCCAGGTCCCCGAGTATATGGAGTCCGGCGAGATCGTCCGCATCGACACCCGCGACGGCAAGTTCCTCGGCCGCGCCCAGAAGTGACGGCGCCCGGCCGGGGCGGCGGCGGCGGGTGCAACCTTTCGGCCGCGCCCGTGTCTCTTCCGGCTCACGATTGTTGAACCGTAAGCCGCAAAGGAACGCCCCCATGAAACAGCGTCTGACATCCGTCCTCCTCCTCGCCGGCGCCGCGCTGGCTCTCACGGCCTGCACGCGCTTCTCCGGGCCGGAGGCGCCCGTCAAGCCGTACGCATTCTCCGAACCCGCCCACGCCGCCGGACAGAAGGACGCCATCCGGCTGGCCTGCCCGCCCATCACCGGCAAGGTCCGCGTGGCGTTCATCGGCGTCGGCAACCGCGGCGGCGACGCCGTGCGACGCTTCACCTATCTGGAGGATGCCACCGTCACCGCCGTCTGCGACATCGACGCGGGCTACGTCCAGCGCGCCGTGAAGACGCTCACCGGCAAGGGCCGCCCCGCGCCCGCCGTCTACACCGGCCGCGATGACTGGAAGAAAGTCTGCGAGCGCGACGACGTCGACCTCGTCTACATCTGCACCCCGTGGGAGCTGCATGCGAAGATCGCGCTGTACGCCATGGAGAAGGGCAAGCACGCCGCCGTGGAGGTCCCCGCCGCCCTCAGCGTCGAGGATTGCTGGAAGCTGGTGGACACCGCCGAGCGCACCCGCCGCCACTGCATGATGCTCGAGAACTGCAACTACGACTTTTTCGAGATGGCCTGCCTCAACATGGCGCAGCAGGGCGTCTTCGGCGACATCCGCCATGCGGAGGGCGCCTACATCCACGACCTCCGCGACCTGCATTTCTCCTCCACCTTCTACAAGGAGATGTGGCGCTTGGAGGAGTGCAAGGTCCGTACCGGCTGCCTGTACCCCACGCACGGCATCGGCCCCATCGCCCACGTCCTCAACATCCACCGCGGCGACCGCATGGACACCCTCGTCTCCGTCTCCACAAACCAGACCGGCATGACCGCCTACGCCAAGGAGCGGTTCGGCGAGGATTCCGCGCAGGCCCGCACCCCCTACCGCCTCGGCGACATGAACAGCACGATCATCCGCACCGTCAACGGCAAGACCATGCTCATCCAGCACGACGTGACCAGCCCGCGCCCCTACGACCGCCTCTACAAGATCTCGGGCACCAAGGGGTTCTGCCAGAAGTATCCCAACACCGGCCTGGCCTTTGACAAGCCGTACGGGCCCGGCGCGCATTCGTGGCTCTCCCCTGCCGCCCGCGACGCCATGCTCAAGAAGTATGAACACCCGATCGTACGGGAAATTGCCGAAACCGCGAAGAAGGTCGGCGGCCACGGCGGCATGGACTTCATCATGGACTACCGCCTCATCTACTGCCTGAAGAATGGCCTGCCGCTCGACCAGGACGTCTACGACGGCGCCGAGTGGAGCGTGATCGTGCCGCTCTCCCAGAAATCCGTTGAAATGGGGGGCTGTCCCGTGGCGATTCCCGACTTCACCCGCGGCGCCTGGAAGACGGCCGGGCCCGTGAAGTACCACACCGCGGGCGAAAGCCGCGGCCAATAACCCCGGTGGTTCCACGGGGACGGAGCGCCCGGCGCAGCGCATGAACCACACCGACCCCAAAAGCGAAGCGGAACAGGCGGCGCTCATCCGGCGCCTGCAGGCCGGCGACGAGGCGGCGTACGGCGAACTGCTGGAACGCTGGCGCAAGCCCGTTCTGAACTTCATCCACCGCCTGACAGGAGACGCCGGGGCCGCGGACGAGATCGCGCAGGAGGTCTTTGTCCGGGTCAGCCGCAACATCGGCGGCTTTCGCACGGGCGGCGGCGAGGCGGCGTTCTCCGCCTGGCTGTTCCAGATCGCCCGCAACGCCGCGCTCGATGCGTTGCGCCACCGCCGCCGCCATCCCGCGGTTTCCCTGGAGGAGCAGCCCGCCGCCGGAACCCGGATCGCGGACTCCGCGCCGTGCCCGGCCCGCGCCGCCGAACTTCGCGACGCCGGCGCGGAAATCGCCGCCGCCGTGCTGGCGCTTCCGGAGGAACAGCGCACCGCCCTCGTCCTGGCGGAGTACCACGACTTCGCCGTCGCGGAGATCGCCGCCGTCATGGGCACGAACGCGAAGTCCGTCGAGGCCCGCCTCTACCGCGCCCGCCAGACCCTGCGCCAGAAGCTGGCGCATCTGATGAAATGATGCAGAAAACAAGGCATCCACAGATTCCACAGATTTCACTGATTATGGTATGGGAAGTTTTTCAACAGTCCCCGAGCCGGGATGCTGCATTTTTGTCTGCGCAATCTGTGTAATCTGTGGATGAACACCGCCATGAGCAAGCCCAACAAGCCCAACACCGGTACCCCCGCCGCGAAAGAATTCAAGGTCAATCCGTTCGGTGCGCTGAGCGGGGCGAAGCTCGCCCCGGCCGAACCGGCAGCCGCACCCGCCCCGGCTGCCGCCGTGACCACCGGCAAGGTGCCGCCCCCGCCGGCGCGGCTGGACCGTGCCAGCCGCGAACTGCTGGCCGCCATGGGCGGCGACGCCTCGGTGAACGTCGGCCCGCGCAAACCCAGAGTCACGTTTCAGTACGAGCGCAAGGGGCACGGCGGCAAGGAAGTCACCGTTGTCCGCGGGCTTGGCGATGCCGGCCAGGAAGAGCAGATGAACATTCTCCAGGCGCTCAAGAAAAGCCTCGGCGTCGGCGCCTGGTTTGAGGACAACCTGCTGCTGGTCCAGGGCGACCAGGCCGCACGCCTCGCCAAATGGTTCACCGCCGCCGGTTACAAGGCATGAGCCGCTTCCGGCGCGAGGCTTGCATGGCGGCCAGCATCCCGTCGGCGCGGGAATGAGCCGCGTCTCTGCGCGGACAGTTTTCACATCCCGCGAGTGATTCCGCTGTTTGCGGCGTTCTACCAGCAACGCCGTCAACAGAAGGAGGCGGGGAGATGCAGGAACAAAACGACAGGCTGGGGGCGCTGCTGAAGCAGTGGCCGGAGATTGAACCGCGTCCGACGTTCGATCAGGACGTGCTGCGGCGTGTCCGGCTGGCGCGCGCCGTCACCACGGAATCCGCAACGGCCGGGTGGTGGGGCCGCTTTGTGCTCAGGCTCACCTCCACCTGGGGCATCGCCGCCACGGTTGCGGCGGCGCTGTTCGCCGGGTTTCTTCTGGCCAATGTCACGTCCGGATTGGATTCGTCCGCCTCCGGGGCCGCCGATTTTCCTGACGCGCTGCAGACGGGCACGCTGTCGGGCAATTATGTGGCGATGATGGGAGGGGACGTCCGATGACCAAGCCATACGTGCGCCTGGTGTTGCTGTTGGCCGTGGCGGCGATTGTCGCCGCGGTGTCGCACGTCGTCTGCCATCGGCTGGGGTGTGGGCAAAAGCATGCCTGCGCCGCCACGAAGCGGTCGGGCTGGCATGATGCCGCCTGGCTCGTCGGGAAATTGAAGCTGACGCCCGGACAACAGGCGGAATTCGCCCGTTTCGAAGCGGATTACCGCGTCACCCTTGAGGCTGCCTGCGCGAAGCATCGGCAACTTCAGACGCAGTTGGACGGCGTGCTGTTCGGCGATGGCGCCGCGCACGCAAAGACCGGCGCGCTGCTGGCGGAGATGTCGCGCGCCCAGCTTGAGGCGGACAATGCGACCGTCCGCCACATCCGGGAGATTGACGCGCTGCTGGCGCCGGCGCAGCAGGCCGTCTTCCGCGCGCTGGTCTCCTCCTGTCTCTGCGGTAACTGCCCGGCGAAGGGGAAACCGTAAGAGATTCCCGCGCAGAGACGCCGAGAATTAAAATTTCAGAACAACACCCGGGGAAATTTTTATGTTCAGAACGGTTCGCTCTTTCATAATCCCTGCGCCTCTGCGCCTCTGCGCGAGCCTCCTGTGCCCGGCGCTTGCCGTCGCGCTGGCGGCGGGGTGCGCGACAACGCAGCCGAAGGCCGGTGCGACGGCTGGAGTTGCGGAGTCCGCCATCACGGTGGCGGAACTGGCGGCGGTGTTTGAGCCAGCGGCGGAGACGGGTGCGGCCGAGCCTGCGGAGTCCGCAGCCGGGACGCTGACGCCGGGGGCGGCGCTGCGCCTTGCGGCGGAGAAGAATCCGGGCTTTGCGGAGTACGCGGCGGTGCGGGAGGCGGCGCTGGCGGAGGTGATGGCGGCGTCGGCGTGGAAGAATCCGTCGCTGGAGGCGGGGGCCGGGCGCGGAAAGACGCGCGGTGATCCATCCACATCCGGATTCGAGTACAGTCTCGGTTTGATTCAGCCGGTCGAATGGCCCGGCAAGCGCGGAATCCGCAAGGAAGCGGCGGCGGCCGGGGTGAAAGTCGCGGAACTGGACGGGGCGCTGTTCCGTTCCACGCTGCGCGCCGACGTACTGCGGGCGTACTGGACGGCGGTCGGTTGCGAAGAAGAGGAGACGCAGGGAAAGTTATTGAAGGAGTTCGCCGATGCTTCCGTGCGCCTGGCGGAGGCGCAGGTGGCGGCCGGTGAATTGAAGGAGACGGCCCTGCCGCCGCTGAAGATCGAGGCGTTGAAGGCGGAGCAGGAGTGGATGGCGGCCGGGATGCGCGGGAAGCTGGCGGAAAACCTGCTGCGCCGTCTGTGCGGCGGGACGCTTCCGGAGGGCGGATGGGGGCGTTGGCGTGCGCCGTCCTTCGCGCCTGCCAGCCTGGGTGCCGCGCGTGAGCTGGCCCTGAAAAAGCATCCGGCAATCCTGAAGCTGGAGGCGGAGGCGCGGCGTTGTGAACTGCTGGTGAAGCAGGCGGAGTCCGCGAAAAAGCCGGACCTGACGCCGGGGCTGGAGGTCAGCCGCGGCGTGGATGTTCTGAGCTGGAGTGCGCGCTTGGGGATGGAGCTGCCGTTCTGGAACCGGAACAAGGCCGGAATCGCGGCGGCGAAGGCGGAACTGCACCGCGTGGAGGCGCGGCTGGCGTCGGCACGGCAGGACGTGGCGTCCGGCGTGGCGTCCGCGGTGCTGGAGCATGCGAATGCAATCTCATGCATGAAGGGCGCGTTCAAGGCGGTCGGCGCGGCGATCAAAACGTCACAGGCCGTGCGCAGCATGATGGCTGCCGGTGAAATCGACCAATCCGCCCACATTGCGGCCATGCGTGAAAATGAACTACTGGACCGTGAAGCATACCGTGCGACGACGACGGCAGTCCTCGCCCGCATCCAACTTGAACAGGCCATCGGTTATGGAGAACTGCAATGACAATCGAAACGCGTAATTTTGAGCTGGGACGTACGGCCGCGGTGCTTGCGGCTGGCGTGGCGCTGGCGGTGCTTGCGGCGGGCTGTCCGAAACGGCCGGCGGCGGCGGACCCGTGCGCCGACGCATGCGGCGGGCATGGGAATGAAGCGAAGGCGGCGGCTCCGGGAGCGCCGGCGTCCTCGCCGGCAAAGGACAGCGCCGGCCATGAGGCGGCGGCTCCGGTGAAGGATGCACACGGGCATGCCGCCGAAAAAAGCACAGAAAAGCCGGCGGCGGGCGACGGCTGCGAGGACGAGGTGGTGCTGACGCCGGAGGCGATTGCGGCGAGCAAGATCGTGGTGGAGCCGGTGGCGGCGCGGGCGGTCTGTGCGCGGTTTGTTTTGCCGGGGCGGATCGCGTTCAATCTGGAGAAGACGGCGCACATCGGCACGCCGGTGGCCGGGCGCGTGGCGGAGATCAAGGTGCAGCCGGGCGACGTGGTGAAGCGAGGCGATGCGCTGCTGGTGATTGAGAGCGCGGCCGCGGCCGAGGCGCAGGCGGGCTATCTGCAGCGGCTGATGCAGGAAAAGACGGCGGCGGGCGCGCTGCGTCTGGCGTCCGCATCAGCGGAGCGCGGCGAAAAACTGAAGGATTCCGGCGCGCTGGCGTCCGCGGAGACCGCAAGGCGTAACGCGGAGCGGGCGGCGGCGGAGAACGCGCTTGCCGCGGCGAAGGCGGAGCGGCTGGCGGCGGAGAACGCGCTGCGTCTGCTGGGCTTTGATGATGCGTCGTTGGCGGAGTTGGCGCGGAAGGGTGCGGTGTCGCCTTCCTACACGGCGCGGGCGCCGATTGACGGGACGGTGGTGGAGCGCGAGGTGACGCCCGGCGAGGTGGTCGGGCCGGAGCGCGAGGCGCTGGCGCGTCTGGCGGACACGGGGGCTTTGTGGGTGTTGGCCGATGCGCCGGAGAACCGGCTGGCGGAGATCGTCGCCGGCGCTGCGGCGGAGGTGGCGGTGGACGCGCTTGGTGGAAAGGCGTTCGCCGGCAAGGTGACTTATGTGGCGCCAGCGCTGGACGAGGCGACACGAACGGCGCAGGTGCGGGTCGTGCTGGATGATGCGGGTACGGCCACCGTGTTGCGTGCCGGGATGTTTGCGCGGGTGACGGTCTGCGGGGCGCCGGAGAAGGGCGCGGCCGAGCTGCTGGCGGTGCCGGAGGGCGCGGTGTTGACGGTGGAGGGTGGCCCCGCCGTGTTTGTGGCGGTGGAGGGGGAGCCGGGCGCGTTCCAGAAGCGCGCCATCGTCCCCGGAGAAACGGCCGGCGGCTGGGTTCCCGTGCGTTCGGGGCTGAAGGAAGGCGAAAGGGTCGTTGTCAGCGGCACGTTCACCCTCAAGGCTGAGCTGGCCAAGGGGATCATGGAAGGCAAGACCTGCACGGGGCACTGAGGCGGGGCGGAAAAACGGAAAAACGGAAAAACGGAAGAACGGAAGAGCGGAAGAACGGAAGAATACGCGGGGTGTCGATAACCGCCGCCACTCGTCGAGAGCCTTCGACACCCCTCGATGGGGCTCGATGGATATCGACGGCCATCGGCGGTTATCGACGGCCATCGGCGGTCATCGACAACACGGCAACCAACCAACAGGGCAATCGCAATGCTAAGCCACATCCTAAAATTCTGCATCCAGCACCGGTGGTTTGTGCTGCTGGTCACGGTGGCGGTGGCGGCGGTCGGCGCGTTCGAGATGATGCGGCTGCCGATCGACGCGGTGCCGGACATCAGCAACCGGATTGTGCAGATCACGACGGTCTGCCCGGCGCTGACGCCGACGGAGGTCGAGAAGCAGGTTGCGGCGCCGATTGAAACGGCGCTGGCGGGCATCCCGGGGCTGCGGATGACGCGCTCGCTGTCGCGCAACGGCTTTTCGCAGGTGGAGGCGGTGTTCGAGGACGGGCTGGATATCTATTTTGCGCGGCAGCAGGTGCTGGAGCGGCTGACGGAGGCGCGGGAGAGCATGCCGGCGGGGATCGAGCCGCGCATGGGGCCGGTCACCACCGGGCTCGGCGAGGTGTATGTCTACGTGGTCGAGTATGTGCATCCGCTGGGCAAGGGCGCGGTGGTGGCGGAGGGGAAGCCGGGCTGGCAGGCGGACGGTTCGTACCTGACGCCGGAGGGTCAGCGGCTGCGGAAGGATTTCGAGCTGGCGGGCTATCTGCGGACGATCCAGGACTGGGTGGTGAAGCCGCAGCTGCGCACGGTCAAGGACGTGGCCGGCGTGGACACCATCGGCGGCTACGAGAAGCAATATCTGGTGGAGCCGGATCCGATGCGCATGCAGGCGTACGGTTTCTCACTGAAGGATGTGGCGGAGGCGCTGGAGCGGAACAACGCGAGCGTCGGCGCGGGGTTTGTGGAACACAAGGGCGAGGCGTATGTGGTACGCGCGGACGGCCGGGTGCGGACGGCGGAGGAGCTGGGCGGAATCCTGCTGGGGTCGCACAACGGCACTCCGGTGCATGTGCACGACGTGGCATCGGTCGCCCCGGGGCGCGAACTGCGCACGGGGTCGGCGAGCGAAAACGGGCATGAGGTGGTGGTCGGCACCGCACTAATGCTGATCGGGGCGAACAGCCGGACGGTGGCGGGCGGCGTGGCGGAGAAGGTCGCCGGGCTGCAGAAGAGCCTGCCGCCGGATGTGCGGGTGCGTCCGGTGCTGGTGCGCACGGAACTGGTGAACCGGACGATCGACACGGTCTCGCACAGCCTGGCGCTCGGCGCGATGCTGGTGATTGTAGTGCTGTTCCTGCTGCTGGGCAACGTCCGCGCGGCGCTGATTACGGCGTGCGCAATCCCGCTTTCGATGCTGGCGGCGGCGACGCTGATGGTGCAGTTCAAGATCAGTGGCAACCTGATGAGTCTGGGTGCGATCGACTTCGGCATCATTGTGGACGGCGCGGTGATCATCGTGGAGAACTGCCTGCGGATGTTGTCGGAGAAACAGCGCGCGCTGGGGCGTCCGCTGACGCTGCGGGAGCGGCTGCACGAGACGATGGAGGCGAGCCGGCAGATGCTCCGGCCGTCGGTGGCGGGCCAGGCGATCATCATGACGGTGTACCTGCCGATTCTGGCGCTGACGGGGGTCGAAGGGAAGATGTTCCATCCGATGGCGCTGACGGTGCTCTTCGCGCTGTTCGGGGCGTTCGTCCTCTCGCTGACCTTCATTCCCGCCGCGGTGGCGCTGTGCATGGGCGGCCGGGTGGCGGAGAAGGAGAACCGTCTCATGCTTGGGGCGAAGCGGTCCTACGCGCCGCTGCTGGAGCGCGCCCTCCGGTGGCGGCTGGCGGTGGTCCTGGCGGCGGTGGGCGTGTTCGCCGCCGCGCTGGGCACGTTCTTTTGCATCGGCCAGGAGTTCGTGCCGAAGCTGGACGAAGGGAACCTGACACTGCAGTCGCTGCGCATCCCAAGCACCTCGCTGACGCAGTCGCAGGCGATGCAGTTACAGGTCGAGCGCGCCGTCTCGGCGTTGCCGGAGGTCGAACTGATGTACTCCAAGCTCGGCACGGCGGAGGTCGCGTTCGACCCGATGCCGCCGAACATCGCCGACGGCTACGTCATCCTCAAGCCGCGCGACAAATGGCCGGACCCGAAGAAGAGCAAGGCCGCGCTGACCGCCGAAATCGTGGCGGCGGCGAACAGGCTTCCCGGCAACCTTTACGAGGTCAGCCAGCCGATCGAGCTGCGCATCAACGAGCTGGTGGCCGGCGTGCGCGGCGACTTGGCCGTGAAGGTGTACGGCGATGAATTCGAAACCCTGCTGCCGACGGCGCGGAAGGTGGCCGACGTGCTGCGCGGCATCCCCGGCGCCCAGGATGTGAAGACCGGCGACATCGAGGGGTTCCCCTCGCTGAGCATCGCCATCGACCGCGAGGCGGCCGCACGCCACGGGCTGAACGTGGCCGACGTGCAGGACGTGGTGACCGCCGCGGTGGGCGGGCGCGAGGCCGGGGTGCTGTTCGAGGGCGACCGCCGCTTTCGCATCATCGTCCGGCTGCCGGAGAAGCTGCGCACGGACCTGGAATCGTTGAAGGATCTGCCGGTGCCGCTGCCGGCGGCGTGCGGTGTGGCCCGCGCCAGCGTGCCGCTGGGGGCCGTCGCGAAGATCAGCGTCACCGAGGGGCTGAGCCAGGTCAACCGCGAGAACGGCAAACGCCGGATCGCCGTGCAGTGCAACGTCCGGGGGCGCGACCTGGGCTCCTTCGTGGAGGAGGCGCGGCGCCGGATCGATGCGGATGTAAAGCTCCAGGCCGGCAACTGGCTCGCCTGGGGCGGGCAGTACCAGAACCTGGAGGCGGCGCGGGAGCGGCTGATGCTGGT
Organism: uncultured Lentisphaerota bacterium; assembly: GCA_903921725.1. Classification (GTDB taxonomy): domain Bacteria; phylum Verrucomicrobiota; class Lentisphaeria; order Oligosphaerales; family CAITYL01; genus CAIXRA01. The sequence goes on from CAIXRA010000046.1 coordinate 16,744, forward strand.
GGTGCCGCTCTGCTTCCTGATAATCTTCCTTTTCCTGTTCAGCACCTTCAACTCCGTGAAATACGCGTTGATCGTGTTCAGCGGCGTGCCGCTGGCGCTCTCCGGCGGCATCGCGGCGCTGTGGCTGCGGAACATCCCGTTCTCCATCTCCGCGGCGGTCGGCTTCATCGCGCTCTCCGGCGTGGCGGTGCTCAACGGGCTGGTCATGGTGACCTGCATCAACACGATGCGCCGTAACGGGATGGGGCTTGACGAGGCGGTGCGGGCCGGCTCGCTGATGCGGCTGCGTCCGGTGCTGATGACCGCGCTGGTCGCGGCGCTGGGCTTCGTGCCGATGGCGCTGGCCTCCGGCACCGGCGCGGAAGTGCAGCGCCCGCTGGCCACCGTCGTCATCGGCGGCATCCTTACCGCGACGCTGCTGACGCTCTTCGTGCTGCCGGCGCTTTACCGCCTCTGGCACCGACGGGACGAGCCGCTGGCCGACCCGACGGACATTGAGCACCTCGACACGCCGGAACCAGCCGTCACGCCGTAAACGGCGGCCGCCGCGGGGGTTGCCGGGCGGCGGGAGCGGCACTACAGTAGCCGCCCAACAACCCTTGAAAATGAGGAGCGAAGTCATGTTCCCCGACAAAATGCGCGCCGCCGTCCAGGAAACACTCACGCAGATCCGCGAGGCCGGGCTGTACAAGGCCGAGCGCGTCATCGCCAGCCCGCAGGGGGCGCACATCACGCTGCAGGGCGGGCGCAAGGCGCTGAACCTCTGCGCGAACAACTACCTCGGGCTCGCCGGGCACCCGGCGCTCGTCGCCGCCTCGCAGAAGGGCGTCGCGGAGTGGGGCTACGGCATGTCCTCCGTGCGTTTCATCTGCGGGACGCAGGTGCCGCATAAGGAGCTGGAGAAAAAGGTCGCCGCCTTCCTCGGCACCGAGGACACCATCCTCTATTCGTCGTGCTTCGACGCCAACGGCGGGCTGTTCGAGACGCTGCTCGGCGAGGAGGACGCCGTCATCAGCGACCAGCTCAATCACGCCAGCATCATCGACGGCATCCGCCTCTGCAAGGCCCAGCGCTACCGCTACGCCAACAACGACATGGCCGACCTGGAGGCGAAGCTGAAGGAGGCCGACGGGAAGGGCGCGCGCTTCAAGATGATCGCCACCGACGGCGTCTTTTCCATGGACGGCACCATCGCCAACCTCAAGGCGGTCTGCGATCTCGCCGAGAAATACGGCGCCCTGGTGATGGTGGACGACTCGCATGCCGTTGGCGCCTGCGGGAAGACCGGCCGCGGCAGCGCGGAATTCAACGGCGTCCTCGGCCGCGTGGACATCTTCACCGGCACCTTCGGCAAGGCTCTCGGCGGTGCCTCCGGCGGCTACACCAGCGGCCGCGCCGAGCTGATTGAGCTGCTGCGCCAGCGCTCGCGCCCCTACCTGTTCTCGAACACGCTGCCGCCGGGCGTCGCCGCCGCCTCCATCGCCGCGCTCGACATGCTCCAGGGCTCCTCGGAGCTGACGGACAGGCTCGCGGCGAACACGGTCTATTTCCGCGAAGGGATGACGAAGGCCGGGTTCAAGATTCGTCCGGGCGCGCACCCGATCGTCCCGCTGATGCTCGGCGACGCCAAGCTCGCCGGCGGGATGGCGGAGCGGCTGCTGGCCGAGGGCGTGTACGTCGTCGGCTTCTCCTATCCCGTTGTGCCCAAGGATACCGCGCGCATCCGCATCCAGATGTCCGCCGCCTTCACCCGGGAGGATCTCGACTTCGCCATCGCCGCCTTTACCAAGGTCGGCAGGGCACTCGGCGTGGTCTGAACCGCCGTCCGTCCGGCATCCTGAATGTCCGGGGCTACGCCTCCTTGGCGCAGCCGGCCGGGGCGGGCGTCTCCCAGGTCCGGCGGTAGGCGCGCGGGGAGAGTCCGGATGCCTGGCGGAAAAGTGCGGAGAAGTGCTTGGCGTCACCGATGCCGACCTGCGCGGCGACGGCGGCGACCTTGCTGTCCCCGTCGCGGAGCAGGATCCTGGCGCGGTCCATGCGGATTTTCAGAAGGGCGTCGTGCGGCGTCATGCCCAGGCCGGCCAGGAACGCCTTCTCCAGGCCGCGCCGCGAGATCCCGCAGGCGGCGACGATTCCGGCGACGTTGATGCCGGAGCCGTGACGCTCCTGCATGAGGCGCACGGCGTGGGCGACGAGCGGCGAGCCGGCCGCCATTGTGTCGGTGCTGGCGCGTTCCACGATCTCGCGCGGCGGAATGAGGCGGCTCTCCTTTTCCGGCGTCTGACCGTTCAGGATAAGGTCGAGCTTGGCGGCGCCGAGATAGCCGACGGTCTGGATGTCGGTGCGGATGCTGGAGAGGCGCACGGCTGCGCAGTCACAAATCAGTTCCTCGTTGTCCATGCCGAGCACCGCAATCTCGTCCGGGATGCGGAAGCCCAGGCTGTGCGCCATGTCGATGAAACGGGCGCCGGCGAAGTCGGTCCAGCAGAAGACAGCCAGCGGTTTCGGTTGCGCCTTGAGCCATTTCCGGACGGCGGCCAGCTCCTCGCGCCAGGAGGCGGCGGTCTCGTGCAAGATGCCGCAGCCGTAGCCGTTTTCCCGCACCACCGCGGCGAAGTCGCGTCCGCGGACCGACTGTTCGTAGCCGTAGAACGCGAAGCGGGTGAACCCCTTGCTGCGAAAATAGTCGAACGCCATCGTGGCGGCCGCGCGCGTGTCGCTGAGCACGCGGGGGTAGGAGGTGGTGAGGTGGCGCCCCTCGAGGTTGACCGTCGGCTTGCCGCATTCCCGCAGGAACCGGATCAGCTTGGTGTCGTCGCGGACCAGCATGGTCAGGATGCCGTCGCCGTCCCAGCCCCAAGGGATGTTGGCGGGGTTTGCCAGCATGTCCAGCGACAGGTGCCAGTTGTGGGCGCGCGCATATTCCGCGATTCCCTCGAACAGCGGCCCGCGGTAAAACTCGAGGGCGATCAGAACGTTTTTCATTTTGACCGGCATGGGAACCTCCGCGCCGCCATGGGCTGCTGTCCGATACAATGCCCGGTGAGTTCGCATTTTTCAACACTTTTTCGGAAAATTTCCGTTGTGCTGCTCCCGCCCACGGGTTATCTTCTTTACCAATGATGAATGTTTTTTGTCCCGCACCGAATTTTCAGGGGAGCCGCGCGCCATGCCCGCAAAAAATCTTCTCATCGCACAGTCCGGCGGGCCGTCGCCGGTGATCAACAGCTCGCTGCGCGGGGTGATTGACGCGGCGCGCTGTTTTCCGGACAGGATCGGCACGGTCTATGCCGGCTGGCACGGCATCGAGGGGGTGCTGAAGGAGGAGCTGCTGGACCTCTCCGCGCAGCCGGAGGACGAAATCGCGCTGCTGCGCAACACGCCGGCCGCCGGCGCGATCGGCACCTGCCGCTACAAGATCAAGGCGAACCAGAAAGAGGACTTTGGGCGCGTCATCGAGGTGCTGAGGGCGCACAACATCGGCTACTTCCTCTATAACGGCGGCAACGATTCCATGGACACCGCCAACAAGCTCGCAAAGCTCGCGCAGGAGCGCGGCTTGGACGTGCTGGGCATCGGCGTGCCGAAGACGATTGACAACGATGTCGGCGACAGCGAGTTCAAGATCATCGACCACACGCCGGGCTTCGGCTCCGTGGCGCGCTACTGGATGCAGACGGTGATGAATGCCGAGGAGGAGAACCGCGGTTCGCACCCGGCCGATCCGGTGCTGGTGCTCCAGGCGATGGGACGCAAGATCGGCTTTATCCCGGCCGCGGCACGCCTGGCCGACCCGAAGCGCGAGATGCCGCTGCTGATTTTCCTGGCCGAGGCCGGGCTGAAGCTGCCGGAGATGGCGGAAAAGGTCAACGAGATGGTCGCGAAGCGCGGCCGCGCGGTGGTGGTGGTCGGCGAGGGTTGCGACGTGGGCGACCTGGGTTTCTCCCGCGACAAGTTCGGCCACGCGCAGTTCGGCGCGAGCCAGATGACGGTCCAGCAGGCGCTGGTCAACTACCTGAATGCGAACGGGATCAAGGCGGCCGGCGCGGCGCGCGGACAGACCTCGGGCACGGACCAGCGCGCGACGGCGATCTACGCGTCGGTGCCGGATCTCGACGAGGCGCACCGCGTCGGGCAGAAGGCGGTGCTTCTGGCGATGGAGGGGCAGGGCGGCTACATGTCCACCATCCTGCGCGAGCCGGGACTGATTTATCAGGTGCGCTACGACAAGGTGCCGCTGGAACTGGTGGCGAACTCGGAGCGTTTCTTTCCGGCGAAGTGGATCACGCCGTGCATGTCGGATGTGACGGACGAGTTCGTCGCCTACGCCAAGCCGCTGGTCGGCGAGGACTGGCCGAGCGTGCCGGTCCTCAACGGCCGCCAGCGCTTCACCCAGTTCAAGCCGCTCTTCGCCGACAAGAAACTCCCGGCCTACATCCCGCAGGACAGCCGGAAGAAGGCGTAAGAACGGTGCATTTTCAGACAGGATTGCAGGATTTACAGGATCGACAGGATAAACGCCTTTTTAGCTGAAACCATCCTGCAAATCCTGAAGATCCTGCAATCCTGTCTGAAATTCTTTTTTAAACGGAGATGATCATGGACTACCAGCAGCAGCTCAGGGAACTGCCGAAGGAGCACGATTTTTTCATCGGGTTCGACAGTGACGGGTGCGTGTTCGACACGATGGAGATCAAGCAGAAGGAGTGCTTTTGCCCGGCGTTCATCAAGCATTTCCACATGCAGGCGGCGAGCAAGCACGCCCGCGACGTGTGGGAGTTCGTCAACCTCTACAGCAAGGATCGCGGATGCAACCGTTTCCTGGCGGTCCAGCGCGCGCTGGAGCTGATGCATGCCTGGCCGGTGTTCGCCGGGCGCGGCGTGAAGACGGCGGCGTGGTCGCAGATGGACGCCTGGATCAAGGAGGAAACGAAGCTCGGGAACCCGGCGCTCAAGGCAAGGGTTGCGGAGACGGGCGATGCGGAGCTGAAGGCCTTGCTGGCCTGGAGCGTGGAAGTTAACCAGCGCATCGAGGATCTGGTGCACGGCATCGGGCCGTTCCCCGGCGTGCGCGAGGTGCTGGAGGCGGGCAAGGTCAAGGCCGACATGATCGTGGTTTCGCAGACGCCGCTCGAGGCGCTGACCCGGGAGTGGAAAGAGAACAAGATGGAGCATTTCCTGCACATGATCGCCGGCCAGGAGCACGGCACGAAGACCGAACACCTGAAGCTCGCCACGGCCGGCAAGTACGAACCGGGGCATGTGCTGATGGTCGGCGACGCGCCGGGCGACCAGAAGGCGGCGAAGGGCTCTGATGCGCTCTTCTTTCCGGTCATTCCCGGACGTGAGGACGAGTCGTGGGCCGAGCTGCGCGACAACGGGCTCAAGCGCTTCTTCGCCGGCACCTTCGCCGGCGAGTACCAGCAGAAACTGATCGCCGACTTCGACCAGGCACTGCCGGAGAAGCCGCATTGGGAAAAGGTTTAACCGCCAAGAACGCCAAGAGCGCAAAGAGCAGGAACTGGTGCCTGGTTTTTACCCCAACGGGGCTGTGGATGGCAGCCCTGGGGTTGCGGAAAACGCGTCACGAAAGAAGAACTCCGCCCATCCACAAGTTGAAGACAACCCGACTCCCGGCTGAAGCTCGGGACAACAAACTGACAGCAGAATCAACACCAACAACAACCCGCAGGAAGCAAGGAAGATAAATGAGCGCGCCGAACGCAACCGCAGACATCGCCATGATCGGGCTGGCCGTCATGGGGGAAAACCTCGTCCTGAACATGGAGAGCCACGGGTTCACGGTCGCGGTGTACAACCGTACAGTGGACAAGATGGAGGCGTTCGTCGCCGGCCGCGGCAAGGGCAAGAAGATCGTCGGCTGCAAGACGGTGGCCGACCTCTGCGCCGCGCTGAAGCGTCCGCGCAAGATCATGATGCTGGTCAAGGCGGGCAGCGCGGTCGACGCCTGCATCGAGCAGATCATCCCGTGCCTGGAGCCGGGCGACATCATCATTGACGGCGGCAACAGCCACTATCCCGACACCATCAGCCGCGCTAAGCATGTGGAGTCCAAGGGATTGCTCTTCATTGGCACCGGCGTTTCCGGCGGCGAGGAGGGCGCGCTCAAGGGGCCGTCCATCATGCCCGGCGGCTCCGTTGCCGCCTGGCCGCACGTGAAGCCGATCTTCCAGGCGGTCTCCGCCAAGGTCGGAGGCGGCGTGCCGTGCTGTGACTGGGTTGGCACGGATGGTGCCGGGCATTTCGTGAAGATGGTCCACAACGGCATCGAGTACGGCGACATGCAGATGATCTGCGAAGCCTACATGCTGCTCAAGGACGTGGCCGGACTGACGAACGAGGAACTGCTCGACGTGTTCACCAAATGGAACGAGGGCGAGCTGGACTCCTACCTGATCCAGATCACGCGCGACATCCTGAAAGAGAAGGATCCGGAGACCGGCAAGCACGTCGTGGACATCATCCTCGACACCGCTGGCCAGAAGGGCACCGGCAAGTGGACGAGCGTTGCGGCGCTGGACTATGGTGTGGCCGGTCCGACCGTGGCGGAGGCGGTGTTCGCCCGCTGCATGTCGGCGATGAAGGAGGAGCGCGTCGCGGCGAGCAAAGAGCTTTCCGGACCGCAGGCGACGTTCACCGGTGACAAGGCGGTGTTCATCGAGGATGTGCGCCAGGCGTTGTTCGCCTCAAAGATCTGTTCTTACGCGCAAGGGTTCCAGCTCATGCGCGCCGCTGCGGCCGAGCAGAAGTGGGCGCTCGACTACGGCTCGATTGCGCTGATGTGGCGCGGCGGCTGCATCATCCGCGCCCGCTTCCTGGGCGAGATCAAGGCGGCGTTCGACAAGAACCCCGCGCTGGCGAACCTGCTACTGGACGGCTACTTCAAGGCGGCGGTTGAGCGCAGCCAGGCCGCCTGGCGTCGGTGCCTGTGCAGGGCGGTCGAGCACGGCGTGCCGACCCCGGCGTTCAGCTCCGCGCTGGCGTACTTCGACGGCTACCGCACGGCGCGTCTTCCCGCGAATCTGCTCCAGGCGCAGCGCGACTACTTCGGCGCGCACACCTACGAGCGCACCGACAAGCCGCGCGGCAAGTTCTTCCACACCGACTGGTGCCGTCTCGGCGGCAACACAACAGCAACCACATACATCGTATAACAGATGCCTTGGGTGAGGGGGGATCCTCACGGCCGTGCAGCAATGCAGAAAGGTCTTCCCATGGCGGCGACAATCAAACGTGCTGGCAGGACGTGCGACATTCAGGCGGCGGAGCTTGAGGCGCTGGTGGAGCGGACGCTGGAGGCGTGCGGCGGGGCGAAGCTCCGCCGGGTGCTTCTACTGCCGCCCGACCACACGCGGTTGAATTCAATGGCCGGTCCCATCACGGCGATTGCCTACCGCCTGCTATCCGCCCAAGGTGCGCGGGTGGACATCATGCCCGCAATCGGGACGCACGTGCCGATGCGCCCGTCCGAGCTGCGGATGATGTTCGGCAAGGAGATCCCCGCGAACAGTTTTCTGGTGCATGACTGGCGCAACGGCGTCGTCCCGTGCGGCGCCATTCCCGGCGAGAAGCTCAAGGAGTGGTCTGGCGGTCTGGTGGACTACGAGGTGCAGGTCGAAGTCAGCAAGATCCTCTTCAACGGTTATGACCTGGTGTTGTCCATCGGCCAGGTTGTTCCGCATGAAGTGGTTGGCATGGCGAATTACACCAAGAACGTCCTAGTCGGTGCCGGCGGCCCGGACATCATCAACAAGTCGCACTTCCTCGGTGCGGTCTGCAACATGGAGAAGGCGCTCGGGCGCGCCGACACGCCCGTGCGGCGGCTGCTGAGCTACGGCGCGGAGAAGTTCCTCGGCGGCGTGCCGCTCCGCTACATCCTCACCGTCATGGAGCGCGACCATGCGGAGGGGCGCATGAAGATGCGTGGCTATTATGCGGGCATCGGCGACATGATGTTCGCGGAGGCGTGCGACCTCTGCCGGAAGGTCAACATCACGCTGCTCGATGAGCCGCTGAAGAAGGTCGTGACCTGGCTGGATCCGGCGGAGTTCCGTTCCACCTGGGTCGGCAACAAGGCCATCTACCGCACGCGCATGGCCATCGCTGACGGCGGGGAGCTGGTCATTTTGGCGCCGGGGATCCGGGAATTCGGCGAGGACAGGGAGATTGACCGCCTGATCCGCCGCTACGGCTACAAGGGCACGCCGAACACGCTGAAGCGCGTCGTGGAGAACGCCGACCTCCGCAACAACCTTTCCGCCGCCGCGCATTTCATCCACGGCTCCAGCGAGGGGCGTTTCACCATCACCTATTGCCCGGGGCGTCTGACGCGGGAGGAGATTGAGGCGGTCGGATTCCAATATGCGGACTTTGCGATGATGTGCTCCCGCTACAACCCCCGGCTGCTGAAGGACGGCCTTAACGACGTCAGCGGCGAGAATATCTTCTACATCAGCAACCCCGCGCTCGGCCTGTGGTCGCACAAGGGGAATTTCGGGGACGACCAGGAATGACTGCCGGCCGATAAGCGTGCGGGGTGCTCCGGCGGCAGTGTCCGGCAAGGCGGGAAGCGGAAACTAAAATCAGGACACAGGCCATCATGCCCGACATCTTCATCACGGAGAATTTTCTACTGGAGACGGCGCAGTCGCGGGAGCTGTACCATGGCTTTGCGGCGGGGTTGCCGGTCATTGATTATCACTGCCATCTGAATCCTGCGGAGATCGCGCTGGACCGGCGCTGGGACAACATCGCCCAGGTCTGGCTTGCAGGCGACCATTACAAGTGGCGGCAGATGCGCACCGCGGGGATCGGGGAGCGTTTCTGCACCGGCAACGCATCCGACCGCGAGAAGTTCGACAAGTACGCGGAACTGATGCCGCAGGCGTTGCGGAATCCGCTCTACCACTGGTCGCACATGGAACTGAAGGCGTACTTCGGCATTTCCGACCGCCTGCTCTCACCGGAGACGGCGGACTCAATCTGGGACGACACCTGCAAAACCGTCCGCACCCCGGAGTTTTCCGCCCGCGGGCTGATGATGAAGTCGAAGGTCGAAGTCGTCTGCACCACGGACGATCCGGCGGATTCGCTTGAGCACCACAGGGCGATTGCCGCGGAACAGAAATTAGAAACTGGGGATTTGAAACGGGGAGAGGCGAAAACACCCTTCACCACCCAGGTACGGCCGACATGGCGTCCGGACAAATGCTGGGCGATGGGGAATGGCGCGATGTTCAACGCCTGGACGGACGGGCTTGCGGAGGCGGCTGGCTGCGAGATTCGCAACCTGCAGGGCTTTTTGGGTGCGCTCTGCAAGCGGCACGACTATTTCCATGCGGCGGGCTGCCGGCTCTCCGACCGCGGCGTCTGCTTCATCCCCGACGCGGAGTGCACGGGCGGCAAGGCGGCCGCGATCTTTGCAAAGGTGCGCGCCGGGAAGCCGGTCACGGAGGCGGAGGCGTTCCAGTTCCAGGCGTTCATGCTGCACGAGCTGGCGGTGATGGACGCGGAACGGGGCTGGACGATGCAGGTGCATTACGGTATCCTCCGGAACAACAACAGCCGCCTGTTCGCGGCGGCCGGGGCGGACATCGGCTGCGATTCGATCGGCGACTGGGCGGCTGGCGCGGGGCTGGCGCGGCATTTCGACCGGCTCGACCGCATCGGGAAGCTGCCGAAGACAATCATCTACAACGCGAATCCGCGTGACAACGAGATGGTGGCGACGATGTGCGGCGATTTCCAGGACGGCGCGGCGGCGGGCAAGATGCAGTTCGGCAGCGCCTGGTGGTTTCTGGACCAGGCGGATGGGATGACGCGGCAGATTGAGGCGCTCTCGCAACTCGGACTGCTAAGCCGGTTCGTCGGCATGCTCACCGACAGCCGCTCGTTCCTGTCGTATGTGCGGCATGACTACTTCCGACGCCTGCTCTGCAACATCCTCGGCGGCGACATGGCCCGCGGCCGAATCCCGGACGACATGAAGCTCGCCGGAAAGATGGTCGGGGACATCTGCTACCGCAACGCCCGGAGCCACTTCGGATTTTTCGCGGAATAATGGCGGGAGCCGCGCGGGGGCGGCACGCTAAAGCCGTGAACCACAAACCATAAGGAATAAACGGCATGCGCAGGCTTGAAGGCAAGGTGGCGGTGGTGACGGGTGCGGCGGGCGCTCTCTGCTCGGTGATGGCGGAGTCGCTGCTGCGGGACGGGGCCAGGGTTGTGCTCGCCGATCTGAACGAGGATGGCGCGAAGTCATTCCAGAATGTGCTGGCGGAGAAGGGGTTGACGGAAACCATGACGGTCAAGGCCAATGTCTTGGAGCGCGCGTCGCTTGAGGCGGCGCGGGAGAAGATTCTGGCGCAGTGGGGGCGGATCGACATCCTGGTCAACGGCGCCGGCGGCAATCATCCGAAAGGCACCTGTCCGGCCGAACAGTTCACGGAGGGGACGACGCTGGAGGATTCCTTCTTCGGGCTGGACTTGGCCGGGTTCGAGTTCGTCAACAAACTGAACTTCATCGGTAGCCTGCTTCCAAGCCAGGTGTTCTGCCAGGCGATGCTGAAGACCGGCGGCAGCGTGATCAACATCTCCTCGATGTCGGCGACGCAGCCGCTGACCAAGGTCGCTGCGTACTCCGCGGCGAAGGCGTCCGTCGAGAATTTCACGCGCTGGCTGGCGGTGCACCTGGCGCCGGTCGGCATCCGCGTGAACGCAATCGCGCCGGGGTTCTTCATCACCCAGCAGAACCGCTTCCTGATGCTAGAGCCGGACGGGAAGACGCTGACGCCTCGCGGTCAGAAGGTGATCAACAAGACGCCGATGCACCGTTTCGGTGATCCGAAGGAGCTGTGCGGCGCGCTGAACTATCTGGTGTCCGATGAGGCGTCGTTCGTGACCGGCATCGTCATCCCGGTGGACGGCGGGTTCCTCGCGTATTCGGGTGTGTGATGAACGAGGCGGCCGTGGGAGGGCGCTCCCCCCCCCCGGCCCTGCGGTGTGAGGCGAAGGGACAAACGATTCGGATAAGGAAATACGCTTGGTGTCCAGTAACGCGGCTCATTCCTGCCCGCGCTGAGGGCGCCGGCATTGGAATCGGCTTAAAAATAAGGAGTCCCATGAGGTGTTTGCGGGATTAATGCCACGCCCCACGGCAATGCCAGCAAACGCGGTCAGGAATGAGCCGCGTTACTGCGGTGCCAGCGGTCATGCAAATACGGCTCGGCTTGGAACTGGCCGTGGTTTGGTTCACCTTACAACGCAAGGCCGGGGCATGACACCCCGTCCGGCTCGGGCGGCACGGCAAAAAGGCCCCATGATTTTTCAACACGGAACAAGGATCCGCACCATGTTCAAGAACAACTACCGCTGGGTCATCTGCGCGCTGCTTTTTTTTGCGACGACGGTCAACTACATCGACCGGCAGATACTGTCGCTGGTCAAGGAGTTTTTGGATGCGCAGTACGGCTGGACGAAGACGGATTTCGGTCTGCTGAACTCGGCGTTTCAGGTCGCCTATGGCGCGGGGCTGCTGTTTTTCGGCTGGTTTGTGGACCGCTTCGGCGTGAAGGTCGGGTACGCCGTGTCGATGGTCGGCTGGAGCTTGGCGGCGATGGCGCACGCGCTGGTGCGTCTGCTGCCGGAGAACGCCTCCATGCAGATCGGCGGGCGGGTGTTCGGGCTGACGGCGCTGTCGGTGGCGGCGTTCGGCCTCTGCCGCGTGCTGCTGGGGCTGGCGGAGGCGGGCAATTTCCCGGCGGCGGTCAAGGGGGTGGCGCAATGGTTCCCGAAGCGCGAGCGCGCGTTCGCCACAAGCCTGTTCAACTCTGGGGCGAACGTGGGCGCGCTGCTGGCGCCGGCGGTGGTGCCGCTGCTGGCGATTACGTTTGACTGGAGCATGCCGTTCATCGTCGCCGGCCTAGCCGGCTTTGTCTGGCTTGGATTCTGGATCCGGATGTACAACGTGCCGGAAAAGCACCCGTCCGTCAGCAAGGCGGAGATGGAGCAGATCCTCAGCGACCGGGAGGAGGGGAGCCGGACGGCAAAGCTGCGCTGGTTCCATCTGCTCGGCTACCGGCAGACCTGGTCGTTCATCATCGCCAAGCTTCTCACCGATCCGGTCTGGTGGTTTTTCCTGATCTGGCTTCCGGATTACTTCAAGACGACGCTCCTGCTCGACATCAAGAACAGCTGGCCGCTGCTCGTCACCATCTACGGCATCATCACCGTGCTCAGCATCTTCGGCGGCTGGATTACCGGGCATCTTGCCGCGCGTGGCTGGAGCGTGACCCGCGCCCGCAAGACCGGCATGGTCGTCTTCGCGCTGTGCGTGGTGCCGGTCATGTTCGTGACCCATTTCGGCCGGTTCAACGTGGACGCGCGCTTCTTCGAGAAGATGAAGACCGGCAAGTACACCGTCGAGAAGACCGTGACCGTGGACGGCAAGGCCCGCAAGGCGAAAAGCTTTCATCCGGTGGACGCCGCCGTCGCCGCCGACCTCCGGCCGCTGGACGGCAGGAGTTACGGCTCGATCGAGGAGTTTCTGCGGGACGCCGGCGCGCTCATCAATCCGGAGCGGAAGACGGCGCTGCGGCAGGCGTTGACGGGGAAGGCGTGCGCGACGCTGGACGCCTGCCTGGCCGCCGCCGGAGGACTGCTCCCCGACGACTTGGAGGCGGGCGTGAAAAAGACATTCGAGACGAAGCCATGCTCTTCGGCCGATGCATTCATCCTGGCCGTCGGCGTCGCGGAGGCGGAAAAGATCAAGCAGGCGCTGGCGGACTGTGCGCGCGACAACGCCCTCTTCTGGATTGCCGTGTTGCTCATCGGACTGGCCGGCGCTTCGCACCAAGCATGGTCGGCGAATCTGTTCACAACGGTTTCCGACATGTTCCCGAAGAAGGCGGTTGCCTCCGTGGTCGGCCTTGGCGGCATGGCCGGTTCTGCCGGCGGCATCGTGTTCCCGCTGGTGACCGGGGTGCTGCTCGACCATTACAGGCTACTGGGGAACGAGACCGCCGGCTACGCCATCCTCTTCACCTTCTGCGCCTTCGCCTATCTCGCCGCCTTCGGCATCAACCACCTGTTGGCGCCCAAGTACGAACAGGCCCGCATGGAGTGAGGCGGATTCACGCTTTGATAAGCGTGCCTTTGCAGTCCGGCGCGAGCCGGCTCATGCGGTTTCCGTGGGGGAGGGTCGGTGCCTGATGGTCCGCCCTCCCGCCCCTCCGGGCGGCGCCGCAAAAAAACATCCGGTGGGCATGGCTCCGGCGCAACCGTTTTTCCGGCAAAGAAAACCGGAAATATGCCTTGCATTTCACTGTCACCCCGTCTACTGTACTCACATAAACAGACTGCGCGGGAGCTTCCGTTCCCATTGCAGGGAAAACTTTTAACAGTTTCAAGAAAAAAGGATCGACAAATGAACTGGAAAGCAGCACTGACGGGTCTTGTGGTGGCGGGCATGGCGGCGGGTTGCACCTCGACGCAAAAAGGCGCGGCGGTCGGCGCCGGTGCCGGCTTCATCGTCGGCGATCTCGCGACCCAGAACACCTGCCATGTGGCGAACCCCTATCAGGCCGGCCTCATCGGTGCGGCCGCCGGCGGCTTGGCCGGAGCCCTCATCGGCGACGCGCTCAACGAGACGAAGGATCCGGTGGCCATGGAAGGCCTGCTCGACAAGAACGCCACGCTCGAAGGCGCGCTCAACAAGGCGCTCTCCGACAACGCGCAGCTCCAGGCGGAACTCGCCAAAAAGCTGGCGGAAAAACCCGCCACCAACGACCAGGTCAAGGTTGAGGTCAAAGACGGCCAGATCCGCTTCACCGTCCTCAACGAAATCCTGTTCGACTCCGGCAAGGCGGACCTCAAGCCCGAGGGCGTCACCGTCCTGGACAGCGTCCTGGAAATGATCCAGAAGAGCTATGCCGACCGCAAGATCATGATCGAGGGGCACACCGACAACCAGCCCATCATCCACTCCAAGTGGAAGAACAACTGGGAACTCTCCTACGCCCGCTCCTCCCAGGTGCTGGAGCATTTCATGAGCGACAAGGGTGTCTCCGGCGAGCGGCTTTCCGCTCTTGCCTGCGGCGAGTTCCGCCCGGTCGCCGACAATGCGGCCAAGGAAGGCCAGCGCCAAAACCGCCGTGCGGTGATCGTGGTGCTTCCGGCCGACAACAGCATCGTCGTCGAGCACAAGTAAGCTTGACTGCATGACCCGGACGGCCCGACAGAACGACCGGATGGGCATCCAACAGATGAAGGCCGCCGCACGAATTCTTTGGATTCTGCTGGCGGCCTTCACCGTTTCCGGATGCGCCACCACGCAGGACACCCCCCTCCGCCGGCTCGTCCCGCTTGCGGAGCCGGAACCCTACCGCCTCGCCATCCTTCCGCCCGTCATCGACGACTGCCTCCAGCCTGACAACCTACAGCCGGAATATCCGTGGTACAGGCGCCTGTTGGACGGTCGCGGAGCCGTGATGGCCAGCGCCGACGCGCCCAAGGACATCGCCATGATGCTGTGCGTGACGCTGGGCTCCTCCTACGGCAACTTCTGCCGGGGAGTCTGCACCGCGTCAACGCCGGAAGAGGCCGTCTCCCGCGGCGCGGATCATCTCCTAATCAGCCGGATCCACGACTACCGCACCATCCTGCGCGGCGGCAACGCCCGTTACGTCTGGGTGGTGCTCCTCGGCCCCCTCGTCCCCCAGTACTGGATCCGCTGCCTGACACTGGAGGCGCGCCTGGACTGGGAGGTGGAGATCGTGGATGCGCGCACCGGCCGGCGTGAATTCTACCGGCGCTATGCGCAGAGCTATTTCCTGACCGTGCGCCATGCGCGGCAGAAATATTTCCAGCCCAAGATGCTGGACTTCCTGCGCTTCCAGGCCACGCCGGAATTCATAGGCGAGCTGTTCATGCTCGACCTGAGGGACCGCTCCGCCGATGGACGGACGAGCCTGGGCGCGGGGAAATAGCCCGCATCTTTCATGAAAATGGCGATCCGGCCTTGCCGGCTGACCGCCCCCGTGCGCGTTCTGGGGCGTGGCGGAGCCGGGAGTGGGCTTCCTCCGGGTCGTCGGCGGGGACGCCCGCCGTCCCGCCCTTGCAGCCCGGCTCCGCGCCCGAAAACGACAAGGCCGGGGATGATGCCTCCCCGGCCTTGCTGCATACACAGTGTTTTCTGGCAGACGCCCGCGCGGGCGCCGGCCGTTATTCGGCCTTGGCGGCGGGCTTTGTCGCGTACTTGCGGCGGAAACGGTCGACGCGGCCTTCGGTATCCAGCAGTTTCTGCTTGCCGGTGTAGAACGGGTGGCACTTGGAGCAGATGCCGGTGTGGAATTCGGGCTTGGTCGACTTGGTGGTGAAGGTGGCGCCGCAGGCGCAGACAACCTTGCATTCAACGTAGGTCGGATGGATTTCGGGCTTCATGTTTTTCTCTGTCCTTGCTCTTCTCGCCAGGGCTTGTGTACCCGGCTTGTTGTCGGCCGGGGCTGCCCCCGGACCAGCGGTTCACCGTGCGCGCCACGCGGCGCGCCGGTCAAAATGGATCCCCCCGCGCGGCCCTGCGCCTCTGCGGGAGGATGGTTCTTCACACGTCGGCGAGCGCCTGCTTGCGGCTGAGGCGGACGCGGCCGCGGTCGTCGATATCGATGACCTTGACCGTGATGGCGTCGCCCATCTTGCAGATGTCCTCAACCTTGTTCACGCGGTAGTCGGCCAGCTCGGAGATGTGCACCAGACCCTCGACTCCCGGCATGATTTCGACGAAGGCGCCGAATTCCTTGACGGAGGTGACTTTGCCCTTGTAGATCTTGCCAATCTCGGCTTCAGCCGTGAAGGAGTGGATCTCGGCGATGGTCTTCTCCAGAATTTCGGCGTTGGCGGCGAACACGTTGACGGTGCCGTCTTCGTGGATGTCGATCTGCGCGCCGGTGCGTTCCGTGATGCCCTTGATGTGCTTGCCACCGGGGCCGATCAGCGCGCCGATCTTCTCGGGGTTGATGCGGACGGAGGTGATCTTCGGCGCGTGCTGGTTCATCTCGGCGCGCGGCGCGGAGAGGACGCCGTCCATGATCGCGAGGATCTTGGCGCGGGCGACCTTGTTCTGGTCCATGGCTTCGCGCATCCCCTTGAGGTCGATGCCGGCGATCTTGAGGTCGAGCTGGAAGCCGGTGATGCCGTCACGGGTGCCGGCAATCTTGAAGTCCATGTCGCCGTAGTGATCTTCGGAGCCGAGGATGTCGGTGAGGAAGACGCGACGGCTGTTGTCGGCGCTGGTCACCAGGCCGACGGAGATGCCGGCAACCGGCTTCTTCAGCGGCACGCCGGCGTCCATCAGCGCGAGGGTCGCGCCGCAGACGGAAGCCATCGAGGAGGAACCGTTGGAGCCGAGGATGTCGGACACGCAGCGGACGGCGTACGGGAAGTCGGCGGGAATCATGCCGGCGACGCAGCGTTCGGCGAGCGCGCCGTGGCCGATCTCGCGGCGGCCCGGGCCGCTGATGCGTCCGCACTCGCCGACGCTGAAGTTCGGGAAGTTGTAGTGGAGCATGAATTTCTTGGTGGTCGCGCCGCCGGTGATGCCATCGGAATCCTGCGATTCCTTTTCGGCGCCGAGCGTGACGGTGACGATTGACTGCGTCTCGCCGCGGCTGAAGAGGGCGCTGCCGTGGACGCGGGGGAGAACGCCGACTTCGGCGGAGATCGCGCGGAGATCCTGCAACGAGCGGCCGTCCTGGCGGGCACCCTTGTCGAGGATCAACTGGCGGATAGTCGTCTCGGTGATTTCCTCGAAGGCACCCTTGAAGCTCGGGGCGACGGCGCCGTCAACGGTGAACTTCGGCGTGAGCTCGGCAACCATGGCATCGAACACGACCTTGAGCGCGACGGAGCGCGCCTTCTTGTCCACGATCTGGAGGGCGGCGTCAAGCTTGCCGTTGCAGTAGTCGCGAACGGCGGTCATGACCGCTTCCGGCGCGAGGACCAGCTTCGGCGCGTACTTCGCCTTGCCGCCCTTGGCGACCAGTTCCTGGATCGCGGCGACCAGCTTGATGACGATGCCGTCGGCGTAGGCCATGGCGGCGGAGAGGTCGTCCTCGTTGATTTCGTCGGAGGAGCCTTCGATCATGATCACCTTGCCGGGGACGCCGGCGTACACGAGATCAATGTCGCTGTTCTTCATCTCGTCGTGGGTCGGGTTCGCAATGAACTGACCGTTGACGCGGCCGACGCGCAGGGCGCCGAACGCACCGTGGAACGGGATGTCGGAGACGGCCAGCGCGGCGGAGGCGCCGAGGATGCTCAGGACGTCCGCTTCGTTTTCACCGTCGGCGCTCATCAAGGTGCCCATGACCTGGACATCGTTGATGAAGCCCTTGGGGAACAGCGGGCGGGCCGGGCGGTCCGTCATGCGGGAGGTAAGGATTTCCTTCTCGGAGGGACGGCCTTCGCGCTTGAAATAGCCGCCGGGGAACTTGCCGGCTGCGCTGAAGCGCTCGCGGTAATCCACCTGAAGGGGGAAGAAGTCGAGGCCGGGACGCGGATCGGCACTGCAGGCCGTGACCAGCATGACGGTGTCGCCCTGGCGGATGGTGACGGCGCCGCCTGCGAGCTTCGCAAGCTTGCCTGTGGAAATGGTGATCTCGCGGTCGTTGCCCAGGTCAACCTTGACGGTGATTTCAGAACTCATCTTTTTTCTCCAATTTCTCGTGTTGACGGGCCGGCGTCACGCCGCCGTACCCTGGAACCCGGAACGCCCTTCCGGGCATTCCATCTGCCGACACGAGTGGAGAATGCTGTGTGCGCGTACGGGAGGGCTCATCCCCTCCCGAATGCGGAATTGCGGTATAAAACGCCGGCCGGAGCCGGCCCCTTATACCGACCGAATTCCACACTCTGGCACACCGCCCTGCAGGCGATCTCTCCATTCCGCCGTGTCCGGCAGACGTGAAACTCAACTCTTCGGTACCGGCCGGCCGCCGCGCCCCGTTCGGGAATGCGGCGGCGGGCCGCATGCGGAAACCGGAATCAGTGGCGCAGCTCGAGGCGCTTGATGAGATCCTGATAGCGCTTCGTGGAGGCGCTCTTCAGGTAGCTCAGCAGGCGGCGGCGGCGGTTCACCATCGACACGAGGCCGCGGCGCGAGCTGTTGTCCTTGTTGTGCGTCTTGAGGTGCTCCGAAATTTCGGAGATGCGCGTGGTCAGAAGCGCCACCTGGACCTCCGGCGAACCGACGTCGTTCGCGGCCTGGGCGTACTCTTTCATGACCGTCTGCTTCTGCGTCTTGTCCATGCGTGACCTGTCCCTGTTCTTCAGGCAGTTTTTTTGTTGCCTATTTTTTTGAATTGAACCCTTTAATTTACCCCGGCATCGGTGCTTTGCAAATGGAACCTCCACGCCCGGCCGGCAGACGGTGCGCTCCGCATTTTGTCCCGCCACGTTGACGCCGGGAAAAAACCCGGCATATTCTGGCCGGATGCGGCTCCCAAACAACCCCGGCGCGGCGACATGAACTTTCACAACCTCATCCAGATCGCCGGCGTGCGCGGCCTTGCGGAGGCGGAGATGCTCCTCCGCGAGGGCGTCGCCTGCCTCGGCTTCCCCCTGCGCCTGGCCGTGCACCGGGAAGACTTGGAGGAGGCGGACGCAGCGGCGCTCGTCCGCCGTCTGCCGCGCGGCGTGGACAGCGTGCTCATCACCTACCTCGACCGCGCGGGTGAGACGGCGGCATTTGCGGACGCCCTCGGCGTCACGGCCGTCCAGCTCCATGGCCCCATCACCGCCGCGGAATTTGCGGCGCTGCGCCGGATGCGGCCTGGCCTGGCCCTCATCAAGAGTCTGGTCGTGCGCCCCGGAAACCTGCCGGAACTGAAGGCGGACGCGGAACGGTTCGCCCCTTGGGCCGACGCCTTCATCACGGACACCTTCGACCCCGCCACCGGCGCCTGCGGTGCGACCGGGAAGACGCACGACTGGGCCATCAGCCGCGAACTGGTGCGCTGTTCGCAACGGCCGGTGATCCTGGCCGGTGGCCTAACGCCGGACAACGTGGCGGAAGCCATCGCGGCGGTCCGGCCGGCGGGCGTGGACGTGCATACCGGCGTCGAAGACGCCTCCGGCGGAAAGGATCCCGCGCTTGTCCGCCGGTTCGTTGACCGGGCTCGCGACGGGTTCGGCCGGTAAGCCCGTGGCACCACGGGCCTGCGTAAAATGTGCCCACCTTCCGCACGGGTTTCGAAAATTCCGGCGCGCTTTTTGCGGAGTCCGCATTTTTTCTTTACGCGCGGTTGCGCGAGTACCTCCTCCTTGACTATAGTATCCACTCCACCCCTGTTGTTATTTTTTTAACAGACATCGCTTTTTCCGCAGCAAACCGTTTGGGAGCACCTCCAGTGAAAGTTCTTGTCCTTAACTCCGGCAGTTCGTCCCTCAAGTTCCAGATGTACAAGATGGAGAACGAGAAGGTTCTCGCCAAGGGGATTGTGGAGCGCATCGGGCTGGACAAGCCGGTGCTCAAGTATGAGCGGCACGACGGGGTGAAGCTGCAGGAGACCATCGCGGTCAAGAACCACGACGACGCGCTGCGGTTGATCTGCCAGAAGCTGGTGGATCCGGAGCAGGGCGTAATGAAGAGCCTGTGCGAGGTCGAGGCGGTCGGCCACCGCGTGGTGCACGGCGGCGAAAAGGTGAGTCAGCCGGTGAAAGTGGACGAAGGGGTGAAGGCGATCATCCGCGACTGCTGCTCGCTGGCGCCGCTGCACAACCCGCCCAACCTGAGCGGCATCGAGGCGTGCGAGCACGTGTTCAAGGGCACGCCGAACGTGGCGGTGTTCGACACGGCGTTCCACCAGACGATGCCGGCGGAATCCTATCTGTACGCCATTCCGTATGAATACTATACGAAGTACGGCATCCGCAAGTACGGCTTCCACGGCACCTCGCACAAGTTCGTCGCCAATTCCACCGCGGAGTTCCTGAAGACGCCGATGGAGAAGCTGAAGCTGATCACCTGCCACCTGGGCAACGGTTGCAGCGTGGCGGCGATCAACGGCGGCAACGTGCTCGACACGAGCATGGGGCTGACCCCGCTGATGGGGCTGGTGATGGGCACGCGCTGCGGCGACATCGACCCGGGCGTCCTGCTCCACCTCTCCAAGCTCGGCATGAAGACGGAGGAGATCGACGCGCTGCTGAACAAGAAGAGCGGCATCCTCGGCGTCGCCGGTATCAACAGCAGCGACATGCGCGATCTCGAGCACGCGGTGCAGGAGGGCAAGGCCCAGGCGAAACAGGCGATGGACATGTTCATCCATCGCCTGGTCTTTTATGTGGGCGCCTACCACACGCTGCTCGGCGGCGCGGACGCGGTGGTCTTCACCGGCGGCATCGGCGAGAACAGCGAGTTCGTGCGCGGGCTCATCGTCCCCCGCCTGGAAGCCATCGGCTGCAGGCTGGACAACGCGGCGAACCACAAGGCCGTCCGCGGCAAGGCCGGTGTCATCAGCACGCCGGAGAGCACGCTCAAGGCGGTGGTCATGCCGACCAACGAAGAGCTGATGATCGCCCGCGAGACGGTGCGTGTCCTCCGCGGCGCGTAAAACCATTTTTCACACAAAGACTCAACTCCCTGTCAAAACGCCGGAGCCCGTGAATCCATGAATCTGCTCGAACGCCTGATCGCCAAGACCAACACCGTCAAGAAAACGCTCGTGCTGCCGGAGGGCCACGACCCGCGCGTCATGGCCGCCGCCGCAAAGATCGCGAAAAAAGGCATCGCCGCCAAGGTGATCGTGCTTGCCACGCCGGCGGAGGCGAAGGAGAGCATGGACAAGGCGAACGTCAGCTTCGACGGGCTGAACGTCGAGGTGATGGACCACCTGGCCAACAAGCCGCTGGCGGAGAAGCTGGCCGCACACCTGTTCGAGCGCCGCAAGGCCAAGGGAATGAAGGACATGGCGGAGGCCGTGAAGGCCGTCGAGAACCGCCTCTACTTCGGCAACCTGATGCTCGCCGAGGGGCTGGTCGACGGCATGGTCGCCGGTAGCATCGCCTCGACCCCGGACATGCTCCGCGCCTCCTTCCACTGCCTCGGCACGGCGAAGGGGATCAAGATCGGCAGCTCCTGCTTCATCATGGACCTGCCGAAGCCGGCGCCAAACGGCGAGGATGTGCTGTTTTACGCCGACTGCGGCGTGAACCCCTGTCCGACGGCGGAGGAGCTGGTGGACATCGCCATCTCCACGGCGCAGAGCCACAAGGCGATGATGGGCGGCGAGCAGCGCATCGCTTTCCTTTCCTTCTCGACCAAGGGCAGCGCGAAGCATGAGCTGGTGGACAAGATGGTCAAGGCGTGCGAGCTGACGAAGGCGCGCATCGCCGAACTCGGCCTGCCGTACGTCGCGGACGGCGAACTCCAGGCCGACGCCGCGCTGGTGCCCAAGGTCGGCGCGAGCAAGGCGCCGGGCAGCCCGGTCGCCGGCAGGGCGAACATCCTGATCTTCCCCGACCTCCAGGCCGGCAATATCTCCTACAAGCTCACCGAGCGCCTCGCCGGCGCCATCGCCTACGGCCCGATCCTCCAGGGGCTGGCCAAGCCGGTGAACGATCTCAGCCGCGGCTGCAGCGCCGACGACATCGTGGGCGTCGCCGCCATCACGGTCTGCCAAGCAATCGGGTAAGCGGAAGCCGTGCGTCCTTTTCGCGCCCGATCCTACCAGCTCATCCCCATGCCGAGAAAATAGCCGGCCAGCTTGCCGTCGAACAGTACGCCGGCATCTTGGCGTCCGCGCAGGAACTCCGGGATCTCCGCCGGGGCCACGCAGAAGGTGCGGATGTTTTCGCTCTCGTCCCAGTCGGTCTGCGGGTTCCGGTTTTCCGGCAGCGTCTCGTCCACCTCCACCACGGCGGTGTAGAAATGCTCGCCGCTCATGCCGGGGGAGTTCAGGCACTGGCGGCTGAACCAGGCCAGCGTGCCCGAGTAGCCGGTTTCCTCCTTCAGTTCGCGGAGTGCCGTTGCCTTCGGGTCTTCGCCGGGGTCGATCAGGCCGGCGGGGAACTCCAGAACCTGCGCATCGGCGGGCGGGCGGTACTGCTGGACCATCACGAGGCGCCCGGAGGGGCGCAGCCGTGCAATGACCATCACCGCGCCCTGGCGGAACCGGCGGCTTGCCGCCTCCCAGTCGCGCGTCATCCCCGCATGGTCCAGGTAGACCACGCGTTGCAGGCGCAGCCATTCCCCGACCGCCAGGTCGTGCAGCTCGAGCCGCCGCGGCAACGGAAGTTCCAGTTCGTTCATGAAAGACCTCCGGAAAAATCCGCCTGATTGGACCGATCAGTCCGATCCGGCCGCCGCCGCCTTCTTCCTCCGGAAGCGCGCGGCGAACATGGCGTCGCAGTCACCCTCCCAGGGCCAGAACTGGGCGAAACCGGGGGTTGGTTCGCCTGTCAGCGGATGCGGGAACGGTTCCAGCTCGAACTCCGGCGCGGACTCCGCAAAGGCGCGGGCCACGGCCTCGTTTTCGCGTTTGAAGAAGGAGCAGGTCGCGTACACCAGCACGCCGCCGGGCTTCACACCGGAGGCCGCCGCCTTCAGGATCTGGAGCTGCGTCTCCGCAAGCTCCACAACCTCGGCCGGGGCCGTGCTCCAGCGCGCCGCCGGATTCCGCCGCCAGGTGCCGGAGCAGGAGCAGGGCGCGTCCACCAGCACGCCGTCATAGGTTGCCTTGCGTGCCGGGAGCGGCTTGCCGTCCCATGCTTTCGGCGTGATGTTGAAGAACCCGCCGCGGCGCGCGCGCTTTTTCAGATCCTCCAGCTTGTGCTCGCGGATGTCGGAGGCGATCACGACGCCCTTGCCCTGCATGAGCTGCGCCAAGAGCAGGCTCTTGCCGCCCGC
Organism: uncultured Lentisphaerota bacterium; assembly: GCA_903921725.1. Taxonomy (GTDB): domain Bacteria; phylum Verrucomicrobiota; class Lentisphaeria; order Oligosphaerales; family CAITYL01; genus CAIXRA01. The sequence continues at coordinate 39,665 of CAIXRA010000046.1, forward strand.
GCCGGCGCAGGGATCCCACCAGCGTTCGCCCGGTGCCGGCGCGCACACGGTGCCGATGCACTGCGAGGCGAGGTCCTGGATTTCCACGCGCCCTTCGCTGTAGGCGGGCAGCGTGTAGAAATTGACGCGGTTGTTATGCGTGGCGGCCGCGTTTTCCAGCCGCGGATGCGGCTCCGGCGCAAGCTTCGCCTCCGCCAGTTCGGCGAGGATGGTTTCGCGCGTGGCATTCCCTGGGAGCGCCGGTGCCCCCACCGGCAGCTTCCCTTCCGCGCCGGGCGGGACGCCCGGCGAAAGCGGGCGGGACGCCCACGCTCCCGTCCTTGTTCGCGCTCGCCGCTCGCCGCTCGCGCTCGATTCATGCATCGCCGGGCAGGATGCCCGCCCTTCCGTTTGCCGGTCGGCATCGGCGTTCACCGCCACACTGTCACACGGCCCCACCGCTACACCGGTGCTTTTAGGCTGGAGCCGCACCCACAGCGGCGGCCGGCGCTGGAGCCACTCCAGCAGCTCCTGGAACGCTTTCGGTTCCAATGCGGTCTCGGACGCGACCCAGGCCGGGACGGTCTGATGCAGGCCGAGGTCGGGCCGTTTCGAGTCTTCCGGTTCCGGCGCCATGCCGGCCACCGCGCGGATTTCGCGCTTCAGCGTGCCGGTGAGGTCGGTGGAGGCCGGCGCTCGCTCGAGCATTTTCTGTGACTTTGCCAGCACCTCGAAATAACGGTTGGCGCGGGTGACCGGCCGCTGCGGCGCGGCGCAGTACCCGAGGTCGGAGAGGCGCAGGCCGCACGCATCGCCCCACCATTCCGCCATGTCCGGCGCCTCGATGTGCTCGACGACCAGCGCGCCGAGCAGCAGCGGAGACCACTGTTCCGTGCGGAATCCGCCGATTACCGCATGGATGTCCAGCGGCGTCCGGTTGGCGGCGGGGTCGGCAATGGCGGCGGCTTCCTCCATGCGGGCCATGAACTGCGCCGGCGCGAGCGGTTTCAGCCAGCCCCACCAGCGGAAGAGCGCGTAGACCGTTTCGCTGATCAGCCGGCGGTCGCGGCTGCCGAACTCCTTGTGCCCGCGCAGATGCGCCGCCAGCACGCGGTCGGCCGGCTGCCGGCGGACCAGGCACTGCCAGAGCACGAGCGCGGAAGCCTCGATCACGGCGCGCGTCTGCGCCTTCAATTTTTGCGGAGCCAGCATGGGGGAATCCCGGGAGGTTCGATCGGCACGAAATCGGATGGCGGTAATGTAACCCATCTCGCCCGTGAAAACGGCGGGCGGCCCGCACCGCACCGCAAGAACCGTCCTTTAGGTACGTGCGGAGGCGGTCTGGCGTGGAGCGGAGGTTGCAACCAATCTTGCCGATGGCTATAGTCGCTCCAACGCACGGCTTTTTGCGCCGGCGTTCAGGCAATGGGTTGACCTGTCTATGTGTCAGGGGGTTGGCGTGCCGCATCAAGTTGCCAAAACTATTCGCGTTGTCGTGTGTCGGGCTGCCATCAAGGTTCTTGGGCGGCTTGGTGCGCCGGCGGTTGGAGTGCTTATCGCCCGCCTGAAGAAAGATTCGGACGAAAGCGTCCGTAGGGCAGCGGGGCTGGCTCTCGGCAAAACCGGTTCGGCGGCCATAGACCCCCTGTTGGCATTGTTGTCGAAGGGTAACGTCGAGAGAGACATCTGCATCAAGGCATTGGAGGCCATAGGCGAAGCCAACATGTCGGTACCCCAGCGGGCATTGTTCCTGGTGAGCGCAGGCCGATCGGCCGCCGCGGTTCGCCTGGGACCGGAGGCGGTGGAACCCCTTATGAAGCTGGTTGAGGATCCGCATCCTTATCCTTTAAATCCATACGCACTCGAGCATGCCATACTGGCATTGGGGGGGCTCGGAGACGCCAGGGCCGTAGACAAATTGATTTCACTATACCGGCGAACGCCCTACTATGGGCACGGGCATGTTGAAGTCATAACGGCGCTTGGGAGCCTGCCAACGCCGCAATCTATCGGCTTTCTGGCCGACATCCTGAAATCAGGGAGTGAATACAAGGGTGTGGCGACGGGGTCATTGATTCGCATCGGGGCGCCAGCCGTGGAGACGCTTTTTGCGCTGATGTCCCACCCCAGCGACCAAGCAGAGCAGCACGCTGCAGTCGCGCCAGGGGCCGACGATGTTATGCGCAGGATATTTGCCCTTGACGCAAAGCGGCACGCTGCAATCGCGCTGGGAAAGCTCGGTGATGTCCGCGCGCTGGAACCGCTCCTCCATTGGCTCAAGATTGATGCCGACAGGAATGAAGAAGGGGAGTGGGGACTTGCAAGAACAGATGCCGAAGCAATCAACCGCATTGATCCCGCGGCGCTGACGCCCGAGCAATGGATCCGATACGGATGCCTCGACCCCGAAGGTTCCGGCAAGGTTTCTTATCAGGCAGAGAAGGCAATTGACGACATGGGCGATGCGGCAATACCCATCTTGCTGGGTATGTTCGAGTGCCGTTCGTGGGTCGTTCGTCTCTCTGCCGCGTGCAAATTGGCGCGCATCCGAACCCCAGCGTCCGTCGATGCGTTGATACGCCTTCTTCCCCAAGCAAACGAGAATTCTGACACCGTCCGCATGGCAATTATCGAGGTTCTTGGAGAATCGGGGGATATTCGTGCGGTAGGGGCAATATTAACCGCATGGCAGCGGAGATACTGTGCCCGCGCCGCCGTCTCGGCGCTACGGGCGATTGGTCTTGAGAAAATGACGCGGGAACAGCGTGCGCTCTTTGACGAATTGCACCGTCGTGACGGTTTATGACGCTGGCGAATCCATGTGGGTGGAAAATCCTCGTCAAGCACAGAACCCGAGACGGAGTTTGAGTCCTCGCTGTTGTATTTGGCCGCTGCCGGCGTTTGTATGCAACCATGAAAAGGAGAAAGTCATGAACCGGTTGGGATTGATTTGCGTGGCGTTTTTTGCAATGGTTTCCGGCGTGCGGGCCGCCGATGAAAAAACGCCGGCGGCGGCTCCTCCTGCGCCCCCGCCGGATCACGCCGCGCCAGCCTCCCGATGGACCCCGTTACAGCTCGCCTTTGGACCGTTTCAGGTCTTCCCGCGGGAATATGCCGTGTACGGCCTGGGGGTTGATGCGTTTGTCGGCTCCGTGTCCGAGCGGGTCGTCGGCCTGCAAACAGGCTTTACCGCAGGCAGCACAAAATCGCTTACCGGGTTTCAGGCGGGACTTGTGGGAAACCGCGCGACAGAAAAGGCCATGGGGGTGCAGGTGGGATGCATTAATCAGGCGGATAGCAGGCTGTTTGGGCTGCAGGTAGGCTTTGCGAATAATCCGGATTATTTGGAGTCTCACTATGGCACCCGCGACGGCATGCCGGGAACGTGGTCCCGGGACACGGGTAACAACCTGTGCAATTCCTGGGGAGTGCAGGTGGCCGCCCTTTCAAACGGCGGCAGTTCCATGGCGGGGGTGCAGATCGCCGGATGCTTCAGCTTGTGCAACGTCATCGGCCTACAAATCGGCGGTGTGGGCAGCGGCGGATCTATTACCGGCCTGCAGATGGGAGGGGTGGTTGCCGATGACAATGGGGGGGTGGTGCATGGAGTTCAACTTGCGGGGATGGGCAGTAGGGCGAAACGGATGAACGGCCTGCAAGTGGGGGGGGTGCTTACGGAAAGCAAGGCTGTGGCGCGCGGGGTTCAGCTTTCAGGGCTGATCAACCGCGCGGGCGCGATGAACGGCGTGCAGGTCGGCGTGTGCTTTAACAAAGCGGATCATGCAAGAGGCCTGCAGCTCGGCCTTTTCAATCGCTGCAATACTCTTTCCGGCATGCAGTTCGGCCTGTGGAACCGCTGTGGAAGATGGGGATGGCCCCTGCTGCGCATCGGGTTTGGCGAGCCGGCCCCCGCCAAGACGGCCGTGCCGCCTTCAGCGCCCGCCGCCTCGTGATGCGGAACAAGATTGCAATCATGGCCGCCGCGGATAGGGTAGGCGCATGAACAACTGGTTTGAACTGACCAACCTGGAACTTTCGGTGCTCGACACGGACCTGCGCGGCGCGGCAGCGGCGCGGCTTGGGCTGAAGCCGGAGGAGATTCGTTCCGTACGCATTCTGCGCCGGAGCATCGATGCGCGCCAGCACCAGAACGTGCGCTTCCAATACCAGCTCGCCGTGGAGACGCCGGAGGGGTTCCGGCCGCCGGCCGCGGCGAACGCGCAATCGTTTGCGGACGAGTCGGATGCGCTGCAGGAACAGATCGAAGCCATTCGGCGGCGGCTGGAGGGGGCAAAGATGGCGCCGGGCAGGATGCCCGTCGAAAGCGGGCGGGACGCCCACGCTCCCGTCTCCACAGGCCGCCGACCGCAGGCTGCGGAGCTGCGCCCCGTCATCGTCGGTGCCGGGCCGGCGGGGCTCTTCGCCGCGCTGGCGTTCACGGAATGCGGACTCCGCCCGGTCATCGTCGAGCGCGGCCGGCCCGCGGAGGAGCGCGCGCCGGACGTGGAGCGGTTCTGGGGCGCGGGCGAGCTGGATCCGGAATCGAACATGTATTTCGGCGAGGGTGGCGCGGGGACGTTCTCCGATGGCAAGCTGAACACGCGCTCGAAAAATCCGGCCGTCACCCGGATCTTGCGCGAGCTGGCCGCCTGTGGCGCACCGGAGGAGATTTTGTACGACGCCAAACCGCACATCGGCACCGACCGTCTGGTGCAGCTTCTTCCGCGGCTCCGGCAGCGGCTGATTGCCGCCGGGGCGACGTTCCTTTTCAACACGCGGCTGGACGACATCCGGCGCACGCCCGGCGGCGCGTTGGAAGCACGCCTTGTCTCCGGCGCGGCGGCGCCCCGAACCGCCCCCAGCCTTGCCCCGCCGTCACACGGCCATACCGCCGCACCGGTTTCCGACACTTGGATTCCGGCGAACCCGCTGGTCGTCGCCTGCGGCCATTCCGCGTTCGACACCTGGCGCCTGCTGCTGCGGCGCGGTGTGCCGTTCGCGCCGAAACCGACGGCCATCGGCTGCCGTATGGAGCACCCGGCGGAGTTCGTCACGCGCCATTTTTTCGGCAAAGACCAGCAGGTACTCGCCGTGCTGGGCAACGCGCCGTACAACCTGGCGGTGCCGGTGGCGGCGGGCGCGGCCAGCGCGTACAGCTTCTGCTGCTGTCCCGGCGGCGAGGTGGTGAGCTGCGCGGCGGCGGCCGGGTTGGTGAGCGTCAACGGGATGTCCTACAGCCGGCGCGATTCGCCGTTCACCAATGCGGGATTGGTCACGAGCGTCTCCCCCGAGGAAATGGTTGCCGCGGCTCCCCAACACGCAACGCGCAACACGCAACAGGAAGCACAGATTGAGTCCATTTTTGCCTGGCGCGAGGCGCTGGAGCGGCGCTGCTTTGAGATGGGCGGCGGCGCGTTCGGCGTGCCGGGCCAGACGGCGTCAGACTTTGCCGTGGGGCGCGCCACCACGCGCGGACTCCGCACATCCAGCCGCCGGCCGGTTGTGCCTGCGGATTTCGCGTCGCTGCTGCCGCCGCAGGTAGCGGAGCGCCTGCGCGAGGGGCTGCGCGCCATGGACCGGAAAATCCCCGGCTGGATCCGCTTCGGCGCGCTGCTCGGCGTGGAGACCACCACCAGCTCGCCGGTGCGCATCGTGCGGACTCCGCAGGGCGGCTGCGAGGGCTGGCCGGAACTGCTGCCCGTCGGCGAGGGGAGCGGTTACGCGGGTGGCATCGTCACCAGCGCGCTCGACGGCCACGACACCGTGCTCCGCTGGCTCTCCGCGCCGGCGGGCTGAAAAAATCCGGCACCGGACGTTTTCCCGCAGAGGCGCAGAACCGCGCCCTGGAAGACGCTGGAGCACAGAACCATACAAGCTGTGCGCAAAATGAGGTGCCGGCCTGGAGAAGGAAACAGGGGTTCACGCCAGGTACTTGCGGATTTTTTCGGCGATGGCTTCGGAAGTCAGACCGAATTTCTCGGCGAGGACCTTGGCCGGGGCGGAGGCGCCGAAGTGGTCGAGGCCGATCTTCAGCCCCTTGTCGCCGGCGAAGCGTTCCCAGCCGAGGGTCAGTCCCGCCTCGACGGTGACGCGCTTCGTGCAGGCGGCGGGGAGCACGCTCTCGCGGTAAGCGGCGTCCTGCTTGAGGAACAGTTCGACGCTCGGCATGGAGACCAGGCGGACCTTCTTCCCTTCCTTGCGCAGTGCCTCGACGGAGCGGTAGGCGGTCATCACTTCCGAGCCGGTGGCGATGACGATTACCTCGTAGCCGGGGTCTTCGCTGAGGACGTAGGCGCCCTTGGCGACGTTGATGCTGCCGCGGTGCGCCTCGGGGATGTTCTCCAGGTTCTGGCGGGTGAGGAAAAGGCAGCTCGGGCCCTTGGTGTTGGCGAGCATGGCGGCCCAGCAGTGCGCGGCCTCGAATGAGTCGGCGGGGCGCAGGACGGTCATGTTCGGGATGGAGCGGCACATGAGGAACTGCTCGATCGGCTCGTGCGTCGGGCCGTCCTCGCCCACGAAGAAGGAGTCGTGGGTGAAGATGAAGAGCACCTGCTGGTCCTGGAGCGCGGCGAGGCGCATGCAGGGCTTCATGAAGTCGCTGAACACGGCGAAGGTCGCGGTGTAGGGGATGGCACTGCCGTAGAGGGACATGCCGATGGCGGCCTGGCCCATGGCGAACTCGCGGACGCCGTAGTGGATGTTGCGCCCGGCGCGGTTGTCGGCGGTGAACTCGCCGCCGTCCTTGAGGTGCGTCTTGGTGGAGCCGTTGAGGTCGGCGGAGCCGCCGCTGAGGGCGGGAACGAGCGCGCCCACCTTCTGCATGAGGTCGCCGCTGGACTGGCGGGTGGCGACGTCCTTGGCCGGAACGGCTTTGAGCAGTTCGGCGAGGAGGTTGGTGGGAACGGCCTTGGTGGTGAGCTGTTCCAGCAGCGCGGCGCCGGCGGCGTTTGCCTGCTTCCAGGCGTCCAGCTTGGCATTCCAGGCGGCGGCTTCGGCCTTCACTCCGGCGATGCGGGTGTCGCAGGCGGCCTTCACGTCAGCGGGGACGAAGAACGCCTTGTCGGCCGGGAAGCCGAGGGCGGCCTTGAGCCCGGCGACCTCGTCGGCTCCGAGCGGCTCGCCGTGGGTGTGGTGCGTGCCGGCCTTGGTCGGGGCCTTGTGCCCGATCTGGGTCTTGCCGATAATCAGGGTCGGGGTGCCGGCGGTGGCCCTGGCGAGGGTCAGCGCGGCGTCGAGCTGCGAGATGTTGTTGCCGTTGCAGGTCAGCACGCGCCAGCCGTAGGCACGGTAGCGGGCGGCGACGTTCTCGGTGAAGGCGATGGCGGTGCTGCCCTCGATGGTGATGCCGTTATCATCGTAGAACACGATGAGGTTGTCGAGCTTGAGGTGGCCGGCGAGGGAGGCGGATTCCGCTCCGATGCCCTCCATCATGCAGCCGTCACCGACGAGCGCGTAGATCTTCTGGTCGTCGAGCAGCGTCATGCCGGTGCGGGCGGCGAGCTGCTTGGCGGCGACGGCCATGCCGACCGCGGAGGCGACGCCGGTGCCCAGCGGACCGGTGGTGATTTCGACGCCGGCAGTGTGGCCGACTTCCGGGTGCCCCGGGGTCTTGCTCCCCCACTGGCGGAACTGCGCCAGCTCTTCGGTCGGGAGGCCGTAGCCGAACAGGTGCAGCAGGCTGTAGGTGAGCATGGAGCCGTGGCCGGCGGACTGAACGAAGCGGTCGCGGCCGAGCCATTTCGGGTTCGACGGATCGTGGCGCAGGTGTTTGCCCCAAAGCACCGCCGCAAAGTCCGCGCAGCCCATCGGCATGCCGGGGTGGCCGGAATTGGCCTTCTGCACGCCCTCGGCGGAGAGGACGCGGATGGTGTCGGCGAGCTGGTAGAGCGAGGGGTGGTTCATGGCGGCGGGATTCCTTGGTTCTGTGTTAAAGGGGGAAAATGTTCAACTTTCAACGCTTTACTCAAGCCGCCCAACGTTCAGCCTTTGCTCAAGCCGCCCCAACGGGGCATCACATCATAGCCTGGGGCAACGCCCCAGGAAAAAGAAGCCATAATGTTTTCAACCCTGAAGGGGTTGTACAACAAATTCCGAACGAACGGCATGCGGCGCAAAAGAACTTTCAACGTTCAACGAACGGCGGCGGAGATGGTTGCGGTCGCGGAGGCTCCGGCGTTCGGAGCGTGTAGCATACACCGCCAATTTCATTTTTCACACAGAAATATTGCAGGCCACCGCCTCACTTCACGCCGGGGCATCCTTGGCGGAGGTAGGCCTCGATGAAGCGGTCGAGCTCGCCGTCGAGGACGCCGGCGGTGTCGCTGGTTTCCACATCGGTGCGCAGGTCCTTGACCATCTGGTACGGCTGGAGGACGTAGGAGCGGATCTGGCTGCCCCATTCGTTGTCCTTCTTCTCGCCGCCGGTGCTGGCCTGTTCCTTGCGCTTGCGCTCCTCCTCGCGTTCGTAGAGCTTGGCCTTGAGGATCTTCATGGCCTGGGCGCGGTTCTTGTGCTGGGAGCGTTCCTGCTGTGAGGCGACGATGATGCCGCTCGGCAAATGCGTGATGCGCACCGCGGAATCGGTCCGGTTGACGTACTGGCCGCCGGCGCCGGAACTGCGGTAGGTGTCCACCTTCAGGTCCTCCTCCTTGATTTCGACCTGTATGTCGTCTGTGATTTCGGCGAGGACGTCCACGGCGGCGAAGGAGGTGTGGCGGCGCTTGTTCGCGTCGAACGGCGAGATGCGGACGAGGCGGTGGACGCCGCGTTCGGCCTTGAGGTAGCCGAAGGCGAACTCGCCGGCAACCATGAGGGTGGCGCTCTTGATGCCGGCCTCATCGCCCATCTGGATGTCGGCGATTTCGTACTTGAAGCCGTGGCGCTCGAAATAGCGGGTGTACATGCGGAAGAGGATGCTTGCCCAATCGCAGGACTCGGTGCCGCCGGAGCCGGCGTGGAGGTTGAAAATGGCGTTGTTGCGGTCGAACTTTCCGGAAAGGAAGCTGGCCATCTCGACGGTGTCGAGCCGTTTTTCCAGCGATGCCCAGGCGCCGTCGGCCTCCTGGAGCATGGAGGACCCGGAGCCCTCCATGGCGACCAGCTCTTCCATGACGGCGAGGTCGTCCGCGGCGGACTGCACGCGGTCGAACTGGATGATGGCATTCTTGAGTGCGGCGACTTCCTGGACGGTGGCCTGGGCCTCCTGCTGGCGGTCCCAGAACCCCGGCATGCTCATCCGGCCTTCGAGTTCGGCCTGACGGTTGCGTTTGCCGGGGACGTCAAAGAAACCTCCCAAGATGATCCAGGCGCTCGCGCGCCAGGGCCACCTTTTGCTTAAGTTCGTCGCACGTCACGGAGGCACCCCTGGTTTTTTGCTTGAGGGTTTCGGGTTGCCGGCTTTTCAACCGGTTGAAGGGCTGGAATATAAGTGCTTATCCGTGAATTAAAAATGCCGCCTGTCGCGGCGGAAACGGGCCGGTTGCAAGGCGCGAGGATTGAGAATGTCGGGATATTTGATTTCACGGATAAGCACGATGCCGCCAAGGGCGGGGTTCAAAAGGGGGCGGATGCCGGTCCGGCCGTTGCGCGCGCCGGGTTTCATCCCCGCCGCGGCCTATATTATCCGCCAATGGAAGGGGAGTTTTGTGGCGGACGCACCGAAGAGGAAGAAAAAAAAGAGCGTGCCGGGCTGGGCGATCACGCTGGCGGCGTGGATGTTTCGCGCTTTTCGGCACACATGGCGCGTGCGGCGCACGGACCGGGCGGGGATTGTTGACGGCGACGGCAAGCCGTGGCCGGTCATCGCCGTGCTTTGGCACAACCGCATTCCGGCGCTCGCGGATTTTATACCGCGTCGCCTGCAGCGGAAAGCGGCCGGGCTTGCCAGCGCGTCGCGCGACGGTGAGGTGGCGGCGCGGGTGCTCCACGTTTTCGGCTATCAGGCCGTGCGCGGCTCCAGCAGTCGCGGTGGCTTCGAGGCGTTGCTCGGGCTCCGCAAAACGCTTGAGGACGGCTACACGGTGGCGCTTACCGTCGACGGCCCGCGCGGCCCGCGCTATGAGGTGCATCCAGGCGCCGTCATCCTCGCCGAACAGACCGGCATCCCCATCGTCCCATTCGCACTCCGCTCTCCGGATCGCTGGGAGATGAAAGGCTGGGACCGCATGCAGATTCCGAAGCCGTTCTCCAAGGTGGAGTTCATCATCGGCGATCCGATCGCCATTCCGCCGGACCTGACCCCCGCGCAGCGCCGGGAATGGTGCCTGACGGTGCGCGACGCGCTCCTGAAAATCACGGACGACGCACGGGCCGGCCACCCGCCGCCGGACCGCTCTCCGGCCGGGTGACGCGCGGCCGCCCAAACGGGACCTCCCGCCTCCGCGCGTGATTGCGTTCACTATTTCAAGCCGTGCTTGATTTTCTTCAGCCTTCCCCGTATAGTGGCCATATACAGACAACGATGGAAGATTCTCATTTTTGAATCGAAGAGGGGGATGCCATGCAAGGCTATGGCTCAGGCCAATGGCGGAACTGTCGCCGTCGGGCGTTTACGCTCGCCGAGGTGATGGTCGCCACAGGGGTGATGGCGATTGCGTCGGCGGGCATTTACGGATCCATCGTGGCGTCCAAGCGCATGCTGATAGCAGCCCGGTTCCACAATGAAGCCATGTCAGTGGCCATGGATCAGGCGATGTACATCGCCAACGCTTATCCGTACTCGACCTCCGATCCGTCCACCCCCAGCCTTCTCAACTGGCCGACCATCGCGGCGAACACCACCCCGCCGACGCGGTATGCCATCCCCCAGGCCGTCAGCCCCCTTCTTTTCTCGCGCGGCGGAACGGTCGATGCGGGGGTGACCATTTTTTCCGACCATGTGCGGATCACCGTCCGCGTCTACTGGGTTGACCGCACGCAGGGCGGAGTTTCCGAAGATGTATACGTCGACCGGTATCAGATTTTGAGGTGATTCATGTGCGCGAGCTGGAAAAAACGCCGGTCCGCCTTCACGCTGGTGGAGATTTTGACCGCCACCGGCCTGTCGGTGATGGTGCTGGCTGTGCTGGTCAATCTTTTGATTCTGCCGATGCGGGCGTGGCACGACACTTGGCGGACCTGGCTGGTGGACAGCCAGGCCAAAATGGTGCGTGAAAAGTTGCTTCAGGCGGTGTGTGTCGGCAAGAACGGGGTGGGGCTCCGCATGGCGTCGCCGAGGTCGCCGTCCACCTTCGCGTCGGGGAACTCCATCAACGTCAATGTCGACACGCGGCAGTATCCGGTCGCCAAGGACATGTACAACACGACGGCCAACAACGACTACGAACAGTGGGCTCTTGCGTGGAACAGCACCACCAAGGCGCTGACGGCCACCTGCAACGGCGTGAGCAAGTCGATGATGCCCTCTTCCTCCGTCACGGTCACCGGCATGAGCTTTCAGGTTCCCACCACGCTCTACAACGGATCCTCGGTTCCCGTGAAGACGGACGGGACCAACAATTCGCTGGTCGCAACCGGGAGCATGCAGACCAGCTACTGGGGGAAAACCTACAGCCGCTCCATCTACATTCAGCTTTATCTTATCAATCCATAGAGATGCGGCCTTTGCGTCGGGAGGTGTAACATGGGCATGAACGGAAGGAGAAATCGTGCGAGCCGGGGCTTTGCCCTGGTTGCCGTCCTTTTCACGATTCTGGTGTCGGGGATTTTCGTCCAGTCCATGTTGTCCACGGGGCAGGCGGCCATGAAATCGGCGCGTGCGTGGCGGAACCAGGATTACTGCCTGCTGGCCGCGCACAGCACCTTGGAAAAAGTGGCCAACGACATTGCCGGGCGCTTCACCACCTATTTCAACGCCTCGACCTCCATCTCGGCGACGAACCGGTTTGCCTGGTTCAACACGGCCTCGGCGACCTCCATCGGCGCCTCTTCACCGGCCACGCTGCCGAGCGCAGGCAGCCCGGACACGACCTATGGCCGCGGCACCTCCGTGACGGTTACCTGGCTCAAGACGGACACCCTCAACGTGAACGGAAGCCCCACCCTGCGGCGCCGGCTGACGCTGAAGTCCAGCGCCACATGCGGAAGTTCACAGCGGAACATCGTGGCAACCGTGGATTTTGGAATGTCGCCCTCCCTGGTGTTCAACTACATCGTCTGCCTCAACAACTCCACGAGCGCCTCCGCCACCGGAAACATCAACGGCGACATGTGGTCGAACGGCTCCATGACCCTGGGGCCGACGTCGCTTGCCGGGACGATTTCCGCATCGGGAACCATTGGCGGCAACACGCCGACGGCGGTATCCCTTTCCACCTATATTACCCAGGACAACCACAGCGCCCGGCCGACCAATCCGCCGAACACCACCAAGGCCATCCCCGACGTCTGGCCGATGGGGTACACCGGCGTTGCCAAGACCTATCCGGGCTCGCCGACGTTGCCCATGCCGTTCATGGGCGACATGTCTTTTTATGAAGACCAGGCGGTCGCCCACGGCGGAACCATCACCTATTACGACCCAATCAAGGCGGCCAATGTCACCATCAATGGCGTCTATGGCGACAATGCGACCACCGACACCGGGCCGTCCGGTCTGCCGAAAATAACCACCGGGACGGTCATGAGCGGCGATTATGGCATGATCGTGATGATGGGAACCACCGCCAACCCGATCGTGATTAATGGTCCGGTGGTCATCCGCAACGACGTCATCATCACGGGAGTGGTTTCGGGGCAGGGCGTCATCTATTCGGGACGGAACATCCATGTTGTCGGCGATTTGACGTACAAGAATCCCCCCACCTGGAGCCGGCAGGACTCCAATCCGACGGCGACGGCAACGGCAAACGCCGCCAAGGATCTCATCTGCCTTTCCGCCAAGGGCAACATCGTGCTGGGCAACTATAAGGACACCGGCTGGACGGGCGCCGTCACCACCTCCGCGCTTACGACAAGCACATATAATGTCGATCCGACGGACAAGGCCCTCGGCTACTGTACGGGCGGCACGACCGCGGTGCCCACATTCAACGGCGCCTACGCCAACAATGACGGCGGAACCAAGGTCGTCAAGTCGGGAACGGGTACGGCACTGACAACGTCCACCAGGAAGTTCTACGAGTGCAGCAACGAGGTGGCGCTGGCCTCGACCGCGCTTGCGGCGGCCGCCAGCGTCGTCAAGATTGACGGCGTCATGTTCACCAACCACAACGTGATCGGGTGGACGGGCGGCGCCAGCACCGGCCAGCCTTTCATCATCAACGGGTCGCGCGTCAGCCGTGACAAGAGCCTGCTCGCACGCGGCGGCAACGGTTACCAATACAATTGGGATATCCGCCTTGGAAGCTACAGCCGTGATTCCATGGGGCTTCTGGACGAACTGCTGTTCCCCGTGGCGCTGGGGCTGCCGACCATCAGCTACTGGCGGGAAGGGGGGGGTGGCTGATGAAGCAGATCCGTTTCATCTCCCTTGCCGCGCTGCTGGCGTTTCCCGCTGGCTTGGGAATGGTCGCCGTCCGCGCCGACATCATAGGCGAGAAACAAACCCTGCCCGAGCAGGAATACGAACGCTACGAGCAGCAGAAGCTTGAGGCCATCACTCCGGCGCAGGTTGAGGCGGAAAAGGCGCGCTGGGCCGATGAACACAACCGGAAGACCATGGAAATCATGAGCCGTCCCCCGGTTGGCTTCGCGCACTATGACGCCGCCTTGGCCCGCGTGAAGAAGGGCGAACTGGACCCGGCGGCGACGGGCGACGTGGTGGTCGTGGGGGCGGAAAACTACCGATGGGGGATCGTGCTCTTTTTGGGAGGCATTATCCTTGCCTCGGCCGGTTTTGTCCTCCGCTGGAGGATGAAAAAGCCGGAGGAGCCCAAGAGATCATTTTTTTGACCCCCCCTGCCCCTTACTCGTTACGGCGGCCGCCGAGAACGCCGGCGCGCAGAAGGTAGTAAAGGAGCGTGAGCACGGCGCTTGCCGCCGCCGCGACATACGTCATGAAGGCGGCCCGCAGCACGCACCAACTGTCCTCAGCCTCCGTGGGCGACACGATTCCCGCCTTCACCATCAGCAGCCGCGCCCGGGCGCTGGCATTCCATTCCACCGGCAGGGTGACGAGGGCGAACAGCACCGTCACGGAAAACAGTGCCGCGCCGATCAGGATCAGCGTCCGGTTGCCGTGCATGACGAAGCCGAGGGTGATGATGATCCAGGAGAGCGGACTGCCGATGCTGCAGAGCGGCACGAGCGAACTCCGCAGCCCGAGCGGGCCGTACCTGCGGGCGTGCTGGATGGCATGTCCGGCCTCGTGGCAGGCGACGCCGATGGCCGAGAGTGAGCAATGGTCGTACACCTCGGCGGAAAGATTCAGCGTCCGGTTCATCGGGTTGTAGTGGTCGGAGAGGAACCCGTCCGCCCGCTCGATGCGCACGCCGGACACGCCGGCGCATTCCAGCAGGCGCGCCGCGGCCTCGGCCCCGCTCATGCCGCTGCGCGCCGGAATCGCCGAGTATTTGGAGAAGGTGTGCTTGACGTAGAAGGAGGCCCACAGGGAGAACAGGATGGCGGGGCCGACGAAAAGGAAATAGACGGGGTCGAAACCGAACATGCTGCACCTCCATTTTTGCCGCTGCGTGACCTGAATTCCGTGAATCGGGGGGCGGTTGACTGCTCCAAGGCCGTGTTGGAAGATTGGACACGCCGTCGCGGGCTACCGTTCCACGATGACGATGGATTCCGGCGGCACGTGGAGCGTCAACTCCCCGCCGGGCGACGGCATGCCCCGCGGGTCGGACTCCTGCATGGCCAGCCCGGCCCCGGCGGCGGCAAGGCGGTATTCGGCCTGGCCGCCCAGGAAGACGGCGTCCTGCACCCGGGCCGTGAACGTGTTCGGCGCGGCGCCTCCGGGCGCGGCGCGGCGGATGGCGGCGGGGCGGACCACGGCCTGCACGGCCTGCCCGGCGTGGAAGGCGGCCCCCGCCGGAAGCGTGGCGGTCCAGAGGCCCAGCGGTGTCTCCAACCGCGCGGAAACCGCATCCGCATCCCGCACGGTTGCCGGAATGAAATTCGCCTCGCCGATGAAGCCGGCGACGAAAGCGCTGCACGGCCGCGAATAGAGTTCCTGCGGCGTCCCGGTCTGGAGGATTTTCCCGTTGCGCATGACGGCGAGGCGGTCGGCGCAGCTCAGCGCCTCTTTCTGGTCGTGCGTCACATACAGCGCGGTGAGGCCGGACTCCCGGCAGATGTCGCGGATCTCACGGCGCATCTCCGCCCGGAGGCCGGCGTCGAGATTGGCGAGCGGCTCGTCCAGCAGCAGGCAGGCGGGTTCGACGACGAGGGTGCGGGCCAGCGCGACGCGCTGCTGCTGTCCGCCGGAAAGCTGTCCCGGCTTGCGCCCCGCCAGTTCCGCGATGCGGACTCGCTCCATGACACGGTGGACGCGCGTCTCCCGCTCCGCCTTCCCCACACGCCGCTCCTCCAGGCCGAAGGCGATGTTTTCCGCGACGGTCATGTGCGGCCACAGCGCGTAGCCCTGGAACATCATCCCGGCGTTGCGCCGGTGGGGCGGAACCTGCGTCATCTCGCCGCCGTCGAAGAGGATGCGTCCCGAGTCGAGGTCCTGAAAACCGGCGACGGCGCGCAGGAGCGTAGTTTTTCCGCAACCGGACGGGCCGAGCAGAAAAAAAATCTCGCCACCAGCAATCTCCAGCGACACGCCGTCGAGCGCGGCGGTGCCGCCGAACTGTTTGCGTGCGTTTTCAATGGCGATGCGCATGCCACAAAAGGTAGCCGGAAAACGACTGGAGTCAATGCGCCAAGTCCGCTTCCGGCCGGATTTCCGGTTTCGCCTGCACCCCGTGCAGCGCCTCGTGCAGCGCACGCAGGAGGTCGCTGCGCCGGCACGGTTTCTGAAGGAAGCGGAAATGCGGCCGTTGCTGGAGGGCGCACAGAGCGTCCCCGTCCATGTAGCCGCTACAGAGAAGGACGGGGATGCCCGGGTGTTTTTTTAAGAGATTTTCGGCGAGGTTGATTCCGTTCATGCCGACGAGGACGATGTCACTGAAGATGAGATCCACGCGCCCGTTTTCCCGCTCGAAAATTTCGAATGCCTCCTCCGCGCCGCTGGCGGCGAACGCCTCGTAACCGGCGTTCGTGAGGATGCGCCGGGTCATGTCGCGGAGAACATCCTCGTCCTCCACCAGCAGGATGCGCTCGCCGTTCCCCGGCGGCGGTGCCTCAGCGGATTCCGGCGCGGAGGATTCCGGCGCCGGATCCGGGGCGCAGGCGGGCAGGTGGACGCCGAAGGTGCTGCCGCGCCCGGGTTCGCTGGCCACGCCGACCCAGCCGCCGTGCTGCCGGAGGATGCCGTAAACCATGGCAAGACCCATGCCGGTACCCTTGCCGACGGGCTTGGTGGTGAAAAATGGATCGAAAATGCGGCTGCGGACCTCTTCCGTCATGCCGGTGCCGGTGTCGGAGACGGCGATGCGGATGAAGCGCCCGGCGCGGGCTTCGGGCTGCAGGAGAAGCTCATCGCCAGGCCTGATGTCAACATTGGAGGTTGTGATGGTGAGCGTGCCGCCACCGGGCATGGCGTCGCGGGCGTTGACCACCAGATTTATGAGAACCTGCTCGATCTGCCCCGCGTCCGCCTTGACCGGCAGGAGGCCGGTGTCCAGCGTCTCCACCATCCGGACGTTTTTGCCGATGAGGCGGTCCAGCATCCGGTTGAGGTTTTGGATGAGGTCGTTGACGGCGGTGGTCTTGATTTCGGAGGGCTGGGGGTGGCTGTAGGCCAGGAGCTGGCGCGTAAGTTCGGCCGCCCGCTCGCTCGCCGCCTGAATCTCCTGGATGTCGGGGCGGTGCGGGTCATCGGACGGCAGGCCGTCAAGAAGGATGTGGCAGAATCCGAGGATGGCATGGAGCTGGTTGTTGAAATCGTGGGCCACACCGCCGGCCAGCTTGCCGACGGCCTCCATCTTCTGGGATTGGTAAAACTGACGTTCCAGCTGTTTCTCGCGGGAGGTGTCGCGTATGTCCGCCACATAGTTGACGATGCGGCCGTCCGCGGCCCGGATGGGCGCGATGATGGCTTCCACTTCGAACAGCGCGCCGTCCTTTCGGCGGTTGATCATGGCGCCGCTCCACGGCTCGCCCCGCTGCAGCGTGTCCCACATCTCCCGGTAGAATTCAGGGGACTGTTTTCCGCTGTTGAGCAGGCGCAGGTTTTGGCCGGCGGCCTCGGCGCGGGAGTAGCCGGTCATGGTCTCGAAGGCCGGGTTCACATAGACTATGGCGCCGTCGGTATTGGTGATCACGACCGCCTCGGCGGTCTGCTCCACGACCTGCGCCAGGCGCATCCGTTCGGACTCGGCCTGCTGGCGCCGTTCCGTCATTGCCAGCATTTCCAGGGCGAAGGAAATATCTGAGCCGGCCTCCTCCATGAGGCGGCATTCCTCCTCCCCGAAGAAATTGGGTTCGAGCGCATGCAGACAGAGCACGCCGACGGGCGCCTTGCCGACGCGGAGGGGCACGGCCGCGAGTGAGCGGTGGCCGCGCTTTCGCAGATCCTCCCGCCACGGGGCAAGCCCCGGATCGGCCAGCGCGTCGTTCAGCACGACGCAGCGGTTTTCGAGAATGGCGCGGGTGGCCGGGCCGCGGCCGCCGGAATCTTCGGGACGCAGGGAGATTGCGGTCGGCTTGGAGGGTGCCTCCCAGACCCCGGCATGGGCGGCGGTGATGATCTGCCCGTCCGGCTCGTCCGCCAGTCCGATCCAGGCCAGGCGGAAATGGCCGAACTCGACAAACGCCCCGCATGCCGAACGGAACAGCGTTTCCCGGTCCTGCACCCGCACGACCGCCTGGTTGATGTGAATCATGACGGCATAGAGCCGGTTGATCCGCGTCAGGCGCTCCTCCGCCTTGTGGCGTGCCGTGACATCCGCGCCGGAGAACAAAACCCCGGACGGCCTTCCGGCCGCATCCCGCAGAAGCGCGGAGTGGAAGCTGAAGATGAGCTGCCCCCCGCTCCGCGTCAACACCGGATTTTCATGGGGGGCGAGCAGCTCGGCGCCGCCTTCGCCGGACATCAGCTGCGCAAACAGGGCGCGCGCCTTCGGACGCTCCGCCTCCATGCGGCAGACATCGAACCAGTTTTTGCCGGCCAGCTCGCAGGCGTTCTGGTATCCCAGTCCGCTCCATCCGGCCCGGTTGATGAGCGTGATCCGTCCCTCCCGGTCCAGTGCGATGATGGCGACCCCCGCCACGTCGAGGTAGGTCTGCGCCTGATCCCGCTCGCAAAGCAGATCCTTCTCGGCGCGCTTGCGCTCGGAAATGTCGCGGATGATGGCCTGGTAGAATTTCGCGCCGCCGGATTCGATGCAGCGCAGGCTGACTTCTGCGGGGAAGGAGGCGCCGTTCCTGCGCCGCTGCTCGGTCTCGTAGACAATCCCCCCCTCCTTCTCGGCGCGTTCCAGATGTCGGGGGAGGCTGGCCTTTGCCCCCTCCGCGCGCAGGTCGTCCAGCCGCAGTTCCCGCAGCTCCTCCCACGGATAACCGTAGGCGGCGATGGCGCGGTCGTTCGCCTCGCGGATGCGGCAGTTGTCATCGGCCAGCAGAATGATGTCGTTCCCGTTGCGCATCACCAAGTCGAAGTGCTGAACCAGCGCGTCACGCTCCATTTCCATGCGGTGGCGCTCCCGGTAGAGCGCGGTGTCCCGCCTCTTCCACAAGTAGACCATCAGCAAACCGGCCGCCAGAATCAAGGCGGCGGCGGAGAAAGAGGCCCGCCGCGCCTCCTTGCGGAGCGGCGCGTAAATCTCGGACTGGTCAACCTTGGCCACCAGGCCCCATGTGGATTCCGGCACCTGCGTGACGGCGGCGAGCACCGGTTCACCGCGGTAGTCCACGCCTTCAAAAACTCCCCGCTCGCCCGCCACGGCGCGGCTTCCCGGATATTGGTCGAGCAGGGGCGTCCGCAGGCGCATGGCCGTATGCTTCCGGTGCCGTAACTCGTTCAGGAACAGGACCGAGTCCCCATCCCTGCGCACCAGCACCGTCTCCGCCGTCGCCGACGGCGTGGGCCAGGACTGGATGAGCGGGTAGAGATAGGGTACCGGGTTCAGCCGTAGCAGCAGGACAAGGGCTGCGGATTTCGCTTCCTTTCCGTCTCCGTTCAGGATCGGAATGAGGACGTCCATGTGAATCCGTTGCACGGCCGCCGCTTCGTGCAGGTCGGAAAATTCCGGGCGTCCTTGGGCAATGGCCTTGTGGATGAGCTTATGTGCGTGCTCCCCGATGTTGTCCGCGCTCTCTCCGGCCCCCGCCAGCACCTTGCCGTCCGCTGTCAGCAGTTGGGCGCTGAGATAGTCGTAGGCTTCCGGAAACGTGTTCAGGCAGGAAAGAAGCAGGCGCCGGCGCTCCTCCTGGCCGGGGGCGTCCGCCGCATAGTCCGCGGCGGCGCGTGCGAAAAACGGATCCTTGGTGAGGCGGAGGCCGTCCGCAATCCGCTCCTCACGCCAGGCCGCTATCTGGCCCACCTTCAGCTTGGCGATGGCGGCTAACTCGTCGCCCTTTTGTTTTTTGTATTGGGCCACTTCCTGGAGATAGAGAAATCGTCCGCCTGCGGCAATGGCCGCGGCGACCGCCAGGAAAACCGCAATCGGCATCCAGGGAAAACGATGGCCGCGCCCGTCCGGATTCATCTGGCCCCCCCGTTCTCTAAAACACCCGAGCACATCGGGAATATGCCGTGTCGCCGGTGACTTGGCAAGCCGCATGCGGCCTTTCACGCTCGCGGTGGCGGAGTCTTCCCGGACCGGCGGTGCCGTCCGAATGGACTGTCATCGGCGAATTTGCAGATTACAGTACCGGACATGAACCAGCCCAACACCAGCACCCTTCCGCCGCGTCACGGCGTGGCGCTTGTCGTTTCCGGCCCCAGCGGCGCCGGTAAAAGCACCATCTGCCGGCAGGTGCTGGCGGACCGCCCCAATATGCGCTTTTCCGTCTCCTGCACCACCCGCGCTCCGCGGGCGGGCGAGACCGACGGCCTGGACTACCATTTCCTCACCCGCACGGAGTTCGAGTCGAAAATCGCCGCCGGCGAATTCCTCGAGCACGCCGAGGTCCACGGCAATTTCTACGGCACCCTCCGCGCCGCGGTCGAACCGCACCTTCGCCTCGGCGGCGACGTGCTGCTGGACATCGATGTCCAGGGCGCGCGCCAGGTCCGCCTGAACTCCACGGCCTCCGGCATCGGCGCCCAGTACGCCTTCGTCTTCCTCGCGCCGCCCTCGCTCGCCGAGCTGGAACGCCGCCTCCGCGGCCGGCAAACCGATGCCGAGGAGGTCATCCTCCGCCGTCTCGCCGCCGCCCGCCGCGAAATCGCCGCCTGGCACGAGTACGACTACTTGGTCATCAACGATGAAATTCCCCGCGCCGTCGCCGAGCTGACCGCCGTCCTCGACGCCCGCCGCTGCGCCGTCGCCGCCTGGATCGGCGACCCCCTGGCACCGCAGGAATAAGGGTGTTGGAAGTTACTACTCTACCGTTTGTCGCAGGTGCAACGCCGCCAGCGCCAAGGAATGAGGAGGGCGCATATCGAGATATGTAACTGACGAAATGACACCGGCGATGGTGGC
>CAIXRA010000047.1 GCA_903921725.1 uncultured Lentisphaerota bacterium
CGGCTCCGCCTTAGTTGAAAAGCGGCAAACGGATGCACTTATTGCCGCACTCCAAACGGGCAGGCTCTTCTTTTTTCCTTTGCGTCTTTGCGAACTTCTGTTAAAAATGTCTTGATTCAGGTTCTGCCGCGGTAAGAGGAGCTAACCGACCACCCCGCATCCGGTTTACTCCGCGACCGCAAACCGTTCCGGTTCCGCAGCGGCGGTCCAAAGGCCGCTGTCGAACTTGGCGGCAACGCTCGGGAAACGGCTGGCGAGCTCCGCCAGCGGCACCAGGCCGAGTCCGTGTAGTGCTGGATAGACGATGACCTTGCCGGCCAGCGCGCCCGCCATCCCCGACACGGCGTGGCGTATCGGGCTTGCACGCCTGCCAATCTATGCGAAATTTAAGGCTTCTCTCAAACAAGGAGTCATTACCCATGTCCAATTTCCGCTTCATTCCGGTTCTGGCCGTGCCGTGTCTGCTGGCGCTGGCGGGATGCGCCACGAAACCAGGGTTTCCGGTGACTCCGGCGGTGCCGGTGACCGAGACACTGCACGGACAATCCGTAGCCGATCCCTACCGCTGGCTCGAAGGGCCGGAGGCCGCCGACAAGTCGCCGGAGGCCGAAGCGCTGCGCGGCCGCATTCATGACTGGACGCTGGCGCAGAACGCGCTGACCCGCCGCTGGCTGGACGACTCATCCATGCGCAAAAAATGGCAGCAGCAGCTCCGCTCCTTGATTGACATCGAAATGCGGAGCGCGCCGAATGTGTGCGGGGATTGGGAGTTCGCCCGGCGGCGGCAGCCGGGAAAGCCACAGTCCATGCTGTTTGTCCGGAACCGGGTCACGGACCGGGAAACGCTGCTTTTCGACCCCAGCCAGTTCGACGCCAGCGGCCGGACCACGATGGACTGGTCGGCGCCCTCCCAAGATGGCGCGTTGGTGGCGCTGGGGGTGTTCGCCAACGGCAACGAGAAGACGGAATTACGGCTGCTGTGCACAGGCGACGGCCAGTTGCTGGAGGACCGGATCACCGGCCGCGTCGACGGCGTCAGCTGGATGCCCGACGGCCGGAGCTTCGTCTACCGCCGCCTGCTGGATGAGGAAAATCCCCACAGCGGTGCGGTCTGTTACCATGTCGTCGGGCAGCCGATGTCGGCCGACCGGATCGTCATGCGGGCGCTCACCGAAGGTCCGCTGGCCAAAGGCGGCGGTCCAGGCGGTGAGCTTTCCCGCGACGGCAGGTGGCTGGCCGTCTCTTATGGTCTGCGGGATGACCAAAGCGATCTGTGGGTGGCAGATTGGAAGACTTGGCTGGCCACCGGCGAACTGCGCACCATCCCGATCCTGACCGGGCTCAAGGCGGGCGGCAGCCTGCTGATGCGCGGGGACCAGGCCTGGCTGCTGACCGATGATGGCGCGCCCAACCGGCGGCTTTTCCTGATTGATCTGAAGGCGCCGGCGCGCGCCAACTGGCGGGAGATTATCCCGCAGGATCCCGCCGCCGTCATGGAAAATGTCCAGCTGTCCCGCAGCCATCTGGTGATTTCTTGGCGCCGGAACGGGGTCTCCGCGCTGGAGAAGCGCGACTTGAAGGGAAAACTCCTGGCTGTGCTTCCGTTGCCGGGGAAGGGCAGCGTGGAAACCGTCGTCTCCGAGGAACTCGACGGCATTCATTTCAATTACACGTCATACCTGACGCCCCGCTCGGTGTACCGGCTGGACTTGGATACACTGGCGCTGCAGACCGTCTTCACTCCCAAACTGGCCGCCGACCTTTCCCAGTATGAGGCGATCAGCCTTGAGGTGCCCTCCACCGGGGGCGTTCTGGTGCCGATTACCGTCATCCGGCGCAAGGGGTTGCCGCAGGACGGAACCGCGCCGGCGGTGCTCTACGGCTACGGCGGCTTCGCCATCAGCCAGGAGCCGGCCTTCATGTCAACCGCGCTGCCCTGGCTCGATGCCGGCGGTGTCCTGGCGTTCGCCGGCCTGCGCGGCGGTGCGGAGCGGGGCAACGGCTGGCATCTCGATGGCATGCAGAAGAACAAACAGCACACCTTCGACGACTGCATCGCCTGCCTGGAATACCTGGCGAAGGAGAAATACGCCGACCGCAAGCGCCTGGGAATCCTGGGCGGCTCGAACGGCGGCCTGCTGACGGCGGCGGTCACCGTGCAGCGGCCGGATCTGGTCGCCGCGGCGGTGTCGGACGTGCCGCTGACGGACATGCTCCGCTTCCCGCGCTTCCTAATGGGGCAGTACTGGGTCTCCGAATATGGCGATCCATCCAAAACGGACGACTTCGCCTGGCTCCTGGCCTACTCGCCATACCACCGCATCCGGCCGGACGTGAAGTATCCGCCGATGCTGGTCCGCGCCGGCGAAAACGACCTGCGCGTCCATCCGTGCCATGCCCGCAAGTTCGCCGCCCGCATGCAGAACCAAGCCGCACCCGGTTCCGGCCCCGCCTGGTTCTATTCCGAGCTTGAGTCCGGGCATGGCGGCGGCATGGCAACGGACCTGGTCATCCGGCACAATCTCGATGTCTGGGTCTTCTTCGCCAAAGCGCTCCGCTTGGCAGGTGGGTAATCCGAAAAGCATAGGCTCCCCCCGCTTCCGTCACCCATGCAGCCGGCTGATCCAGCGTCGGGACCGCGCCGATTGGGGAAGTCATAACGTGTTAAAAGCAAAAGGCCTGGGACGAATCCCAGGCCTCTTGAAATGGTAGCGGGGGCAGGATTTGAACCTACGACCTTCAGGTTATGAGCCTGACGAGCTACCGGGCTGCTCCACCCCGCAATCATGCAAACATAAGGAACCGAAACAGAATCATAGCATAGTGCCGGGATTGCGGAAGGCAAGCCGGCGGTGAACTTTTTGCAGGGGGGAGATCAGGTTTCGCAGCCAGCGACGGGCCAGTGGAAGAAGGCGGGGGTTTCGTAGGGGTGCGCCTTCCGCAGGGCGGCGATGACGGCGGGCAACCGGGACTCATCCACGACCAGTTCGACCTTCAGCTCGGGGACGGTTTCGATGGTGTCGAGGTGGCCGATGGCGGGGGCGCTGCCGGCGAGCGGTCGGAACTGGCCGGTACCGGCGGTCTGCCAGCAGCAGCAGTCGTAGCTTCCGATGCGGCCTCCACCCGCGGCGAACACGGCGGCTTTGACGGCCTCGGCGGCGGTTTCCGGAACGTAAAACACCAGGCAATGCACCTTCATGCGATGGTCCTCCAGACGCCAGCAGTATAACCGGAAACGCGCAATGCGGCAACGCCTCCGCCGGTTTCCGGTGGACAAGAGGCCGCCCCCAAGTACAGTAGGCGGCGGCGCTCCTTGATGCCATGGCGGAGAGAGGCCGCGGACACAGGGGAAGGCGTCCAAACAACTTCAACAGGGCCTGATTTCCGAATTTTGCCTGCGATGCTTCAAGCTTGACTGCGGGACTTGGGAATTTGAACTGAACGCGCGGAGACGATGATGAACAGACAGCTCTCGATCTGGGCGATGACGGCGGCGGTGACGCTGGCGGCCGTCGGCTGCACAACCCACCGCACGTCCAACACGGCGCGAACTCCGGAGGAAGAGATTCTGCTGACCCGGGCTGCGGACGAGGCGATCGGTGGTGCGGGCGACTTCGCGGTCTACGCCAACAAAAAGGTGTTTCTGGAGACTTCCAACCTCGAGTGCGTGGACAAGCCGTATGTGGTGGACGCATTGCGGCAGGCGTTGTCCGCCGCCGGCGCCAGGGTGCTTGACAAGGCGGATGGCGAACCGCTCCCCGCTGAAAAGCCAGCCGCCGGCGCGAAGGCGCAGAGGCAGGCCACAACGGCCGAAACAGCAAAAGCCGGCGCCCCGGCAGACGGTACCCTGAACGCTACGGGAACGGCGGTGGATGCCGCCAAGCCCGGGATTGTGCCGGGCTCGGAGGTGGACATGATTGTCACCGTCCGTTGCGGGATGCTGGGGACGCAGCACGGCGAGGCACTACTCGGACTTCCGGCCTTCAAAGTCCCCCTGCCGATGGTGGGGACGGTGGAGACGCCAGAAATCGCGTTCTTCAAGAAGAACCGGCAGGAAGGGCGGGCGGCGCTTTCCATCGCGGGCTACAACCGTGCGGACCGGCGTCTGGTGGAGGAGGGTTGCGGCAAGGGGCTGGGTGTAAGACGGGAAAAGGTTTGAACAGCCGGGATTAACCGTGAATAGCCGTGATCGTGCGGGAATGGCTCTTGGTTCGACGGCGACCGACGTTTACACAAAAACCCACTGTGCGATCGGTGAAAAGGCACTGCACGACCGCTTCAGATCCACTGCAGCATGGTGCAGTACTTTACTGCACGATGGCAAAAAGAAGGCCGCCGGCGTTTCTGCCGGCGGCCTGATCTGCGCAGATCAGCGGTCAGTCTTGCGCCGCGTGATCGCCTCCTGGTTCATTGTGCGCACGACCAGATTATGCACCTATCGCGAGCTGTAAAGTGGGTAACTGCTCCCAGTTTTTGACGACCACATTTCCCGTTTCGATGAGCCATCCTTCGACGGCGAGACGCCAGGCTTGTTTCGAGTCGGCCTTGGTC
>CAIXRA010000048.1 GCA_903921725.1 uncultured Lentisphaerota bacterium
CTTTGGCGTGTCCGGCCTGGTACTGGCGTCTGCATTGACCTTGTTTTCGATCTTCCTGTACTCGGACGACATGGTGACCAAGCGGAACACCGCGCTGAGCATCGCCCGCAGCCAGCTCGATTATCTCCGCACCGTGCCGTATATCAGCCTGGCTACGGCCGCGGAGGACTCGGTGCGCGTCAACGGGGAGGGCGCGCTGGACGAAACCGGTCTTTTCCTGCGCTCCACCACCATCGGCAATTCTACCGATTCCACCCCCTGCAAGAGCATAACGGTGACCGCCGTCTGCCCCAGAATCCTGCGGCGGCCGACGGTAACCGTAACCCTCTCCACCATCGTTGTGGATCGGGGACAGATCATCGGCATGCAATGAAAGGGGCGCCCCCATGCGCACGCACCGCACGATTCACGCTCACCGAACTGATGGCCTCCTCGGCCATCACGGTGCTACTGCTCGCCTCGATCCTGCCCATCGCCATCAGCCTGATCAAGGCGTCCTATGTCACCGGCGTCAAGATGGATCTGCGGGAACAGGTCAACACCGCCCGCGGCTGGCTGATGAACGACCTCCGGCGCACGGCCAAGGACGTCATCCTGACCTACCCGACGGATGGGATTGGCAATCTCACGGCCGTTTCCCTTCTCACCTACGAACGCACGTCCAACACCGAGGTTCCGATCGACATTTCCGTCACCCCCGCCAAGATCAAGTGGAACCGGGAAATCATCTACCTCATCAAGCAGATGCCGGACGGGACGTGCGAGCTGCGCCGCTCCACCTTCTCCTATGACTACCAGAACACCACCGCGGCCACGCGCCAGGCCCGGCTCTCCAACATTGTCGCCAACGGCACACCTTCCGCCAGCAGCGCCTTGCTGGGCACCCGCGCAATCATGAAAGGGATCACGAACTATTCCTTCACGCTGGGCAACAACATACTGATTGACGGGTACAGCGCCGTGGTCACCAAAAAGACGGTGACGATCGGGACGGCCATCTTCAGCCCGTCACAGAACCCGCATACGGTCTCCTTTTTAACGCGGGGAAAGAATTCCGCCTCCAGCGGCTACAGAATCGGCGTCGATTCGTTGATTATCAGCCAGGCGGGCCTGCCGCTGGAGGCGGAGTCTGCGGCCGTGGCCAGCGCCTCGCCGTCGGTGACATGCAGCTCCCCCTCTTCCGGTGTCGGCTGGAGCAACCATCAGATTTTGGAATTCCCGGCCACCGGCGCGGGGAGCCAGTTCACGCTCAGTTTCGGGTATGAAACCTGGGAGGACAGCAATTTCAACATCGGCAGCTTCACCATGCACAACGCGCGGGGGAACCTGCTGGATTCCGGCGGGGTTCTGGACCAGGTGCTGCAGATGGGCGGCACCCCCGTCGCCTCCGCGTCCGATCCGTTCTACGGCTACAGCATTTCCTGGCAGGCGGTGCCGGTGTCCGGCGGAAATTCCACCAACATCCAGAACAGCACGGTGCGCACGCTGGTACCCGGCGGCAGCCTCCTGTACTGCGGTCGGCAGGCGAAGATCAAATTCTCGGGGCCTCCGTCCATTTTCGAGCATTCGCATCCACTGGCCATCACCTCCGCCTATATCATGCCGCGGAGCGGAACCTCGGGCTTTGTGGGAACCGGCACGCCTGTGCAGTTGTTTTTCGGCGGCAGCGCCGGCGTCACCCTCAACCACGGAGTGTCCGTCTGCTGTGACGTGGTGGCCCCGGCCGGCTGGGGGTTTGACGAAAGCCTGGACTATCTGGTGTCGTTTGCCGTGGCCGACAACGCCGACCTGTCTTATGGGCCATGGTACAGCCTGAATACGTCCAGCGACAGCCTTGCCATGACCTCGCTCCTCGCCGGCTCGTCCTATGTCAACCAGACGAGCTGGCCCTCTTCGGGAACGGGCCAGTACTACGACTCCGTCGGCGTGTCGGCGGTCGGCGTGTCCTATCCCGACGGCACCGCCATTCCCTCCACCTACACATCACAGATTATCGACACGAAAAAGCTGACGTCGTCCTACGGCAATGCAAAGGGGCGCTGGGCCACGGCCTCCTCCGCTGGCTCCGTGACCTTGCAGGCGCGCAGCGGCGCCACGGCCGACCTCTCGGACCTGGGCGGCGCGGAGAACGGCTGGTCGTCGCCGTGCTCCGTGTCCGGCGGCTCCATCGGCCTCGGCAGCGGACGCTACATTCAACTCCGGGTCAACCTTTTTTGCACCTCCCCCTATCTGACGACGCCCGTCGTCAAGAACGTGAAGCTCACATGGGACGGCGAGGCCAACCGGATGTCCCAGGTAAGCGCCGAAATCGCCTGCGGGCCGAACCGGGGCGTCTTTGAGGCCCAGATAGACGGAATGTCCACTGCCAACCCGCTGATCATGCTCATGAACTTCACGACCGCCCGGACGTTCATGGGCAAGACATACACGGATTCTTTCGCTGTAAACATCAAACCGCAAAACAAGACCCCGCAATAAGCAATGTCCAAACGGGCGTGCTCTGCGGGCAGAAGGACGGCACGCTGGCCGATTGGGCATGGCGAAACCGGGCATACAAGGGAGGGCAGACGCCATGATGAACCCCATTCCAACATCCACCCCCGCCCGCCGGCGCCATGAGCGCGGCATGGCCCTGCTCGCTGCCATGTTCTGCGTTTTTGTGGTGGCGCTGGCCGCCGGCGCGGTCGCAATTGTCCTTGATCAGGAGGTCAGGATGAATCGGACGATTACCGCGCAGACGGCCGCCAAGGCGGTCGCCGCCGGCGGTGTCGAGCATGTGCTCGCCTTTTGCGCCAAATGGTGCGCGGACAACCCGGAGGGCACCCTTGCCGCGTCGACGGTCAACGGTTCCAGCGCCTGCTCGGGCACCATCGGTGCCGGTTCGTACAGCGTGACCGTCAACGACAAGGGGAGCAATGTCCTGGAGCTGATCTGCGTTGGCACCGTCACCGGCGTTTCCGCGGGTTCCCGCGCCTATGTGGCGCTGCCGGTCAACAGCCTGCCCGCCCTCGGCTACGGCCTTTTTGCCAATGGATCAATCGGCTCCAATGGAAACGGCAGCTACACGGTCGGCGCGAACAATCCGGGGTTTTCCGTCTTCGCGCGGAAGGGCTTGACTATCAAAGGAAAAGGATATTACGGAGGCACGGCCGGGACGGTCGCCGGACAGGAGCTTGATGTGACCATCAAGCAGGGGTCGAAAACCTACCTGTCCGACATCACCATGCCCGTGATTGACTCGGCGTAC
>CAIXRA010000049.1 GCA_903921725.1 uncultured Lentisphaerota bacterium
AACCGGAATCCCGGCCCAAAACGCCATGCAAAGACCGGCGGCGCCCAACAGCAGCATGCCGGCCCAGGCCGACAGCATGTCCACCTGCCGGCTCGGCAGCGGGCGGGACGGACGGCATATCATGTCGTGCTCATAATCACAGATGTCGTTGCAGATGAGCCCTGCACAGTACAGGAAAAGTGCGGCGGCCGAACAGCATGCGATGGTTTTTGCGGACGGCATGACCCCGCCGGCAAGAACCGCGGCCGCCACGCCGGCCAGCGGATCGCCGGGAACCGTGAAAAGGTTCGGCAGACGCAGCAGGCGCAGCCAACCATTCAGGCGCACCGCAAACGTAATGGGTTGCCGTATGATGACCATGCCCGGTCATGCCCCCCTCAAAATCAACTATCCGGCACAAAAGAAAAAGGGGCTCCCTGATGGAAAGCCCCTTTCCTGTTTCCAATTTGCCAGCCCTTACTTCGTCGGAATGACAAGCGTGCCGTTGGGCTTCAGGTCCGCATCCGTTTTGACGGCCGGATTCACCTTCAGGACATCCTCCACGGTAATCCCGTAGGACTCGGCGATGGAAGCCAGCGTCTCGCCCTCGGCCACCACATGGCCGAACGTGCTTGTGGCGGCAACCGGTGCGACGGCGACCTCGCCGGGAGCAGCCGGACGGACCGCCGGGGACACGGCGGCTTCGCCAGCGCCCGGAACGGCGCCAGGAGCGGCGGCGTCAGCGGCCGGAGCGGCAGCCCCCGCGGCGGCACCCGGAATCACCAGTTCCTGGCCAATCTTCAACTTCTTGGCCGTATCCTCATTCAGCCCGTTGGCCGCGAGGAGGTCGGCGACCTTCACGTGAAACTTCTTGGCAATCTTCGGCGGATTGTCGCCGTTCTGCACCGCATACTTGCCGCCCGCGGCCGGAGCCGCGGCACCGGCGGCGGCATCAACAGCCGGAGTCGCGCCATCGGCCTTCTTAGCCGCGGGAGCCTTCGTCGTCTTCTTGGTGGTGGCGACCTTGGTCGTCTTCTTGGCGGAAGCCGTTGCAGCCTTGTGCGCAACGGACTTGGTGCCGGCCGCCGGGACCGTCAGCTTCTTGCCGACCGCCAAAACATCCGTCTCCTTCATTCCGTTGGCGGACGCCAGCGCGGCGACGGTGACGCCGTTCTTCGAGGCGATTTTCGACAGGCTGTCGCCCTTGGCCACCGTATAGCCCTTGGCCTTGCCGGCCGGCGCCTTGGCGGCGTCATGCTTCGTGGAGGTGGACTTCGCGGGCACCTTGCCCACGGTCGCGCCGGTCTCGAGTTCGCCCATGTCCTTGTCGGCGGCGGGGGGTGGCAGATCCAGCGTGGCACCCGGCACGGCGGCCGGCGCGGGCACGGCGGGCGCGGTCAGCGCGGCCGGCTCCAGCGAGGGGGAGGGGACCACGGAACGCGGCGTCAGCGGGGCCTGTGACCCCGTTTTGCAGCCGAACCCCATCGTCATCAAACCTGCAACCAAGCACCCGGCAGCCAGCTTCGCACCCATTTCCAGTTTCATTCTCCGACTCTCCTTTTGACTGCCCTGCGGAAGGAATCCCCCCGCTCGGCATAATTGGCGAACATATCCATACTCGCACATCCCGGCGACAACAGGACCACATCACCGGGCGCGGCATGCTCGACTGCGACGTCAACTGCCGCCTCCAAAGAGGAAAACTGCTGGCAATATACCATGCCCCGCCAAAGATTCGCCAATGATTCGCGGCTTTTCCCGATTAAAAAAATTTCGCGGACATGCAACGGGAGCGCCCGCGTGAGGAGCGAAAAATCCATCCCCTTGTCCAGCCCCCCCGCAATCAGCAGAATCCGGCCCGGCGGCGGCGGCGCCACCGTCTCCAGCGCGCGGACGACCGCGTCCGGGTTCGTCGCCTTCGAATCGTTGATGTAGCGCACGCCGTTGGCGGCCGCCACAAGCTCCAGCCGGTGCGGGCTCGGCGCGAACGATTCCAGGCCGGGGACCAGGGCGGATGCGGGCACGCCGGCAAGTTCCGCCAGCGCGATCACCGCCAGCGCGTTCTCCACATTGTGCAAGCCCTTCAGCCGCAGGCGGTCGCGGTGGATGATGGGCGACGCCTGCCCGCCCGCGCGCCGGCAGAGCATGCCGTCCGCCGCCAGGAAGTAGGCGCTCCAAAGGTCGTCCGTCGAACTGAACAGCACCGGCGTCCCCGCGGCGGGCAGCGCCGTGCGGATCTCCGGCATCACGGCGACATCGCCGCGCAGCACAATCTTCCCGGCGTCCGGCATGTTTCGGAACAGCCGCGCCTTCGCGGCCGCATACCCCGCCATCCCCGTCTCGTAACGGTCGAGATGGTCCGGCGTGATGTTCAGCACGGCCGCCGCCAGCGGCGCAAAGCGCTCGCACGTCTCAAGCTGGAACGAACTGACCTCGACCACCAGGAAATCAAGCTGGCCGGACTTGCGCGCCGCCTCGCACAGCGGCACCCCGATGTTCCCCGCCGCCATCACCCGCTTCCCGGCCTGCTTCAGACACGCCGCCAGCAGCTCCGTCGTCGTCGTCTTCCCGTTCGTGCCCGTGATCGCCAAAACCGGACAGGCCACATGCCGGAAACCAAACTCCAGCTCGCCGGCCACCGGGCAGGCCAGGCCGGCCGCCAGTCGCCCGAGCACGCTTCCCGGCGGAATGCCGGGGCTCAGCACCGCCAGCGTCGGCGGATCGCCGCTCCACGCGTCCTGGTTCCAGCCGAGACGCACATCCACGCTGCGGTTGCGCAGCGACTCGGCGCGCTCCTGCTGCCGCGCACCCGAGGCGGCGTCCAGCACCGTGACCCGGGCGCGGAGCTGCAGAGCCAGCTCGGCCGCCGCCACGCCACTGACCCCAAGCCCAAGCACCAGAATGTGTTGCGGTGTCTGCATGATTCCTGGACGCCTTCCGCACGTTCCCCGTAATGTAGGTGCCGGCCGCCGCCTTTCCATCCGCCCGCGGTAGTTGGTTCGGCCTTTGGCCGTGGTCCAGGCAGCGCCCGCCGCCGCGCGGCGATTTGCCGGAGCGCAAACCGCCGGTTATAGTCCTACCATTATTACGCCTCCTCCATTGCGGGGCGGACAAACCATCCATCAGCAAGAAGGAGACCCACCTCCCATGAAGTATGTGTGCAACGTGTGCGGCTACATCTACGACCCGGCCAAGGGTGACCCCGACAGCGGCATCGCCCCCGGCACCCGGTTCGAAGACATCCCGGACTCCTGGGTCTGCCCGGAATGCGGCGTCGGCAAGGCCGATTTCTCGCTCGTGTAACCACGGCGCGCCTTTACGACCGGAGCGGCCGCAAGGCCGGCTCCGGTATTTTTTTGCCCGGAGCCTTATCCGGAAAGCCTCATCCGGAGAAACCCCGGCCCGGAAATGAAGCCGCAAGGTTGCGGCGTGGTCGGATGGGTGACGGGCTTGCCGGAGGCGGCACCGAACCGGCGGTTCCCCGGCCAAGCTATTCCTTGGCGTCGCCGCGTTTGCGGATTTCGTCGCGCAGGCGGGCGGCCGTTTCGTATTCTTCCTGGTTCACCGCGACGGCAAGCGCGGCCTTCAGCCGGGCCAGAGTCGGCGGCGGTTCGGCCGGCGAGGCGGGGGCGGCCGGAACCGGGGACGGTTCGGCGACAGGCTCCCCGGCGGGGCGCTTGCCCACATGCGCCGCGCCGCGGTGCCTGGCGGCGAGCATCGGGGCCAGCGCAAGCGCCAGATCGCGGTAGCACTCCGGGCAGCCGAGGCGCCCGTGCTTGCGGAAGTCGGCGGCGGTCAGGCCGCAGGAACGGCATTGCCCCGCAGGCTGCGGTTCCGCGGACTCCGCGGCGGCCGAAGGCAGCGCCTGCTTGGCCAGGGACATGAGGAGCGCGGGGATGTCCAGGTCCGGCGGGATGTCACCGGGCAGCGGCATCCCTTTCTGCGCGGCGCAGGCGGCACAGAAGTGAACGGACCGGCGCTTCTTGCCGGCAATCTCCTGAATGTGCACCGTGGCTTCGTTCTGATGGCAGTTGTTGCAAAGCATGATGGGCAACCGGCGGCGGCCAGGAACGGGCCGCATAAAAGGTTGAACGGTGAATGGCGTGCGTTGACGGTTTCCCGGCCGGTTCAGAGCGCGGAGCCGACGGTCGTCGGGGGGGGCGCCGCTTTTGCAACCGGTGCGGTTTCTACGGTGGACTGCAGCAGCTGCACAAAGCGTTTTGTGGCAAGCGAGGGGGCCGGGGCGGCCATCTTACCCGCGGCGGCCGCGGCACCGGGGCTGTCCTGGCCGCGGATGGCGGCGGCGAACGTCAGCCAGGACTGCCAGAACAGCCGGTCATCCTCCTTGACCGAAGCGGGGGAGAGCAGCCCCGCCGGCGCCTTTCCTCCCGGCAGGATCACGGACAGTTCGGCGGGCGACGCGGCGGAGCTCGCGGCGGCCAGCGCCAAATAGCCTTCGGCCTCCCCGTTCTTTCCGGCAAGCAGGGCGATGCCAGCCTGGAGCATGCGCACCCTCGGATAATAGGCGGCGGCATAGACGGTCGCGTCCTTTAACCCGGCCCGCAGCCGGTCCGCGGCGGCGGCATAGTCTTTGCGCTGCAGATCCATGCCGATGCGCACAAGCAGAAGATCAAACCAGGTTCCGGCACCAAGCCAGCCGTCGGGGACCGCCAGCGCGTCCAGGCGTTCGGCCGTTTCCGCCGCCTCCCCCGCGCCCTGCCGCGCAACGCCGGCGAGCCAGGCCGAAAGCAGCAGCCGGCCCGCACACTCGCGGGTTTCCGGGGAAAGGCGGGTGGCGGGGACGGGGAACCTGTCGGAGCGGCCCCGGAGGAATTCCGCCAGCGACGTAACCAGGGCGGAGTCGGCCATGCCGGCGGCCACCTTCCCTTCGGCAAACGCGGCGACCCGCTCCGCATGCCCAAGCTCAAGATCGCGCGCCAGGATCATCATCGTCAGCCGCCCCGCGCCGGCCTCCGTCGTCAACGCGGCAAGCTTGTCCGCAGATGGCCAAACGGCCTCTGCGCTCCAGGCGTTGTGCAGGAACACATTGTCCAGCATGGCCTTGGCGATCAAGAACTGGAGCTCCTGCCGCACGCGGTCGGCGCCGGGCCTGTCCGGCTTGTCCGCCGGCGCGGAGGCGGCTTGGGCACGGTCGGCGATGGCGTGCAGCCGACGGTTCTGCTCCTGCACGGAAAATCCGGAGACGCCGGCGCGCTGGGCGACGACGCACTGGCCGAAGGCCACGGCCGTCTGAAGCTGTAGGGGAATCTCGCTCTCCGCTTCCGCCGGCGCAACCAGCCTGCGCGCGCCGTTCCAGTCGCCAAGCTCAAGCAGCGCCAGCGGCTGGGTCCTGGGAAGGGCGGCGCGGAAGGAAGGGGGAGTGTCCTCGCTTCCGGAGAGGATGTGGCTGATCACCGCGCTGACGCCTGGATAAGGCTTCCGTGCCGGGTCGAGGCACGGGAGGTAGTGGTGGGTGCGCACGTCCGGCATCCGGGGAATCCCGGCCTGCGCGAGCAGCGCAATCGCCTTCTCGCGGAGGCGGTCCATGTCCTTCTTCTCCGGAAACTCCACATTCCCATACCACGACAGGACGCGGCCGAGAAGGGCCAGGGCCGCCTGCGGGTCATCAGTAAGCCTGGCCTGTGCCTGCCCCACCAGTTCGGATGCCTTCAGGTCGGGCACCCACTCGGCGCATTCCTGAATTTTCTTCTTGATTTCCGCGGCATGCCGGGTCGCCAGCGCGGAATCGCCGGCGCGCAGTTTCTGCAGCTGGCGGGCGGCCTGGGCGCTGCGCCCTTCCTTGATCAATGCCAGCGCGCCTTTCCACAAGACCAGCGCCGACGCCTCCGCGGGAAGCGACTGGAAGCGGCTGCAAAGCACGATCCAGCTTTTCTTCTCCGGACTGTCCGGCAGCACCGACGCCTGCTCGGCCGCGGCCGCGGGCTGGTCCGACGCCACCAGGTACGCCAGGAACGGCGTCTTCTCCGCCAGTGTCGCCGCACCGCCGAACGCCTTCGCCCCCAGCTGCGTCAGGACCGCCCGGCGGTCCAGCACGCCCCACGGTTTGGTCTCCACCACCTCGCCGTACGCCGTGCGGCGCGTGAAGCTGATTTCCGACAGCGAAATCTCGCGCAGCGGCAGTGATTCCCGGCCGGTGTTCACGGAAGTGCCAGCCAGCATTTCCCTCCGCGCGATGAGTTTCGGGAGAAACTCGTCCGCGCCCGGCAGCAGGCTTTCCGCCAGCAGCTTGATCAATTCCTTCTCGCGGGACGCCTCCGGATAGCGGGCCGTCCACTCCCTGCATTTCTGCATGATCGGCTCAAGGTTGTGGGGCGTCACCCCCAGCAGTGCGTCCGCCTCCATCAGAATCGCCGTGAAATCGTCGGCTCTAACCACGGCCGAATCCTCGGCTGGCGCGGGCTGCGGATGCAGGATCGG
Organism: uncultured Lentisphaerota bacterium; assembly: GCA_903921725.1. Lineage (GTDB taxonomy): Bacteria > Verrucomicrobiota > Lentisphaeria > Oligosphaerales > CAITYL01 > CAIXRA01. The sequence goes on from CAIXRA010000049.1 coordinate 6,418, forward strand.
AGCGGGAACGGGCGCGGGCTTCGCCTCGGAGCCGGCGGGTGGAGCCGGCTTGGGAACAGCGGGCGCCGGCTTGGGCGCGGGCTGGGGGGGTGGCTTGGGCGCGGGCTTGGGGGGAAGCGTGGTGGTGCCCGCCGGGTTCGCCTTCGCGCCGAATCCCGTCTTGGCGCGCCACGCCTGCATCGTCGTCTGAAAATCGGCCGGCATCCACTGCGGATAATCCCGCTGGTACACCTCGAGCAGCATCACCACCGAGGTCGGATCCTGATCCTGCGCCACGCGCTGCTTCAACTGCGCCCAGGCCGCCTGCGCCGCCATCTGCTCGGGCGTAAAGACGGGCAGCAGAGCCGCCGCCTCCCGCGCGGCCTGACCGCGTTTCCAGGCATACCACGCCGCCGGCGCCAGGCAGCCGATCAACAGTAGGAGCGCCGCCGTCATCAGCAGGAGCGCGTTGGACGATTTTCCGGCACCGGTCGCCGCCGCGCCCGCGGCATGGGCGGCGCCACCCGAACCCGCGCGGCCGCCGCCGGCCACGGAGAGGTGCACGGTCACCTTCTTGGCGCGGTGGCTCTGGAACCATTCGATGCTTTTCAGGACCTGGTCCCATCCCTGCGGCCGCAGCGCCGGATCCTTGGCCAGGAGCTGGTTGCAGACAAAATCGGAAAGATCTTTGGAAACCGCCGGGTTCCGCTCGCTGAGCGGCTGCGGAATCTCGGTCAGGTGCCGGTTCATCACCGTCTTCGGATCGGTGCCGGGGAACGGCGGCTCGCCCGCCATGAGATGGTAGAGGGTCGCGCCGAACGAATAGATGTCGGAGCTGCATTCGGCCTGGCGCGCCGCGCCCGTGATCAGCTCCGGGGCGGCGTAGAGCGGCGTCAGCATGATCCCGTCGCCGATGTAGTCGTGTTCGACCACCTTGGCCAGGCCGAAGTCGGCCAGCTTGGTTTCGCCGACCTGCCCGGTCATGATGTTTTCGGGCTTGATGTCGCCGTGGACCAGCGACTGCCGCTTCCAGCCATGGTTCAGCGCGTCGGCGATGTCGCGCCCCACCGCCAGCGCGTCCTGCGGCTTCATCATCCCGTCGCGCTCCACGCGCTCATGGAGCGTCTCGCCGCGGATGTATTCCATCACGAAATAGTAGATGTTCGGCTCCTGGAAGCCGGCGTCGTAGGCCTGGATGATGTTCGGATGCGAGAGGGAGGCGGCGGAGCGGGCCTCGTTGAAGAAACGGGCGACGAACTCCTTGTCCTCCGCCAGCCCCGGCCGCAACACCTTCAGCGCCACCATGCGGTCCAGCTTGTTCTGAAGCGCAAGGTAAACCACGCCCATCGCGCCCTGGCCGAGCACGCACTCGATCTCGTACTGCGCGACGGTCGTTCCCGGAGTCAGGTTTTGCGAGGTGGGGTCGCTCATGTTGTTTTAGAATCCGCCGAGGATGAGGCTGCCGAAGGTGGAGACCGGGACCTGTTCGCGGAAATCCTGCACCGCACCGCGGATCTCCAGGATTGTCTTGCGGGTGTCATCATACAGCGCCGGGTCCATCGCCAGCTTGCCCAGCGTGCCCTTCCCCTCGCGCAGCGCCACGGCGACCTCTTCGGCGGAGGCCAGCGTGTTCTTCAGCGACAGGTATAGTTCGCCCTTGTCCATCATCAGCCGGCCCAGGCTCGACTCGCCGCGGACCATGTGCTCGCTGATCTCGCGGAAATTGGCGGTGGCGACGTTCAGGTTGGCGTACATGCCGTCGTCGGTCAGCATCTTGCCAAGCGTGCCCTTGCCGTCCTTGAGGTTGCCCACCACGGCCTGCACGTCCAGGTAGAGCTTGTCGTCCGTCACGAATTTGCCGAGCGTGCCCTTGCCCGCCCGGACATCGGCGACCAAGCCGTTGATGTTGTCGCCCGCGGTCCTGAGTGAGGCGAACGCGTCGTTCACCCGGGTGTACATGGTCTCGTCGTTGAGCATCTTGCCGAACGTGCCCTTGCCTTCGCGCAGGCCGTCGGTGATGACGTTCAGGTTGTCCGCCACCTTCGCCACCTTCGCCACCACCTGTTCCTTCTCGATCGTGTCGCGGATCTTCTCCACCTCGATTTTCACCAACTGCACCAGCTTGGTCGCCTCCTGTACCAGGTCCGCGGGCGCCTGGCCGCGCAGTTCCGTCCCCGCCGGCAACGCGCCGGCGGCGGCGGTCCCCGACTCCACGGCGACGTAGTGGCCGCCGAGCACCGAGGAGTTGCGGATCTCGATTCTGTAATCTTTCCACAGTTTCAGTTCGCTCCGGAGCCGGAGCGGGACGACGACCTTGCCGGCGACCAGCTGCGGACGATCCACGCTGCCGATCGTCACGCCGTGGTTCATCACGTTGTCCCCCTCCGCCAGCCCCGACACATCCTCGAACACCACCGGAATCTCGAATTTCTTCGAGAAGCCGTCCTTGCTCAGGATGATGGTGTAGTAGGCCAGCAGGCAGACGGCCGCAAAGAAAAACAGCCCCGCCACCAGCTCCATCGAGATGTCACGCCACGTCAGATGCCGTTTGCCCGCCATATGCCGAACTCCTCTTCCGCCCGCTTACTTGGATTCCATTTCCACTGTTTCGTTCCGCACGTCCGCAAGATTTTTCCGGCACCATCACCCGCGCTTTGCCGCCGGCAGCCGTCCGGCTCCGGCGAACTGCGCCTCGATGAACTCCTGCACGAACGGGTTCGCACTCTTCACAAATTCCGCAGGCGGCAGGCACTCAACGACCCTGCCGGCCTCCAGCATGGCGACCATGTCGCCCACCATGAACGCGCTGCTCAGGTCGTGCGTCACCACCACCGAGGTCACCCCGAGCTTCTTCTGCAGATCCAGGATCAGCCGGTCAATCGTCCGCGACAACACCGGATCCAGCCCGGAGGTCGGCTCGTCGTACAGCACGATCTGCGGATCCCGCACGATCGCCCGCGCCAGACCGGCCCGCTTTTTCATGCCGCCGGAGATCGCCGCCGGATATTTGTGCCCGTGCTCCTCCAGCCCAACCAGGGCGAGCTTCGCGTTCACCGCCTCCCGAATCTCGGCGTCCCCCATCGGCGTTTTCTCGTACAGCGGCAGCGCCACGTTCTCGAACACCGTCATCCAGTTGATCAGCGCGCCCGACTGGAATAGCATGCCGAACTTGTTCAGGATGCGCTCCCGGCCCGCGCCGTGAGTGGACTGAATATCCTCGCCCTCCACCAGCACCTGCCCGGCGTCCGGACGCATCAGCCCGACCATGTGCTGCAGCGTCACGCTCTTGCCGACGCCGCTGGGCCCCACGATCACCAGCGTCTGCCCGCGTTCCACCCGCAGGCTCATGCCGCCCAAAACGGGGCGCCCGCCAAGCACCTTGAAAACGTCGCGAAGCTCCAGCATCAGCAGAAGAACCTCGTGATGAAGTAACCCGTGACCAGAACCAGCAGGAACGAAATCACCACCGACCGCCGCGTTGCCAAGCCCACGCCCACCGCGCCGTTCGTCGCCGACAACCCCTGGTAGCAGGAGACCCCGGTGATGATCAGGCTGAACTCCCACGCCTTGAGCAGGCCGACGTAAATTTCCTTGTTGTGCAGGTAGTGCATCGCGTTTTCATAGTACGCCGTCGGGCTCACGTTGAGCTGGGTGTACGCCACCAGCATGCCGCCCAGGATTCCCACCACGTTGGTGAACACCGTCAGCGCCGGGCACATCACCATCATCGCCGCCAGACGCGGCATCACCAGGAAACGCACCGGGTTGATGCTCATCACATGCAGCGCGGCAATCTCCTCCGAAACCGTCATCGTCGCCAGCTCCGCCGCCATCGCCGAACCGACGCTCGCCGACAAGATCAGCGCCGTCATGAACGGGCCCATCTCGCGGCACATCGTCTGCGACACCAGCGTCCCCACCTGCACCTGCTGCCCGTAATCCCGCAGAACCAGCCCCGCCTGCAGTGCCAAAATCATCCCAGTGAACAGCGCCACCGTCGCGGTGACCGGCAGGCTCTTGATTCCGCAGATGAACCCCTGGCGGACCACCTCGCGCCGGTGCTGGAGCACCGGAACAATGGTGAGCGTCCAGAAAAGTGCCTCGAACAGGATGGACAGCCCCCGGCCCGTGTTGCGCAGCGTCAGCAGCAGCCCGCGCCCGGCCGCGGCAATCACGTTCTCCGGCGGCTTCAGATATTCAGGTTCATAAATCTTCATGGACTGGCTTTCCGTCCTTGCTGGGTTAAGCCCAAAATATAGCCGCCCTTGTCCGGCTTTTAAAGTGTGCGCACGCCCGCGAGAAATTTCTGGAGGCCGCGAACTACAACCCGCCCGGCGGCCGCGCCGAAACCGACACCAGCGCCTCCAGCGCCGGCCACATCATCTCCAGGCAGGCGACATACTCCTCGGAATCCCCGCTGAACGGATCCTGCACGTCCTCTGCCGCCGCCGCACCTGCAACAAACCCCATCAGTAACCGCGTCTTTCCCTCCGCCTCCGGATAGCGCCCGCGCACCGCGCGGAGATGCCCGTCCGTCATCACCACCACCAGGTCCGCGGCGGCAATCCGCTCACGGGTCAACGGCCGGCTCCGGTGCGTGCCGTCCGTGCAAATCCCGCGCAGCCGCAGCGCAAATTCCGCCTGCGGCGTCATCGGCATCCCGTCTGCCGCCGCCAGCCCCGCGGACTCCGCAACGGCACCGGGGCCGGCGAGTCCGCACAGATGCCGAAACGCCGCCTCGGCCATCGGACTCCGGCAGCTGTTCCCCGTACAGACAAACAGAACCCTCATGCACGGACCCCCGCGTTTGGTTTCCCGCCCCCCCCCCTCCAGCGCCGGGAGCGTTTCTGCAATGTACCACCGGACATAGTCTTTTGCGCGGACGCCGGCCCAACGCGCCCCCCCTTCAAACGCAAAACGCCGCAAGATATTCAACCGGCGCGAAAAATAAAACGTCCGTTTTCCGCAGGACGGTGATGCGTGGTATATTGGCGGGCTGAACCGGATACCGCCACCCCCGTCCCCGCACCTCTGGAGGCTTCCATGTCGCGCATCACCTTCCGCCTGACGCCCGCCGTTCTCGCACCCCTTCTGCTGGCGTTCGCCCTTGCCGCGCCGGCCGCCATGCCGGCACGCGCCGCCGAGGGCGGAACGGACGCGCAGCAACCGGCCAACAACGTGCCGCTCTGGCCCGTTTTCGACTACAAGAACGATCCGGTTGAAGGCCGGACCGACGCCAGCGTGCTCTGGCCGCTCTATGTCCGCCAGAGAACGCCCGGCTACACCGCCAATCAATTCCTCAGCTGCCCGCAGCGCTACCCCGAGCAATACCCGAACCAGTCCTACCTGCTCTGGCCACTCAGCGGACTCCGCACCGGCCACGGCCACGACGCTTGGCTCTTCCCCTGCATCTGGAGCGGCCGGGACGCCGACGGGATCGACAACCACTTCGCGCTCTTCCCCGCCTTCTATTGGAGCCGCCACAACGGCGACCGCACGCTGAACATCGCCATCCTCCAGCACAACACATGGGATTCCGACAGCCGCTTCCACGCCCTTTGGCCGCTCTTCTGGTACGGTTCCGACCACTTCTCCACCAGCGACAGCAGCCACTTCGGACTCCTGCCCCTAATCTGGACCTCCAACTACCGGCACAAGGACCGTGACGACAGCTCCAAAAGCAGCTCCGGCGGCGTCCTGCTCGTCAACTGGTGGGAACGTAGCCAGAGCCAGTCCAAGTCTGGCGACGGCACAACCAGCTCCAACACAAACGCCAGCGACGGCACATTCCCCGTCTTCTCCCGTTCCAACTCCGCCAGCAGCACCACCTCGCCCAAGGGCAACAGCAGCAGCAACAGCGACTCGCGCTGGACCGCGCCCTACTGGCAGTCGCATGAGACCTCCCACACCGACAACCCCGGCCCGGGCGGGTACCGCGACACCGCCGAGACGCACCACCTCTTCTTCCCGCTCTGGTGGGATTGGAGCGGCAGGCGCGATGCCGCGGGCGAGTCCGGACGGCTTCTCTTCCCCATCTGGTGGTCCTCCGCCAAGACGAAAAACGGTGAAATTGCGGAGTCCGCCAAATTTCTCGTCCCCATCGGCGCGCACCTCTACAAGAAGGGCGAGTACGACACGCAGAATCTGCTCGGCCCCGTGCTCAACCGCACCGAAAACCACAAGGAAAAGTACGTCCGCTACGACGCCTTCTTCCCCATCTTCTCCATGACCCGCGGCGAAACCCGCTCCGGCGGCCGGCTCTTCCCGCTCACCGGCTGGGGGAGCGAGCGCGGCAAGTACTCCAACCTCTGGTACCTCTTCCCCCTTGGCTGGCGCTGTGAATCGCAGGATGGCGGCGCCTACCGCGTAGACGACGGCGCGCGCTTCTGGGCGCTGCATGAGACCGAGTCCACCCCGTTTGTAAACGACGGCGACAGTTCCTCCGGCCCCCGCCGCACCGTCGCCTTCTATCCCTTGGGCTGGTCGAAGCGCCAAGCCGACTACCAGAACAACGGCTTCTTCCCCTTCTGGTGGCAGGAAAGCTGGCGCGGCGGCAAGGACGTCTCCACCGAAACCTGGCTCCCGCTCCTTCTCGGCAACTACGACACCACCCGGCGCGACGGCCGGCGCACCTACGCCCGTCAGGACTACCTCCTCTCCATCCTCGCCTGGGGCAAGGGCGAAGACTACAAGCTCCGGCGCCTCTTCCCGCTGCTCTCCTATGAACGGACGGGCGGCCGCCGCGAGGTCTGGTCGCTCGTGCCGCCGTTCGATTACGAGTGCTGGCGCGACCGCTCACAGCCCCGGCACCGCAAGACCACCTCGCTTTCCATCCCCTTCTCCTTCCTGCCGCTCTACGGCTACCGCTCCGACAAGGACGGTCAGGATTCCGACAGCGGCAGCTCCTGGTTCTTCCCGTTCTACAAACATTCCGAGGAAAAATCGCCGGAGCGCGGCGTGGAGAGGCTCTCCATCCTCTGGCCGCTGTGGAACGGCGAATGGGAGAAGGACGAAACCCGCATCCGCGGCATCGGCGGCATGACCAATTTCTACGAGAAGGACGCCAATGGCTTCATCGAGCAGCGCATCCTCTACCGCCTCTTCACCCGCCGCACCCGCAGCTGGCTCTCCGAGCACGAGCTCATGCCGTTCTTCGCGCAGCAGAGCCGCGAGGGCGGCGCCAACTACTGGAAATTCCTCGGCGGCCTGCTCGGCGGCGAAACCCGCACCGACGGCAGCACCCGCTTCCGTTTCTTCTGGATTCCGATCCCGACCGGCCGTGCGGCCGCGCCCGACATCGCGGACTCCGCCAAACGCCGGATCGAGCACGCGGACCTTGCGCTCAATTACCTGAAGCACGGCCGCCACGACCGCGCCGCCGTCGAGTTCACCCTGGCCGGCGACGCACGCTCCGGCGACCGCGACTTCCAGCTCGCCGCCGCCGAGGCATACCTGGCCGCGGGCTCCGAGGCGGTCGGCGAAGAACTCCGCTCCAGCATCCCCTCCTCCCTCGAACCGCTCGGCGGCAAGGGCGGCTATTGCGACGCCCGCGCCGTCCACAAAAACCTCCGCACCCTCGCCATCCAGCATTTCCAGGCCACCATCCGCCTCGGCGCCGACAAGCCCGACACCCTGCGCCGGATTGCCAAAGCCTGGCTGGACCTGGACGACAACGCGGCCGCACTGGCCAGCCTTGACGAGTCCGACAGGCTCCGCCCGCGTTTCAGCACCGGGATGGAGCGGATCACCGTCGCCTCCTCACGCTGGAACGTTAACGAAAGCCGAACGGCCGGCAACCTGCGCGCCGCCACCGTTCTCATCGGCCTGCAGGTACGCTATCCGGCGTCCCCCACCATTCTTCTATGGGAGGCAATGTTGACGGACGATAAAAACGCCTACGGAGGCATGGTCCTTGCTCCTTCCTACTTGTCTAAGAATGATGCATTCACCAAACAGACCCTGCAGCGCCTCGCGCTCTATGAACGCGGTGCGTTCCTGACGCCGTGTCGGGAGGAAACCGAGCTGTGCGGCTTGCCTCCGTCCGCCCTCTGCGGACACGTTTGGATGGCGACGGAGAGGAACCCCGTAGCGGCGTGCGCAATCCATGCCCTCACCATCCTCAACCGCCAGGTTGACTGCCTGCTTGACGACAAGAAGATCGCCGCGGCCGGAGCGCTCCTCCCGCGCATCCAGAAACTGCTGCCGGCGGCGTGTGCGAAGTGCGCAAATCAGGCGAATCGGACCGATCGGTCGGATCTTTATTCCTATGACTCCGCCGTCTCCAATGCCATGCAGAACCTCTATTTCCTGCATGTGACGCTGAAGAACGATCCCTACGGCTACATCGCCGCCGCCAAGGACTGGGCCTCCACGCTCTGCCCGCACCAGCAGCAGGCCGTCGGACACGCGCTCGCCGCCGTCCGCCTCGAACAGCAGTACCTCAAGCAGTGGGCCATCACCCTGCTCCCGCCGGCAGACGCGCAACTCGCAACACGCAACACGAAACCGCTTGCCTATTCCGGCAAGTTCTTCGAGCGCTACGTCAACCTTGATGCAATCCTCAAGCAACCCGGCCGCGGCGCCGTCATCACCGCCGAATGCATCATCAACTCCCCCGACGAACGCAGGGCCATGCTCCGGCTCGGCTTCGACCACGCCCTGACCGCCGAGCTGAACGGCGCCGTCGTCTTCGGCCCGAAGTCGCGGAAGATCGCCGTGCGCGACGAGTTCACGGTGAAGGTCACGCTGAAAAAGGGCGAGAACCGCCTGAAGCTGACCGTCACCGACAAAGGGCTCAACTGCGGCTTCTTCGCGCGCCTCTCCGACACCAGCGGAAACTTCATGGAAGAGCTCCAGACCCAAACCGCCAAATAGCGCCGCGGTACCGGGTGCGCGCCGCCGCGAGCTTCCGGAGACGCGCAAATCCGGAGCCGCAACTATTTCTCTTTTCCCCCGTCTATATTAGGCATCTGCACACCGCACGACGGCAGTGCCCGATGAATCCAAAGAGGGGGAACCTTTCATGAATCGAGCCATTCTCCGCACCTGCCTTCCGCTGATCGCCGCCATTCTCGCCGGCATTTCCTCCGGTGTCTCCGCCGCCGACACGCCGCGTTCCCGCGACAGCTTCGACCAAGGGTGGCGTTTCGCGCGCTTCGGGCAGATGCCGGACGGCACGAAAAAGGCCGAGCCGGGCGGCGCATCCTGGAGCATCCAGGCCGCCGCCTCCAGCGAGGAGCCGGGCAACGCGGCGGAATTGGCCGTGGACAACGACCCGTCGACGCGCTGGTGCGCCGGCAACGGCGACGCCAAGCAATGGCTTTCCCTCGACCTCGGTTCTACCCGCAGCCTCGGCTCCATCTCCGTCCGCTGGGAGTCGGAGGCCGCCTACAAGTTTGCCGTCGAGGGCAGCGCCGACGGCCGGAACTGGAAGATGCTGGCCGACAAGACGCAGAACGCCGAGACCGCCCAGCCCGTGAAGGCCGCGCTGTCCGGCAGCGCGCGCTTCATCCGCATCCGCACCACCGCCCTGCCCGGCGGCAAATGGGCGAGCATCAGCGAGGTCAGCCTGGCCGATGCCCAGGGCAAGCCCGTTGAGAACCGCAAGACCGCCACCGCCGGCTCCCCCGAAAGCCCGGCGTTCGACGACAGCGCCTGGCGCCGCCTCGACCTCCCGCACGACTGGGGCGTGGAAGGCCCGTTCCGCCAGGAACTCGAGAACGAGACCGGCAAGCTGCCGTGGCCCGGCATCGGCTGGTACCGGAAGGCGTTCTCCCTGCCCGCTGCGGAACTGGACCGGCAGATTTTCCTCGACTTTGACGGCGCGATGTCGCAGCCCCGGGTTTTCGTCAACGGCCAGTTCGCCGGCGAATGGAAATACGGCTACAACTCCTTCCGCGTCAACATCACGCCGTTCGTGAAATTCGGCCAGCCCAACATCGTCGCGGTCCGCCTCGACAACCCGGAAAAGTCGTCCCGCTGGTATCCCGGCGGCGGCATCTACCGCCATGTCTGGCTGGTGAAGACCCGGCCGGTGCACGTCGCCCAGTGGGGCGTGTACGTCACCACGCCGACCGTCGGCGCGGACTCCGCCACCGTCGCCATGGAGACCACCATCGAGAACGCCTCGGACAAGGACAGCACCGCCGTAATCGTGCAGGAAATCCTTGACGGCGGCAAGGTTGTCGCCACACAGTCCGGGGAACTGGCCGCCGCCGCCGGTCAGGCCGCCACCGGCAAGCTGGAAGTCGTGCTGCCCAAGCCGGCGCGCTGGGATCTGGCCACGCCGCATCTCTACACACTGCGCACCACCGTGAAGGTCGGCGGCGACGCCGTGGACCAGGTCGAGACGCGCTTCGGCGTCCGCACCATCGAGTGGAACGCGGCGAAGGGATTCGTGCTCAACGGACGCCCGGTGAAAATCTACGGCGTATGCCAGCACCACGACCTCGGCGCGCTCGGCGCCGCCGTCAACCGCCGCGCCACCCAGCGCCAGCTCGAAATTCTCAAGGAGATGGGCTGCAACTCCATCCGCACCTCGCACAACCCGCCGTCGCCGGAACTCCTCGACCTCTGCGACGAGATGGGACTGGTCGTCATGGACGAGCTGTTCGACGCCTGGAAGCTCGCCAAGAAGCCCAACGACTACCACCGGTTCTTCGACGCTTGGCACGAGCGCGACGTCCGCAATTTCCTGCTGCGCGACCGCAACCATCCCAGCGTCGTCCTCTGGAGCCTGGGCAACGAGATTCCCGAGCTCGGCAACCGCGCCTTCCACTGGGTTCCCGAAAAGCTCTACGGGCTCTTCAGGAAGTACGACACCACCCGGCCCGTCGCCGCCGGTTCCAACGACCCCGGCGCCTCCAGCAACGGGTTCCAGAACTATGTCGACGTCTACGGCGCCAACTACCACCTTAACGCCTATGGCTCGATGGCCAACAACGTCTCCGGCAAGGCCATCATCGCCTCCGAAACCTCCTCCTGCGTCAGCTCCCGCGGCGAATATTTCTTCAATGACACGCGCAAGGACGGCCCCGTGGACTGGAACAAAGGCCAGGGCTTCTACAACTTCCAGGTCAGCTCCTACGACCTCTACGCCCCCGGCTGGGCCTACCGCCCCGACCTCCAGTTCGAGGCGCTCGACAAAAATCCGCGCTATGCCGGCGAGTATGTCTGGACCGGGTTCGACTACCTCGGCGAGCCGACCCCGTACAACCAGGACTCGACCAACGCCCTCAACTTCAAGGATCCGGAGGAACGCCGGAAGGCGTTGGAAGAGCTGAAGAAAATCGGCAACCGCCCCCCGTCCCGCAGCAGCTACTTCGGTATCATCGACCTGGCCGGTTTCCCGAAGGACCGCTACTACCTCTACCAGGCCCGCTGGCGCCCCGACCTGCCGATGGCGCACCTCCTGCCGCACTGGAACTGGCCGGATCGCGCCGGAAAGGTCACGCCGGTCCATCTCTACACCTCCGGCGACGAGGCGGAGCTGTTCCTCAACGGCCAGTCGCTCGGCCGCAAGAAGATCGGCCCGTACGAATACCGCCTGCATTGGGACGACGTGAAGTACCAGGCCGGCACCCTGAAGGCCGTCGCCTACAAGAACGGCAAGAAATGGGCCGAGGATACCGTGAAGACCACCGGCGGTGCCGCCAGGCTGGCCATGCAGCCCGACCGCGCCGCCATCGCCGCCGACGGCTCCGACCTCTGCTTCATCACCGTGCGCGTCGCCGACCGCGAGGGGCTGACCGTCCCGCGCGCCATGCACCCGATGCGGTTCACCGTGGAAGGCCCCGGCGAGATCGTCGCCACCGACAACGGCAACGCCGTCTCCTTTGAATCATTCCAGTCGCCGGAACGGAAGGCCTACAACGGCCTGGCTCTCGTCATTGTCCGCTTCAAGCCGGGGCAGACGGGCGCCTTCACCGTGAAGGCCGCCGCCGCCGGACTCACCGGCGGCGCGGTGAAAATCAGCGCCACACCCCGCTGACAAACGGGCGAGCGAGCGTCCAGTCCGGCATGGATGGAGACGCCCGCCCCGACGGCGGAGGCGCCGCCGGGGTGCATGCCGGTTGCCGGACGGATTCAGGTTGAAATGCATCTGCGGCATGATAGGCTATCCTCGCATGCCTCATGAACATTCAGCGCTCAAGGACGTTGTGCCATTTGAACGCCGGGGCCGGGATGTTGAAGGAGCGGGGCATCATGGATGATCCGGGCCATCGTTGCTCAGCCACGGTTTTCCGTGGAGTCTGGACGGTTGCATGAGGGCGGAAGGCTTTCCAAAAATTTTCGCGAGCCCGGTGCGCTGGCTCAGGCCGGCGCCCGGCAAGCCGCTTGTCGTCGTCTCCTCCCGCGTCCGCCTGGCCCGGAACCTGAACGGCCTGCCGTTCCCCAACCGCGCCACGCTGGCGCAGCGCCGGGAGGTGTGGAACCGCATCTGCGCCGCGCTGGGGCGCCCCTCCGCCGGTTCCGGGGCGTTCGCCTGCATGGAGATGACGGAGTTTTCCGACCTGGAGAAACAGCTGCTCGTCGAACGCCGCCTGTCCAGCCGTGAGCTGGTGCGGATGGGGGCCGGCAGCGGGATCGCGGTGGACGCCTCCGAGCGCGTGTCCGTCATGGTGAACGAGGAGGACCATCTGCGCATCCAGGCGCTGGTTCCCGGCGCCGGGCTGAACGAGGCCTGGCGTCTGGCCGACGGGCTGGACTCGGCACTGGGCCGCCGCCGCACCTTCGCATACGACCCGCAGCTCGGCTACCTGACCGCGTGCCCGAGCAACGTCGGCACCGGCATGCGCGCCTCCGTCATGCTGCACACCCCCGCGCTGGCGATGTCGGCGCAGGTCGAGCCGGTCATGCGCGGCGCCAACGAGCTGGGGTTCACGGTGCGCGGCATGCTGGGTGAGGGAAGCGGCGCGGTGGGCAATTTCTTCCAGATCTCCAACCAGTCCACGCTGGGCGAGGACGAGCGCGTGATCCTGCGCCGGCTACGGGCGGCGGTGCTGCGGATTTCGCACGCGGAGGAAGCGGCGCGGGAGGCGCTGGCCGACGGCCGGCGGCTGTGGCTCTGCGACCAGGTCGGGCAGGCCTACGGCCGCCTGCGCCACGCCTACCTGCTGCCGTCGCAGGAGGCGCTGAACGCGGTTTCGTTCCTGCTTCTCGGCTGCGAGATGGGGCTGCTCCCGCGCGTCCGGCGTACGCCCCTGCTGCGCTTCATGGTCACCGTCCAGGCTGGCCATCTCCAGCGCCGTGCCGGATCGGTTCTGGACGAGGCCGGGCGCGATGCCTACCGCGCCGCCCTGGCGCGCGCCTTCCTGACGGGGGCGGAGGAGAAGGAGGGCGTATGAAAAAGACCGCAGGCCGCGCCTGTTCCCATGACGAGGCGGTTTCCATCCTGAGCTCCATCGACGAGCTCAACCGGCTGCAGGACGTGGACACCATCCTCGACTGCATCCTCCGCAACGCGCGCCGGGTGTCGGGCGCGGACGCCGGCTCCATCTTCCTGGTGCGCGACCACGGCCTGCAGTTCGACTACACCCAGAACGACACGCTGTTCCGGGACGGCCACGCCGGACGCTCGCTCTACGAGAACTTCACCGTCCCCATCGACGAGGCCTCCATCGTCGGCTATGCCGCGCTGAGCAACAAGCCGTTGGTGATTGCGGACGCGTACAGCCTGCCCCCCGGTGTGCCGTATGGCTTCAACCCTGCCTGGGATCAAAAATCCGGCTACCGCACCGTCTCCATCATGGCGATCCCGATGCGAAGCTACCAGAACCGGCTGATCGGGGTGATGGAACTCATCAACGCCAAGGACGAGTCCGGCGCCGTCATCCCCTTCAGCGAGGAGAGCCGGCGGTATGTGCCGCTGTTCGCCGACCAGGCGGCGGTGGTGGTCGAGCGCGGGCTGCACAACCGCGAGATGGTCCTGCGCATGGTCCGGATGGCCGAGCTGCGGGATCCGACCGAGACGGGGATGCACGTCCAGCGCGTGGGCGCCTACGCCGCGGAGATTTACCGCCGCTGGGCGCAGAAAAACGGCGTCGCCGCCGCCGAGGCCCGGCGCATGCAGGACCTCATCCGCCTGGGCGCCATGCTGCACGACATCGGCAAGGTGGGGATCGGCGACGCCATCCTCCAGAAGCCGGGTCGGCTCACGCCCGCGGAGTTCGACATCGTGAAGCAGCACACCGTCCACGGCGCGCGCCTGTTCGCCAACCCGGTGTCGGAGCTGGACATCATCAGCGGAGAGATCGCGCTGCATCATCATGAGCGGTGGGACGGCGGCGGCTATCCCGGCCCGGCCGCCCTGGCGGAGCCCGGAACGCCGGAGACTGCCGCGGCGGAACCGATGAAGGGCGCGGGAATCCCCCTGGCGGCGCGCATCACGGCGCTTGCCGATGTCTTCGACGCTTTGGGCTCCCACCGCGCCTACAAGGAGCCGTGGCCGGACGAAAAGGTGCTGGAGGAGATCCGGCGCGCCTCCGGCAGCCAGTTCGATCCCGGCGTGGTGGAGGCGTTTCTCGAAATCTTCGACCTCCTCAAGTCGATCCGCGAGCGGTTCGCCGACCCCATCCGTCCCGCGCCAGCGTCATGAGTAGCGGCAAGACGGCATGGCGTACGACGGCGTGCCCCCGCACGCCAAACCCACCCCCACGGCAGAAATTCCGCCATATGGCTGGCTGATTGACTCTCGTAGCCACTACGGGTCGTGGTACATGCGTGACGGCAGGTTGGTGTTATTTGGAGTGCGGCAATACGTGCATCCGTTTGCCGCTTTTTTATGCGCGCGGAGCGCTGGTGTTCTGGTGTTTTTGGTTTTGCTCTTGGGGTTGGTTGTGCGACAATCTATAAGGTATTGTTATAGCGGCTCCGCCTTAGTTGAAAAGCGGCAAACGGATGCACGTATTGCCGCACTCCAAACTTGCGACCTGGCACCGTGCAGAATGACAGGGTAACCTACTGCCGGCAGTGTGTACGA
>CAIXRA010000050.1 GCA_903921725.1 uncultured Lentisphaerota bacterium
CCCGTTGTGGTGGAAACCAAGCCCGCGCCGGTGGCCGAGGCGCCGAAGCCCGCCCCGGCACCCGTTGTGGTGGAAACCAAGCCCGCGCCGGTGGCCGAGTCGGTGGAATCGGCAACGGAAGGCGAAGACGTGATTGCGGCAGCCCCCGAAAGGCCCATGGAACGGGTCTACGAGCCCAAGGGCTGGAGCGGCATCGAGGACTCGCTCACGGCGACCAACGGCGTGGACATCAACACGGCGGGCGCGACGGAACTGTCGACCATTCCAGGCGTCGGCCCCTCGCGCGCCTTGGAAATTGTCGGCTTCCGCGAGGAGCGCGGACCGTTCAAGCACATCTTCGAGCTCTCCCGCATCCCAAGCATCGGCAGCAGCCTGTTCAAACAGATGACGGGCCTATCCATGACGACCGGCGCCAGCCGCCACCTCGTCATGGCCAAGCTTCTGCGCGTGGAGGCGAACCCGCGCATGTCCATGGCCTCCATCCTCGAAGCCGCCGCCACCCGTGTCGGAGCCGGCGGTTGCGTGGTGAGCAGTACCGACGGCGTCACGCTGGCCCGCACCGCCTCCCTTGCGGCGATGTCGGAGGTCACGGACAATTACGCCGCCGTGAACGCGCAGCTCTTCCGCCGCACAGGCAAGTACCTGCGGAACCTGACCGGAACGGACGTCGACTGCATCCTGCTCCCGACGGCCACCCCCGGCCTGCTGCTGTACGCCACCGACAACTTCTACTTCGTCTTCACCGAAGGCGAAAGGAGATTCAACATGCGCGGCATCAAGACCGGCCACAACATTGTCAGCGAGCTCAACTGGCTCTTTGGCAAGCGCGCCATCGTCCGGACCCTCTGAACCGTTTCCAGAAAGACGTGACCGCCCATGCCCCCCGCTGCCAATATCATCCTGATTGACGCACAGCCGGAACGCCGGAAGAAGCTGGCCGACGCGCTTTCATCGGCGCGTGCCAGGCTGACGCCGACGGAATCCGTGGAACAGGCCGTGGAGGCCGCGGGGCATTCGCCGGCGGACCTCCTGCTCCACGCCTGCGACAATCTGGCGGCCCTGCCCTCCATCCGCAGACTCAAGCTCAGCCTGCCGGGATGCCCGCTGGTGGTGTACACGGAAAATTTCCGTGAAATCACCCGCCTGCGCACCATGGAGATCGGCGCCGACGAGATGGTGCAGGTAGAGGTTCTCGGCCAGGAAATCGAGCCGTTCCTGCCGCCCGTGCCCGCCGCGCCCCCGGCCGGCGGTGAGGCCGCGATGGAGGACAAGCCGGCGGTACCCGCCGCGCCCAAGGGGCAGATGTACCTCCAGCTCAACGCGGGGGAGATCAGCAATGCCCTGCAGTTCCTCTGCATGACTTCGCGCCACGGCCAGCTCGTGCTCACCTTCTCCAACGAGACCAAAGGGAACGTCTTCCTCAAACGCAACGCCATCGTCCACGCCGATTACATGGGCGAACCCGGCATGGTGGCCATCGCGCGCATGCTCGGCCAAGGCGAGACGGAGGCGCTCTTCCTTGAAGGTATCGACCCGGTGGAGGAGACCATCCAGCAGCCGCTGTCACAGACCCTGCTGGAGGCCTCCGTGCTCGCCGATGAACTCGGCGCCGCGGGCAGGCGCTGACGCCGGCCGCCGGAAACGGCTCGCTCCCGGAACGGATTCCGCGCGGCATGCCGGAGCCGGCGGCGGATCACATCAGGCGGTAATTGAGGTCGTACGGTGCCTTGCCGCCGTTCACCGCGACCAGACGGAACCCGATGAGGGCGGAACGGCAGTCCGGCGAAACGCCGACGCGGTCAGAAGCGCGGCAGCGCCGCGCCGTACTGGACCAGCCGCCGCCCCGCCGCACCCGGCGGTTTCCGCTTTCGGGACCGGTCGGATCCACGGCATCCGCCGCTGTGTACGGCGCATACCAGTCCATGCACCATTCCGCCGCATTCCCCAGCATGTCGTAAAGGCCGAAGCGGTTCGGGGCCACCGTGCCGACCTGGTGTGTCATGCCGCCGCTGTTCCCCTCAAACCAGGCGTACTGCGACAGGAAGGCGGGATCATCGCCCGTGCCGAAATCCGACGCGCCGATGGACGGCGCGCGGCAGCAGTACTCCCACTCCGACTCCGTGGGCAGACGGAAATAAAGCGTCGACGGGATGCGCCCCGCCACCCGCTCGCGCTCGGTCAGCCGCCGGCAAAACTCCAACGCATCCTGCCAGGAAACCGTCTCCACCGGCAAATGTTCGCCCACAAAATAGCTCGGGCATTTCCGGGTGAGCAGCCAATACTGCATCTGCGTGACGGGGAAGCGCCCGATCCAGAACGGCCTCGTCAGACTCACCTGATGCTCCGGCCTCTCCGTGAGATACCCCTTTTCATCCCCCTGCCGGAACGAGCCGGGCTGCATGGGAAGCAGTTCCAGGCCGAAGTCCGGCACGGTCAGCATCGAAGCCGGGGCGGGGGCCGGCCGGGTCGCGGGCAGCACGTTGAGCGTGCCCGCTTTCAGCCGGATCCGCGCCACGCCCGATGCCGGCGCGGCGGCCTCGTACTCTCCGGAAGGCGGCACATAGGGAGCCACGACAAAGCCGGTCTGGCAGCGGACACACTGGATCCGCTTTCCCACCACGTCTTCGCCCACGTCATACTGCGACTTGCAGTGGGGGCAGTTCGTCTTGATGTCAGCCATAATGCGGTCTTCGCGCCCCGTTATCCGGCCCGCATCACTGCGGGCGGGAATGTTCCTTCACCTTCGGAAAAACCATCCGCCACAGCATCCAACGGATGGCGAACGTGTCGGCAATCCCCACCCAGAGGCGGTTATTGATGCCGTACTTCGTCACGCCCTGGGTGCGCGGGCGGTGGTTCACCGGAATCTCCGTGATCCGGAACCCCTGCATCCGCACCAGCGTCGGGAAAAAACGGTGCATCCCCTTGAACACGGGGATGTTACTGAAGCATTCCTTGCGGAACACGCGGATCGCGCAACCGACGTCCGTCACGCTCTCCCGCGTCATCCGGTTCCGGAAGCCGTTGGCGAGCTTGGAGGAGATTTTGCGGACAAAGCTGTCCTGGCGCTTCTGCCGGATGCCGTTGACCATGTCGGCGTCCCCCTGCCGCAGCCGTTCCAGCAACCGCGGATAATCGTGCGGGTCGTTCTGGCCGTCGCCGTCCATCGAGGCGATGACGGCGCCCCGGGCGGCGCGGAAGCCGACCGACATCGCGCCGGACTGCCCGTAGTTCCGCTCCAAGTCAAGCCAGCGGTGCCGCGGATCCTTCTCGCAGATCTCCTGCAGGACCCCCAGCGTGCCGTCCGTCGAACCGTCGTTCACCCAGACGCACTCCCACGGCACGCCCGCCGCCTCCATGCCCTCGGTGACCTCGCGCGCCAGTTCCGCGACGCACTCCTGCTCGTTCTTCACCGGCACGACCACGCTCACGTCAACCGTCTGTTCCGCCATATCCCGTCCATCTCCGTAATCAGTTCCGCTTCATTCCGGTAGGTTGCCCGCCGGCACATGATTCACGGCATCCGCTCCGGCCGAGTTCCCCGGCGGGCATGTTTGCCACAATCGAAAGCATGACAACCGGTTCCAGCGTTTTTCCGGAGGCGGCGGGAAGCTCCCGCACCCCGGACCATGATACTATATCGTAACATTTCCCGCCCGCCGCCCCGACCGCGGCCTGAAACGCCCCAGCATTCGTCACCGCCGCGACCGCGGGTTTCTCCCCCGAAAACGCACGCACAGCCTCCGCCATCGGCACACTGCGGCACATCGTCCCCAGAAAGAACTGGAACGCCTGCTGCCCCCGCGCGGCAGCCCCGCCCTCCAGCGGATACAGCACCGGGCACTCCCGGCCGAACCGCGCCTCAAATTCCGCCGCCATCAGCCGTAGCGCCTGCGTCTGCACCACTTCTTTTTGGCTGTTCCGCGATGGCAAAAAATGATAATAGGCGAAGCACGCCGCCGCCAGCACAGCCCAGCCTGCGGCGGCCACCGCCAGCACCACCCGCGGCCGCCAGCGCAGCCGCTCCATCCACCGCGCCGCCTCGCGCCCGGCCAGCCACGCCGCCGCCGGAACCAGCGGGGAGATCAGGTCCTGCCGCTTGTGCGAGGCCAGCGAGAACATCAGCAGCCCCGACAGCAGGTACCACGCCAGGAAACGCTCCAGCCGCCGCGCGCCCGCCTCCACCGCCGGTCGCCGGAACACCGCCCACAGCCCCGCCAGTGTCAGCAGGCTCCACGGCGCGAACCGCTGGAAAAGTGCCAGCGCCGGCTTGTGGAATGTCTGCCACAGCGGCTCGCCGCGCCCCTTCGAGTTCAGCGCGTGCCCGACCAGCTCCTCCCCGAACATCTTGTGGAACACCGCCGCGCCGAAATCCGCGTACGCCCAGGCGAGCCAGCCGCCGCACAGCGCAAGAAACAGCAGCAGCCCCGGCCACCAGCGGCCGCCGCCGGACGGCAGCTTCTCCGGCTCCCGGCGCTCCATCCAAGAGCAGGCGGCGAGTGCCGCGCCCACCGGCAGCAGCCCCTGCGGCCCCTTGGTCAGCGTCGCCAGCGCCGCCAGCAGCCAGAACCAGCCCCAGCCCCGCACCGCACCCGTCCAGGCGCGGAACGCCGCGACCGCCGCGCCCGCCACCAGCAGCATGTACAGGCCGTCGGTGCGCGCCAGGAAAATCCAGCGCAGACCGCCCGGCGAGACGAGGAACATGACCGCGGCAAAGAATCCCGCCCACGCGCCGAACCGCCACCGCCCCACGCCCCACAGCATCAGCACGCACGCCAGAATCGCCAGCGAGTTCGGCAGCTGTAGCCCCAGCTCCGTCGTGCGCCCCCAGGGCAGTGAACACGCCCCGGCCAGCCAGGTGTACAGCGGCGGCTTCGCGCACAGCACGCCGTTCTGGTCGAGCTGGCAGGCAATGTTCCCGTTGCACAGCAGATCCTGCACATAACCCGCCTGCCGGTCCTGGCTGTTGTCCATGAAATCCGACGGCGCCGTCGCCCGCACAAGAAACAGCCCCAGCCAGACCAGCGCAAGCGCGCACGCCATCCAGCGCCAACACGCCGTGCCGACGACTGTTGCAAGGCTTCCAGACGATTTACCGCTCATGCGTCACCCGCTCCCGTTCTGGTTCCTGTTCAGCATCATGAACTGCCATATGGACATTTCATGAACCTAGCGGACGAATCTTTACGTCTTAACGTTTCGTCCGCGTCTTCAGCATCGTCCGCGTCTTCCGTCCTTCCGTCTTTCCGTCCTTCCGTCTTTCCGTTCTTCCGTCTTTCGATTTCCCGCCCCATCTTCCCCCTTTGCCTTCCACTTTGCACCTTCCGCCTTTTCCCGTTCCCCCTCCGCCGTCGCCAGCTCCACGCCCCGGCGCGAAATCCCGATTGTGACGCCACCACCGAGCGGCAGCCGCCGCAAGCCGGCCGGCTTGCGCGTCAGTTCGCCGCGGAGCCGTTCGACGGCCGCATTCAGCGGCACCACATCGCGCCCCAGCTTCCCGCGCAGCCACAGCCGCAGCACCCGCGGCAGCAGCGCCGGATGCAGCGCGCGCCATCCCGCCAGCGACACCGTCTCCGGCAGCCGCCGCACCGCCTCCGCCTCCAAGAAATCCGCATCCAGCGCCAGCGCCTCCAGGCTCGCCAGCAGCCCGCGGTCGTGCCCGGCATCCTCGCGGATCACCGGCAGCCACCTGTGTCGCACCGCATTGCGCCGGAAGGCCGTGTCCGCATTCGAGCCGTCGTCGCGCCACCTCTTCACGCCCTGCTCCCGGAGGAACGCTTCTATCTGCACGCGCCGGAAGCCGAGCAGCGGCCGCACGAGCCGCACGCCGCCGACCACGCGCTCCGGCCGCAGCCCCACCAGCCCGCTCGCGTTGGCACCGCGGGCCAGCCGCAACAGCAGCTCCTCCAGCCGGTCGTCCGCATGATGCCCGAGCGCCACAACATCGTCCGGCCCGATAAGTTTCCCCCATTTTTCCAGACGGCAACGCCGTGCCGCCTCCTCCAGGCTCTCGCCCGGACGCCGGTCCTTCACGACCGCCAGCCGTACGAGCTTGAACGGGAGCTTGCGCGCCGCGCAGAATTTCCGGCACCACGCCGCATCCCGTTCCGCCGCCGCGCCGCGCAGTCCGTGCTGGAAATGCACCGCCGTCACCCGCCCCGGTGCGGACTCCGCAAGCAGCAGTAGCAGCGCCGTGCTGTCCGCGCCCCCGCTGAACCCGGCAAAAATCCGCCCTGAGGCCGGCAAAATACCGTCCGGAAGCGCAAGGGCGGAATGTGGCGCGTGATCAACCATCCGGCAGGAAAATCCAATCCGCGGCAGAGGACGGAACCCGCTCCCGCCCAAGCCTCGGCAAAAGATAACCCTGCGAACCGCTTTTCCCATCACGAACCGGACAAAATGCGCGAACCGGAACGGTGCGGTTCAAGCCGTGCTTGCGCCGCTGTTCACTCGTCCATCATTGCATATGCTGGCTTGCCGTCCGCGAATCCTATTCCAAACACATGCTCCTCATCAGAACGCGAGGTTTTTTCGGTAAATCGGATTGCAAAAGGGGATTTGGGCACTATCTTTGGGACCTGTTGTTTCTTTGGTGCAGCACTTTCCAGGCGGGGGTGTAGCGCAATTGGTTAGAGCACTACCCTGTCACGGTAGAGGTTGCGGGTTCGAGCCCCGTCGCTCCCGCCATCTATTTCTGATTGCCGAAACGGCTCCCGAGGCTCCAACGCCGACGGCGCCGTTTTTTTGTTTTCCGCCGGGCGAGGACGCCCGCCCTCCTGTTTTCGACCGCATTGAAAGTTGAACGTTCCTTCGGCCCTTGCACCGGGCGGGACGCCCACGCTCCCGTCCTCAAGCCTTCCAACCGCTGAACCGTTGAACCTGGAACCCCGCCGCCATGCCTGCCAGCCGCAACCCCGCCTCCCCGGCCCCCCGCAAATCCGGCCGCTCAGCCAAGCCCGCACCGCGCCGGAGGAAGGGCGCCGCCGCAACGGAGACGCTCCCCATCGTCGCGCTCAACCAGGGCGTGGTTTTCCCCTACACCATGAGTTCGCTGACGCTGACCGACCCCGCGGAGGTCCGGCTGGTGAACGGCCTGGCCGAGGACCGCCGCCTCCTGGTGCTGGTCCCGGCCACCGCCCGGCACGGCGACCGCGTCAAGCCGGAGGAACTCGCCACCTACGGCTGCGCCGCCCGCATCATCAAGCTCCTGCGCTTCCCGGACGAGAGCCTGCGCGTGCTCGTCCGCGGCCTGCGCCGCGTCCGCCTCGTGCGCGCCTTCGAGCGGGACGGCGCGCTCGCCGGCAAGTTCGCGCCCGTTGCCGAAATCACGCCGCCGCCGTCGCCCGAACTTGAGGGGATTGCCCGCACCGTCATCGCCCAGTTCCAGGGTGCCGTCACGCTCTCGCCCACGCTGCCCGACGACCTCCGCGTCGCCATCCTCAACATCGAGAACAACGGGCGCATGGCCGACTTCATCGCCAACACGGTCAACCTCAGCTTCCCCGAGAAGCTTGAGCTGCTGGAGGAGGCCGACGTCCGCGCCCGCCTCGAAACCATCGCCGTCCTGCTCACCCGCGAACTCGAGCACCTCAAGCTCGGCAGCGAGATCCAGGGCAAGGTCAACGCCAGCTTCGGGAAAAGCCAGCGCGAGGCGTACCTGCGCGAGCAGCTCCGCGTCATCCAGGAACAGCTCGACGACGAACCCGATCCCCCCGAGGTCGCCGAACTCCGCAAAAAAGTCGCCGCCGCCGCCCTCCCCCCGGCCGCGGCCGAGGCCGCCGTCCGCGAACTCGACCGCCTCCGCAAGATGCACCCGGCCAACCCCGAGTACCACGTCGGCCGCAATTACATCGACTGGCTCCTCGCGCTGCCGTGGAACACGCGCACGGAGGACCGCCTCGAACTTGCGGAGGCCGCGCGCATCCTGGACGCCGACCATTACGGCCTGGCGAAGATCAAGGACCGCATCCTCGAATTCCTCGCCGTCCGCCGCCTCAACCCGGACGGCGCCGGCACCATCCTCTGCCTGGCCGGCCCCCCGGGCGTCGGCAAGACCTCGTTCGGCAAGTCCATCGCCCGCGCCCTCGGCCGCGAATTCATCCGCATCTCCCTCGGCGGCATCCGCGACGAGGCCGAGATCCGCGGCCACCGCCGCACCTACATCGGCTCCATGCCGGGGCGCATCCTGCAGGGGCTCCGCCGCGCGAAGTCCGCCAACCCGGTCTTCATGCTGGACGAGATCGACAAGATCGGCGCCGACTTCCGCGGCGACCCGTCCGCCGCCCTGCTCGAGGCCCTCGACCCGCAGCAGAACGCGGCGTTCTCCGACCATTACCTGGAGGTGCCGTTCGACCTGTCGAAGGTGATGTTCATCGCCACCGCGAACCTGATGGACTCCGTGCTGCCCGCGCTCCGCGACCGCATGGAAATTCTCCAGCTCCCCGGCTACACGCCGGCGGAAAAGGCGGAGATCGCCCGCCGCTACCTCGTCCCGCGCCAGCTCGAAAACTGCGGCCTCTCCGCGGAGCGCGTCATATTCACCCCGGAAACCGTTTCCCGCATCATCGACCGCTACACCTGCGAAGCCGGCGTCCGCGGCCTGGAACGCGCCGTCGGCAACGTCTGCCGCAAGCTCGCCCGCAAACAGGTGGAGGGAGCGGAAAAGGTGGACATAGTGGACAAGGTGGACGGAGTGGACAAGGCGGACGCCGCCGCCCACCCAGTCCACCCAGTCCACCCAGTCCACAAAGTCCACGTTGTCCACCCCTCCGACCTCCCCGGCCTGCTCGGGCCGCAGCAGCTCTTCCCGGAAACTGTCGCGGAGGAGGCCATGACCGGCGTCGCCACCGGGCTCGCCTGGACCTCCGCCGGCGGCGATGTCCTCCAGATTGAGGTTACCGGCTTCCCCGGCAAGGGCGAACTCACGCTCACCGGCTCGCTCGGCGACGTGATGAAGGAGAGCGCACGCATCGCCCTCAGCTACATCCGCAGCCGCCACACCGCGCTCGGCATCGAGCCGGAAGCGTTCGCCAAGACCGACCTGCACATCCACGTCCCCGCCGGCGCCACACCGAAGGACGGCCCCTCCGCGGGCGTCACCCTCGCCGTCGCCCTCGCCTCGCACTTCACCGGCCGCGCCGTCCGGCCGCGCCTCGCCCTCACCGGCGAACTGTCGCTGCGCGGCCGCGTGCTGCCCGTCGGCGGCGTCAAGGAAAAGGTGCTCGCGGCGGCCCGCGCCGGCGTCAAGACCGTCATCCTCCCGGAAAAGAACCGGCAGGATCTCGACGAGATCCCCGCCGACCTGCGCGCCGGCCTGGAGTTCCGCTTCCACGAGGACGCCGCGGCGCTCCTCGACGACGCGCTCGCGCAGGGCCGCCCGGCGCGCCCGGCGGAAATCCGGAACAGGGGCAGCGCAGGCTGACCGGAGGTATATTACCGGCACCATGACCAATCACATCATCACCGACAAAATGGACTCCGTGACCGGCCTGGATTTTTCCATCGCCCGCCTCGGGGAGCCCGCCCTGCCCTCACCCCTCAGGCACGCCAAGTTCACGGAGGACGACCGCCGCGTGGCGTACTTTTCCGACACCCGTGTGCTGACGGAGCTTGCCGCGGCCGGAAAAGCGGTGCCGTCTTTCGAGGCCGCCGGCCCGCGCGCCACCCTTTTCCATGATCCCGCCTGGACCCGCGCCGCCATCGTCACCTGCGGCGGCCTCTGCCCCGGCCTCAACAACGTCATCAAGACCATCGTCAACACGCTCTATTTCCAGTACGGCGTGGACAACGTCTTCGGCATCAAGTACGGCTACCGCGGCCTGATCCCCGCGTTCAAGCTCGAGCCGGTGCATCTCAACCCCGACACCGTGGACACCATCCACGACGACGGCGGTTCCATGCTCGGCTCCTCCCGCGGCAACCAGGACGTTGAGGAGATGGTGCGCACCCTCGACCGCCTCCGCATCAACGTCCTCTTCTGCATCGGCGGCGACGGCACCCTCCGCGGCGCCACCGCCATCGCGCAGGCCGCACGCGCGAAAAACCTCCCAATCAGCGTCGTCGGCGTGCCCAAGACGATCGACAACGACATCGACTTCACCGACCGCACTTTCGGCTTCGAGACCGCCGTCCACGCCACCGGCCCGATCATCACCTGCGCGCACATGGAATCCAAGGGCGTGTACAACGGCATCAGCCTGGTCCGCGTCATGGGGCGCGACTCCGGCTTCATCGCGGCGAACGCGAGCCTCGCCAACCCGGTGGTCAACTACTGCCTCGTGCCGGAAGTCCCGTTCGAGCTGGAGGGGCCGGACGGGTTCCTCGCCTCGCTCGCCCGCCGCCTGGAACGCAGCCACCATGCCGTCATCGTCGTCGCCGAAGGCGCCGGCCAGCACCTGATTGCGGAGGCCGCAAACACGGTCAAGGACGCCTCCGGCAACGTGCTGCACAAGGATATCGGCCTCTTCCTCAAGGAGCGCATCGCCGAGTACCTGAAGCAGCAGAAGATCGAGCACGCCATCCGCTACTTCGACCCAAGCTACCTCGTGCGCGGGGTTCCGGCGGAGGGCACCGACGCCGTCTTCTGCCTGCACCTCGCCGAGAACGCCGTCCACGCCGCCATGTCCGGCCGCACCGACATGGTCGTCGGCCACTGGCACGGCCGCTTCACGCACGTCCCGATCTCCCTCGCCACCGCCCGCCGCCGCACCATCGACACCACCGGCCAGCTCTGGCAGAGCGTCCTCGGCGCCACGGTGAAGGATTATCTGAAGCTGGAAAGCTGATGAGATTATAGCGCTACGGTTTAATTTGAATGAAAACGGCATTCGCAAGGTTCCCGAAACCATCATCAAACGGATGGAGGGGTGAGGTATTAGCAGGGGTATGTTGCACGTTTGGAGTGCGGCGATAAGTGCATCCGTTCGCCGCTTTCCAACTAAGGCGGAGCCGCTATTAGCAATACCTTACAGAAAAAACAGAAACAGGGACCCCGGACACCGGCGCTCCGCGCGAAATTAAAAGCGGCAAACGGATGCACTTATTGCCGCACTCCAAACAATACCAAACGTGATTCCGGAAAATACTTTACACCCAAGGATATCATCCCATGAAAAAAACAGCAAAGTCCGCCCAACCCATTTCCGACCGTTTCTTCTCCCGCGGGCGTGAATTCCTCGGCTGCCAGTACCCGATCCTCTGCGGCGCCATGACCTGGGTCAGCGACCCGAAACTCGTCGCCGCGGTCTGCAACGCCGGCGGCTTCGGCTGCCTGGCCGGCGGCAACACGCCCGTCGAGATCCTGGAGAAACAGATCGCGGAGACGCGGAAGCTCACCGACAAACCGTTCGCCGTCAACCTCATCACCATCGCCCCGGCGTACAAGGCGCACATGGAGATGATCCAGCGCGTGAAGCTGCCGTACATCATCTTCGCCGGCAGCTTCCCGAAGGAGAAGGAGATCATCGCCGCCAAGGCCACCGGCGCGAAGGTGATGTGCTTCGCCTCCACCCTTTCCATCGCGGAACGCATGCACCGCTACGGCGCCGACGCCATCATCCTGGAAGGCTCCGAGGCCGGCGGCCACATCGGCCACGTCAGCCTGGTCGTGCTGCTCCAGGAAGTGCTGTTCCGCTACTCCGACATCCCCATCTTCGTCGCCGGCGGCATCGCCACCGGGCGCATGGCGGCGCACATGCTGCTGATGGGCGCCAGCGGCGTCCAGCTCGGCACCCGTTTCGCCGTTGCCACCGAAAGCTGCGCGCATGCGAAATTCAAGGATTTCTTCCTCCGCGCCGAGGCGCGCGACGCCGTCTCCACGCCGCAGTTCGACAGCCGCCTCCCGGTCGTCGCCGTGCGCGCGCTCCGCAACAAGGGGCACGACGACTTCCGCAAGCTCCAGCTCGACCTCGTGCAACAGCTCGACCGCGGCGAGATCCACCGCGAGTTCGCGCAGATGGAAGTCGAAAAGTTCTGGATGGGCGCGCTCCGCAAGGCCGTGATCGACGGCGACATCGACCGCGGCTCCCTCATGGCCGGCCAGTCCGTCGGCTTGGTCAGCAAGATCCAGCCCGTCGCCGAAATCATCCAGGAACTGAACGCGGAAGTCGAACAGGAACTGCGCACCGTCAAGCAGAACCTGGCATAAACGCACCCACGGATTTCACAGAGCAACCACACCTGTCGAGGGATGCCGTTCTCGCATCCCCCGAACCCTCTGGAGAGGGGCACTGCCCCGGGTTTCTTTTCAATCTCAAGGTTGCGGAGTCCGCAGGCGGATTACACGTTGCCAGTCCGAACACACCACAACCTCCTGCGCACTCCGCAACCTGGTGTTAAAAGTAAAACGTGGCAGTGCCACCCTCCGGGGGTTTCAGGGGGCGGGGGGACGCCGTCCCCTGACCGTGTGAAAATTGTGGATATACAGCTCATGCCCGAACACGACTACATCCAGGAACTGGTGGAAATTCTCGCGCGGCTGCGGGCGCCGGACGGCTGCCCGTGGGACCGCGAGCAGACGCACGCCACCCTCAAGGAATACCTCGCCGAGGAAAGCGCGGAGTTCTTCGACGCGGTGGACGCCGGCGACGACCGCGAGATGTGCGACGAGCTCGGCGACCTCCTGCTCCAGATCGTCTTCCACTGCCAGATCGCCAGGGAGCGCGGCGCGTTCGACATCCAGGACGCCGCCCGCGCCATCTGCGAGAAGATGAAGCGCCGGCATCCGCACGTCTTCGGCGACGTGAAGGTCTCCGGCATCGGCGAGGTGTACGCGAACTGGGAGGTCATCAAGCGCGAGGAGAAGCGGCACGACGCCTCCCGGAAATCCGCCATCGGCGGCGTCCCGCGCAACCTCCCCGCCCTGCACCGGGCGCACAAGATGCTGAAGAAGGCGGCGAAGGCCGGCTTCGACTGGTCCGACATGGAGTCCGCACTGGCCAAGGTCGAGGAGGAGCTGTGCGAAGTCCGCAAGGCCGTCGCCGAGCGCGACGACCGCGCGCTGCGCGAGGAGATCGGCGACCTGCTGCTGGCCACCGCCAACCTTAGCCGCCGCCAGGACTGGGTCGCCGAGGAACTGCTCGGCGAGGCGCTGCGCAAGTTCGAGACCCGCTTCCACAAGATTGAAAAGCTCGCCGCGGACGGCGGGACCGACCTGCGCGCCTGCACCAAGCCCGAACTCCTGGCGCTGTGGCGCCGGGCCAAGGAAACCCCGGCATGAACCTGCACCTGCTGCCGCTACTGTTCATCCCCGGCCTCCTCGCGCTGTGGGCGGCGTTCTTCAAGCGCCGGCTGCCGTGCGTCCTCCTCCTGGCGCTGGCCGTGGTGGTGTTCGCAACGTTCTTCCCCGGCTACGTCGAGTGGTTCGGCCGGCAGCAGCACGCGTCGCCGGAGGCCGCGGCGCGGGCGCAGGGCATCGCCGCCCGCTGGGGCTGGCTGTTCGGCCTGGGGTTCGTCGTGCTCCCCGCCTTCGGCCTGGCCAAGCTCGGCCGCTACTTCTCCCACCGCCGCCTGCGCAAGCTCGGCCTTCCGGTGTGAGCCTTCCGCAGCCCCCCAGGAGCCCCGCCCCATGACCGATGAAACACCGGCCGCGCAGGAGCTGAACCGCACGCCTCCCGCCCCGGACGGCGGCATCGTCCACAACCTCCTCCGCTGGGGCTTGGTTCCGGCGGCGCTGGCCGTCGCGTTCCTCTGCATGCCCGGCAGCAACCTCCGCGCGGTGGGCCTACTTGCATCGCACTACGAGGACGGCGATATGGAACGGTGTGAACTCCCGCACCCGACTAAAATCAAAGGGAACGATGCGTTCATCCTGTGGGGCGACAGGAGCCGCACGGGGAAGACCGCACAGCAGCGAGCCATCTGGGAGCGCTGGCCGGACGACAAGGTGTACCTGCACAACTACCTCATGCAGATGTTGGCAGGAGGCGACGACTGCTTTCCACAGGCGAAAAATCCGGACGAACGGTACGCCGCACTCACCGCCGAAATCGACCGGCTTCGGCCGTTCGACCCCGACAATGCCAGGTTTGACTACCTGCTGGCCGGCAGGCTGTTGAACCGGGCATGCGAATTCAAAAGCGAACCGATAGATGGAAAAACGGGCACGCAAATCTTTCAGCCGTTTGGCACCCCGGGCAGCGCCCAGCCGTTCGCGAAACCCAAATACAAGGAAACATTCATCGTCAAGGACCGGGCGAAACTGGACCAGGCCATGAAGCTGCTGCGGGACGGGCTGGCCAAACCGGTGTTCCACACCTATACGCAGGAAATGAATAAGCGGCGC
>CAIXRA010000051.1 GCA_903921725.1 uncultured Lentisphaerota bacterium
AGACAGCTCCAAAACTTACAAGAGCGAACCACCGGCTTCAGCGGACGGATGCCGCCCGCTAAGCCTTAACGTTCGCTATGCCACAAACTCCCTCATTGCCCGCAGGGTAAATTCCACGTCACACAGAAAACCCCGGATTTCCTTCGGGGTTTCCAAGCACAGCCCCCGCTCATTCTTGAGGCGGTCGGCAAGATAGGCGCGGAATCGGGCATCCTTGGCAAATCGCCGGATCAGGCTTTCCAGTGGGCGCTTGTTTTTTTCTTCGATCTTCTGCATTGTGCATCTCCCTTTCTTGGTGTTATTTATGCGGACTTTTGAAAACCAACTTGCCGGACGGATTTCTCCGGAGGGTGATCATCCCACCAAGCGAGCAGCTCTTGCCGCCGTGCCTCCATTTTCTGCTTGACGTGCCATTGATGCATCGGCTCTTTCCCGTACGGCATAATGTTTTTTGGGGGAGTGTACAGCATCACGCTCCTAAATTTTTGCAGCGCGGCACGATCTTTGAATCCCCACACGGTATAGAATCGTTTGCGCCGTTTGTCGTATCGTTCCACTTGCACAGCGCCCAGCACCGCCGCCAGCCCCATCCATTCCCGATCAAACAAAATCGGCTTGCCCGGTTTTTCCTGCGGGTTGTCGCGGTTTACCATGATGATTTTATACCTACATTCCGCGATGCGCTCGACTGGCGGACGTGCTTTTGCGCGCGGCTCAGGATGCGGATTTTTTACGGATGCTTTTGCATTTGGTTTGCGCATGATTTTAGCAAGTTCCCACGACCGGGAAAACATGCGGATGCGCGGGAGATTATAAAC
This sequence comes from uncultured Lentisphaerota bacterium, assembly GCA_903921725.1. Lineage (GTDB taxonomy): Bacteria > Verrucomicrobiota > Lentisphaeria > Oligosphaerales > CAITYL01 > CAIXRA01. The sequence goes on from CAIXRA010000051.1 coordinate 819, forward strand.
CCATTGAGAATAGTGCCGGTCAGGCATGACGGAAAGGTATTTCATCATGTAATTGATGGCATGTTCAGGCGTGGTCACCCGCTTGTTTTGCTTGGAAAGCTGGCATAGGCCAAACCGCCATTTCTTGAGCAGACGATTGAGGCGGACGAGATTCACACAATGCGGAATAAATAGCCATCCGGCAATCGTTTTTGGCATGGTCTTTAGATATCTTTGGTTTTCTTTGTTATACCAAAGGCCGGGAAGATCGGACAGGTCAATCATCACATGCCAATGCGGCCAGCCCTGCCCTTCTTCTTCTTGGAATTCAAGCACGGCAAACCACCGATGAATTCCCATGCCCTTCATGGCGCGGGCGATATACTTCTGTTTCGTGATGGTCTTGTACGCCTCTTCCGGGCTGGCATAGAATTCCCGCGCAGTGGTAAAGGTGAACAGCTTGGGATTGGCAAAGGCTATCTCGACAACGGAAAGTAACGATTTCCGCAATTCTTCCGCCTTGCCCTTCTTGCAGTGCTCGCAAAGCCACGACTGGCACCGCTGATGAACGGCCTGTATAAATTCCGGCTTTTGGGGCTGAATGGCCATGACCGGGAAATGGTTTTCCGCGACCATCCGCAGCCGGTTTTCTAATTCCCGCTTTTCTTTGCCTCGTTTTTCGGCATCTTCAAAAAACGTAACTTTATAACCCCCCAATATGAAGTTAGCCTTGCAGTCGCCGCCTGCGGCGGCTCCGGGCGTGGCCTTGCCGGCCACGTTCGCGCGTGCCTTTGCAAGCCCGTCCCGCGCGAACGTGCCCCGCTCGTCCCCGCCCTCATGCACACGCGTAAACGACGGTTTTCCGCCCTTTCTCCACTCGGGCGAGGAAAGTATGCCGCTGGAGTAGAAACCCGGCAAAATGGGCGCTGTAATCATCGGGACGCCCTCCCGAGATCATGAAGCGCATTTGCTGGTGAAGGTGCTGGGGGTGAGGTGGCAACGTCCGGCGAGGATTGCCCGGCGGCGGCAAGATGGCGGCACCGCTCTAATCCGCTCTCCTGAAGGGGTTCCCCCCTCAGCTCCCCCAATCGTTGCGGCTCCACGCTCCGAACGATGGCCAGTACGGCTTGTTTTAGTCCGTCTGGAAGACGTTCCCAGCCGTGGCAAATTTCCGCAAAATCAGAGGAAGGACAAAAAGTAGGGCAAGGGCATATTTCCGCTATGGATGGACGGGTTCGACTCCCCCCGCCTCCACCATTCTTTCTCATGGCTCCAATCCGCATTTTTTAAAAATGTTTGACCTTTTCCCGCTGGCGGAAGAGGCAGCAGGCACCACCCAATGCTATATTCTTGAATTTGATAAGCGGCACATGGGGTGCATGTCAGGATTAGCGGAAGTGTATTTTTCGCGCAGGATTGATTTCCATGTTGTGGTCGAAAAACAGTACCAAGAGCAAGCAGGATTCCTACCACTCCAAAGGGTCGCGCCGCCAGCAGCGGAAGATGATCATCATCGTGATGGTCGTGATCTTGGGGATTTTGCTGGTGGCTCTCGCCGTCTGGTTGGCGCAGATGATTCTTACGCCCGGCAGCACGCCCGGACTGTTCGGCACTTCCCCCGGCTGATCTCCCCGGCGTTTGAGCGGAAGAACGCCGCCGGGGCATGCCCCGCCCGTTACTTTTCAGCGCCATTGCCGCCGGCTGCTTGCCGGCGCTACATTACCGGCATGCCACTTTCCGACCTTCAAATCCAGCGGGCCGCCGCAGGCGATCCCGATGCCCTCTGCGAACTGGACGCGGCCGGCCTTATCCCAGCTCCCGGCGAAAATGCGGAAGCCTATGCCGCCCGCCTCGGACGCCTCCGCGCTGATTTGGCGGAGATGGAGTCCGAACTCGCGCAGGCCGGCGGCGTGAAAATTGAAACACTCCGCTTCGCCTCCGCCGACCGCATTCCGGACGGCGTGTTCGCCGAAGCCCACGAGCAAACGGAGCGGATGTTCGGCTTCCGCGCCGCCTGGGTGCCGGGGTTCTACGTCAACCCCCGCTTTTCCTGGCTCTTCGGCGGCTGCGCCTATTCCTTCCACCCGGATCTCTTCACGGTGTTCATCATCCGCCACAGCTTTGCCCTGAGGGACAAGTGGTTCATCTACTCCCGGCGCGAACTGCTGGCGCACGAACTTTGCCATGTCGCCCGCACCTCCATCGACAGCACGCGCTTCGAGGAACGTTTCGCCTATATGACCGGCGAGACGGGGTTCCGCCGGCACGTCGGCGGCGCTTTCCACAAGCCGTCCGACACCTTTCTCCTGCTCGGCTCGCTCTTCCTCCTGCTCGGGGCGCAGGTGGTCCAGGCCTCGTTTGTCGAACGCCTGCCGATCTGGCCCTTCTGGGGCGTCGCGCTTGGCGTGATTCTGCACCTCTCGCTTCGCCACATTCAGGATGGTCGGCGGATGGAGCGCGCGCTGGAACGGCTACGCCTTCGCTTCGGGGAACACGCCGGTGCCGCGCGCTTCCGCTGCTCCGATGCGGAAATCGTCGAGCTGGCCGCGCTCCCCGCCGATCCCGCCGGGCTTGATGCCTGGCTGGCATCCCACGCCGCCGACCTCCGCTGGCAGATCATCCTGAGGCGCTTCACGCCCGCCGCCGCCACCCCTGACATCCACGAAGCCGCAAGCGGCCTTTTGGACAGGTCGTGAATCAGGGGGCCGGATTGGGGGGCGGGGCGGTGTTGCCCGCACCGTCACCGGCGGCCGGCTCCGGCTCAAGCCGCAGCGGCAAAGGGCCGTTGAAATCGAGCGCGATCACGGTGTCGTCCGGGTTGGGCATCTTGGCAGGGAGATTGAGCCCGAGTCCGCCCTTGAAGAGGGTGACGGCGACAGGGGAGGGGAGTGATGTCCGTTCCACGATACCGAGGATGCGCGCGCGCTTCGGCATTTGGGTCAGCCCCGGCACTTCAAGCTGCCCGTCCCGTGGCCAGTTGAATACATGGACGTAGAGCGTATCCCGCCCCTTGGCGCCACGCCGGAGCGTATAGCGTCCCCAGAACGGGCGCTTGGGCAGCGGGCTGGCCGTGGTGCCATAGATTGCCTCGCCGTTGACCTCCAGCCATTGGCCGACGGCCTTCAGCCGCTCCACGCTCGGTGCGGGGATTACGCCCGCGCCGTCCGGGCCGACGTTGAGCAGGAAATTGCCGCCCTTGGAGGCGACATCCGCCAGCGTGCGGATCAGCACCTGAGCGCTTTTCCATTTATCGTCGCCGGCCTTGTAGCCCCAGGAACCGTTCATCGTCATGCAGGTTTCCCACGGGCGTGCCGGAATCTTCCGGTCCGGAACCTCCTGCTCGGGCGTGGCGAAATCCATGGGCAGCGCGATGCGGTCGTTGATGATGATGCCCGGCTGCATGGCGTAGATATTGCGCACGGCCTCTTCCGAGTGGTACCCCTTCGCGTCGTGATCCCAGCCGCCGTCGAACCAGAGCACGGCGATGTTGCCGTAGCGCCCGCCGAGGAGTTCGGCGAGCTGCGCGTTCATGAACGCGAGGTAACGGGAGAAGTCGGCACCGGCCACCGGGCGGGTGTCGTTGTCGGGCGGGAATTGCGGGTTTTTCCGCCGCGGGAGATAGTCGGGATGGTACCAGTCGAGCACCGAGTAATAGAACCCGAGGCGAATCCCCTCCCTGCGGCAGGCCTCGGCGAGTTCCAGGAGGATATCGCGCCGGAACGGGGTGTTTTTCACGGCGTTGTAGTCGGAGGCCGCGCTGTCCCAGAGTGCGAACCCCTCGTGGTGCTTGGTGGTGATGACGATGTATTTCATGCCCGCGGTCTTGGCGAGGCGGACCCATCCGGCGGCGTCGAATTTCGCCGGATTGAAACGCTTCGTGAGCACGGAGCGGTATTCCTCCGGCGGGATGCCGTGGCTGATGAGCCATTCCGAATAGCGGCCGCACGGGGTGCCGGGCCAGATTCCGGCATGCTCGGAGTACAGCCCGAAGTGGATGAACATGCCGAAGCGCGCATCGCTCCACCACGCCATGCGTTCCGCCCGGTGCTCCGCAGCGAAGACGAGCGGGTCGGCGCCCGGCGGCGGAGCGGGGGGCGACTTCGGCGCGGTGGAGCAGCCGGCGGCGGACAGCAGCGCGGCGGTCAGGAGGGAGGCGGTCTTGCGGAGCGGCATGTTCGGGTTTTTTCGGAGCGGCGGGGTTCGATGAAACACGCAAATCTACCGTTGATTCCGGCGCAATGCCACCGCGCCCTCGCCGGAACGGGCAAGTAAAAGCGGTCCATTCCTGGCCGCTTTTGTGGCGTAGTGCCGGGCCACCGCGCCAAACGCGGTCAAGAATGAACCGCGTTACTGGAATTCCCGGCAGAACGGAGTTGTGCCCTCGCCGGAACGCCGCGGAGGCAATACATTACGGCACAACCGGCAGCCGGAACTCAAACGGGAAATTGGCGCAATGGGTCTGGAACAGGTCAGATGGATCGAAGTGCCGCACATCACCAGCGGCGGCGCGACGCTCAGCTTCATCGAGGCGGAACGCCACGTGCCGTTCGACATCCGGCGCGTGTACTACCTCTATCACATCCAGGACGGCGTCCAGCGCGGAGGACATGCGCACAACGACCATGAGGAGCTGATCCTGCCGCTCGCCGGAAGCTTCGACATGCGGCTCGACGACGGCGCGGAATCACGCACCTACCACCTCGACTCGCCGTGGCGCGGACTCTTTATTCCGACCATGGTCTGGCACGAACTGCTCAATTTCTCCCCCGGTGCCGTCGCCATGGTCTGCGCCTCCCACTATTTCGACCATGAAGATTATTACCGCACCTACGACGCCTTCCTCGGGGCGCTGAAAAAAACGAACCCATAAAGCGTTCCTCCGTGGCGGGTTCAATCGGAAATTTTGGAGAGCAGGCATGGACGAAATACCATTTCTTGATGTCGGCGCCGGCTACCGCGAGCTGCAGGGCGAGCTGGATGCGGCGGTGCTTGGCTCGCTGCGCTCCGGCTGGTACATCCTCGGCGCGGAGGTTGCGGCGTTCGAACGCGAGTTTGCCGTGCACGTGGAGGCGGCGCATGCCGTGGGCGTCGGCAATGGCCTGGACGCGCTGGTGCTCTCGCTCAAGGCGTGCGGAATCGGCGCGGGTGACGAGGTGATCGTGCCGTCGCACACCTTCATTGCGACCTGGCTCGCCGTCAGCTATGCCGGCGCCACGCCGGTGCCCGTCGAGGTCGATCCCGCCACTGGCACGCTCGACCCGGCGCTCATCGAGGCGGCAATCACGCCGCGCACGAAGGCCGTCATCCCCGTGCATCTCTACGGCCAGCCGGCCGATCTGGATCCGATCCTGGCCCTCGCCCGCCGCCACGGCCTCCGCGTCATCGAGGACGCCGCCCAGGCTCACGGCGCGCGCTACAAGGGGCGCCGCATCGGCGCACACGGCGACCTGGCCTGCTGGAGCTTCTACCCGGGAAAGAATCTCGGCGCGTTCGGCGACGGCGGCGCGGTCACGACCAACGATCCGCGGCTCGCGGAACGCCTGTGCGTGCTCCGCAACTACGGATCCAGTGTGAAATACGTCCACGACGTCAAGGGGCTCAACAGCCGGCTCGACCCCGTGCAGGCCGCCGTTCTGCGCGTGAAGCTGCGCCGCCTCGACGAATGGAACGCGCACCGGCGGCGGCTGGCGGCAATCTACTGCGGCTGCCTTGCCGGCATCCCCGGCCTGGAACTGCCGCAGGTCCCAGCCTACGCCGAACCGGCCTGGCACTTGTTTGTGGTGCGGACTCCGCAGCGCGATGCGCTCCAGGCCGCGCTGCAGGCGCAGGGAATCCAGACGCTCATCCACTACCCCGTCCCGCCGCACCTCCAGGGCGCCTACGCGGAGATGGGGCTGAATGCGGGGGCGTTCCCCGTCGCCGAGACGCTCGCCTCGACCGTGCTCAGCCTGCCCATCGGGCCGCACCTCGCTCCGGAGCAGGCCGAAACCGCCGCCGCCGCCATCCGGAACTTCTTCGCCAAAGCGTAACGCGCCGCCGGCGCGGCAACAACGGGCACGCGACAGCTTGCCGCACCGGCCTCTTTCGCGTCTTTGAGCCTCGATAGCGGCACCGGGCTGGAGCCCGGCATCCCGCATCCCGGGCGGGGACGCCTGGCGTCCCATCGCCGGCCAAGATGGCCGCCCTCCCGTCGCGCCGATACCAATCAACGCTCAAGCGGATCGGGGTTTGTTTTCGGGTGTTACCGCCCATGGTGTTACCGCCCCAACGGGGCATCACACCATAGCCTGGGGCAACGCCCCAGGAAACGACGACGAAACAAAATATCAGGGCTGAAGGCCTTGCTCAACGATAAGCCTTTTGCCGGGGGTTTATTTCATGCATGCCGCCCGGTTGGGATTCGTTGTGCAACCCCTTCAGGGTTGAAGCCTTTATTGCTTCGTTTTCCTGGGGCGTTGCCCCAGGCTATGATGTGATGCCCCGTTGGGGCGGCTTGCGTAAAG
>CAIXRA010000052.1 GCA_903921725.1 uncultured Lentisphaerota bacterium
CACGCTGGCCGGCAACAACGCGCAGAACTGGAACGGAAATTTCGTCTTTGCCGGAACGAACGACCTGAACCTCGGTACCGGTGCCATTACGCTGGGCGCCAGCACACAGGTCACGGTTGATGCCGGCAAGCTGACCGCGGGTGGCGTCATCTCCGGCGCCTTTGGCCTGACCAAGGCCGGCAGCGGCACGCTGACCGTTTCCGGGATCAATATGTATTCCGGTGCGACCACCGTCAGCGCCGGTACGTTGGAAGTCGGCGGTGCGGGCCAGCTTGGCGGCGGCACATATGCCGGGACTATCAGCAATGCCGGCACGCTTGCCGTCACCACCACGGCGGCCCAGACGTTGGCCGGCGTCATTTCCGGCGCGGGTTCGCTGGCCAAGTCCGGCAGCGGCGTCCTGACGCTCACCGGTACCAATCTCTACACTGGCGGCACGACGGTCAGTGCCGGCACGCTCTCGTTCGCCGCCAACGCGCTTGGCTCCGCAGGCAACATCACCGTGAACGGCGGCACGCTGCAGTGGGCCACGGGTAACACGCAGGACATCTCCAGCCGCCTGACGATGGTTGCCGCTACCGCCACCACGCTCGACACCAACGGCAACAACGTCACCCTCGGCACGGCGTTCGGCGGCGCCACATCCGGCACCCTCACCAAGGCCGGCAGCGGCTCGCTGGTTCTCAACGGCGCAAACACCTACACCGGCACGACGACGGTCAGCGCCGGCACGCTGGAAGTGAATGCCAAGACCACCGATGTGGCGTATGTCGTCGCCCAGGGCGCGACACTGCGGATGGGTTACAGTACTGGCGGCGGCTACACCCCATCCATCACGGTCTCCGGCAACGGCGTCAGCGATGCCTCAGGTCTGTACCTCCTGGGCGGCAAAACCGTCCAAACCAACGGCGGCTTGATTCTAAACACCGCGCCGACGACCGTCCGCAGCTACGGTTCTGGCACCGCCTTTATGCAGGGTTATGACGTGAACGGCACGCATCTTTCCGTGCTGGCCGCGGCCTCCGGTTCGGTGATTGATTCCACGGTGAGCATCGTCTGCGGGGGCTACGGGTACCGCATGGCCGTGGAAAGTGGTGCCAACACGGCCACCGGCGATGTGGTGATCAACGGCGTCATTTCCGGGGCGGGCAGCAACGGCAACGGCGGCCCATACGGCACCAACTGGCGCAAAGAGGGCGCGGGGTCCGTTCTTCTCGCCGGCGCGAATTCCTATGCTACGGGTGTTTATGTAGGAGGCGGCACGCTGATTATTGGTGGCGGCGACAACCGTCTGCCGACCACCACCGGCGTAATCATGAACAGCGGCACCACGCTCAAGCTGAACGGTATCAACCAGACACTGTCCGACCTTTCAAGCAACGGCACCGGCGGTTCCGTGCTGGGCAATTCGGCGACCCTGTCCACGCTGACCATTTCCTCCAATACCAGCACCAACACCGTCGTCACCAACGTCCTCGGCGGCGCTGGAACCTACGGGAACAACCTCGCCTTCGCAAAATCCGGCACGGGCACGGTGACGCTTTCCGGTGCCAACAGCTACACCGGCGGCACGGTTGTCAACGCCGGCCTGCTGGTCAAGAACAACGCATCCGCCCTGGGTACCGGTGGCCTGACGGTGAACGGCGGCGTGATGGATCTGAATACCTATTCCTCTACCTTCACCTCTCTGGCCGGAACGGGCGGCACGCTCACCGACAACAGCGCCGGCGCCGCAACCACGGCTGTAACGGTCAACCAGACTTCGGCCACCAGTTTTGCCGGTGTCATCGCCAATGGCACGGCGAAGACCCTGTCGTTGACCAAGCAGGGCGCGGGCACGCTGACGCTCTCCGGCATCAACAGCTACACCGGCGCGACCAGCATCACCGGCGGCAAGCTGAATGTCAACGGTTCGCTCGCCGCGGGAAGCGCGGTCTCCGTTGCGTCGGGCGCGATTCTTGGCGGCATGGGAACGGTTTCCGGCACCGTCACCGCCGCGGCAGGCGGTGGCATCGAGGCGGGTAGCAACGGCGCGGGCTCTCTGTCCGTTGGCAGCCTAATCTTCTCCGGTGCCGGCACCCTGCAGATAGGCAATCTTCAGAACTACACCGCCACCGCCGCCCTCGGCGTCACGGGTCTCAACGGCCTCTCCACCACCGGCGTGGCCTCATCGGTGATCATCTCCGCCGCGACCGGCGCGACGCCCGGCACCTACAAGTTGATTAGCTACAACGGCACGCTTGGCGGCGGTTTTGGCGCGTTTACCCTCGCCACGCTCCCGAGCCGCGCGGTCGGCAACTTGGTCGACACCGGCGTCGGGATTGACCTGAACGTCACCGGCACGGACCACTTGGTCTGGACCGGTGTCACGGACACGGCATGGAAGATCGACGGCGTTGGCG
>CAIXRA010000053.1 GCA_903921725.1 uncultured Lentisphaerota bacterium
CCATTCGAAAAGGTATTTTGGGGGTGAGTCCCTTGGCTGAAAAAGTAGCGGCGTGCGGGTGATTTTCCAGCCAGCCGGGCGGTTTTCGAAAACCACCACCATTTTTTGAGCACGCATCCCCAAAACCGCACTTTTCAGGCGGGTATAATGCACCCGTCCCTAGCCTAGTATAAATACTTGCCAGCCAGCCGGTATAATGCACCCGTCCCTAGCCTAGCGCTAGCCTAGAGCCAGCCGGTATAATGCACCCGTCCCTAGCCTAGGCTAGCCTAGGCGGAGCTGGCGCTGGGGCTGTGCGCCGGCCGCGAAGAATCCGCCGGCACGGCCTGATTTCCCGGGGAACCGCGCCCCATGTCCGGCGCTCATTTCCGGCCCCCTGCGTTTTCCCCGCACACCGTCTTGGCCCCGGTTTTTTTGGCGGAATCCGGCCCAAAACCCAAGTCCGGCAGTATGGTATCGGCTGACGCGGTCCGGTTTTTTGGACCGTCCGTTTTTTTCTCCACATCCCGGCGCGGCGGCCGTGTGCCGTACCCCGGAAAATAGAAGGTTTCAACCGCACATGACGAAGAAGAGCGCAGCCAAGGAGGAGGCGGTCGTCCTCCCGCCGATCTCCCAGATGATCTGGGACATGAAGTACCGGTACCGCCGCGAGGACCGCATCGTGGATCAGACGGTCGAGGACACGTGGCGGCGCGTGGCGAAGGCCGTGGCGGCGCGCGAGAAAAACGCGGCGGAATGGGAGAAGAAGTTCTACACGCTGCTGGAGAATTTCCGTTTCCTTCCCGGCGGACGCATCCTGGCCAACGCCGGCACCGGCCGGCAGCAGACGACCATGTTCAACTGCTACGTCATGGGCACGATCGAGGACTCGATCGAGGGAATCTTCCAGACCGTGAAGGAGGCGGCGCAGACCCAGAAGCAGGGCGGCGGCGTGGGCTTCGACTTCTCCACCATCCGTCCGCGTGGCGGTTTCATCAAGGGGGTGGATTCCCCCGCCTCCGGGCCGATGAGTTTCATGCAGGTGCTGGACGCGACATGCCGGACGATCATGAGCGCCGGACAGCGCCGCGGCGCGCAGATGGGGATCATGCGCTGCGACCATCCGGACATCGAGGCGTTCATCGCCGCCAAGCGCGAGGAGGGGATGCTGCGCATGTTCAACCTCTCCGTCGCCGTCACCGACGAGTTCCTCACCGCCGTCGACAAGGACGCCGAGTGGCCGCTGGTCCACGGCGGCCGGACCTGGAAGACCATCAAGGCGCGCGAGCTGTGGGACAAGATTATGCATTCCACCTACGACTTCGCCGAGCCCGGCATCTTCATGGTCGACCGAGTCAACGCGATGAACAACCTCTGGTACTGCGAGGATGTCCGCGCCACGAATCCGTGCGCGGAGCAGCCGCTGCCGCCCTACGGCGCCTGCCTGCTCGGCTCGCTGAACCTGACCCGCTTCGTCAAGGAGCCGTTCTCGAACCGGGCCTCGTTCGACTTCGGCGCGCTGGAGAAATGCACGCGCCTGGCCGTCCGCTTCCTCGACAACGTCATCGAGCTGAGCAATTTCCCGCTGCCGCAGCAGGCGGAGGAGGCGCGGAAGAAGCGCCGCATGGGGATCGGGCTGACCGGCCTGGCCGACACGCTCGTGTTCCTGGGGATGCGCTACGGTTCGCCCGAATCGCTGGCCTTCGCCGAGGACGCCATGCGCACGATCACCTTCGCCGCGTACGACGCCTCCAGCGACCTGGCCGTCGAGAAGGGCGCCTTCCCGATGTTCGACGCGGAGAAGTACATGCAGGGCAAGTTCGTCCAGGTCCTGCCCACCGGCCTGCGCGGAAAAATCCGCAAGCAGGGGCTGCGGAACTCGCATCTCACCAGCATCGCGCCCACGGGCACCATCTCCCTGCTCGCCGGCAATATCAGCAGCGGCATCGAGCCGATCTTCGCCTACCACTACATCCGCAAGGTGCGCCAGGGGCAGGAGTCGGAGACCAGCGAGCATGAGATCATGGATTACGCCTACGCCGAATACTGCCGCGCCGCGGGGCGCCCGTCCGACGACAAAGGGCTCCCGCCCGCCTTCATCCATGCCGACGCCGTCACGCCCGACCAGCATTTGGACATGCAGGCCGCGCTCCAGAAATATGTGGACAGCTCGATCTCCAAGACCATCAACGTCCCGGCCGATTTCCCGTTCGAGGCGTTCAAGGACATTTACCTGAAGGCGTACCGGAAGGGGCTCAAGGGATGCACCACCTTCCGTCCGAGCGAGTACATCACCGGCATCCTCGTCAAGAAGGACGACAAGAAGCACGGCAAGGGACGGCATGTCACCACCACGCCCGACCGCCCGATCGAACTGGTCGGCACGACCTACAAGGTCCGCACGCCGGCGAGCAAGGACGCCTTCTACGTCACGATCAACGACATCGAGGAGAACGGCGAGCGCCGGCCGTACGAGATCTTCATCAACACGAAGAACCTCCAGCATTTCTCCTGGATTGTGGCCATGACCCGCACCATCTCGGCAATCTTCCGCCGCGAGCCCAACCCGTCCTTCCTCGTCGAGGAACTGTCCAGCGTGTACGATCCCGCCGGCGGTTATTTCAACGACGGCGAGTACGTGCCCTCGCTGCCCGCCGAGATCGGCCGCGTCATCGCCACGCACCTGCGCAACCTCGGCATCATGCCTGACGCCCACGGCAAGCACGGCAAGAAACACGGCGCACACGACGCCCCACTCGCCGCGGAGATCAAGGCCGTGGAGGAGAAGGCCGGCGGCGGCGCGGGGTTCTGCCCCTCCTGCAACCAGCCCAAGCTCGTCGCCTCCGAAGGCTGCCTCAAATGCCTCGCCTGCGGCTACAGCAAGTGCGGGTGACGGCGGCCGCGGAAGGATGCCCCGCATGTTTCATGGACATGGATCCCGATGGCCGGCTTTCATAACGCCGGAATCCGGGTCGGGTATTGAATGCCCGTGAAGGATGCGTGCCGGCCCGTTGGCGCCAGCGATGGGCGTGCGGACTCCGCATCCGTCCGGGTTTTCAGGCGTACCGGACTCCGTGCTCTTACCCCTTGTACCCGTTTGGGTTGCGCAGGCGCCAGTTCCAGGCGTCGGCGATGATCGTCCGGATGTCGTCATGCTGCGGCTTCCAGCCGAGCTGCGTCCGCGCGGCGGTGGAATCGCTGATCAGGAACGCGGGATCGCCGGCGCGGCGCGGGCTGACCTGCGCGGGAATCGGGTGGCCGGTGACCTGGCGCGTGGCCTCGATGATCTCCTTTACGCTGAAGCCGTTGCCGGAGCCGATGTTGAAGCTGCCGCTGAGGGGGCTCTCCAGCGCCAGCAGGTGCGCCTGCGCCAGGTCGGTGACATGGACGTAGTCGCGGATGCAGGTGCCGTCCGATGTCGGGTAGTCGTCGCCGTAGATGCCGATGTGCGGGCGCTTCCCCTGCGCGACCTGGAGGATGATCGGGATCAGGTGGCTTTCCGGGTCGTGGTCCTCGCCTCGCCGCGCGGTGGCGCCGCAGGCGTTGAAGTAGCGCAGCGCGATGTAGTTCAGGCCGTGGATCTCGCGGTACCAGCGCAGGATCTTCTCGAAGATCAGCTTCGACTCGCCGTAGGCGTTGATCGGCTCGGTCTTCTCCGTCTCGGGGATCGGGATGCGCGAGGGCATGCCGTAGGTCGCCGCCGTGCTGGAGAACACAATCTTTTTGACCCCGCCCGCGACGGCGGCGTCGAGCAGGTTCAGGCCGCAGGAGTCGTTGTTGATGAAGTACTTGCCGGGGTCCTTCATGGATTCGCCGACCTCGATGAAGGCGGCGAAGTGGATGATCCCTTCCGGCTTCTCGTCGGCGACGGCCTGGAAGATTTTCCCGCGGTCGGCAAGGTCGCCGAGGATGAAGCTGGCGCGCGGGTCGACCGCATCGCGGTGCCCTTTCACGAGCGAATCAAAGACCACGACATCATGGCCGCGGTCGAGCAGATATTCGACGGTGCAGGAACCGATATAGCCGGCGCCGCCGGCAACGAGGATTTTCATGGAGTGGCCTCTGGTGGATGAACAGTCCGGACAAAAGTCCTGAGTGCGTGAAAATGTAATGCCGCCCCGCCGTTTTTCGCCCTGCCTCTGCCGCCGCATCTGTTTCCCGCAGAGGAGCAGAGGCGCGGAGAAAAGGGAAAAGGCGGGAAAAACACGCAACGCCTTCCAGAAGGCTCAGCGGGCCGCCGCCTCGACGGGAATGACGACGGGGGTGCCGCCGCAGAGGGCGTTCAGGCGCCGTTCGCGACCCCGCGAGAAAACGTCCATGCCGACGGCGAAGGGGTAGGCCTCCAGCGGGCCCGGTGCGAACTTCGCGGCCCGTCCGGATAGGAACAGGAACTGGAAGCCGCGGCCGCCGTTGAAGCGTCCGTTCTGGCCGTGCAGTGCGGCCGCCTCCGCCGCCGGCAGCAGCGTGGCGAAACGGAGCCGCGCGCCCGTATGCCGGCCACCCTTGTACGAGGCCAGCACGTCGGCGATGAAAAGAACCGGCACGCAACCGTCCTTTGCGGCGCCCGGCGGCAGTTCCAGGTCCGGCCGCGTCTCGTAGGAGAGGAGGCGCACCAACAGCGCCTCGCTGCACCCGCCGATCCTGGCTTCCGGCGCACCGGCCGGCCACTCCCCGATGGCCTGGATTGCGGGACACCCCGGGTGGCGCCACGCGCCGCGGGGGAGGTACAGGACGCCTGCGCCGCAGTCATACACGGCCCCAAGCCCCGCCAGAAGATCAAAGCCGAGGATGCCGCCGGGAATCCGCGCCTGTCCTTTGCGGCCGAAACCGTCGAGGTTCAGCACCAGCGCCGGTACGGCGTCCAACCCGGTTCCGCCGACCGTGAGCCGGCCGATCTCCGCCGCCTTCACGCCGCTGGCCCGACCGCCGCCCCCCGTGACGGACGCGGCCGCCGGCAGTTCCCCGATGCCGATGCCGCACCGTTTTGCGGCGGCGGCGCTGATGATGGTCTGCTGCGAGCCGCTGTCCACCACAAACGATTCACGGAAGCCGTTGATGCGGACGGTGGCGCTGTCCCAGCCGGACGCGCGCCCCAGGCGGACCGGCGCCAGCCCGTGTGCCGCCGCCGCCTTCGCCAGACCGGAGCCGACATCCGCGCCGCTTCGCGGCAGCCAGAGGGTGCCGGAGGCAAAATCAATCACGGCATGCAGCTGTTCCAGCATGTTCCGACCGGCCAGTCCGTCCAGCGGCCGGCCGCCCATTCCGTTCGCGCCGGCAAGGGAGGAAACCGCCACCGACCCCACCCACACGGGTGCGCCGGGCGCAAAGCGGAGCACCACCACATCGGCCACGCTGCATGACGCGGCGCCGCCGATACCGACAAGCTCGGCCACCGGCCGCAGGGGCCCCAGATCGAAGCGCCCCGCGTGTTCTCCGGCGACGAGCACCGGGCCGGAGCCGGTGTCCAGCAGAAAGGTGCCGGGGCGGCCGTTGACCATGATTTCCAGCGAAGGGAGGCCGCCGGGCCGGTGCGTTTGCAGCGGCACCCGGGCGCAGCGGGCGCCAAGGAACGCCGACAGGCCGGGCCTGTCCGCCTGAACCGGCGGTATCGTCGGCGGCGGCCCGGGCGGTGCCGTCGTCCGGCAGGCGGCGGCAACCATCAGCCCCGTCGCGAGGAGCACCGCCCGAAAGGTCCTTGAAAAAGTTGAACGGTCAGGTTTCATAAGCGATGCGCGTCACCAGGCCGTGACGATGGCGATGCTGCAGCGGCGGCCGGCGCCGGGCTGCCCGGGGAAGGTTTGGAAATTGTCGTTCCACAAATTGTCGGCCGCGAGCACGAGTTCGGTAGCGCCGAGGCGCGGCAGGCGGAAGCGCAGCTCGACGCCGGCGGGGCAGGTGGTGCCGCCGCCCGTCCGCACCGCGTTGTCCGTCTGGAATGAGACACCCTGCCAGACGCGGAGTTCGCAGAGGTCGCCGAAACGCTGGCGGAAGCTGGCCGTCACATCATGTTCCGGATAGTCCAGCATGTAGCGGCTCGCGTAACCGTTGAAGATGCAGTTCTTCCTCAGGTACGCATAGGAAAGCCCGAACTCCCGCGCCTCGTTCTGGTGCCAGGCCCCGCCGAGTTCCGTGCCCCAGGTCTCCACGGGGTATAAATTCATCGCCTTCCAGGAACCGCCCGGCACGAGCTTCGCCCAGTCGACGGCGTTTTGGGAATTCTCGTGGAAGACGGCGGTGCGCCAGTCCCATTCGCCGTCCCGCGTGGAACCTTTCCAGCCCAGTTCGACGGTCTGGTTCTCCTGCCGCTGCAGGGAGGAGCTGCCAAGGCTGCCGATGGAGTTGTAGTAGAGCTCCGTGTAGGAGGGCTGGCGGACCGTTTCGGTGTAGCTCAGATAGAGGGTCTGGTGTTTGGCCACGTCATACTCCAGGCCGGCGACCGGAAGCCAGGCGGGGGCGTCGCCGGAGAAAACGTGCGCCTTGCCGCCGAGCGTCAGCCGCAGATCCTCGCGGATGCTCCATTCGGGCAGCAGCGCGAGCGCGGCGTTCTGCCGGTCGTGGTCGCCGAGCCCGAGACTGCGGATGCTTTCGTTTTCGCCCTCCGCGCGCCAGCGCAGCAGCAGCGGATCGGACATCCGCAGCGCGCCGTCGGCGTTGGCGGAGAGGGTGTCGGAGAGGGTATGGTTGTCGAACGCCGTGGGCGTGAAGCGGTTGAGCTGGTAGGTGTCGTCGAGATGGCGCCAGGCGCCGGTGAAGCGAACGTACTCGTCCTTCAGGTCTCCCTGCCGGAAGCTTCCCAGCAGCAGGCGGTCCTCCACTTTTTCCCAGGACGGCATGGAGGCCGGGGCGCCGTAGAACCCGCGCGCGCCGAACTCCTTGTCCTGCGCCGCGGCGAGCAGGTCGGCCTGCCATTCGTCGCCTTTCCGCTGCTGGAGGTGCAGGCCGGCGTTCTGGCGGTTGAGCCCGTTGTCGCGCCGGCCGTCGGTGCGGGCGGCGTGCTCGTTGCCGCCGAACACGCCCAGGCCGGTCTGACCGTAGCGGGTTTCCTCGCCCAGCGGCGTCTGCCAGAAGAAATTCTGCCAGTTGCGCCCGACCTCGCCGACGCCTGCTTCGGCGGCACCGCGGCGCGTGACCGGCTGGAACTCATTGGCCACGGTCCCCACCAGGTTCCCGCCGGTGCCGCGCGCCTGGTCGAGGCCGGTGAGCACCTCCGGCGTGCCGAGCAGCGCCGCGGGAAGCGGCAGTTCCGCGTTGAAGTGCTCGGTCTGCGGATTCCGCAGCGCCAGGCCGCCGAGGGCGAGCCCCGCGCCGCTGAAGGAGGAGCCGCGGATGCGCAGATCGGTCTGCCCGTCCGTCAGCCCCTGGCTGCGGAGCTGAAGCCGCGGCAGCGTCCGCAGCGATTCCTGCAGCGTGGCGGGGCCGGAGCCGCCCGCCGCCGGGCGAACCCGGTCGCCCAACACGTCGACACCCGGAAGCTCCGCCGCCTTCTCCGCGGCCGGTGCGGAATCCGCACGGGCGGACAGGACAAGCAGAAAACCGAACACAAAGGGAAGAAGGCGGAAGGCGGCGCGTCTCGTCTCGGAGGCGTTCCGGATGGTCTGGTCGTTCACCACGGACATGACGTGCTCGTTCCTCCTGCTGCGTTTGTTGTTCCCACACCCGAAAAAAGAAGGCGCCGGCGGTTGTTCAACGGAACCCCGGACCGCAGCCGGACACCGGGAATCAGCCTCAGTAGCGGCGGACATGCACGTCGCCGGACATGATTTCCCGCTTCTCTCCGGTGGCGGTTTCCACCACCAGCGCGCCGGACGGGGCGAGCCCCAGCACCTTGCCGCGCACCTCGCCGCTCAGCAGCGAGATGACGACCTGCCGCCCGTTCAGCAGCGACACGGCCTCCAGCTCCGGCAGCAGCAGCTTCAACCCGCCACGCTCCCAGGTCCGGACCAGCGGCTCCAACTCGTTCAGAATTTCCGCCGCGACGCGGGCGCGGGGGACATCCCGCTTCAGCAGCTCGCGGATGGAGGTCGCCACCCCGCGCAGTTCCGGCGGGATTGCGGACGGTTTGAGGTTGACGTTCACGCCGATGCCGACCACGATGTGGTGTACGCGATCCGTCTCGGCGCGCATGTCGCAGAGAATCCCGGCGATCTTCCGCCCGTCGGCCATCAGGTCGTTCGGCCATTTCACGCGGATTTTCAGACGCGGGAACAGCCGGTTCAGCGCCCTCGCCGCCGCCAGCCCCGCCACCAGCGACATCGAGGGGACCTGCTGCGGCATCACCTTCGGCCGGAACAGCGCCGACATGTAGAGGTTCACGCCGGGCGGCGAGAACCAGCGCCGCGCCATGCGCCCGCGCCCCATGATCTGCTCCTCGGCCACAACCACGGTACCCTCCGGCTCCCCGGCCTCGGCCAGATCCGCCAGATACCGGTTCGTCGAGGTCACCTTGTCCAGAAATTCCCAGTGCCGGCCCAGACGGTCGGTGCGCAGGTGCGGCGCGACCTCGGAGGCGAGCGGAATGTCCGGCCCGCTCACCAGCTTGTAGCCTCGGCGCTGTGCGGCCGTGATCTCGTAGCCCCGGTCGCGCAGCGTCTGGACCTGCTTCCAGACGGCGGCGCGGGTGATCCCCAGCTCCTGGCAGACCGCCTCGCCGGAAATTTCGCCGCGGGCGCCGCGGAGGCATTCGAGGACGGTCCGCGGACGGCCTTCCGGCTTCAGGATATCGGACTTTTTCTTGCGCATGGAATTAAACCCTCCCGTGCCGGTGGTTTTCAGGCGGATAGTATACCATCCGGCCCCGGCACCGTCAACCACCATTGTTTCATGGGTTTACATTCAAGGCGGCGCGTGCGGCGGAAAAATGGCGGCGCGCGCGGCAGGATTTTTGCCGCCGGGCGTGATAGATTATCATCCTGTTTTTTGAGTATGTCGCTTGCAAGGAAAGGGGTTCCGGAATGGCACGAGTCCTCATCATTGGCGCCGGCGCCGTCGGCAGCGTGGTCGTCCACAAGTGCGCGCAGGCTGCCGAAACGTTTGGCGAGATCCTGCTCGCCAGCCGCACAAAGTCGAAGTGCGACGCCATCGCGAAACAGCTCAAGCGCCCGATCCAGACCGCGCAGGTGGACGCCGACAACGTTGCCGAAACCGCCGCGCTCATCCGTGCCTTCAAGCCGGACCTGGTGATGAACATCGCGCTGCCGTACCAAGACCTGCACATCATGGACGCGTGCCTGGAGACGGGCGTCAACTACCTCGACACCGCCAACTACGAGCCGCTCGACACCGCGAAGTTCGAGTACAGGTGGCAATGGGCCTATCAGGAGCGCTTCAAGGCGAAGGGGCTGATGGCCCTGCTCGGCTGCGGCTTCGACCCCGGCCAGACCAACATCTACACCGCGCATGCCGCCAAGCACCACTTTGACGAGATTCACACGCTGGACATCCTCGACTGCAACGGCGGCGACCACGGCTACCCGTTCGCCACCAACTTCAATCCGGAGATCAACATCCGCGAAGTCTCCGCCAAGGGGCGCTACTGGGAGAATGGCCAGTGGATCGAGACCGAGCCGATGGCGATCAAGCGCGCGTTCGATTTTGACCAGGTCGGACCGAAGAACATGTACCTGCTCTACCACGAGGAGCTGGAGTCGCTGGCCAAGCACTACCCGACCTGCAAGCGCATGCGCTTTTGGATGACGTTCGGCGACAGCTACCTGACGCACCTGCGCTGCCTGATGAACGTCGGCATGACGCGCATCGACCCGGTCGAGTTCCAAGGGCGGCAGATCGTCCCGATCCAGTTTCTCAAGGCGCTGCTGCCGGATCCGGGCAGTCTCGGCCCGCGTACCAAGGGCAAGACCAACATCGGCTGCATCATCACCGGCGTCAAGGACGGCAAGAAGCGTGTCTACTACGTCTGGAACGTCTGCGACCATCAGGAGTGTTACCGCGAGGTCGGCAGCCAGGGCGTCGCCTACACCACCGGCGTGCCCGCCATGCTCGGCGGCAAGCTGATGCTTGAAGGCCAGTGGAAGGGCGCCGGCGTGTACAATGTCGAGCAGCTCGACCCCGATCCGTTCATGAAGGAGATCGGCAAGTGGGGCCTGCCCTGGCAGGAGACGTTCCTTGACGAGGCGTTCCTGAAGAAGTGCCAGCTGGACTGAAAGAGCACCGGAGCAACCGCCGCGCGCAGGCCTGCCTGCCGCATCCAGAGTCCACCGCATGGAGGATCCCCGCATGACCCCAAGAATCGCGACACGGCTGGGGGTGCTTCTGTTGGCGGGGCTCCTGCACTCCCCCCTTCATGCGGAATCCCCGGCAACGCCCCCTGCTGCCGAGCCCCCGATGTCGGCAACGATTGCATCCTTGGCGCACCAGGGCCGGGAGGATGAGTTGCGGCAGATTGCGGCGACGGGAGGCGACTTGGCGTTCGTCACAAAGGATGGAGTGTGCGCGGCGCTGGCGGCGGCGTCGGGCGGCCGGTTTGCGCTGGCGGCCAAGCTGGTTCAGGAAAACGCGGACCGCCTGAAGGCTTCGCCTTGCAAAAAACTCCAGTCGGCGGAACTGGTGGAATATGTCTCCGGGCATCCGTGGCTGGAGGCCGAGGCCGTTGCCGTTGTGCAATCCCTGTCCGCTCTGAAATTTGAGTTCGGGATGAACGACAAAGATGGCTATCGTCCCGCAGATCGCGCGATTGATTATCGCCTGCCGGCCTTGGCGCGGGCGCTTGGAGCGACGGACGAGAAAAAACTGCGGGCCGTCAAGCTGCGGAATCCCGAAGAGATGATGGCGGTGGCCGCCGTCAACTGTGACACGCAGGAACTGCTCGCGCTTGCGGAGAAATGGGGACGGTCGCCCGAACTGAAGCACAAGCTGCTGGAACAAATCCTTGTGGGGTGTGGAACGCGGGAAAGGCGTGACGACATCCCGGCGCTGCTCAAGATGGGCGTTGACATTAATGCCGAAGCATCTCTCTGCCGCTTCAACCAATCGCTGCGCCGGACGGCCCTCTTCGAGGCGGTTTCCCAGGAAGACGTAGAACTGGCCGGGTTCCTTCTGGATCACGGCGCGGACATCAACCATGCCGTCGAAGGCATCACCCCGGTGGAGGCCGCTGTCATGGGTAGTGATGAGGCCATGGTTCTCTTTTTGGCGGGCCGCGGAGCCCGCATGCAGGATCCGAAAACCGGCCGATCCCTGCTCTGCACAATCCTGCAGTGGCAAGCAAGAAGCGGCGCACTGCCACCCAAAATGCTTGCGCTGATCCCAGCACTGGTCAAGGCCGGCGCCGACCCCTATTTCAAGCCGAAAGGCGGGGCATCCCCCGTGGAAATTGCAGCCAAGAAGAAGAACATCCTGCTGCTTCGGTGGCTGGACGTCAAAAAGACGCAGAAGAAGCTGCTGGACGCCTACACGCCGCCAAAGGATTCCCCCTTGGTGGGCAGCTGGTCGAACAATGCACCCGATTTCGGTGGTTGCGCCATCATACTCTATGGAGACGGTTTGGCCATTATCGGTATCTCCATTACGTCGAGGGGGCCGTTTCCATGGCGCGCCACGTCCGAAACGGATGCCATCATCGAACAGGTCGTCTTCGACACGGGAAAAGCCTGCGAAATGAGGGTGCGCCTTGACACCAAAACCGGGCAGCTTGAAGCCACCATTGAAAACGAGACAACGCTTCTGGAGCGGCAGCCCGAAAAAACACCCACATTTGTTGAAATGATGGAATCCTTCAAAAAAGACAAGGACGTCCGCGAATAACGCGCGCCACCGCCGGCATCTCCTTCTTTGCGCATGGACGAATTCGGGGAAACCACGATTCCGCAGTACCAACAACCCCTCCTTGATGGAAATGTCCGCCATCCATGAACGACGACTGGAACAACCTCGATCTGACCCCATTGCCCTCGCCGTGCTTCGTCGTGGACGAGGCGCTGCTGCGGCGGAATCTTGAGTTGCTGGCCGATGTCCAGCGCCACGCGGATTGCCGTATCCTTCTCGCGCTAAAGGGGTTTGCGATGTTCGCAACCTTCCCGCTCTGCCGGCAGCATCTGGCCGGCTGCTGCGCCAGCGGCGTCATCGAGGCGCGGCTCGCCCGCGAGGAGTTCGGCGGCGAGGTCGAGACCTTCGCCCCTGCCTTCAGCGACGCGGACTTCGACGAGATCCTCACGCTCTCCGACACGATTATCTTCAACTCCTTCAGCCAGTGGAAGTATTTCCGGGCGAAAACCAAAACCGTCACCCGCCCTCTCTCCTTCGGGCTGCGGGTGAACCCGGAGTTCTCGGAGGTCGGCGTGGCGCTGTACAACCCGTGCGCGCCGAACTCGCGGCTCGGCATCACCCGCGCCAATTTCGAGCCGGCGGAACTGGACGGCATCGAGGGGCTGCACTTCCACTGCCTCTGCGAGCAGGACGCCGACGCGCTGGAGCACACGCTGGCAGCGTTCGAGGAGAAGTTCGGCGAATTCCTGCCGCGGATGAAGTGGGTGAATTTCGGCGGCGGGCACCACATCACGCGCCCCGGCTACGACATCGAACGGCTCGTCCGCATCATCCGCGGATTCTGCGGCCGCTGGCCGAACATCGAAACCGTGTACCTCGAACCCGGCGAGGCGGTCGGGCTCAACACCGGTGTGCTCGCGGCGACCGTGCTTGACATCGTCCGCAACGGCATGGCGATCGCCATCCTCGACACCTCGGCGGAATGCCACATGCCGGACGTGCTGGCGATGCCGTACCGCCCGAACATCATCGGCGCGGAGCAGCCCGGCGTGAAGGCGCACACCTACCGGCTCGGCGGCCCGACCTGCCTGGCCGGCGACATCATCGGCGACTACTCGTTCGACCACCCGCTGCGGCGCGGCGACCGCCTGCTTTTCCTCGACATGGCGCACTATTCGATGGTCAAGACGACCACCTTCAACGGCATGCGCCTGCCGTCGATCGCGCTGTGGGATTCGGCACGCCCCGCGGACTCCTTCCGCGTGCTGCACCGCTACGGCTACGAGGAGTACAAGTCCCGGCTGTCGTAAGCCGTCCCGCGGCCGCCGCTCCTGATTGCGTGTGGCCGCCTAAAGCGCGGAACTACAAGCGGGGGCGAGAGTCTGCTTGCGTCAGGCGCGCCGCGTTTTCCGCACACTGTCGGCGACGAGGTCGGCGACCTGCTCCGCCGTGAGGCTGTCGGTGTTGACGATGCGCGCGTCGGCGGCGGGCTTCAACGGGGCGACGGCTCGGGTGCTGTCGATGCGGTCGCGCTCGGCGATCTCGGCGGCGACGCTTTCCACCGTGGCCCCGGCCATGGTTTCCCCGGCCTGCGCCAGGCGGCGGCGGGCGCGCACTTCGGGCGAGGCGGTGACGAAGAACTTGTGCGGGGTGTCCGGGAAGACGACCGTACCGATGTCGCGCCCCTCCATGACGAGCGTGCCGACCTCGCGGGCCGCGCGCTGACGCTCCAGCATCCACTCCCGCACGGCGGCAATCTTGGCGACCTGGCTCACCGAACCGGCGATTTCCGGCGCGCGGATCTTCTCCTGCGGCACGGGTGCGTCGCCGAGCCAAAGGACGGGCCGGCGCTCCGCATCGAGGCGGTAGCGCAGATCCAGGGCGGGCAGTAGCGCCGCCACGGCGTCCGGCTGCGCCGCCGGGTCGAGCCCGCGCCCGAGGGCAATCCAGGTGATGGTGCGGTACATGTCGCCGGTGTTGATGTAGACGCCGCCGAGGCGCGCCGCGACCAAGCGGGCGACGGTGCTCTTCCCGGACGCGGCCGGGCCGTCAATGGCAATGACAAGGCTCATGGGAGGAAGGGTTCCTCGGTCGGGAAAGTTCACGGTTCAGCGGCCGGGGTGGCGGGCATGATGGACAAGGCTGATGGATCGGTCCGATTGGCCTGGCCTTACTTTGTGGTCGTGGCGCCGGCCTGCGGTTTCATTGCGGATTCCGCCGTCGGCTTCATTTCCGGAACGGTTTTCTTCTGCTCCACCTGGGTGGCGGCGGCCTTCTCCGTCCCGAACAGCCGCTTCCACAGTTTGGGCGTGCGCAGGACGTCAAACACCGTCACATAGAGCATGAATCCGATCAGCAGCACGGCGAACCCCGTCTGCACATACTCGGCAAGCCGGGCCGGGATGCGGCGGCGGATGGTCGACTCGATGAGGGCGATCAGGATGTGGCCGCCGTCCAGCACCGGCACCGGAAAAAGGTTGAAGATGGCCAGGCTGAAGCAGACCAGCACGATGAACTCAAGCCCCTTGCGGAGACCGCCGAGATAAACATTGACGCTGGTCGCCTGGATGATGCCGATGGGGCCGCTCATGTGCTTGAATTTCACCGAGGACTTGGGGGACACCAATGCCCGGATGGTATCGCGCGTCCGGGTGAACGTGTTGACGAACTGCTGCCAGGGGTCCGGATGCGTCAGCATGAAGAAATGAACGCCCAGGCGGTACGCGGATTCGCCGCCGCTTTTCATGGGGGCGGGCGAGAGCTGCGAAACGGTCACCTTCCGCCCGTCGCGGAGCAGTTCAAGGGTCACCGGTGCGGCGCCGTTTTTCGCCATGACCTCCATGAATTCCGTCACGTCGCGGACGCGTGTTCCGTTGAAGCTGAGCAGGAGGTCCAGCGGACGTATTCCGGCTGCGGCGGCCGGGGAGTTCGGCAGGACCTCGCCGATGAACGGGGGGTCGAACACCTCAAACCCGGGCCATCCGAGATCCTCCCGGTCCGGATTGCGCGCCGGTGTATAGCGGACATGCAGCGTCTCTTCGCCGCGGCAGACGCCAAGGTCGACCTCCTCCGTGGAAAGGATGATCTTTTCCGAGAGCTTCTGCAGGGAGGTGAAGCCCCCTCCGTTGACCGCCACGATGCGGTCCCCCGGACGCAGTCCGGCCTTGGCATCTGGCGAGTTTTCCGTCACCTTGGCCACTTCGCACTCCCGCACCGGCGGCGGCGCGTACACGCCGAACCACCAGACGAAGAGCGCCAGGAAGAAACCGAACACGATGTTTGCAAACGGACCGGCGAAGGCGACGATGATGCGATCCAGCGGCTTGACGAACGGCAGCTTGCGGCCGTCGGAGGTCTCCGGTTCCGTGTCCGACGGGTCGAGCTGCGGCAGCGCGACGTATCCGCCGAACGGGATCATGCTGACCTGATACTGGACGCCGTTGCGCGTGAAGCCCCATATCTTTTTGCCGAACCCCACGGAGAACTTCTCCGGCACCATTCCCCGCCACAGCGCCGCCAGAAGATGCCCCAGCTCATGCACGAACACGCACATGCCGAAGAAGAAAATGGTGAACAGGACCGTTCCCGCACCGGAAAGGATGTTCCAAAAAAGTTCCACGGTTGCCGCTCCGGCTCCGCCGGCGGGCGTCATGCCCGGTCTGCCGCGGAGGAGCCCGTACTATACCCCGCACTGCGGGATATAGTATCCGCATGAAACCATTCCTCCGCATTCTTCCGCTGCTCCTCGCCATGCTGGCGGCCGCTGCCCGCGCGGAGAGCGCAACCGTGCCGCTCACGCAGGTTTTGGACGGGTTGAAGGCGGACGACCCGCAGCTGGGCGCGACCTTGGACGCCA
The DNA here is from genome assembly GCA_903921725.1 of uncultured Lentisphaerota bacterium. Lineage (GTDB taxonomy): Bacteria > Verrucomicrobiota > Lentisphaeria > Oligosphaerales > CAITYL01 > CAIXRA01. Next base: position 15,557 of record CAIXRA010000053.1, read on the forward strand.
TTGCGGCGGAGATTGCCAAACGCCCGGAGGAGGCCGCCCGCGCCGTCCTGCCCGCACTGGAAAATCCGGAGACGCCCGCCGGGCGGCTGCCGTTCTACGCCTGGGCCGCGGGCGTCACCCATTCGGCAACCGTCGTGGCGCCGCTCGGACAACTTCTCGACCGGCCCAAACTACCCGACGAGGCGGTGCGCGCCTGCCTCACCGCCCTCGCGGAAACCGGACGCTCGGAAGCCGGCGTCCTGCTTCTGTCGCGCCTGGAAAAGACCCGCGACGCCGACCGGCGCTTCATCCTGCTCGACCATCTGGCGCAGATGAAGCACAAGCCGGCCATCCCCGCCGCGATGGAGCTGCTGAAAGAGTCGCCCGACGGCAGGAACTACTGGCGGCCGCGGCTCGTTTTCGGCAAGTTCGGGGCGGCCGCCGTCCCCGCGCTCCGGGAACGTCTCGGCGACAAGGAGCGCGACGTCCGCGCCAACGCCGTCCTGCTCCTCGGCCGCTGGCTGCGCGCCACGGCGGCGGCGCCGGACTTCAAGGCGCACTTTGCGGAGGAGAAGGACCCGACCCTGCGCCGGATGCTGATCATCGCGCTGGAGGCCACGGTAACCGATCCGGCGGCGCTGAAGCCGTTCGCCGAATCCGTGCAGAAATCGGATCCCGACGAAAAGGTGCGCCTGGCCGCCGGCGAAATGGCGGCGGGGCTGGACGAGATGGCGGTCGCCGCCGCGGCGGCGCGGGGGAAGCGGAAGCCGGACTCCGCCGTCTTCGACCGCGAATACCAGACGCTCTGGCGCTCCTGCGGTGTGCAGGGCGACCTGAAGCTGCTGAAAAAATCCGGCGTCCCCGGCGACGAACCGCGCCTGCTCCGGCTCCGCGAACGCATCCTCCAGCGCAACCGCGGCGAGGCGTTCCCCGCCCATGAAGCCGTCAGCGACATCCTCTCCTGGTACCGCCTGCTGAAGGGGGCGGAGCGCTGACCGGAATTTTCGGTCCTTTGCCGATTGACGGCGTTTCGTGTTGCCTGTTGCGCGTTGAACACGGAACGCGAAACTCTAAACGAACCATCGCCGGGCAGGACGCCCACGCTCCCGTCTCCTGCGGCCCTTGCCAACGCATATCGCGGGCTGAAGCACCGCGTTCCTGATGCCGCCGGGCGGGATGCCCGCCCTCCTGGTCAGCGCGGCGCGGTCTTCTTCTTGGGCGTGTTGGCGGCGGGCTTGGCGGGGATCTTCAGTGTCATCCCCTCGCGGAGACTGGAGCCGCCGTGGAGCGCGTCCGCATTGGCGTCGCGGATCAGCGGCCAAAGGCTGGTCGTACCGTAGACTTTGCGCGCAACAGAGGAGAGCGTGTCCCCCTTCTGCACCTTGTAGGTGGAGCGCACCGCGGGCTTCGCGCCGGCGGCGGGCGTGGCACCGGGACGGAGTTCCGAGAGCGGGACGATGGCGCCCCGGCCGGAGCCGGAGGGCGGTGGTGCGGAGACCGCAACGGCGGACGTCGGAGCGCCCGGAAGCGGACCCGCGGGCGGGACGCCGGACGCAACGGGGGGCGCACCCCCGGCGGAAAGGGGTTCGGAGACGGGCTCGGCAACCGGCTCTCCGGACGCCACCGGCGGCTGCGCGGCCTCGCCCCCCTGCTGGAGCTTGTCGAGGTCGAGCTTCAGCCGGGCGTTCTCCTCGTTCAGCGTCTTCACGCGCTGGAAGAGGAAGCGTTCGCGCGGGGTTTGCGCCGCCACCGGGCTGCCTTCTGCGTTTTTGGCCAGCATCGTCTCCACGTCGCCCGGATAGCGTTCCATGTACTGCTGGAGCACCATGCGCTCGGCGCGTTCGAGGAATTTCTTCGTGCGTTCGCCGTCGTCGCTGTTGGGCGCCTTCCGGAGATAGGCGCGGTAATGGATGACGGCGCCGGCGGGGTCGCCGAGCTTGTCCTCGCAGAGCATGGCCAGCTGGAGGTCGGCCTTGGCGGAGTTGGGGCTGAGGCGCAGGCATTTCTCGAACGCGTCCGCCGCGTCGACATATTTCTCCTCCTGCTGCAGGCGCATGCCGCGCAGGTAGAAGGGATTCTTCTCGTCCAGCAGTTCGCCGCCGCACCCGGCAAGCAGCGGCAGCACGCCGGCAAGCAAAAACGGAACCCCGGTTTTAGCCACTTTCCACATGTTCACGTTGTTCTCTCCACCGGTTTTCTCACTGTCACGCCGCACACGGCCTCACCGCCAGCCGTTCTTACCGGCTCCGCTCCGGCATCTCGAACAGCGGAACCATGCGGGCCGCCATCCCCTTCGGGGCGAAAACGGCGCCGCCGCGCACGCCCCAGCGGCGGGGCGATCCGGCCTCCAGTTCGTAGTCCCGCGCATTCACCTCCGCGGTGAGCGGCGTGCCGTCCATGCGGACCCCCTCGAACCCCGTCTTCAGCAGCAGCGGCCAGACGCCCGCCATGTCCCACAGCTTGAGGGAGGCGCAGTACGCCATGTAGCGGCCGAGCATGAGGTAGGCCAGCGCGTTCACGGCGCAGCCGGTCGAATGCACCGGGTTCGGCCCGAGGAATCGTCCGCGACGGGCGACCGCCTGGCAGAGGGCGACCATGCCGCCCTCGGAGAACTCGAGCGGCAGCGGTTTCAGCAGGCAGAAATCCACGCTGTTCGGATTGCCATGCACATCCACATTGTCCGCATAATAGACATGCGGTCCGTTGGAGATGAAAATCTCGCCCTGCTTCGGCAGGATCACGGCGCCTTCGGTCAGCACGCCCTTCTCCATCAGCCCGATGGAGGTGCCCCAGTAGGCGAGGCGGTGCGCGAAGGGCGCGGTCCCGTCAATCGGATCCACCACCCAGCCCCGGCCGCCCATCATGCCGCGGATGTACTCCTCGCCCTTCTCCTCGGCCGTCTCCTCGCCGAGCATCCAACTCCCCTCCCACGGACGGTCGAACGTCCGGGCCAGCACCGCCTCGATGTCGCCGTCGGCGGGGGTGACGAGGGTGCGGTCGGCCTTGATGCGCCACTCGCCCTTCTCGAAATAGTGAAGGCCGATCCGTCCGGCTTCGAACAGCAGTTCCACGGTCGTCTTCAGGCTCCAAGGCGCAGGATTCATGCCGCTCTCCCCATCCGACTTCTTCCAATCCGCCGGATCAACATGCCAGCCCGGACGAAAATTCGTGCCGTCCGTCCGTTCGACAACATAAAGCATGACGGCGCGCTGTCCATCCCGCACCGCGCCCTCCATGCCGGCGGACGGCGGTCGCCAAATTTCGCGGCATGTTGAAAATCCATGTGGATGGACTACCTTTACAGCCGAATTTCGCTTGAGATTTACCGGTAATAGACACGGGAGTTGCGCAAGGCGCAACCGGATTGACGAGGAGGCTCCGCTCATGGAACTTTTGTCCTGCCACCGACTTTTTGCCTTTCTGACGCTCGGCGTCGTCGCAGGCGGCTGCGCCTCCTCCAACGAAAAGGTGCTCTTCGCCACCTCTCTCGGTGACTTCACGATCGAGCTGTACCCCGACAAGGCGCCGGCCACCACCGCCAACATTCTGAAGTATGTGGACGAATGCTTTTACGACGGCGTCATCTTCCACCGCGTCATCCCCGGCTTTGTCATTCAAGGCGGGGGCTTCACGGCGTCCATGCAGCAGAAGCGGACCAATCCGCCCGTGAAAAATGAGTGCGGCAACGGCCTGCGCAACCTCCGCGGTACCCTTTCCATGGCGCGCACCAATGATCCGAACAGCGCCACCTCGCAGTTCTTCGTGAACCTGGTGGACAACCGCTCTCTCGACGCCGACGGCCCCTACGGCGGCTACGCCGTTTTCGGCAAGGTCGTCGTCGGCATGGAGGTGATTGACAAGATCGCCGCCGCGCGCACCGCCAACGCGGGCATGCACCAGAACGTCCCCGTCGAGCCCGTCGTCATCAGTTCCGCGCGCCGGATCAAATGATTTCCGCACGACAATTCCGTTTCCGAATCCCAACCTGATCGAAAAAGAGAGGAATGAAAAGCACATGACACCGAGGCAAAATCTTATCCTCAACGCATTGGGGGTCGGCTGCGTGCTGGCTCTTGCCGTCATGATTACGTTCGTGCTCCTGAACCGGAGCCAGATGGCCAAGCTGACGGCCATGAACCAGGCCATTGAGGGCGGCCAGGTCTGCACCCAGAAGATTACCGAAATCGCAACGGCCGCCAGCGACAGCATGGTGACCAACCCGCGCATGAAGGATCTCTTCAAGAATTACGGAATCGCCCGAAACACCGATGCCGCCGCACCCGCCGCACCTGCCGCCAAGAAAGGGGTGAAATGATGAGCGCCGCCCAAAACGCCAAGAATGAAGTGCGTTCGCCCTTCCAGCCCATTCTCCTGATCGGCTGCTGCCTGTTCGCCTTCCTGGCCATCCAGGCCAAGGACAGCGTCCAGATGTACCGCAACCTCAACCAGCGGGAAACGCAGATGATGCCGAGCGCCATGGAAGGCCAGAACTGGCAGATGCGCCTCCGCGGCCTCTGCGCGGATCTGATCAAGCTCTCCGCGACGGATCGCGACGCGAAAGAGCTGGTTCAGACGTTCAAAATCGCCTACACGCCCGGGCCGGGCGAACTCCCGACCACCACCATCCCGGCCAAGACGCCGGCAAAGTAAAGCGCCGCGTCAGCCGTTAAAGCCAGAAGCCCCGCATGTCAGAACGACCTGCGGGGCTTTTTCGTTTGGTCCCCGCCAATTATGGGCGGCCCGTCACCGCAGCGCAGCCGCCTTGGAGTACCGGTGGCTGGACACCACTTTGTCATGCGGCGTAGCTGCTGTCTTCAAAGCTCCACTACCGCCTCCAGCGGAATGTCAAAGCGGCGCCAGGTCGCCGGCACTCTAAATCCGCCTGCGGCGGAGGTGGAGGATTCCGGCACCCGCTGAAATCGGCAAAGACCCCGGTCAGGACGCCAGACGGCGGACAACCTCGTTGCCAACCTCATGGGTCGTGGAGCTTCCGCCCATGTCCGGCGTACGGATGCGGCCTTCGACCACGCAGTCGTACACCGCCTTCTCGATGCGCGCCGCGGCCTCCGCCTCCCCGAGGAACTCCAGCATCATCGCCGCACTGCGGACCGCCGCCAGCGGGTTCGCGATCCCTTTGCCGGCGATGTCGGGCGCGGAACCGTGCACCGGTTCGAAGAGCGACGGGAATTCGCGGGTGGGGTTTATGTTCGCGCTTGGTGCCAGGCCGATGCTGCCGGAGATGGCCCCGGTGATGTCGCTGATGATGTCGCCGAACATGTTGGAGCAGACGAGGACGTCGTACGCCTGCGGCTTCTGGATCAGCGCCATGCACATGGCGTCGATGTGGCACTTCTCCGCCGTCACGTCGGGATAATCCTTCCGCACCACTTCCAGCACCTCGTCCCAGAAGAGCATGCCAATCTTGAGCGCGTTGGACTTGGTGACCATGGTCAGGCGGTGGCGCGGGCGCTTCCGGGCGATCTCGAACGCAAAGCGCAGGATGCGCTCGACCCCCTTGCGGGTGTGGATCGCCGTCTGCAACGCGATGCCGTCCAAGGTCTCGCGCTTAAAGAAGCCGCCGGCCGTGATGTATTCGCCCTCGGAATTCTCGCGGACCACGACCAGGTCGATTTCCTCCGGCTTCCGGTCGGCCAGCGGCGTCCGCACGCCGGGAAACAGCTTGGCCGGGCGGATGTTGGCGTATTGGTCGAAGCCCTGCCGCATTTCGATCAGCGGCCGTACCGCCTCATGGTCGGGCACGTTCGCCGGATCGCCCAGGGCGCCGAGATAGACGGCGTCAAACCCGCGGAGCTGCTTCAAATAGTCGTCCGGAACGCTCTTGCCGGTCTTTTTCCAATACCGGGTTCCCCAGTCGAATTCCGTCAGCGCCAGCTCAAACCCGCTGCGCGCTGAAACGGCCTTCAGCGCCTTGACTGCCTCCGCCGTGACCTCAATCCCGATGCCGTCGCCGGCGTAAATAGCAATATTGTAGCGTTTCATTCCCGAGCCCTTCCGCCTGTTGTGCCGAAAAGGCGTCAAATATAGCATGGCGCAGACATCCGGGCGCACTCCAAAACAAGGTGGCCGGCCGGTTTTTGCATCCGGCCGGCCGCGGGTTCTGCAATCCGCCGTGTGTTCAGTATTGTGCGGAGCTGGTGGCGTTTTCAGCCGGGGTGTAAGTCAGGCTGCCGCCGCTGAGGGTGCTGATGTTGAATCCGAACCCGCCGGCGGTCGGCGCGCTGGTGCGGGTGCCGGTGGAGGTGATGACCGCCGTGCCGGTGGCGTCGGTGATTGCGGACTGGTAGCTGTTGTACTGGCCGTTGAACATGCCGGAAACGGTGACGCCGGAGACGGCGACGCCGAGGTTGTTCTTCACGGTGATCGTCGCGACCGCGTAGTATTTGCTGCTGGTCAGCTTGTAGCTGAGCGCAATCGTCTGCACATGGCTGGTCGTCGCACCGAGCGCCGGATCGCGCTGGGTGGTGAACGACCAGACCGGTCCGGTGATCAGGCCGTTGGCGTTCTGCGCGTCCAGGCGCCAGTAGTAGGTCGTGCTGTACGCCAGCGTGCCCGTGGCGTAGGTCGTCGTGCTCTGGTTGCCCTTGTAGTCGGACGTGGTCAGCGTGGAGCTCGTGCCGAAGTAGACGTCCGCGTTCTGGGTGCTCGGGCCCAGCAGCCAGCTCAATGTCGGGGCTGCGGCCACCACGGTCGCGCCCTTGACCGGCACCGGCGAGTAGCAGTCGTTCGGCGGGACCATTCCGGCCGGCCAGCTCTCGGTCTGGATCATCAGGTAATCCACGTACAGTGAATCAGAGACGTTCTTGGCGCTGGCCTTGTTGGTGTCAAACGCCGCCACGTAGACCGTGCCGCTCAGGGTCGGCGGCAGCTCGTACGACTGCGTGGTCGCGGTGGTGTAGTTCACCGTCACCATCTCGTAGTAGTTTTTGCCGTCCGTTGAGTAGCAGAGCTTGAAGTCGTCGGTGTCGGTGTTTGTTGGGCGGTACGCCTTGCTGTAGAATGTCACGAAGTTGCCAGCCGTCACCGTGAAGGTCCAGCGGTGCGAGAGCAGCGACCACTTGGGTGTGGTGGTCGTGGTGTACTCCTTCAGCACTTCGTAGGTGCCGTTGTCCGTCTGGGTGCTGGTGTAGGTGTTGGTCTTTGTGCCGGAGCTGGTAACCTCCGCGCTGGCCACGGCATTGGTCGTCTTGATGACGATGATGCGCTGGTTGCCGCTCGCCGCGTTGCCGGCCGCGTCGGTCGCGGTCCAGGTGCGGGTGATGTAGTACGGGTTCGGCGAGGCGCCGGTCAGCACGTCGCTGTAGGCGATCGTCGGGCTGGCGGTGACCGCGTCCGTGGCCGTCGCCGTGCCGGTGTTCGCCGGGAGCGTCGAATCGGAGAGCGTGATCACCTTGTCCGCCGGAACCGTCAGCACCGGGGCCGTCGTGTCCGTCACCGTGACTTGCAGCGTCGCCGTCGCCGAGCCGCCGCGGCCGTCCGACACGCTCACCGTGAAGCTGTTGAGCGCGACATCCGTCGCCGCCGGGGTGCCGGAGAGCGCGCCGGTGGGGGCGACCGTCAGCCACGCCGGGCCGGAAACCTTCGCGTAGGTCAGCGTGTCGCCGTCGGCATCGGTCGCGGAACCGGCCAGGGTCGCGCTGTAGGCGGAGCCGTACGGCGCGTTGGCTTTCACGACCGGGTTCGCGGTGAAGGTCGGCGCGCGGTTGACCGTCAGCGTCTGCGTCACGTCGGTGGCCGCACTGTAATTCGTATTGCCCGCCTGCGAGGCCGTGATGGTCGCCGTGCCGCCGCCGACCACATGGATCATGCCGGAAACGATCGTCGCCACCGCCGTGTTCGAGCTGGCGTACGCCACCACCAGGCCGGAGGAGGCCGCCGCGCCCGGTGCGAAGTCCGCATCGCCCACGTTCTTCAGCGCCAGCGCGCCGAAGGTGATCGTCTGCGTCATCTTGTTGACCGTCAGGGTCTGCGCCACGTCCGTGGCCGCGCTGTAGCTCGCATTGCCGGACTGCGAGGCCGTGATGGTCGCGGTGCCCGCGCCGACGATGGTCACCGTGCTGCCGGAAACTGTCGCCACGCCCGTGTTCGAGCTGGCATAGGTCACCGTCAGGCCGGAAGACGCCGTCGCCGTCAGGCCGAACGCCGCGTCGCCGAACGTCTTCGCCGCCAACGCGCCGAAGGTGATGGTCTGCGTCATCTTGTTGACCGTCAGCGTCTGCTGGACATCGGCCGCCGCGTTGTAGTTCACGCCGCCGGCCTGCGAGGCCGTGATCGTCGCGGTACCCGCGCCGACGATTGTCACCGTGCTGCCGGAG
>CAIXRA010000054.1 GCA_903921725.1 uncultured Lentisphaerota bacterium
GGCGGAGCCGCTATAACAAAAACACCATAACACCAGCGCTCCGCGCGCATGAAAAAGCGGCAAACGGACGCACTTATTGCCGCACTCCAAAGCGGCGCCACGCAAAATCATGCACAACTTTCGAAAGTTTTCACCCGTAAGGTACTGAGGAGGAGCTAAGCTACCACCCCGTTTTACGGATAAGCGCTTAACCGTTGCCGCGCCCCCTTTTCCCCACCCTCTCTTTTTCGCTGAGGTTTTCATGTCTTCCGCTCCCGTCCCGCAGGCCGCCGCCTGCCGCCTCCCGTCCCTCCCCGGCTGCCCGCCGTCCGATCTTGTTGCGGGGCAGGAGCTTCACGGCTTCCGCATCGTCCGCGTCACGCCACTTCCCGCCATCCGCGCTACGGCCGTCGAGGCACGCCATGTGCGGACCGGCGCGCGGCTGCTTCATCTGCTTGTGGAGGACACCGAGAACCTGGGCGCCATCGCCTTCCGCACGCCGCCGACGGACGACACCGGCGTGCCGCACATCCTCGAGCATTCCGTGCTCTGCGGATCCCGCAGGTTCCCCGTCAAAGATCCGTTCCTTGAGATGATGAAGCGCAGCATGGCCACCTTCATCAACGCCTTCACCTACCCGGACAAGACCGTCTACCCCGTCGCCAGCAACGTGCGGCAGGATTTCCTCAATCTTTTCGACGTCTACCTAGATGCCGTCTTCTTCCCGAACATCGGCCCCGACACGCTCAAGCAGGAGGGGCACCACCTCGAGCCCGCCGACCCGGACCGCCCCGCGGATTCCCCGCTCACCATCAAGGGGATTGTCTACAACGAGATGAAGGGCGCCTACTCCGAGCTCGACGCCGTCATCGAACGCGCCAGCGGCCAGGGACTCTTCCCCGATTCCCCCTACGGCCGCGATTCCGGCGGCGACCCGAAGGCGATCCCCTCGCTCACCTATGAACAGTTCCGCGATTTCCACCGGCGCTGCTACCACCCCGCCAACAGTTACATCATGCTCTACGGCGGCACGCCGACCGCCGAGCTGCTCGCCTTCATCCATCCGCGCCTCGACGGACTGACGCCCGCCATCGACCCCGCCTCCGCCATCCCCCGCCAGCCGCGCTGGACGGCGCCCCGGGAGCATGAGGAGGCCTATCCCGTTGCGCAGGAGGATGGGACGACCGCCGTGTCCGCCGTCACCGTCAGTTGGATCGTCGGCGCCGGCGATGATCCGGCGGACGACCTCGCGCTCGAGGTCATGGACAAGCTCCTCCTCGGCCACGCTGGCGCGCCGCTGCACAAGGCGCTGATTGATTCACGGCTGGGCGAGGATCTGGCGCCCTCCGGCTACAGCGGCGGCACGCTGGAGGGCGCCTTCCACGTCGGTCTCAAGGGCACGGAACCGGAGCGCCGGGACGCCGTCGTCGCGCTCATCCTCCGCACGCTCGAAAGCTGCGCCGCGGAGGGATTCTCCCGCCCGTCCGTCGAGGCCGCCTTCCAGCAGCTCGAGTACGCGCACCGCGAGATCACCGCCAACTACCCGCTCCGCCTCATGAACCGCGTGTACGACGCCTGGATCTACGACCAGGACCCGCTCACCTACCTGCGCCTCGGCGAGATTCTCGGCGAACTGCGCCGCCGTTACGCGGCCGACCCCGGCCTTTTCGCGCGCCTCGTGCGCACGCAGCTCCTCGAAAACCCGCACCGCCTCACCTGCACCTTCCGCCCCGACGCCGGCCTCCAGGCCCGCCGCGACGCGGAGTTCGCCGAGGCGATGGCCCGCGCCAAGGCGGAGCTGCCGGCGGCCGACCTGGAAAGCCTCGCCGCCGAGGCGAAGGCGCTGGCGCGCCGCCAGGGCGAGCCGAACGCCCCCGCCGATCTTGCCAAACTCCCCGCGCTCCGCCTCTCCGACCTTCCCGAAAAACCGCTTTCCGTTCCGGCGGAGGTGGTTGACTGCGGCGGCGTCCCGTTCGTGCGCACCGGCGTGTTCGCCAACGGCATCAACTATTTCGTGCTCGCCTTCGACCTTTCCGGCCTGCCGGACGAGCTGTGGGATTACCTGCCCGTATTCACCGACTTCTGGGCCAGGCTCGGCGCCGCCGGCAGCGGCTACGCCGAAACGGGCGAACGCATCGCCGCCTGCACCGGCGGCCTCTCCTCCGACCTCTTCGCCACCGTGGACGCCCGCGACCCGGACCGCGTCCTGCCGTTCCTCTCCGTCACCTTCAAATCGCTCGACGCCCGCCACGGCGACGCGCTCGCCGTCGTCCGCGACCTTCTCCTGGCGCCGGACCTTGCGGACTCCGCACGCCTCCGCGACCTCGCCTTCCAGCTCAAGGCCCAGCGCCAGAGCGGCATCATCGACTCCGGACACCGTTTCGCCGCCCAGCACGCCCTCCGCGGCCTCTCCGCGCTCGGCGCGCTCAACCACCGGCTCGGCGGCATCCCGCAGGTGCGCCTCGCCGGCGAACTGGCGCGCACAGTCGAGCGCGACGCCGCCCCGCTGCGCGAAAAGCTCGAATCCATCAGCCGTTTCCTTCTCGACCGCAACCGGTTGCGCGCCGCGTTCACCGGCTCCTCCGAACCGGAGACGCTCACCCGCCAATGGCTTGCCGAGTTCGCCGCCGCCTGCAACGCCCCCCCTCCCGCCCCGTCTCCTGCCCCGTCTCCCGCCATTGTTTCTTCCGTCCTTCCGTCTTCCATCCCGACTTCTTCCGTTCCTCCATCTTCCATCCCGACTTCTTCCGTTCTTCCATCCCCTGTCCCCGCCTCCGGTTCCACTTCTTCCGTTCCTCCGTCTTCCATCCCGACTTCTTCCGTTCTTCCGTTTTCCGTTCTTCCGTCTTCCGCCGCGGAAGGCCTCGCCATCGCCTCCGAAGTCGCCTTCTGCGCCGCCGTCCTCCCCGCGCCCCCCCAAACCTCGCCGGACGCCCCCGCGCTCGCCGTCTTCTCGCAAATCCTCTCCCTGGACTACCTCTGGCAGGAAATCCGCGTCAAAGGCGGCGCCTACGGCGGCTTCTGCGTATACGACCCCGGCATGCGCGCCTTCGAGCTCATGTCGTACCGTGACCCCGGCATCGTCCGCACGCTGGAACTCTTCGCCGGCATCCGGCAGGCCCTCCGCACCATGCCGCTCGAGCCCGCCGACATCGAGCGCGCCATCATCTCCTGCGCCAAGGGCGAGGAACGCCCCGTCCGCCCCGGCGCCGCCACCGCCATGGCCCTCTGGCGCTACCTGACGCGTGCGGACGCCCCGCTCCGCTTGGAACGCTACCAGGCCCTGCTGCGCGTCACCGCCGCCGATGTCCGCCGCACGGCCTCCGCACTCTTTGCGGACCCCGCCATGCAGCTCTGCGTGCTCGGCGGCCGTCCGCTGCTCGAGGCCGCTGCCGCCAAGCTCAAAACACCCCTCGCCATCGAAAACATCCTCGAACCCGCCGACGAAGCGGACGCTGATCCGACGGGAGCGTGGGCGTCCCGCCCGCTTTGACCGGGCGTCCCGCCCGGGACATGAAATTGAAACGCAAAGGCGCAAAGGGTGGAGAACGCTCAACGTTCAACGCTTGTACGCAAGCCGCCCCAACGCTCAACGCCTTCCGCAAACCGCCCCAACCTTCAACGCCTTCCGCAAGCCGCCCCAACGGGGCATCACTCCATAGCCTGGGGCAGCGCCCCAGGAAGCGCGCGGAAGCAAATATCAACTCCCATTCGAATGGCTTTGGCTTCCGGGTGTTACCGCCCCAACGGGGCATCACTCCATAGCCTGGGGCAACGCCCCAGGAAGCGCGCGGAAGCAAATATCAACGCCCATTCGAATGGCTTTGGCTTCCGGGTGTTACCGCCCCAACGGGGCATCACTCCATAGCCTGGGGCAGCGCCCCAGGAAGCGCGCGGAAGCAAATATCAACGCCCACTCGAATGGCTTTGGCTTCCGGGTGTTACCGCCCCAACGGGGCATCACTCCATAGCCTGGGGCAGCGCCCCAGGAAAAATGGCAATAATAATGATTTCAACCCTGAAGGGGTTGCCCAACAAATCGCGAACGCCCGGCATCCTGGGCACAAAGAACGTTCAACATTCAACGCCTTCCGCAAGCCGCCCCAACGGGGCATCACTCCATAGCCTGGGGCAGCGCCCCAGGACAAGCGCAATCCCCCCCCCCATTTTTTATAGACATTGCATTTACTATTGCTAATTCATTAATCATCTCCGCGCTTGCGTAAACTTTTTTACCCAAAACCACTTGCAATGCCACTTTTTCCGGCTAAAGTGTTGTATCTGTGAGATGTCCTCATGAACGTAATCTTGTGCTCATTTCAGCTTCGAAGCGCCTCGTAAAGATTTCGCAAGGATTGGGCGGGAACACGGACTCTACCGTTCCGCCCACGCAGTCGACGAACAGAAAATCATCCGTCAGCCATCCAAAACACTTTGTTAAATCCGTAATCTGTAAAAGCCAAGGAGATGCACCCATGCTGAAGAAATCCACAACCCTCTTGCTGACACTCGCCGCCCTCGGCGGCCTCGCCGGTTCCGCGAATGCGGGGCTGTTCACGAAGGACGCTAATACGTCAGCGCTCAACACCACGGCAAGCTGGTTCGGCGGTGTCTTGGCCGCCCCCGGAGCATCTGATACGGTTGTATGGGACAGCAAGGTCACGGCGGCGAATACGGTTGCATTGGGCGGAAGCGTCGCGTGGGGCGGCATCCAGATTACAAACCCCGGCGGCGCGGTGATTGTCACCCACGCGGCGGGCAATGTGCTGACGCTGGGCGGCGGCGGCATCAACATGACGGCCGCTACGCAGAATCTCACTCTGCTGAACTCTGCGAACATCGCTGGCAACATCGCCATCGGTGCGAACCAGACTTGGAATGTTGCTTCGGGGCGCACGCTCCAGCTTTTCTCCAACTCGAACGCCCAGAACCAGCGCCTCACCGGCTCCGGCAACATCGAAATCACCGGCGGCGGCATCGTCCGCGTGCTGACCGGCGACGCGGGATCTACGACATTCGTGGCTGGTAATGGCAACGACACCTACTCCGGCAACTGGACGATCACCAACGGCGTTGTTAAAGGCCTGCGCAACGGCACTCATGCATGGGGCACTGGCACCATTTACATGAATGGCGGTACCCTCGGTCAGGAGCAGGGCGGCTGGCTCTGGTCCAACAACATCGTCCTCAACACCGGCACGACTTCGACCTTCGACGATTTCAACAGTTCCGGCCTGACCCGCGCGTTGAAGCTGCAAGGAGTCATCTCCGGCAGTGGCAATCTCAATATCATTGACACGTCTAGCCGCATGGACGCCAACACCGGGTTCATCCTGACCGGGTCGAACACCATGAGCGGCACCATCACCATCGGTGCCAGCGGCAACCTTCGCGTGGGTGGCATTACCGGAAATGATATAGGCGTCGGTGCCGGTACCGGCGGTACGCTCGGCACGGCCAGCATCAACCTGAACGCCGCCACCGCTACCCTCACCTTCTCGCGCAGCGATGCTCACACCGTGGCCAACACCATCTACGGTACCGGCATGGTGAATGTTGGTGGCACCGTTGCCAGCGCGGGCACCCAGGTGCTCACCCTCTCCGGCACGAACACCTACACCGGCGCAACCACGGTCGCCCAGGGTCGCTTGAATCTGACCGGCTCGCTGACATCGGCCATCACCGTCGCTGGCGTAGGCAAGATTGGCGGCAATGGCAGCACCACCGGGCTACTGACTCTGTCTTCTGGTGCCGGCCTGGTTCTTGCCGGCGGTGCGACGACCACCGGACTGACGGTCAACGGCGCGACCTTCAGCGGCTCCAATGCGGTGACCTTCGATACGGATCCGTTTGCGAGCACGGTCTATGATGTCTTTACTTACGGCAGCGGTACGGTGACGAACCCCGGCAACCTGTCGGTCGCTTGGCGCGGCGCTCTGTCCAATGACAGCACCAATCAGAAGTACATCTTCACCGCTGGCGCCGCTGGCACGCGTACATGGAACACCACCACCGGCACATGGGCGACGGGTACCGGTACGAATTTCGTTGAGGGTGACCAGATGTTCTATGGCGGCGACTCCGTTGTCTTCAACAATCCAGCCTCTGTTTCCGTCATCACGCTGTCGGGCTCCCTGGTTCCTGCAAGCGTTATTGTCGACAATACCATCGGGTATAGCTTCGCCGGGTCGGGATCCATTGCCGGCAGTGGAACGTTGACCAAGCGCGGCGTCGGCACGCTGACGCTCTCCAACACGAACACCTTAAGTGGTGCGACGACCGTCAGCAATGGTACGCTGCTGTTGGCCAATAGCAGTGCGCTGGGCACCAGTGCGGTGACGATTAACGACGCCAGCACCGGGGCAAACAATACCTCGATGTTGATTGATGCCTCGGTGGCGAGTATCACCATTGCACGGCCGATTACCGTGGCAAACCAGGGCAGTGGCGTGACCACCATTGGTTCTTCCGCGCTGGGCTCAGGTCTTCAGGCCATTTTCTCCGGCGCAATCACGCTGGCGAAGGATGTCACCCTCAGCGCAGCCACGGGCGGCGACCGCACCCAGTTCAGCGGCGGCATCGGCGGTACGGGCAATGTGACGGTCACCAGCGCGGGTACGGGGCGTGTGCTGTTTCTCACGACCGCAAACACCTTTAGCGGAAACCTGAACATCAGCGACAATTCCACGCTCCAGTTGAGCGATGGCACGGCAACCGTGGTCAGCCTCATTCCCGATGCGTCGACGGTGACGGTCGGGGCCGGTGCCATCCTCTCGCTTGCCAAAAACGGAAATTCCGAGACCATCGACGGCCTTTCGGGCTCCGGAACGGTTCAGGCGACCGCTGGCACCAACACGCTGATTGTCGGCAACAACAACGCCACTACGACTTTCTCCGGTACGCTTAAGAATAACGGCGGCGTTCTGGCGCTGACCAAGGCGGGAAGCGGCACGCTGACACTTAACGGCACGCTTAGCTACACCGGCGTGACGACCGTCAGCGCCGGCACATTGGTGCTGTCCGGAAATCATACGCTTGGCAGTGGTCTGGCGAATGCACTCGGGGAGACAACGGCGGCGGTTGATTTCGGCGCGAACACCCTGACGATTGGCAATGCGACGGCTGGCAATACCGGCGCCTACTACTACGGCAAGCTCATCGGCACCGGCACCATTCTGCTTCGCGGCGGCTCGCAGACAATTCAGAACTCGGACGGAACGGGGAGCACGAGTGGCAACTACGAACTTTTTATGACAACCACTGCGACGATGCCGACGGGTGCTTTCGCGCTGGACACCGGTGCGTCGGTTACCGATCGCAAGGATTTTGCCTTTATCAATGATACCGATGACGTCCTGACCCTTTCTTCGCTGACCGGCTACGGTGCTATCCGAAACGATGCTAACGGTACGCCCGGAAGCACGGTTACCCGCCATATCACGGTAGATCAGTCCTCCGGCGACACGACGTTCAATGGCGCGCTTCTCTCCCACAGGAGCAGCGCCGCTGCCATCCGTGCCCTGACCTTCGAAAAGAAAGGCACGAGCGCCCTGACGCTGGCGGGCTTCATCGGCAAGGAAACGGCCGCGGCTGGCGCGGGCTCCTCTCCCGTCAACCTGATTGCCAACGGCGGTATCCTGGATGTGACGAATGCGTCCAACACCACGACGGCGAATACCGGCGCGATTGGCCTTGGCACGGTGACTGTCACCTCCGGAACGCTCGGCTTCGCCAATCAGGCGCTGATCAACACCGCCGGTTCGGCTGGCGCAACCTCCATCCTGATGAACGGCGGCACGCTGCGTTGGGACACGGGCAACACGCAGGACATCACGGCGGGCGGCCGCCTGACGCTGGTGGCCGACAAGGCCGCGACGTTCGACACGAACGGAAATGACGTCACGCTGGCCACGGCTCTCGGCGGCGGAGCAATCAACGCCTCCATCACCAAGTCCGGCGCGGGCATCCTGACGATCTCCGGCTCGAACAGCTACTCCGGCGGCACGACGGTCACGGCCGGCACGCTGACGGCGGGCGCCGTCCACGCGTTCGGCACCGGCGCGGTCACGGTCAACGGCGGCACGCTCGACCTGAACAGCCAAGGGGTCGGCAACGCCATCACCTTGGCGGGCGGCACGGTTGCCGGTTCCACCGGCTACACGGGTACGGTTACGGCGACGGGCGGCTCCACCCTGACGGGCAGCATCGGCGGCACGTTCGTCGTGGGTGCCGGCCAAACGGTCGAGGCGGCA
>CAIXRA010000055.1 GCA_903921725.1 uncultured Lentisphaerota bacterium
GGGCATCCTGCCCGATGCCCGCAGTCTGAGCTTCCCGGCAGGATGCCCGGCGAAAGCGGGCGGGACGCCCACGCTCCCGTCCAGCCTCGCTGAACGTTCTTCGCTCTTTGCTGTTTACGGCTCCAGCCGCCCTGCGGCGGCTTCGCGGGCCTTGCGGGCCATGGTGCCGATTTCGAACGCCTCCGCGGCGTCGGCGGCCTCCTCCAGCAGCGCAAGCGCGGGCAGGATGAACGGCTTGTACCACTCCAGCCCGTCCCCGAGCCAAAGCTTGCCGTAGGCGCCGAGCGCCTGCATCAGCCGCTGCACCGCGGCGGCGTGGAAGACCACGGCCGACGGCGCCGTGCCGCCCAGCTCCTCGACCTGCTTCTGATAGTAGCGCCACAGCCGCGCGCGGCGCTCGGCCGGATGCCGCTTGTACGGATCGTAGAGCAGCGAGGCGATGTCGTAGGCCGCGCAGCCGGGGCGCATCCCCTGGAAATCAATCAGGTACGGCTTCCCGCCGAAGATCATCACGTTCGCGCTCTGCAGGTCGCGGTGCACCGGCACCAGCGGCTCGACCAGCAGCCGGCTGCGGAGTTCGCAATGCGCGACGGCCGCCGGCGTCCACAGCTCCGGCGCCCCGAGCAGCCGTCCCAGGATATGCTCGCGGAAATAGTCGCGCTCCCAGTCGTACAGCCCCTTGGTGAAGCCGTTCTGCATCGGCAGCTCCTCCAGCCGCGCGGCGCGGGCGCCGAGCACGTGCAGGCGCGCCGCCTGCCGCAGCACGTCCCGGAGATGGTCCTCCAGCAGACCCGGGTCGGTCACCTCCTGCAGGTCATCGCCGCCGAGGTCGCGCGACACGATTTCGCCGACGTCGCCGAGATGCACCAGCACCTCCGGGATGTTGATGCCGAGGCGCTCCAGGAAGTCGGCCAGCGCGGCGAACGCGGCGTTCTCCCGCCGGTCCTGCGCGTAGGCGCACCAGATCCAGGTCCGCCCGTCCTTTGCAACGATCCGCGCGTAACGCCGGCCGCTGCCCTGCTTGCGGAGCGGCTCGATGCGCGCCTCCTCCGGCTTCACGTCGAGGCAGAACCAGATGCGCGGGTCCGGGCCGGGGCGGTTCTGCGGCGCGACGGGCAGCGAGACCGGGCCACCGGTGAAGACCGCATCGGCGTACAGCGTCGGCAACGGCAGCCGCGTGCCATCCCACAACACCGCGTTGTGCAGTTGCGCACCGGACGGCACGATGAGGTCGGCCCCCAGCCCGATGGCACCGGTGCAGCGCACGCCGCGGCGGATTTCCAGCTCCGCGCGCCGCCGGGCCTGCTCCGCCTGCGCTTCCCGCAGCCGGGTGAAATGCCGGACGCCGCGGTCGGCGACTTCGCCGTGGGCCAGGATGTAGTCCGTCGGATTGCCAAGGTCGGACCACCAGGCGTCGCGCGTGGAGACGCCGAACACCGGCAGCCCCGCCGCAATCGCCGCCTCATAGGCCGTCACAATGGAGCAGGCCTCGGCGGACGGCAGGAACTGGAGCACGTCCCGCCGGAAGATGTGCACGCCGGAGAAGGTGTAGCCACCTTCGCCCCGCGGCCGGCGGAAGGCGCGGATGCGGCCGTCCGGCCCCAGCTCGACCGTGCGCGGACCCTTGTTCGGCACGAGCAGGACCGTCGCCGCCGCGTTGTTCTCCAGATGAAATTCCACGAGCTTTCGGAGGTCGCAGTCGAGCACGACGTCCGCATTGTGGACGATGACATGCTCCGCCAGCGGCAGCTCCCGCAGGCCGTGGCGCAGGCCGCCGCCGGTGTCCAGCAACTGCGGTTCGAGAGAGACGCGGACGCGGCGCCCGATCCGCTGCTCCAGCCCGGCGCAGAACTCCGTGACAGCGTCCGCCTTGTACCAGGCGTTCACCACCAGCTCGTCCACCGGCAACTCCGCCAGCCGCGCCGCGGCCAGCTCCAGCATCGGCACGCCGCAGAACGGCACCAGCGCCTTCGGCCGCTCCAGCGTCACCGGCCGCAGCCGTTTCCCCTCGCCCGCCGCCAGCACAAACCCCGTCAGATGAACGCCCAACGACATATTCGTCCCCATTCCCGATTTTCTTGCGGCCGCTCCGCCGTGGTTTGCGGAGGCCACCATTTGCCGGGCCCTGCGAAACACGGGAAGTAGTATACCCGCATATTTCACGAACGTCCGACGCGCCATGCGTTGTGTCGCCTGAACGCCGGGCGGGCGCCTCGCGGACAGTATCCGGAGTGGTCTTTCCGGCAGCTCCCCTACGCGATCACCTGCGGCAGCGGGAAGGCGCGGGTGAGGGCGAAGACATCGCGCCTCACAGCGGCGAGCACCGTCTCGTCCGTGCTGTTTTCCACGGCGCGGGTGATGAGGTCGGCGATCTTCACCATCTCGGCCTCCGCCATGCCGCGGGTGGTGACGGCGGGAGTGCCGACGCGGATGCCGCTGGTGACGGTCGGCTTGGCCGGGTCGAACGGAATCAGGTTCTTGTTGACCGTGATGCCGGCCTTGTCGAGCGCGGCGGCGGCGTCCTTGCCGGAGATGTTCTTCGGGCGGAGGTCCACCAGCATCAGGTGGTTGTCGGTGCCGCCGGAGACGATGCGGAATCCGCGCTTGGTCAGCTCTGCGGCGAGCGTGACGGCGTTGCGGCGGACCTGCCCCTGATAGGCCTTGAACTCGGGTCCCATCGCCTCTAGGAAGCAGATGGCCTTGGCGGCGATGACATGCATGAGCGGACCGCCCTGGAGTCCGGGGAATATTTGCGAGTTAATCGCCTTGATGTGCTTCTCCTTGCAGAGGATCAGGCCGGAGCGCGGGCCGCGCAGGGTCTTGTGCGTGGTCGTGGTGACGATGTCGGCGTACGGGACCGGGCTGGGGTGCTCGCCGGCGGCGACGAGGCCGGCGATGTGCGCCATGTCCACCACCAGGTACGCCCCGACCTCGTCGGCGATGGCGCGGAAGCGGGCGAAGTCGAGGGTGCGCGGATAGGCGCTGGCGCCGACCATGAGCAGCTTCGGCTTGTGCTCGCGGACGGTCGCGGCGATCTTGTCGTAGTCCAGCGTTTCGGTGCCCGGTTCGACGCCGTAGCCGACGAAGTTGAAGAGGCGGCCGGAGAAGTTGATCTTGAGCCCGTGCGTCAGATGCCCGCCGTGGTCGAGGCTCATGGCAACGACGGTGTCGCCCGGCTGGATCAGCGCGAAATAGGCGGCCATGTTGGCGGCGCTGCCGCAGTGCGGCTGCACGTTGGCGGCCTCGGCGCCGAACAGCTTGCAGGCGCGCTGGACAGCCAGGGTTTCGGCGATGTCCACGAACTCACAGCCGTTGTAGTAGCGCTTGCCGGAGTAGCCTTCGGCGTACTTGTTGGTCATCACGGAGCCGCAGGCGGCGCGGACGGCGGCGCTGGCGAAATTTTCAGATGCAATCAGTTCGAGCCCCTCGTCCTGGCGTTCCGCCTCCTGGTCCAGCGCCTTCGCGATTTCGGGATCGACGGCGCGGACCGGCGCGATGTCGTCATGGCACAGCGCCTCGATCTTGCGCAGGCGCCGCGTGTGGCGCTCCTCCTGGGAATACGGCGTCGCGAGCCACTTCTCCGTGATGCCGAAGACGGTCTTCTCGTCCAGGCAGTCGCCGCCGAGGACGAGCACGTTGGAGTTGTTGTGCTGGCGGCTCTTTTCCGCCGCAACGGCGGTGGCGACCAGGGCGGCGCGGACACCGTGGAAGCGGTTGGCGCCGATGCTCATGCCGATCCCGCTGCGGCAGAGGAGGATGCCGCAGTCGATCTCACCGCGGACCAAGGCCCATGACAGCTTCGCGGCGAAATCCGGGTAGTCGTCCTCCGGATCCAGCGCGGCCGGCCCGAGATCCACTACATCCATCCCCATGCCCCGGAGATGAGCGGCGAGCCTGTTCTTCAGCTCCAGCGCGCCGTGGTCCGTGGTGATGCCGATGGTGACGGGGGATTTGCCGAACCAGTCCTTCATGGGTGCCATGTGTGCGCGAAGCTCCAAAGGGTTTGTGTGGAAAAGGGACGGGGTCGCGGATGCCCGGGCCGTCCCTCCGCAAGCCCAAGAAACATAACCCTTTTTGCGGAGTCCGCAAGGGGATGCGCCGGTGCCGGCGGACCGCCGTTTTACGGGGCCGCGGGATGCTCCGGCAGCGGTTCAGCCGCCGGACCGGACGGAGAGGGCGGCGGCACGTTTGCGGGACGGCCGCGCGCCGGCGCTGTTTTTTCGTTCCCCGGACGGCTGTAGGACGGGGCCCCTTTTTCATCCGGGCGGCCGGATGGCTGCGGACGCATGCCGCCGGGCACCGCCGGCATCCAGTGCCTATGCATTCCCTCCGAAAGCTCGCGCCACTTCTTGAGCTGGCCGGCGTCCAGCAGGTCGCCGATTTCCCTTTCCGTGCGCTCCAGGCGTGCGGTCACCTTCGGCCAACCCGCCTTCCGGATTGCCATGAGATCCTTCTCCTGCGCGTCGAGGATGGCGCGGGCCCGCTTCTCCTGTTCCGGAGTCAGCTCCAGCATCTTGGACATCCCCCGCAGCATGTGGTCAATCCGGTGCTCGGGATTCCGGACGCCGTCGCGGAGCCGGTGCATCACATACTGGGCGCCCAGCCCCGCACCGCAGAGCATGCCGGCGAGGAAGATTCCCAGCAGCGGCAGAATCGCCGGAACGCGGCGCTTCTTCGGCGGCACCACGCCGCCGGTTTGGTTCGTGTCGCTCATAGCAGCCCCCAGGAGGAAAAATCGGTCAGGCTGGCATAGACCGAGCCGTTCCAGTCCGACCACATGCCGTACCCCACCAGCGCCGTGGTGAAGCCGACCACCAGCAGCGCGGCGGCCACGCTCCACAGCGGCAGCCCGCCGCCGTCTTCCACCAGGAATCCGGCGGGCACGGACGCCCCATACTGCGCTTCGCGGCGCACTCGTGACATCACCGCGGCGGCCACGTCCGGCGCCGGGGCGGATTCGCCGCGGGCGGCAACGGCCAGTCGTTCAAAATTCTGCATGCTTTTCATGGGGTGGCCCCTTCCGTGCGTTCCCGCCCGTCCGCCACCGCGGACCCAACGGGTGTCATTCCATCCAGCCGGTCAAGATCGGCCAGCAGTTTCTTCAATTTGGCGCGGGCCCGCCAGGCCTGCACCTTCACCATCACCTGGCTCCACCCCAACAACCGCGCGGAGTCCGCAACACTGCGCCCCTCGAGATGCAGGAGCGTGAGCACCATCCGGTCGCGCGGCGGAAGTTTTCCCAGCACCGCATGGACGGCCTCGGCGGCGGCGCCGTCGGATGCCGCCTCGGGCGCGGCAAGCGTCTCCCCAATCCCCTCATCAATCGTCACATCGGCGCGGTGCGAGTCCCGCTCCTTCCAAAATGCGTATCCGGTGCGGACGGCAATCTTGCGCAGCCAGTGCAGGAACGGCGCGTAACCGCGGAATCCGCCGAGACTGCGCCAAGCGTTGACGAACACATCCTGCACCAGCTCGGCGTGCAGGCGCGGATCGCGGGTGAACCGCCACATCTGCGCCGCAATCGTCTCCTGGTGCCGGCGCACGAGGCGCTCGAAGGCCTGGCCGTCGCCCTGCTGCGACAGGCGCACGTCCTCCGCATCCGCCTCCGCCGAGGATGCAGTCTTGTCCGCCGTCATGACACCCGTTTTTGCCATACACAGGTAGTATAGCGCAGCGGAAGCAGGCGGCGGGCCGCCCGGCATGGGAACCGGACGGCCGCTCCAGCGGCAATCAAGACACACCGTCATGACGTCACGCCTCCGACTTGTCTCCGGCGGGCGGCGGCGGGCAGCAGCCTTCGCCGTCGTTGCCATCCTTGGGCGGGCGGCAGGCTTCCCCGTCACCCTTCTCCGGGCCGCCATTGCCTTCGCGGCGTTTCTCCATACGGTTCTGAATGTGCTCCTTGGCGCCTTCGCGCACCTTTTCCATCTTCTCCTGGCGCGCCTTGCGGAGCTCCTCGCCCTTCGCCTTCTGCTCCGGCGTCAGGACAGCTTCGACGGCCTTCTTGAGTTCGATGCGCTTGGCGGCATTTTCGGCCATATCCGCGCCGATCTCCTGGGCCGCGGCCTTCGCGGCGGCGGCATCGCCGGCCTCGACGGCGGCCTGGAACTTCTTCTGTAGTTCACCGCGCGCCTTCACGGCCTTCTCCATTTCACCCTTCTGCCCTTCCACAATCGCCTTAATTTTCGCCTTCTGGTCGTCGGTAAGGTTCAGTTCCCTACCGATGAATTCCATGCGGGAGCCAGGCTGCTGCATGCGCACGCCCTTCCCCTGCTCCTTCTGCCCGCCGGCCGGGGGCGCGGGCTTGTCGGCGGCGGCCTCCTGGGCAAAGGCGGCGGCGGCGAACACGCCGGCAAACGCGGCGGCGGCAAACACGTTTTTGATTGTCTTCATCGTTGTCATGACTTCTTCCTCCTCATTTTCCATTTTGAAACTCTACATGAGAATCGTTCCCCATCCACACCGGCATTAGTGCCACCGGGGGCGCGCAGGTTACACCGGCGCGAAAACGGCCAAGGGCTATGGTATGCCGGAACCAACGGGGAGCAAATCCATGCCGGAGACGGCGCCGACATCCTTTTCCCATGCGGAGGCCGTGCTGGAGCTGCCGCAGCTTCTGGAACTGGTCGCGGGCTATGCCGCCAGCGAACCGGGCCGCGAACGCATCCTCAGCCTGCGCCCGCGCTCCGCCGAGACCGCTCAGGAGGGGCATCCGCTTCTGGAAGATATCGCCCGCCTGCTCGGCACCGGCGCCGCACCGCCGCCGGCCGCCTTCCCCGACATCCGGCCGCTGCTGCGCCGCGCCGCGCCCGAAGGCGCCGTCCTGGAGGGCGACGAGCTGCTGCCGGTGCGGAATTTTCTGGACGCCATCGCGCGCGTCGACGACTGGCGGAGCGCCCTGCCGGAGCGGCCGGACTTTCCCGCCTGCCCGGCCCTGACGGGGCTGCTGGCCGGACTCCGGCCGCTCCCGGAACTGCGCGGCTCACTGCACCGGGCGCTGGACGACGACGGCGCGCTGCTGGACAGCGCAAGCCCGCGCCTGGCGGAGCTGCGGTGCGAAATCCGCGCCGCTGAACAGCGGCTGCACCGGCTGCTCGGGGAAATCCTCAAGCGCGCCGGGGCGGAGGCCGTCCTGCAGGACAGCTTCGTGACGGAGCGCAACGGGCGCCATGTCCTGCCGGTCAAGCGCGAGCTGAAAGCACGCTTCCCGGGGGTCGTCCACGACCACTCCGACAGCGGTCGCACGCTTTTCGTGGAGCCGGTCGCCACCATAACCTTGGGCAACGACCTTGCCGACCTGCGGCTGGAGGAGCGCGACGAATGCCGGCGCATCCTCGCCGGGCTCACCGCCGCGGTCGGCCATGCCGGGGAGGAGTTCCGCGCCGACATCGGAATCATGACGCGGCTGGACGCGGCGGCGGCGGCGGCCTGCTGGGCCGGCGACTACGGCTGCGTCATCCCGCGCTTCGGCAGCCGCCTGCGGCTAAGGCGGGCGCGGCATCCGCTGCTGGCCAGGCGGTTCCGGAACGCCGGGACGCCGGAGGCGCTGGTGCCGCTCGACCTGGAACTGGAGGCGGAGACGCGCGTGCTGCTCGTCAGCGGCGCGAATTCCGGCGGGAAGACGGCCGCGCTGAAAACGGCCGGACTGCTCACGCTCGCCGCGCTTTGCGGGCTGCCGGTGCCGGCATCGCCTGACAGCGAATGGCTTGCCGTGGAACAGGTTCTGGCAGACATCGGCGACGAGCAGTCGCTGGCGGACAACCTGAGCACGTTCACCGGGCACCTGAAGCGGCTCAACGGCATCCTCGCCGGGTCGGCCGGCCGGCCGGCCCTCGTGCTGCTGGACGAACTGGGCTCCGGCACGGACCCGGTGGAGGGCGGCGCGCTGGCCTGCGCGGTGCTGTCCACGCTGGCGGAGAGCGGCGCGACAGTGCTGGCGACAACGCATCTGGGCACGCTGAAAAGCTTTGTGCACGAACACCGGCAGATGCGGAACGCCTCGGTGCGCTTCAACGGGGAGACGCTGCAGCCGGAGTTCGCGCTCGACACCGGGCAGCCGGGGGCGAGCCACGCGCTGGACATCGCGGCGCGCACGGGGTTTCCCGCCGCCGTGCTGGAACGTGCAAGGGAAATGCTTTCGGGCGACCACCTGCGGCTGGAGGGCATGCTGGCACACATCGAGGAGGCGCAGCGCGAGGTGGCGAAGCGCGAACAGGAGCTCGATTCGGCGGCGGGCAGCATCCGCAGCGAACGCGAGCAGGTGCGGGAGGAGCTCGCGCACCTCCGCCAAGAACGCCGGCGTCTCCTGCACGAGGCATACCAGCAGGCGGCCGGCATTGTGGAGCATGCGCGGCGGGACATGGAGCGGCTGCTGCGCCAGGCGACGGAGCTGAAGGCGGGCCGGGCGGCGGCCCCGCAGCAGGAACAGAACCTCCGGGAGGAAGTGCGGGAGTGCGACCGGCGCATGTCCGGAGCGCGGGCGGCGACGGAGCCAAGGCCGGAAAGCCCGCTGCCGCCGGAAGAGCTGAAGGTCGGGAAAATGGTCTGGGTGGAGAAGCTGCGCGCCAACGCGCGCATCGCCGCCGTGGCGGCGGACCGCAGGAGCGTGGAGGTGCTGTTCGGCGCCCTGCGCTGCCGCGTCCCCGCGGACGGCCTCGGCCGGCGCGACCGGAGCGCGGACTCCGCAACGCCGCCGCCCTTGCCGCCGGGGGTGGATACGGAAGAACGGAAAAACGGAAAAACGGGAAGAACCGTCGCGGGCGAGTTGCTGCTGGTGGGGTTGCGGGTGGACGAGGCCGTCCCGAAGCTGGAACATTACCTGGACCGTGCGGCGGCCTGCCGGATGCCGGAGGTGCGGATCGTGCATGGGTTCGGCACGGGCCGGCTACAGGCGGCGGTGCATGAATGCATGCGGCATCACCCGCTGGTGCTTAAATTCCGGCTGGGGCGTTCAGGGGAGTTCGGGGATCCGGGCGGCGCCGGCGTGACGATTGCGGAACTCGGATAGAGAGAATAGCACGGGGGCGGCAGTTGGTATTTGCTCGTGCCGGCAAGCGGCCGCCGCACGGCTTCATCATGGTTAAACGGCCCAACGGTTTCGGCGGTTGATGTTTAAGGGGCGATGTTAGGCGTTCGTGGTTCGGCGTGGCCGAATTGGCGTTCTTCCGTCCTTCCGTCCTTCCGTCCTTCCGTCCTTCCGTTCTTCCGTTCTTCCGTTCTTCCGTTGCCGCGCCGGATGTCCGCCGCACATCCGGGAAGACGCGCCATATTTTTCTGGCAGGCCGGGATGCCAACGGGCCGATACCGGACTACGTTACCGGAATTGAACGTTTTTTAGTTTTTCAGCGGGGCGCGGGGCCACACATGCTGGGGATCAACATCAGCGGAAATCGGCGTAGACGGGAGATTGTGACGGCGGTCGAAATCGGCACGCACTCCGTCAAGGTCGTCATGGGCGAATTCGGCGCGGACGGGGTGGTTTCCATCATCGGCGCCGGGCAGGAAAAAACCCACGGCCGGGTGGTCAAGGGCGAGATTACGGACCTGCAGCTCGTGCAGGAGCCGCTGATGAAGGCGATGCGCATGGCGGAGGAGGCGGCGGGCGGCACGGAGATCCAGAACATCTTCATGGCCGTGACCGGCACGCATATCGGCTATGTGAACAGCATGGGCAGCACCGTCATCAACGCCGCGGACCGCTATGTGACCGAAGGCGACCGCGAAGACGCCCTGCGCAACGCGGCGAACTACGCGCTGCCGCCCGACCGGCAGACGCTGCACTGGTTCACGCGCCGCTTCCTGGTGGACCGGCGCGAGGTGGACAACGCCGTCGGCCTTTTCGGCGGCAAGCTGGAGGCCGACATGCATATCGTGTACGGCCAGCACGCGCGGCTTGAGAACAGCCGGAACGTGATCATGGACGTCATGGGGCCGGAGGAGCAGGAGCCGAAGGGGCTGGTCTTCTCGCCCGTGGCGGCAGGGCTGGCGGTTTTTTCCGGCGAAGAGGCGGGGCATGGCGCGCTGGTCGTCGACATCGGTGCGGGCGTGACGGAGTATGCGGTTTTCGCGGGGCGCGACCGCTGCCTGCACTCGGGGCAGATCACCATCGGCTGCGAGCAGCTGGCGAACGACCTCCACCTCGGGCTGCACCTGCCCATCCAGCAATGCCGCGACATCTTGGAACGGCTGCCAAGCCTGGGCGCCAAGGCGGTCATGACGCAGGACGGCCGCGCACGCCTCATGGAAGTGGACGCGGGGGCGGGCAAGCCGTCCCGGCAGATCCCCGTCTCCACCATCGAACAGATCATCGAGATGCGGCTGGACGAACTGTTCCGCAAAATTCTCGAAGACCTGCAGGACCGGGAAATGATGAAGCGGATCGGCTTCGGCGTGCGGCTGTGCGGCGGCGGGGCGATGATTCCGCAGATTGCCGATCTGGCGCAGCGCATCTTCGAGTCGCCGGTGGAAATCGGATGCGCCCGCATGGTCAACGGCCCCGAACACATCGTCCAGTCCCCCGCGTTCGTAACGCCCGTTGGGCTGCTGAAATTCGGGCACAACGCCCTGCAGGAAATGAATCTGGAACCGGACAGCCTGACCGGCAGCATCGGGCGCGACTGGAAAAGCGTGCGGGAATTTCTTTCGGATATCAAGCGAGCTTTCCGCTGGTGAGGGGGTTCCCCCCGTAGGTTCCCGGAAAGCCGGACGCGTGGAGATTTTTAGACGATGGCGGACGAGGCAAAGCGAATCGTGGTTCTGGGGCTCGGCGGCGGCGGCGGCAAGATTGCCGCCACGCTGGCGGCCGACCCCGCGCTTGACAGCGCGGCCATGCTGGCGGTGGCGGACACGGATCAGCGCGCGCTGGAATTCCTGGAGGGCATCGTGCAGATTCCCCTCGGCCGCGACTGGGAGTTCCAGGGCGGCTGCGGCGGAAGCTCGAACAAGGGCGAGAAGGCGGCGACCGTCTCCTCGAACGACCTCCGCCAGCTCGTCATCGGCGCCGAGCTGGTCATCGTCGTGGCGGCCCTGGGTGCCGGCACCGGCGCGGGTGCGGCGCGGGTCATGGCGCGGCATCTCCGCGAATTGAAGATCATGGGCATTTTCGTGGCCACCCTTCCCTTCTCCTTTGAGGGAAACTGGCGCTGCCACCAGGCGGAGAAGGACCTCGAACTCCTGCGCGGGATTTCCGACACGGTCCTGGCAATCCCCAACGACCTGCTGTTCGCCAGCCTGCCGGCGAGCACCGCGGCGGAGCAGGCGTTCGATCTCTCCAACCGGATGTTGGCGAAGGGAGTCAACGGCCTCATGCGGCTGCCGCAGGCACGGTCGATCCTGACGGTGGACTTCGCGGCGCTGCGCAACCTGCTGCGGGAAAAGCCCAGCCTCTGCACCCTCGGCGTCGGCCATGGAACCGGCCCCGATCGCTGGCAGGAGGTGGTGCGCGACTTCTTCGCCTGCCCGCTCGTCGGCGGCCCGGAAAATCTGGCCAAGACCGACGCCGCCGTCCTGACGCTCATCGGCGGCGAAGGACTCTCCCTCGGCGAGATCCAGGCCTGCATGACTTCCATCCAGCAGCAGTTCCCGAAAACGACCCGCGTCCAGGTCGGAGCCTACTCCGACCCCCGCATGCAGGAATCCGTCCAGCTCACGGGCCTGCTCTGCCGGTTTGCCGGCGAACCGTCCATCCCGCAGGCGGCCAGGGAAAACGCGGCCGCCGCCGGAACCGTCATCCAGGGGCGCAGGAGCGGGCGGAAAAAAGCGGGCGGCGAAGGGCTCCAGGGCGAGCTCCAGCTTCAGGAACAGGCGCTCGGCATTTTCGCGTCGTCCGGCCCGACGACGGTGGACGGGGAAAACCTCGACATCCCAACGTTCCAGCGCCGCGGCATCTACCTCGACCTCGGGCAGTGACATAATCCGCCCGGCGGACGGAACGGCCGGACAATCAGCGGCGGCGGCGGCCGAGGAGCGCGAGGGTGCCCAGCGCCAGCAGTCCCAGCGTGCCCGGCTCGGGCACGTATTGAAGCATGATGCTGTTACCCGACTGGTAGACGCTGAAACCGCCATTGGTGGCGTAGGCGTTGTTTGCCTTGAAATTTTTGTCGTCGAGCCTGATTTTGGAGGGGTCGAAACCGACGATGCCCCCGTCGGCCGTGGCAATCGTCCACAGGTGAATCTGGTTCGGATCCCAGTTCTGCACCGCGCCCAACGCGTAAGTTCCCTGCAAGACGCCGCGAAGGTCGATGACAAACGGGTTGGCGGCGGTCGCGGTGACGTCAAGCTGGCCGGTGATGCGCGCAAAGTCAAAGCCGGGATCCGTTCCCTGATAGACGTTTTCATTTACCACACTGCCCGCGGGAAGCCCCGAGCTGTCCACCACGATGTCCGCCTCCCACTGGTAGGTGCCGCCCGGCGCCCAGGTCAGCGCCGAGTACTCCTGCGTACCGGTGCTGTTGCCGGGTGCCATGACGCTGCCCTGCCCCACGACAACGCCGCCATTGACGGCACCAACACCCATGATCGTGCCGCTGACGATGGTGAACGGCTGCGTCAGGGGGACGGAACTGTTGTAGTCGAGCACGCCGCCGTTGTTGATGACGATGCCGCTGGTTCCGTTGAGGCTGCCCGCGCCGGTGACGACCAGCGTGCCGCCATTGAGGGTGGTGGCGCCGGTATAGGTGACGGAACCGGTCAGGGCGAGTGTCCCCGTGCCGGTCTTTGTCAGCGAGCCGGAACCCGTGAGCGCGCCGGCATAGGTAGTGCTTTGGTCGTTGGCGCCGACCGTGAGCGCGACCGATGCGCCGGCGGCGTTTGCCAGCGCCAGGCCGCCGTTGCCGGAGAGGCCGCCAAGCGTGGCCGACGTCAGGCCTCCGAAGCTCACGGAACCGCTGTCCGCCGCCGAGGTGACGAGCGTGCTATTTTGGAGCGCCAGGCTGTTGCCAAGGACAATGGAACCGGCCAGCGCCTCCGTGGTGCCGGTGAAGCTGTTGGCGGTCGGCAGCAGCAGCGTGCCCGCGCCGCTTTTCACCAGGCCGCCCGCTCCGCTGACACTTGACAGCGCGAGCGTGCCCTGCCCCGTGCCGTTGTTGGCGACGTTGAAGTTGTTGATGCCCGACAACGAGGTAATCTGCGCGGCCAAGGCAAACGCCGGATGGGAGGCCGTCGTCGGCCCCATGTCGGCGGCGGGCGTGACGTTCAACCCCGCACCGCTGCTCATGGTCAGGCTGGAAATGCTGACGGACGGCACGTTCATCTCAACCGTGGCGGTCGCGCCCGGCAGGATGCTGATGGGGTTCGCGTAGGTCGCGGTGTCGTTGCCGAACCAAAACGCATTGACCGTCTGCGTGGAGATCATCGCGCCGGTGGCGCCGGTAAAGCCGACATAGGCCGAGCTTCCCCCCACCGTCGTCGGGATGTCGACGTTGTAATGCCAGGCCTTGGTCTGCCCGGTCGTCGTGTCGACCAGGGTCTCGACCAGCAGCTTGTTCACGTTGTCGTACACCAGACGGACCATGATCGGGTGGTAGACGTCAAGGGCGACGGCTCCCGGGGTGTTGAGGTCGTAGACCGAGTTCGTGCCGCTCCAGGTGTTCGAGGTCTCGCCGAGCGCGGCGTTGACGTAGGCGGCACCGTTGTAGCTGGTGTCGTTCGCATCCTCCGTCGCGCCGTTGATCAGGAGCGCGGTGCGGCCGTGGTTGTTGTTCGTGCCCTGATGCGTGTCGAACATGATGCCGATACTTTTGGTGATCGCCTCGCCGGCCTGGGTCGTTTTCGAACCGCCATAGGCCAGGCAGCCGCCGTTGTCGCCGAGCGCGGCCGTGCCGAGCGGGTCGTTCTGCAGGACAAACACGATGCCGTCGGCCATGTTCAGCGGCGTCTGGCCGCGGGTGAGATAGACGAAGTTGGCGGTGAAGCCGTTGCTGACGTTGACCTTGGCGGTGCGGAAGACCGAGTTCGCTTCATTGCCGGGGTTGTCGGTGAGGGTCAGCAGATTGTCGCCCAAGTGCGCGGGATTCGCCGGATCCATCGCGTTGCTCGCCCAGCCGGAACCGTTGTTGAAACCGGAAAAGGCGAGGTCGCCGCCCAGCGCCAGGGTCGTCGAGTTGCCCAGCGCCACCGCGCCGCTGCCCAGTGATGAGGAGGCGCGGGCGGAAAGCGTGCCGGCCAGCACGGTCGTACCGCCGGTGTAGGTGTTGACGTTCGCCAGCTCCAGCCGCCCCGTCCCCGCCTGGGTGAGGGAGCCGCTGCCGGAAATGCGCGCGGTCACAACCTGGTTGTTGCTGCGGTTGAAGGCGAGCGCCCCGTTGTTGGTGATGTCGCCATAGGTACCGATGGTGCCCGTCGTGCCGCCGTTGCCGATCTGCAGGGCGCCGCTGCTGATGGTCGTCGTGCCGGTGTACGGATTGTTCCCCGCCAGCGTCAGCGTGCCGGTGCCGGTCTTGACCAGCGAGAGCGTGACCAGCGCATTGGTTTGGGTGGGCGTATCCGCCGTCGAAAGCCCGCCGTTCATCAGGACGCCGCCAAAGACGGTGGACTGGTTGTTGCCGCCGACCGTCAAGGTCACGTCCGTGGCCGGATTCGGTGCCGTCAACTGGGTGTAATCCGTGATGGTGCCGGTGCCGGACAGCCCGCCGAGCGTCACATTTTTCCCGCGCATGTCGAGCACGCCGTTGAGCGCAAGGCTGCCCGATGCCGCACTGCCGGGGAGCGCCGACGTGCTGCCGGTGCGCAGCGTGGTGCCCGAGGCGACCGTGGTGGTGCCGCTATAGCTGTTGCTGCCGGAGAGCAGAACCGCGCCCGAACCGCTGAAGGACAGGGAGCCGCTGCCGCTGATGGCGTTCGCCACGGTGAACGGCGCGGCGACCGTGCCGACCCGGTTGAACAGCAGCGAGCCGTTGTTCACCACCGCGCCGCTGCCCAGGGAGCCGGTGGTGCCGTTGCCGACCTGCAGTGTGCCGCTGCTGATCGTAGTGATCCCGCTGTAGCTGTTGGCGCCCGCAAGCGTCAGCGTGCCGGAGCCGTCCTTGGTCAGCGTGCCGCTGGTCGTGCCGAGGATGCTGTTGATGGTGGTGTTGCCCGCGCCGCCGACCGTCAGGCCGAACGTGGCGCCGGTAATCGTTCCGGTGTTGCTGAGCGTCAGCGTGCCGGCGTCCGAGTTGATGCGGGAGGCACCGCCCAGGGTGACCAGACCGGCGTAGCTGTTCGAGCCGGACAGGTTGCGCAACGCGCCATCGCCGGCGACGCCCGTGCCGTTGAGCGTCAGCGCCTCGGCCAGAGTGGTGATGTTGCCCTGGATCTGCAGCGCCGCGCCGGAGGCGACCGTCGTGCCGGCCGCGGTGGTGCCGAGCGCCGCGGCGTTTTGGATGTTCAGCGCGCCGGCACTGACGACGGTCGTCCCGGTATAGGTGTTGGCACCGGTGAGCGTCAGGGTGCCGGCGCCGTCCTTAGCCAGCGTGCCGCTGGTCGTGCCGATGATGCTGTTGATCGTGGTGTTGCCCGCGCCGCCGACCGTCAGGCCGAACGTGGCGCCGGTGATCGTGCCGGTGTTGCTGAGCGTCAGCGTGCCGGCGTCCGAGTTGATGCGGGAGGCACCGCCCAGGGTGACCAGACCGGCGTAGCTGTTCGAGCCGGACAGATTGCGCAACGCGCCATCAGCGGCGACACCGGTACCGTTGAGCGTCAGCGCCTCGGTCAGCGTGGTGATGTTGCCCTGGAGCTGCAGCGCAGCGCCGGAAGCGACCGTCGTCCCGGCCGCGGTGGTGCCAAGCGCGGCCCCGTTCTGGATGGTCAACGCGCCTGCCGAGACCGTCGTCGTCCCTGCGTAGAGATTGGAACCGGAGAGCGTCACCGTCCCGGTCGTGCTCTTGGCCAGCGTGCCGGTTCCATTGAGGATTGCGCTGATACTGCCGGACTGCACCGCGTAACTGCTGCCGGCCAGCACGCCGGTCGTGCCGGTGATGCTGCCGCTGGTCAGGGTCACCGCGCCGACCGTGTCGCTGTAGGTGCCGATGTCGAGCGTGCCGCCGCTGACCGTCACCGCACCGCTGGCGATGACGTTGGACGCGCCGTAGGCCAGCGTGCCCGCCGAAACCGTGGTAAGCCCGGTATAAGCATTCGACCCGGTGAGCGTCACCGTACCCGCGGTACTCTTGGTCAGCGTCCCGCTGCCGCCGAGAATCGCGCTAATGCTGCCTGACTCCACCGCGTAACTGCTGCCGGCCAGCACGCCGGTCGTGCCGGTGATGCCGCCGCCGGTTAGGGTCACCGCTCCGACCGTGTCGCTGTAGGTGCCGATGTTGAGCGTGCCGCCGCTGACCGTCACCGCACCGCTGGCGATGACGTTGGACGCGCCGTAGGCCAGCGTGCCCGCCGAGATTGTCGTCGTGCCGGTGTAGCTATTTGCGCCGGAGAGCGTCAGGGTGCCTGATCCGGCTTTCCCCAAACCGCCGGCTCCAGAAATTACTCCTGCAGTCGCCGTGTTGCCTGAACCGTCAACGGCAAGCAAAAAACCACCGTTGTTCACCGTGCCGCCAATCGCCAGCGTCTTGCCGGCGGCCGCCTGCCATGTCTGCCCGGCAGAAAGAACCAAAGAAAGATTCGCCGAGCCGACCGTGGCCGACTCATTGGCCGTGATGCCGGCGGCGGCAAGCGTAAGCGTCCTTGCACTTGTCGCGGTAAGGGTATACGTTCCGCTTCCGCTTGGCTGGAAGATCAGCCCGGCGGCAGTTCGATTGCCGGTAAGCGTCACCGTCCCGGCCGCGCCGGACGCCGCACCAAACACCGCCGTGTCAGTGCTTGCGAGGGCAACATCAGCCGTGCCGTTCCACCAGTTGGTGCCCGTGGTGGTTCCGCCCCAGCTACCCGCACCGTCTTGCGCGCCAGGGGTGGTGATATTAGCATCCCACGTGAGCATGCCCGCGGATGCCGGGGTGCCAAGAAGTGCCAACAATCCAATCAATCGCCACAGATTGCTCACTTCCCACCCCCTTTCCATCAAGCAAACGACGCCTGCGTATTTTGTTAAACTAAATGTAAAGTACTGCCCAAAAACAAAAAGTCAATACCAGGCGCCGTGCAGAATGCCGTCAATATTTCCGCTTCACGGTGGACGGCCGCGGCAGGCGGCGGTGGGGAGAAGGCTTACCGGGGGGCA
This sequence comes from uncultured Lentisphaerota bacterium, assembly GCA_903921725.1. Taxonomy (GTDB): domain Bacteria; phylum Verrucomicrobiota; class Lentisphaeria; order Oligosphaerales; family CAITYL01; genus CAIXRA01. The sequence goes on from CAIXRA010000055.1 coordinate 17,150, forward strand.
ATGGATGGCGGTAGACGCAGTGGAAATCTGCGGGCTACAGGCAACGGATTGCCAATCCCTTCAGATATTCGCCTTCGGGAAAGGCCAGCGCCACGGGATGATCCTGGCCGGGGCCAAGGTGCGCCAACAGCTGGGTGTCGCGGCCGGCATCTACTGCCGCGCCGGCGATGACTTTCTGGAACAGCTCCGGGGAAACCCCGCCGGAGCATGAAAACGTGAAGAGCAGCCCGCCGGGACGCAGCAGCTTGAACGCCAACAGGTTCAGGTCCTTGTAACCGCGGCAGGCACCCTCCGCCTGACTTTTGCTCTGCGCAAATTTCGGGGGATCCAGCACGACGGCGTCGAATTTCCGCCCCTGGTCCCTGAATTTCCGCAGCAGCTCGAACGCGTTCCCTTCCAGATATTCCCAGCAGTCCGACTGCACGCCGTTCAGCTCCGCGTTTGCCTTTGCCAGCGCCAGCGCCCCCGAAGACGCGTCGAGATTCAGCACCCGGCAGGACGGCACGGCCTGCGCCGCGCTGACCCCGAATCCGGCGGAATAGGAGAAGGCGTTCAGCAGCTCCAGCGGCGGCGCGTCCGGCGGCCGGCTGGCAGCAGCCTCCGCCAAAAACCGCCCCACAAGACGCCGGCTTTCGCGCTGGTCAAGAAAAAATCCGGTCTTCTGGCCGCCGTGCAGATCCACCAGCAGCCGCATGCCGTTCTCGACGATCTCCAGCCGCTCCGGTGGAGCCTCTCCGTAGAGCAGCCCCGTCTCCGGTTCCAGCCCTTCCTTGCGCCGGATTTCAACGTCGCTGCGCTGCCAGATACCGGCGGGATGGGACTGCTCCGCCAGGATTTCCACAATCTCAGGCAGGCGCCGCGCCATGGCAAGCGTCAGCACCTGGACGGAGAGAAAATCCGCATAGGCGTCCACCACCAGGCCCGGCAGCAGATCCGCCTCGCCGTTCACCAGGCGAAACGCATTGGTCAGGCGGCGGCCACCCTCCCCGATCCGGGAAAAAACCGCCCGGCGCGCGGCGGATTCGGCGAGGCGGCGGACGAAAAATGCCCGGTCCACGGGCTCGTCATTCCAACTCCAGACACGCGCCACAATCTGCGAGGCCCCGTTCCAGCAGCAGCGGGCAAGGAACGTTCCATCCGCGGCGCAACAGTCCACCGTCCCGCCATCCACCGCACCGGTCTCGACGCGGGCCACCGCACCGGAAAAGATCCACGGATGGCGCTGCCGCAGCGACTTTTCACGCCCCGGTTTCAAAAACAGTTTGGGATGGGCCATGGATGCCTCTTCAGTGACAGAAAAAACGGGACGCGGCACAAAACCGCGTCCCGTTCGTTCATCATCATCCAAAATCCCTGCGATTCCACAGGGATTCAGCGTTTCCGCCGGATCAGTTGCGAAGGCGCGGAATTCCGCTGCGGTCGTTGGTGCGGACTGGAATGCCGGACGGCTTGACCAGGCGCGCCGTCACGAAGATCAACAGGTCGCGCTTGACGTTCTTCGATCCCTTGGTCTGGAAGAGGAAGCCGATTATCGGGATGTCGGCGAGATACGGAACCTTGTCTGTGTATTTCGTCGTGTCTTCCTTGATGAAGCCGCCGAGGACCAGCGTCTCACCGTCATAGATCTCGACCTGGGTCTCGACCTTGCGGCTCTCAATGATCGGCATCTGGTACTTGTAGTTGAACGGCTGGCCGCCGAGCGTGCCCATCTGGTTGAGCTCCGTATCGTAACCGATGAAGGCGGTCACTTCAGGGGTTAGCTTGAGGTTGATGACGAATTTATCGCGGACCTGCGGCGTAACACGGAGGATAACGCCGATGTTGGTCGGATCGCCGAAACGCGGGGCCGACGGAACCGTCTCCACGCCGCCGCCGGCACCGGCGGCGCCGACGGCGACATTGTTGACGCGCGGGGGCTCCCACTCCGTCGGGAAGTAGCGCTTCGTGACCATTTCCAGAACCGCCTCATTGCCGCTCATCGCGGTCACCTTCGGCGATGCGAGCATGTTGGTTGTCTGGCTCTGCTGGAGGGCACGGAGGATGGTGTCAATCTGGTAGTTCCCGAGGATTGATTTCACGCCCAAGAGGGAATCCGATAGATTCGAGGCCAGCCCGAGGCCGGTGGTCGCATCACGGAGCCCCTGGCCAAGGCGGGTTGACGCATTCGCGGCGGCGGGCAAGTCCTTCATCGTATACGTCGTACCGGTGGGATCGCCATAGGCGTTCACGCCAGCTTCCGTACCAATCGTGTTAATCGTCCGTTGCTGCGTGCCCACGGGGGACGACCATGTCTGGTTGTAGACGGAGTTGTGGATATTGGTTCCCGTGCTAATCATCCAATCAAAGCCGAACTCCTCGAGGTCGTTCACGCCGACTTCCATGAACTTGGCCTCGATGGTGACCTGCTCCGTGTCCACGTTGATTTCGTCAAGGACGATCTTGATTTTCTGCAGGTTCTCCGTCGTGTTGCGGACAATCAGCTTGCTGATGGCGGCGTTGTAGGCGATGCCGCTTCCCGGCGGGAACGCCACGCCGTACGACTCGAAGGACTTCTTCAGATTCTCCGGCGCGGTGGGCTCGCCGGTGGGCGCCGCGTCCGCCGGGGCCGTCACGGAGGCGGGCCCCATGGTCGTTGCCGAAACGGCCTTCACCCCGGAGCCGAGACTGCCCAAAGCGGCCGGCGGAACCGCATAGAAGGCCGTCTCCATTTCATCAATCTCATCCCCGGCAGATGCAATCAGGACGGCCGTGCGATCCACGCGGAACTTCAGGCCGGCGCTCATGCAGATGTAGTGGATGGCGTCGTCCAGGGGAACATTGTTCATGCTGATGGTGACCGTCCGCGAACCGACGGCCGTACCCGCTGTAGCACCGGCGGCGGCATCCGGAGCCGGGCCGGCGGCGGCGTCAACGGCCACCCCGTCCACGGGAGGCGTGACGGTCGCATCGGGCATGGCAGCCGGACCGGCACCCCGGGCGGAGGCATTGGCGGGGACATAGAGGACGATGTTGACGCCTTGGCCGTCCGGATCAAGCTCCATGCTGCGTTTCTTCAGGAACTGGATCACCTGGGAAATGGTGGCGTCCTCAAACTCAATCTTCGGCAACACGATGGTGTGGAGACGCGCCCGCAGCCCCGTCCCGGACGACTCGGTCTTGGAAACCGCGCGCGAACCATCTTCCTTGCTGTCGGCGGCGTTGGCCGGGTTCACGGGTTCGGCCCATATCCACTCCATCGCGGCCAGACGCTGCGTCTCCGTCGCGGCGCGGCGGATTTTGGCAACCTCGAGGAGGGCCTTGTCAATCTGGTGGATGCCGTGGGTGGCGCGGAGGTTCGTGGGATCCTTCACCAGGACGCGTTCGTAGTAGTTGCGGGCATCGGTGTAGCGCTTGTTGGCCATCATCACTTTTCCCTGCTCCAGGAGGGTGTTGAGGCTGGTGTCGCGCGTGGCTTTTTCGGAGTCCACATTTTCCGGGGCGACCGCGCCCTTGAATTCCGCCTTCTTCTTGTCGGCCGTGAACTCCTCAATCAGGGACTGCATCTCGTCCTTGAGCTGCGGGTCAAGCGTGTATGCGGTGCGGCAATGGATAATGGCCTCGTCAAACTTATCGGCTTTGGCGGAATTCCGGCCTTCGTCGGCGAGCGCCTCGGCAAACACGGCGTTGATGTTGGCTTTGCGCTCGCGGATATCTGCGATTCTCTTGAGCACGAGGCTGTCGCTCTTGCTGATCTTCGCCCAGCGCTCTTCCGCCTTCGTGTAAAGATCCAGCGCGTCCCGGTACTCCCGCTTCTGGAAAGCCTGGAAACCCTGGGCCGCGAACTGTTCGGCCATGAGCCGCGCTTCCTTGCGCTGCAGTTCTTCACGGGTGGCCAGCTCGCCCGGCTGCACATCCGCGGGGACGGCCTCGGCGACAACGGCGGGCGTCACGGCGGGCTGGTCGGCAGGGGCGGCAACCGCCTCACCATCGGCGGCATGGGTGGGAAGGGCGGCCCAACAAAGGGATGAGGCTCCCAGTACGGAAGCAACCATCGAGAGGCGGAACCACTTTCGTTCTTTGCACATCGTTTTTCTCCCACTCTCTTTTTGCCGAAGATTCTGGACACTTTAATATTGGAATGTCGCAAAGCAACACTCTCGAAAAACATTTTTGTCACGCCCCTCACGGGGGCGGCATCATTGGACCGCCTGGAATGGAGGACGCGTTCAGCTGCGGCGGCAAGTCCGTCGGCGGGCGGAACCGGCTGATGGTAAAGCGCTTGCCGCCCTCCGCCGAGCCGGCAGGCTCAACGACGGCCTCGTTGGCGGAGGCCTCCACAATCTTGTAGACTTCGGCCGGCCCCTTGTCGATGCCGACGGAGATTTCACCGCCCACAATCCCGTCGATGACCTGATATTTGCCAGGCTCCTGCGGATTCCGCACAAGCGCCAGGCGCACCTTGATGCCGCGCTCATACGCCGCCACTCCCGGCCGGATCACCATCGGCTCTTCGTCGCCGTGCTGGATGGTCAGCTCCGAGATGTCCTTGTCGATGGTCATGTTGATGGAGCGGTCCATGACCGGCATGACCTTGGGCACGATGTCAATCAGCTTAAAGCCGGCAAGGGTTTCGCCGAGGCGGGCGAAACGCGTCACGCGCCGGTTCCCTTCAAGCACATTGAACTGGAGAACCCACGCCGCCTTCGTCTTGCCTTCCCGTGAAACCTTTTCCAGGCGCAACGGGAGCAGGGTCTGGTCGGTCTGCACGAAACAGAGCTTCACGGCGTACGGAGGATGGGAGGCGGGATTGCCGGGATGGGTGCCGGCCCTGTATTCCTCGTAGTTCGTAAAGCCATCGCCATCGGGATCCAGATTGCAGGCGTAGAGGGTCACGTCCGGAAACAGTTCCAGATACTTCTTTTTCCACAAATCCGGAAGACCGTCCTTTGCGGAGGACACGCGGGGATCGTGAGGCCCGCTTCCCACGCCCTGTGGCCATTTGCAATCGGAGCACTTTTCATAGTCGTACGGCAGGACGTAGGAGCATTCCGGGTTCATGCACCAGATATACCTGCGGGGATTGAACATCGACGTCACTTCACCCATGGGCCGCGGCCACTGCGTTCTCGAATCCGCCAGCGCCTGAAGGCCGACAAACTCCCTGGCGGGGTCAAAAGCGGGGAGCGGTGTGACTTTGGTCGGCACGCCCTGGGTTCCGAGCGTGTCGATATGCTCCTTGACGCCCTTGAGGGACACCCCGAGGAAGACGCACCAGGCGAGCAGTCCCAGAAGAACCGCACCCAGGCAGACTTTTTCGTAATGATGCTTCAGGAATTCCAAGGTGGTCTCTCCCCGGCTTATTTCGTGTTCTCAAATTCGACCAGGTCCACAAGCAGTACGGCCTGGATGTCGCGCGGCGAAAGGAAAATGCGGTCGTCCTTTTTTTCAATGGCGGGATTTTCCTTCACCAGCGCGCCGGACTTGGCGGCGCCGCGTCCCGCTACCGGACCGCTGCCGGGCCGCACCGGGGTGCGCGGGCCTTTTTCGTCGCCCACCGAAACCAGCTCTTGGATGTCCACGCTGCGCACGATGAAAATGCCTTTCGCCTCGTTTCCCTGCAGGCTGTTGAGCAGTTTCTGCACGGCGGTGTCCGTGCCGGAGACGGCGACTTCAAACGTCTCCACGCTGTACAGGCCGTCCTTGAGCGGCCTGGCACCCGAAGGCGTCAGGCGGTTGACGCGCAACACCTGCGATCCCGAACCCATCGAAGGTCCCACGGCGGCCATGATCTCGCTGATGATCCGCAGCTGCTTCAGGAGCTGGGGCGTGTCCGACTCGGCCGGCGGTGTCGTGGACTTGAACACCGGGTCAAAGGAGAAGTCGACGGCGGTCGCGGCGACGGCGACCCCCTTGGCGGCAAGCGCCTTCTGCATCGCCGCGCATTCATCGCGCAGGATCTGGACGCATTCCAGCCCCGTGCGCTTCTCCGGGGGGAAGCTGTAGCGCTCCACCAGCGTGTCCACAAAATCCTGGACGGCCTTGTCGGTGCGCGTCCGGTTGCTTTTCGCCGCCGCAAGATTGGCGGCGTTGATGCTGTACGAGCCCCGCTCGGCCGCCTCGAAGGAGGATATCTGCTCCTGAACCTTGTCCTCCTTCTGCTTGGCGGCAATTCGCTTCTGCGCGAAGAGGAACACCAGCGCGGCAACGGTCACCAAGGCGGCGGCCATCAGCAGGACAAAGGAGATGTTTCGTTTGAAAAAACCCATGGCAGTCATCCATCCTTACCGGGGAATTTCGATCGGTTTTTGCAGCTTGACCTGGATGGCGAACGTGTCCAGATTCTTCACCGTCATGGAGCGCTGGAAGAGGGAGATGCCGGTCTTCACGCCCTTCTCGAACAACGGGGACACCCTGAGCCGCGTCTCAAACGTCTGAACGGGGAATTTGTTCGAGGCGTCCAGCACCACGTCGGAACCGGGTTGCGGCTTGACGGTGACACTATGGCCGGCAATTTCGAATCCATATATTTTGGTGGGCGCGGCGGAGGGGCCCGGTTTCGGTCCCGGCGCGGCGGCGGCGGAGCCGAAGGGGGAGAAGACGGCGGAGGGCGGGGGCGCGCTGCCGGATCTCGCGGCCTGGGCGGCGTCCTTCAGCTCTTCGTAAATCGGGCGGATGCCGGTGATCCAGACATCGGCCGGCTTCAACCCCTGGATCTCGCTCAACACAGCCGGAATCTGGTTCCGCTGCTCCAGCAGCCGGATAATCAGGCCGTAGCGGGCGCGGGCGGCCTGCTGGGCGCTTAGCTCAGCCTCGATCCCCCGCTTTTCTTCCTGAAGCTTGCCGTCGCGGGCCTTGTTGTTGGCCAGGACGGTGTCGTAACGCTCGCCCGTGTTGACTTCGGCGAACAGCCCGAGCGCCGCAATTCCGACCAGCGCCGCAGCCGCTCCCAGCAGATACGGTTTCTTGCTGCGGAACGTCTGCGCCTGACGGATGGCTTCCGGCAGCAGGTTGATTTCCACCGGACACTGCACCCGGTGGCGGAGACCGAGGCCGACCACCTCGCCGAACACATGGGCGTGCGCCTCGAGCGCCTTGAGGTCGACAGCCGGCCCCATGGAGATAATCTGGAACGGGTTGAGATAGGAGACCTCCATGTCGCAGGCCTCCTTGAAGAAGCGGTCCGTGTACGCCATGGTGGAGCTGCCGCCGGAAAGATACATGCGCACCGGACGGTTGCCCTTCTGCTGGGCGCGGTACACGCTGATGGAGCGGTTGATCTCGCCGTGCAGGCGGGTCATGACATTGCGGACAATCTTGGAAATCGTCGTCGCGACCTCCGACTCCGTGATTTCATAGGCGCCGCCGAGCCCCACAAAGCCGTGGTGGCGCTTCATCTCCTCCGCCTCGTCAAGGCTGATGTTGAATTCCTTGGCGACCTGCTGGGTGACCGTGTGCCCGGCGATGGGGATGGTGCGGGCGAAGAACCGGTTGCGGTCCACGAAGAGAAGATTGCTGCTGCGGGCGCCGATGTTCAGGATCATCACGCACTCGTCGTCGCCAACCCGATTGGCGCGGGCGGCGTTGTAGCAGGCGACCGGGGCGACGTCAACCTGCACGGGGTCCAGCCCCAGCACCTGCAGGGCGCGGGTCACCTGCTCCACGCTCTCGTTCTTGATGACGACGAACATCACGTCCATCTCGTCCGCGCCGCCGGACGAGGCGATGAGCTGGTAGTCCCAGATGACCTCTTCCATCGGGAACGGCACGTTCTGGCGCGCCTCGAACTCCACAATCTGGCGGACGCGCTTCTCCTCGTCGGAAACCGGCGGGAGTTTGACGAAACGGATGAAGGCGGACTGGCCGGAAAGGGAGACCACCGTCTTGCGCGCGGTGAAGCCGCAATCGCGGATCAGCTCCCGGACCAGCCCCTCCAAAACCACGGTGCGGTTCGCATCGGTCAGCTCTTCCGTGTAATCCTTGATCCCGAAACCGACAAGCGTGATGTCGCCCCGCGCGGAATATTCGAATTCCGCAGCCTTGATGCTGGCGGCCCCGATGTCCAGAGCCAATATCCGTTCAGCGTATGCCATGTTTGGTCTACCTCAAGCTTCCGGCAAAAAGTGATGGGCTCCGCGCCCGATGTCAGCGGGTGCTTCCCGGCTTCTTGATCTGTTCGAACTTGTCATATTCCATCGCGGCGTAGGGAGTTTCATCGCGGGTCATCAGGTCGGCATCCCGCAGGTCGACGCGCGGAGGCTCAGCCTCCCACCACTTGCTTGCCAGCGTGGCCTTGTCGGAGGTTTCGGTCGCCAGCGTCTGGCCCCCGGCCTTGATCCGGACATAGACCTTCATGTCCCGCGTGGCGCTGAACATCTTGCCGCAGAAGCGCTTGATGAAGGAGGGGCGCATGTAGACGTCGGCGCAGTGCTCGCGCTTGTCATCGTCAACATCCACATAGGTGACTGTTTTGCGCAGCAGGATCGGCTTCACCTTGCGAGGGGACGGGTCGAGAAGCACAAACCACTCCACGGTCAGCTCGTCCTGCCAAGAGGAGCGGGCGTCAAAGCCGCGGCCGGCACCGCCGCTCGTGGAGTAGAGGGCCGTACTCTGGATCCATTGGTTGGTGCTTTGGCCTTCACCCTTCCCCTGCACCGATCCGTTCTGCGGGCTTCGGATGGATTGCGTCTCTACCTTGGTGATGACCGCCTTGGGGCCGCTGGCCGCCTGCGCCCGGACTTCCGATTGCCACAGCATGAACGCGCCGCAGGTCAGCGCCGCACAGACCACCGCCATTGTCCATGTGATCTTTTTCATCGCACCGCCTCCGCATTTCGGCCGACCGTCGCCGCGCCTGCATTTGGATTCACCATTCCCAAGCCCGGCAAGGCCTGTGGAAAAAACCAAAATCTTCGCATAGGATAAAAGCAATCCCCCTATAAATCAAGCGCAAAGATGCAAAATCATTTTTGCATTACCTGCGGTGTCTTGTCTTTTCGCGTTTTGACATGTTTTATCCCGCCCGGATTTACGCACGATTTCGCCATTGCCAGGAAAGCCGCCCGGGCCGGGGGGCCTGCCAGGGCCGCTGAAGGCCGACATTCGACTCGCGGAAAGCCGATGCCGACGCCAGCGGCAGGCTTGCCTTGGCCATCACAACCCCCGCGTAACTGTCCAACGTCTCCGCGCGCATCTCCAACTGGGACGCGACCGCCGACGCCCGGCGAATCTCCGCCCGCGCCTGGGCAATCTTCTTGTCCGCCTCCGCCTGGTACGACTGCAGTCTGGCACCGGCGTTGTCCATGACGTCAACGCCCGCAATATCAACGGAAAGAATCTCAAAGTATGTACCGCTGTCCAAGCCGCGCCCCAAAAGATGCTCCGCGATGTGCTCGGGCCGCGATAGGATTTCCTTGTGCGAATCCGAGCGGCCGATCGCCGCCACAATTCCCTCGCCGACGCGGGCCAGCACCGTCTCCTCGCCGGCACCGCCCACCAGCCGGTCTAGGTTCGTCCGCACCGTGATGCGGGCGCGGACGCCGAGACGGATGCCGTCCCGGCAGATGCCGGAGATGGCGGCAAGCTTGGAAGCGGGCGGCGGGCAGACCAAAACGCGGGGATTAACGCGGCCGTTGACCGCGGCGAGTACGTTGCGCCCCGCCAGGTCCATCGCCGCCAGCTGCCGGAAGCTCACGTCAAGCCCCGCCTTGTGCGCGCTGATGAGAGCCTCGCCGACCGCCGCCAGATGGCCCCCGCTGAGGAAATGCGCCTCCATCTCGTCGGAGGTGACCGGAATGCCGGCCTTGGTCAGGGAGACCATCGTGTTGACCACCAGGGCGGGGTCGACCCTGCGCAGACGCATGGCCACCATTCCCAGAAGGGAGACGGGGATGTCCGTGGCCTTGGCCTGGATCCAGAGGGGAAGGAAGCGCGCCAGAAGGGCGCCGGCCACCAGCACGGCGACAAGCGCCGCGCCGCCAAGGACAACCAGGACGACCGTCCACCCCATGGTTCCCTCCCGTTCCAAGGGGCGGGCGCCGCCAAGCGGCGCACCGTCCCGTCATGCCGGTTTTTTTCAGCTCGCGCGGTAGTTCGGCGCGTCCTTGATGACCTTCACGTCGTGCGGATGCGCTTCCTTCACGCCGGCGGAGCTGACGCGGATGAACTTCGCCCGCTCCTGCAGCTCGCGGATCGTGCGGCAGCCGCAGTAGCCGAGGGAGAACTGAAGTCCGCCCGCGTACTGGTGCAGCACTTCGCGGACCGGCCCGCGGTAGGGGACGAGCCCCTCGATGCCCTGCGGCACGATCTTCTCCGCGCCGTCCACGTCCGCATGCCCGTAGCGCTCGCGGCTTCCCTTGTTCTTCTTCAGCGCGTCAAGGCTGCCCATGCCGCGGTAGACGACAAAGGTGCGCCCCTGGTGCAGCATGCGCTCGCCGGGGCTTTCCTCAGTGCCGGCCAGCGCGGACCCCATCATCACGCAGTCGGCGCCGGCGGCGATGGCCTTGGCCACGTCGCCCGAATAGACAATGCCGCCATCGGCGATCAGCGGAACCGCCGAGCCGATGGCCTTGCGCACCTGGTAGATGGCCGTGATCTGCGGGACGCCGACGCCGGCGACGACGCGCGTGGTGCAGATGGAGCCGGGGCCGATGCCGACCTTCACCGCATCCGCACCTGCGTCCACCAGCGCCTTCGCCGCCTCGCCCGTGGCGATGTTGCCGGCGATGACGTCCAGGTTTTTCCCGTAGCGCTTCTTCACCATTTTCACGGTCTCGATCACGCCCTTGGAATGGCCGTGAGCGGTGTCGACGATCACCGCATCGACGCCGGCCGCGGCCAGCGCCTCAAGGCGCGCGTCGTCGTACGGCCCGATGGCCGCCGCCACGCGCAGTTGGTGCTGGGCGTCGCGGTTGACCGTCGGCTCCAGCTTCTGCATAAGTGTCTTCACGTCCTGGAAGCTGTAAAGCCCCGTCAGCCGACCCGACTTGTCCACAATCGGCAACTTGCCGACCTTGTTCTTCAGCATCAGGTTGTAGGCGTCCACCATCTTCAGGCCGGGCCTGCCGGTGATCAGGCTGCGCGTCATCACCTTCGCCACCGGCATGTCCAGCTCGGTGAGGAACTTCACGTCGCGCGCCGTCAGAATGCCCGTCAGCCGACCCGATTTGTCCACAATCGGAAAGCCGTGGAACTGGTATTTGTTCTTCTCCTTCATTTCCAGAAGATTGCGGACGGTGATATCCTCGGGGAAGGTGACCGGGTTGGAGATCAGCCCGTTCAGGTAGTGCTTGACGCGGCGGACCTCCTCGGCCTGCTCCTCGATGGAAAGGTTCTTGTGGATGACGCCGATACCGCCGAGGCGCGCCATCGCCACCGCCATGTCGCTCTCCGTCACCGTGTCCATCGCCGCGCTGACATAGGGGATGTTGAGCGTGATGTTCCGGCTGAAGCGCGACGCGACGCTGGCCTCCGCCGCCGTGAAGTCCGCGTACTGCGTCACCAGCGACACGTCGTCGAACGTGATCCCCTCGTGGGGGAACGCCGCCATGAAGGCGTCCAGATGCGGGTTTTTCATGGATCAGCCCTCCGCACCGGCGGCCGCCGGCTTGTCGCCGGGCTTGATTGTGATGGTCTTGCGGTTCCCGCCAAGATCCGGCCCGCTCTCCTCGAATATGCCCGGAATCTCCGCCAGAACCTGGTGGATTTCGCGGCGTTCACCGGAGCTGAACGGCCCCAGCTCCTTGGGTTCGCCCCAGAGGCGGACTTCCTTGGCGGCGTCCCGGATCACTTTTTCCAGGGACGGCCCCGCGGCCGGTACCTCGCCCTCAAACCGTTCACGCGACGGGCGCGGCCCGCGGTCGGGACGCTCCCCGCGGTCTCCGCGGTCGGAACGCTCCCGGCGCTCCCCGCCCGGCCCGCCACGGCGTTCGCCGCGGTCATCGCTCTCGGCGCGCGGCTCGCCGCCGCCCGGCCCATCTTCCCGCGGCGGACGCGGCCCGCGGCCGCCGCCCTGTGCGCGCTCGGCGCGGATCCGCTCGCTGCGCTCCCGCGCCTCCGGATCCCGCGAATCGTTTTTGCCGCCGTCGACATCGATGTGGATGGGCGTGAAATCCTCGCCGCGCTTCTGGACCATGCGGTTCAGCAGCAGCTCCAGGCTCTGCAGATAGACGCCCTTGCGGCCGATCAGCCGCCCCGGGTGCTCCGTCTTCACGTTCAGCACCACCACGTCGTCATGACTCGCGTCCGCGACTTCGCCCTGAATCCCCAGCATCTCCAGCATCTTGCCGAGCGTCTGGACCGCCTGCTGCTTCTTCTCCGGTGACAATGCCATTTCGCGTTTCTCCTTCTTTTTCCGCTTCGCCGGATTCCCCTCCGGCCCCGTGTTTGCCCAAACCATGCAACGACACAAAATAGCCCATGAACCGCCCCGCCGCCAGCCTACGCCTTCTGTGCGTGGTGCAGGTGCGGCAGATGCAGATCCTTCACCAGTTTGTAGGTGATGATGGTCTGCACGATGCCGATCGCCTGGTTCACCGTCCAGTACAGCGTGAGCCCCGAAGGCATGCTGTAGAAGATGAACGCAAAGAACAGCGTCATGAACATCATCATCTTCGCCTGAGTCGGATCCATCGAGGACGGGGTGATCTTCTGCTGCACGAGCATGGTGACACCCGTGAGGATTGCCAGCGGCCGGATGGGGATCATGTCCGAGTACGGCAGGAACGCCAGCGTGTCCGGCTGCGACAGGTCGGTCACCCACAGGAAATTGGCGTGCCGCAACTCGACCGAGCAGCGGAACACGTTGTAGAGCGCGAAGAACACCGGAATCTGCAGGAAGATCGGCAGGCACCCCATCAGCGGGTTGATCTTGTGCTCCCGGTAAAGCTCCATGATCTTCTGCTGCTTGAGCTGCGCGTTTTCCTTGAACTTCTCGTTGATCTCCTTGATCAGCGGCTGCACCTGCGACATCCGCTTCATCGAGACCGTGCTGAAGTGCGTCAGCGGCCAGAACAGCAGCTTCACCAGCAGTGTGATCAGGATGATCGCCAGGCCGTATGCCCAGACCGGGCCGACCGCCGTCTTCACCCAGATCATCCCCTGGAGGATGAGGCGCGAAATCTTGCCCATCCAGTCAAAATTCCCCCAAAAGAAAAGATCCATCTGCAAGATCGATTCCGCGCCGCCGTTCAGCCGGCGCAGCTGCTGGTACTCCTTCGGGCCGGCGTAGAGCGAAAAGTCCAGCGTCTGCGACGCGCCCGGGGCCAGCGTCACCGGCGACAGCATCAGGTCCGCCGCCAGAATGTCCGTCTTCGGCATCTTCCCGTCGGCGGATTCCGGAACCTCCGTCGCGTTCATCACGACCCCGGAAATCTCCCGACCGGCGCCGCCGATGAAGAGGACGAAATATTTGCTGTGAGCCGCCGACCAGCGCACGCCTTTCGCGGCGAACTCCCCGGCCTTCGCCGGATCTTCCGCAATCTTGCGGATCTCCTTGGCCTGGAACGCCCTGGAGCGATCGGCGTCGGCGAACGCCACATCCACGGACAGCGTGGAGGGCATGCCGAAACCGCCCAGCATCTCCTCTTTCGCCGGCTTGATTGCGCCGCCGCCGAGCCGCCAGTCCGTCACCACCGCCGCAACGGCGCCGCGGTTCTCCAGCGTCACCCGGTACGCCAGGCGGTACGGGATGTCGGAAGCGACCGACCACTCCTGCCGGACCACCAGGCCGCGGTCGGCCAGCGCCCGCTCCGTCACCACGCAACCCGCAGTGGCCTTGACCAGCTTCACCTCGCCGCCAAGCCCGCCGGCCGCGGTGTGCAGCCAGCCCAGCGGTTTCTCCATGCCGCCCAACATGATCGGCGTCCTGCGGTCCGCCTGTGTGTGTTTCAGCAGGGCCACGGAGGAAACGGCGCCGTTCCTCCAGTCAATTTCCGCCTTGAACTCCGCGCTGCCGACCGTCACCGTCTCGCCCCGCTCCATGGGGACGGGCGTGGACGACGAAACCGCGGGAAGCGCCGGGAATCCCGGCACGGGGGCCGTGGGCATGGAGGAAGACGCGGACGGGGAAAGCGCGGGCGCGGCAACGGACGGGACGACGGCCGGAAGCGGTTTTGGCGCCCAGGGCGGCGCCGTGACGCCAAAAAGCCACATCAGCGGGAACCATACCGCCAGCAGCAGCACGAGGCCCGCCGCCGGCAGGTTGTCCTTCGAAAAGATTGCGTTGAATTTGTCCGTCATGTGCAGCAGGCCCGCCCGTTCCGTTTTATGTTCCGCCCATTCCGTTTTTTCCCGCCGCCTGTTCGCCAGGGCTCTCCGGCACCGGATCATGCAGCGGGCCGCGGTAAAAGGGATGACACCGCAAAACCCGCCAGGTTGCCAGCCAGCCTCCCCGCAGCACGCCGAACCGCTTCACCGCCTCCACCGCATAGGCCGAACAGCTCGGCGTGAACCGGCAGCACGGCGGCTTCAGCGGCGACACGCAGTTGCGGTACACCCACAACAGCGCCAGCGCGCAACCGACAGCCATCCGCCGCAGCCACCCCATGCACGGCCTCCAAAACCAAAAGCTTCCCGCAGAGACACCGATGTCATTCCGCTTGCGGCACCGTCAACCACGCCCTGAGCAGCTTCCGCAGCTCCACCGCAACCTCCTGCTCTTTCCGTCCCTTGATGTACTGGCGCGGCGTCACCGTCACCCAGCAGCAGCCGAGGGCCGGGAACAGCTCCCGCAGCGCCTCGCGAAAAAGCCGCCGCGCCCGGTTTCGCAACACCGCCTTCGTACTGAAATGCCTTGAAATAATAATGGCCGTCTTCAATTGCTGGTCCGGCGCTGGCGACAGCACCCGAACCATCATCAGACGGCCAACCATTTTTTCGCCCTGCCCGCGCACCAGCTGAAGCTGGGCCGAGTTCCGCAGACGCGTTTCCCGCGTGAACGGTTTCCGCGCCCGGCCGGCGGCCATTGCGGACTCCGCAACGTCCGTAACTTCCGCGTGCGGCGCGACCGGCGGCGTCTCCGCCACCGGACTGCCTCCTGTGCCGGTCATCAGCACGGCGTCAGGCGTTTGCGGCCCTTCTGGCGGCGGTTCTTCAGGACGGCGCGTCCCCCTTTGGTGGCCATCCGCTTCAGGAAGCCGTGCGTGCGCTTGCGGCGCAGGTTCGACGGTTGGAATGTGCGCTTCATGTTCGATCCCTTTCATCGTCATTTCGAGATTAAAGCCGGATACTATAGCCGCCCAAACCGTCCGTGCCAATTGGCTTCCGACCCCGCGGGGTTCAGTACGGTTTTTTCCGCGGGTCGGCGGCCCAGCCGCGCATGGCCGCGGCGGCGGACTCCGCATCCTCCGGCAGATGGCGGCACGGCACCGTCCGCCGTTCCGGGGGCCGTTCCGCCTCGGCGTACATCGCGGCGTCGTCAAACCCCGCCGATGCGGCGTCTTCGCGGGTGGCCGCGTACCAGACCGCCTTCAGCCGCGCCCAGTGCGCCGCCGCCAAGCACATCGGGCATGGCTCGCAGCTCGAGTAAAGCTCGCAGTCCTCCAGGTGGAAACGGCCGAGCACCCGGCACGCCTCGCGAATTGCCGTCACCTCCGCGTGCGCCGTCGGGTCGTTCGTGCCCGTCACCCGGTTCCAGCCGCGGGCGACAATCTCGCCGCCGCGCACGACGACCGCGCCAAACGGTCCGCCCTCCCCGCGCTCCGCCGCATTGCGCGCCAGCGCCACCGCCTCCGCCATGAAGCGGGCGTCCGCCTTGCCTGCCGTTGTGTTTTCCATGCGGAAACTGTAGCGCGGCGAAAGGCGCCCGCAAGCATCCGCGGGGGACCGCAGGAGGTTTGCTGTGTTTGTTTTGACCGGGCACTGGTTATATTGCATAGGCTTATTAATCATTTATGGCTGGCTGATTGACTCTCGTACACACTGCCGGCAGTAGGTTACCCTGTCATTCTGCACGGTGCCAGGTCGCAAGTTTGGAGTGCGGCAATAAGTGCATCCGTTTGCCGCTTTTCAACTAAGGCGGAGCCGCTATAACAACACCTTATCGATTGTCGCCACAACCAACAACTAACCCCAAAAGCAAAACCAAAAACACCAGAACACCAGCGCTCCGCGCGCATAAAAAAGCGGCAAACGGATGCACTTATTGCCGCACTCCAAATAACACCAACCTGCCGTCACGCATGTACCACTCCCGTAGTGGCTACGAGAGTCAATCTGCCAGCCATATAATCATTTTCACCAGACCTGCAACCCGGAGCCCGCACCATGAACGTCCTGCTCGCCGACAAGCTTGCGTCCTCGACCATCAAACAGCTCGAAGCCCTCGGCTGCCAGGTCACCAGCAACCCCGAGCTCACCGCCGAGACGCTGCCGGGCGCCATTGCGGGGTTCGATGTGCTCGTGGTCCGTTCGACCAAGGTTTCCGCTGCGACCATCGGGGCGGGCGCATCGCTTTCTCTCATCATCCGCGCCGGTGCCGGGGTGAACACGATCGACCTCGACGCGGCCAGCCAGCGCGGCATCCACGTGACCAACTGCCCCGGCAAAAACACCGAGGCGGTCGCCGAGTTGGCGATCGGGCTGCTGATCGCCGCCGACCGCCGAATCCCGCAGGCCGGCGCCGACATGCAGAAGCAGCTCTGGAAGAAAAGCGAGTACGGCAAGGCGCGCGGACTCAAAGGGCGGACACTGGGCGTCATCGGCATGGGCAACATCGGCAAGGCGGTCATCGCCCGCGCCAAGGGGCTCGAGATGAACGTCCTGGCTTGGTCGCGCTCGCTCACGCCGGGCGCGGCGGAGGCGATGGGAATCACCTGCGCCGCCAGCCCGCTCGAAGTCGCGGCGAAGGCCGACGCCGTCACGCTGCACGTCGCCTATTCCAAAACGGCGACGCACCACCTCGTCAACGCCGAATTCCTGGCGGCAATGAAAAAAGGAGCGGTCCTGGTCAACACCGCCCGCGGCGAAGTCGTGGACACCGCCGCGCTGAAAAGCGCCATCCGCGAGAAGGGGCTGCGGGTCGGGCTCGATGTGTTCGAGAACGAGCCAAAGGGCGGCGCCGATGCCTTCGCCGACGCCGAACTGGCGCAACTCGCCATCTGCACGCCGCATGTCGGCGCTTCCACCGACCAGGCCTCCGAGGCGATTGCCGACGAGACGGTGCGCATCGTGAAGTCGTACATGGAGACGGGCCTGCCCCTGAACGTCGTCAACGTCCGCATCAAGCCAGCGACGACGCACGGCATGGTCGTGCGCCACTACAACCGCGTGGGCGTGCTCGCCGTTGTGCTGGACGCGCTCAAGGCGCAGGGAATCAACGTTGAGGAGATGCAGAACACGATCTTCGAGGGCGGCACCGCCGCGACCTGCTCCCTGCGCCTCGACAAGGCTCCGCCGGCGGCCGCCGTCATCCAGCTCGTAGCCAACCCGGACATCATCCAGGTCTCGACGCACTGACGCGCCGGTTCCGGCACGGAACGCGTCACTTCGGTTTTGGCGCCGGCGGCGCGGCGGACCGCTCCAGCCGCCGGCGGAAATCGTTCCAGTCGCGCGCAGCCTGTTTCGTCCAGGCGATCTCCGCCAGTGCATCCAGGCGCGGCGACGTCATTTCAAGGGCGCGCGCCTCCGTCTGGACATGCTCCGTCCACAGGCATGCTTCGACTCCGAGGACCAGCCGGGCCTCCGCAGGCGTCAGCCCCGCCGCGGGGTCGAAGCCGTAAACCGTTTCCATGGACGGCCCCTTGCCGGCCGACGGCGCATCCCCCGGCGGCACCGGGCTGAGCGCGTAGTCGAAATACAGGTGCGAGGCCGGGGCCATCACGACCGGACACCCCTGCGCCAGCGCCCTCTTCGCAAATGCGGCGTCGCGCCAGACCATCACCGCCGCATCCTTCGGCAGCGCGGACTCCGCAATCTCGTCCCAGCCGATGATCTTCCGCCCCTTCGCCGCCAAGTGCTGCGCGATGCGGCCGATGAAATGCGCCTCCAGTTCTCGCGGGGTCCGCAGGCCGAGCCGCTTCATGAGTGCTTGGCATTTCCCGCACCGCTTCCAAGCCAGATCCGGCACCTCGTCGCCGCCGATGTGGATGTATGGCGCGTCGGGAAACAGCGCGGCGACCTCGTCCAGCACCTCCGCCAGGAATTTGTACGAACCCTCGTTCCCGGCGCAGAAGACGTCCAACCCGCGCAGCCCGTCGGTGCGGATATTGTTGCCCTCGCAGACGAACTGCGGACAGGCCGCCAGCACCGCGTAGGAATGCCCCGGCATCTCGATCTCGGGGATGATGGTGACGAAGCGCGCCTTCGCATACCGCACGACCTCGCGGATTTCCTCCTGCGTGTAGAAGCCGCCGTAAGCACCGGGCGTCTTCCCGTTGAAGCACAGCTCCGTCGCGCGCCAGTTCCACGGTTCGGCCCGCTTGTCCTTCCGCCAGGCGCCGATCCGGGTCAGCTCCGGGTGTTTCTTGATCTCGATGCGCCAGCCGGGGCCGTCGACCAGATGCCAGTGGAAGACGTTCAGTTTCCGGCTCGCCAGCAGGTCGATGTAGTTCTTCACGAACTCCTTGCCGAAGAAGTGCCGCGACACGTCCAGCTGCATCCCGCGCCAGCCGAAGCGCGGCGCATCGCCCACGGAGACGCACGGGCACGCCGCCGCGCCGGACGGCACGAGCTGGCGCAGCGTCTGCAGGGCATAGAAAAAACCGGCCGCGTCCGAAGCGCGGATCCGGATGCCGTCCGGCATGACGTCGAGCCGGTACGCCTCCTTCGCCGCCTTGTCCGGAGAAACCACCTCCAGCCGCACCGCCGCGCCCCTTGCGGACTCCGCAACCCCGGCCGTGCGGACTCCGCAATCGTTCCGCAACCAATCGTGGATGAAACCGGCGACGCGGCGCGTGTCCGCGTCCGCATTCTTCGGCACGACGACGTCCCGGATCACCGCCAGCCGCAGGCTCCCCGGCCGCGGCTCCAGCGAGGCCGGCTTCGGGATGACGGACGGAAGTTCCGGCGGCGCGGACTCCGCGGCGCGCACGACGGCGCCGGCAAGCAGCAGCGCCGCAAGCGCCGCCGCACGCAGAACACCGGAGAGCCTCCCCCGCCCGTCCGTCATTTTTTGTCCTTCAGCAGGTCGAGCACCATCTGCTTCGTGATGAGTTCCGGCAGGAGAACCGGCTCCGCGGCGCCCGGGGCGTAGTAGAGATACAGCGGGACGCCGGCCCGCCGGTATCGTTTCAGCCATTCCCCGATGACCGGATCGCTACGGGTGTAGTCGCCGCGCAGCGGGACGACGCCGCGGCCGCGGAACGCTTCGCGGATCTCATCCGTGTACAGGACAAGGTTCTCGTTCGCCTCGCAGTTCGGGCACCAGGCCGCGCCGAAGTCGATGAACACCGGCTTCCCGTCCTTCCGCAGCTCCTCGACGCGGGCCGGTGAAAACTTCTCCCAGCCGGACGCTTTGTCCACACCCGTTACCGCCGCCGCGGATCCGGCCGGCGGCGGGCGCAGGTCCACCAGCCAGAGCCAGCCGCCAACGGCGACCGCCAGTGCGAGGACCGTGAAGAACCACTGCTGCCTCACGGGGCGTGCGAGGTTCGCAAAGCGGCCGTAAAGCCAGCAGGCGAACGACAGCACCAGCAGATACCAAAACACGCCCAGCACCTTCGTGTCCAGCTGCCAGTACAGCACGCCGAGCAGCCACGCCGCCGCCCCGAACAGCAGGAAGCCCATCACCTCGCGGAACGTGTTCATCCAGGCGCCGGGCTTCGGCACGAATTTCGTGGCGCGCGGGAAGAAGCCGGCAACCAGGAAAGGGAAGGCCAGCCCCAACCCCACCAGTAGAAACGACAGCAGGATCACCGGCGCCGGCTGGGCGACGGCAAACCCCAGCGCCGCCCCCAGCACCGGAGCCGTACAGGAGGCGCCCAGCAGCACGGCAAAGACGCCGCTGAAAAACGAACCGGCCAACCCCTGCTTGGACGCGGCCGACGACGCGGTCTGCATCCCCGGCAGGCGGATCATGAAAAGGTCGAACAGCGACAGCGCAAAGACCCAGATGATCACCAACATCACCATCACAAACGCCGGATTCTGGAGCTGGAACCCCCAGCCGGCCATCGACCCGCCGGCCTTCAGTACAATCATCACGGCGGCCAGCGCGGCGAACGACAGCAGCACACCGGCGGTGTAGGCCAGCGCGCCGTTGCGGATTTTTTCCGCGCTTTGGTCCGCCGATTTTACCAGGCTGAGAAGCTTGATCGAAAGCACCGGCAGCACGCACGGCATCAGGTTCAGGATCAGGCCGCCGACAAATGCCAGAAAGAGAAAATAGACGAGGCCGTGCGCCGCACGGTTCCGGACGGGAGCGTGGGCGTCCCGCCCGCTTTCGCCGGGCATCGTGCCCGGCGCAACGGCCGCGTTCGCCGCCGCCAGTTCCGGCAGCTCCACGTTCAGCACGGCCGAGTTCGGCGGGAAGCAGGTGCCGGAGTCCAGGCAGACCTGCCAGTTGGCGGTGAGTTCGAGCTTCGTCCCGGCCTTCACCGGCGCCGTCGCCTTGAGGGTGCGGGAAAGCGTCACGGTGCCGCGGAGAACCGGTTCCCCCTCCGCATCCTTCTCCGCCACGGGCGGCAGAACCGTCGCGCCGAACTCAAGCCCCGGAACCGGCTTGGGCTCGATGGAGATCGAATCAAAATCCTTCTGCACCGTGATGTGCTGCCCCGGCGGGATGGCGAACGCCACCTCCAGGCGCCCGTCGCGCACAACGGCGGAAACCGCCACCGGCACCGGCGCGTCGTCGCCGAACTGCGCCCGGGCGCCGACAGCGAACAGTCCAAAAACAACCGCAAATAAAACCGCCAGCCTCTGCATCATCCCGCCTTCTCCTTCGCCGCCGGTTTCCCGGGTGCCGTCCCCGCGCCTCCGGCATCCGGCGCCTTTTTCTGTTTTTCCGCACTGGAAAGCGTTCCCCCCAGCTCCGCCTGCCCCTTCGCGTCGGTGAGCACGGCGAACGGCAACCCGCGGAATTCCGCCGGCCCACCGGCGTCCCGCGCAAACTCCAGCCGTTCCCGGCTTTCCGGCTTCACCGCCAGCGGCAGCTTCGACGCGCAGCGCCAGCCGTCCGGCAGCCGCACGCCCGTCACCGTCACCGTACCCGCCGGATTACAGTTTTCCACCTCGACCGCCGCCGTCCGTTTTTCGCCCGCCACGCGGACGGCGGCCGCTCCGCCCTTCGGCAGCAGCCGGACGCCCGTCTGGCTGTACGGCAGGAAGATGCGGAATTTCAGCACGCGCAGCGGTTCCTCGCCGTCGTTGGTGGCGACCAGCACGCTTTCCTCCACATGCCCTTCGTAGCCCGCGCCGTTGAATTCGCCCTTCAGCTCCACCTCGCCGCCCGGCGGGATCAGATTGTCCGCCAGCTCCGCGGTCACGCAATGGCAGCCGGGACGCACCTCCGCAATCTGCAGCATCCGGTCGCCCGTGTTGCGCAGCCGGAAGGAAAACGCATAGCGGCCCGCGTTCATCGCCTGCCGTCCCAGGTCAAACGACGCGGGTTCCGCCGTAAGCTGCGCCCCGCCCCAGGCCGCGGATGCGGCCAGCATCAGGCATGCGCAGATTGTCGGCCAGCGGTTTCTCATGCAGGCTTGGACACCCCAAACCGCCGGAGGATGCAATCGAGGCGCGTACGGCATCACCCGGCCGGGCGCGGCGGCGCGGCGGGAAGCCTCTCCAGCAGTTGTCCGCGGCGGGCGATCCGCCACAACTCGTCCGGCATCGGCCGCAGGCGCGCCTCCCTGAACTGGACAATGAAGCGCGCGACATCGGCGCAGTCCAGTTCCACCAGCTCGGCGGGGTTGCAGTCCCACCAGCGGGTCGCCAGCAGTTCCTGGATGATCTCCGGCGGGAAACGGAAGCGGATGTGCCGGGCGGGCGCACCGCCGACAATCTCATACGGCTGCACGTCTTTCGTGACGATGCTGCCCGCGGCGACCACGGCCCCGTCGCCGATGGTGACGCCGCACATGATCATCGCGTCGATGCCAAGCCACACATCGTTGCCGATGACCGGCGGCTTGCGGTGGAACGGGGACGGATCCCGCATGCACTCCGGCCGCCCGGAATAACGCGCGTCAAAGAGAAATGGGTGCGTGGAAAGCCACCCCATCGGATGGCTCTGCTCGCCGCCCCGGACGTTTTTCGCCACCGAACAGAAGCGGCCGATGGAGCTGAGCGAGGCGAACTTCACGCCGGAGCGGAAATAGGTGAACCGGCCGATGCGCGGGACGACCCCGGACTCCACGCTGCTCAGCGACATCCCGTTGAGGTGGCACGGCGACTCGACTTCCAACTCCACATGCCGGTTCAACTGCGTCACGTCATCAATGAAAATACCGCGGGCGCGCAACCGGCGGCGGCGGATCAGCTTCAGCAGTGCGTTCATGCCGTTTCTCCATCGGTTTGAACCAGCCCGGGAATCTGCCGCCGCAACCGCCGGAGGAGTTCCGTGCGGGCGCCGCCGATCAGCCCCGCCGCCCGGCAGTATGCCTCCGGAATGGCGGCCGTCTCGCCGGGCGAAACCATGGCGGACAGCGGCTCCATGAACTGGACAAGGTTGTACACCCGGCGGCGCATCGGCACCCAGCCGTACTGCACATGCAGCCGGTCGTAGTCCACCAGCCGCAGCGCGCCATCGGCGGCCGGGATCATGATGTTGGCCGGGTTGAAGTCGCCGTAGACCAGACCGGCGCCGTGCAGGCGCGCCAGCAGTTCCACTGCCGCCTCGAGCAGGCGCAGGCGCTCCGCCGCGGGAAGATCGCGCCGCGCCATCGTACGCTCCAGCGTCACATCCCCGCCGTCCTCGAACAGCAAAAACCCTCGACCGTCGGCGGCCCGCAGCCAGCCCAGGCAGCGCAGCAGCGGAATCTCCGCCGCCGCCAGCCTCCGGCTGTTGACCCAGCTCCCGCGGTCCGCCCGCAACAGGCACGGCATCCATTTCCGCGGACGCCGGAATTCCTTGACGACATACGGCACACCGCCGGCGCACGCCCGCGACAGCTGCCGCTTCACGTCCCGCTTCAGCACGTTCCGGTTGCCCTCCATGTTCCGGAGGTGCTCCCGCAGCAGACATTCTGCCGAATCGCCGTCCAGCGATCCGGCAAGCAGCCAGACGCCCGAGGCGCTCCGGACCCGCCGGCACGCCGCCGGATCCGCAGAACTCCCCGATTGTCCGCCCACCAAAACCACGCCACCACCCTTTTCCTGCCGGCGGCTTCCGGAACAGCTCCCGGGCCGCGTTGAAATCTACCGGGAAAGATAATCCGCCTTGCCGGTTTTACAGGCCGCGCCCGTCCGCCGGAAACCGCACCCCGGACGCCATCATGTTTTGGGAATCCTATTCCGCACGGACTCCGCGCGCTGGCGGAGGATGGCGGCGAGGCAGTCGGCGAAACGGTCGAAATCGTGCTCCAGCGCGCTCTGGCGCGCGGCGGCGCCGAGGCGCTTGCGCAGTTCCGGGTCGCCCGCCAGCCAGACAAGGAGGCCGGCCCATTCGCCGGCGGTCGACGCGCGGGGTCCGCGCACCGGCATGACGAAGCCGTTGACCCCGCTCTCCACCAGTTCGGCGACGCCGCAGCAGTCGCTGACGACGACGGGCAGACCGCAGGCCATGGCTTCCAGGACCACGTTGGCGAAGGAATCGAAGTAGGACGGGTGCAGGAGGAGGTCGCCCGCCGCATAGAGTTCCTCCAGGCGGCTGGTCGGCGGGATGTGGATGAGCCAAGGCGCGCGGAAGCCCGGCGCGCGTTTCCCGACCACGACCAGCTTCAGCTGCGGATGCTCCGGATGCAGGCGGCTGAAGACATCCCGCAGGAGGCGCAGGTTTTTCAGGATCAGGTTGTGGGCGATGAAGAGGCAGAGGATGTCGCCGTCCTTCAGCCCGAGCTTCAGCCGTGCGACTTTCCGCAACTCCGCGCACCGTTCGGGGGCGAGCCGCTTGGTGTCCACGCTGTTGTGCAGCACCTCCACCTGTTCCGGCGCGGCGCCGCCGGCCACGGCCTGGCGCGCGACGAGCCCGGAAATGGCCAGGAAATGCGCCTGCGGATTCCGCAGCAGCTTGTTTTCGCGGCGGATGACCGTGCGGTGCTTCAAGGAGAGGCGCTGGCCAAGCCATTTCAGGAGCCGCGCGGGGCCGGAATAGGCCTGGAGCGCGAAAGGGAGGAAACCGGCATGGGTGCCGCCGCCGAGGCGGTGGACGTCGGCGGGATGAAGGAGCGCCCAGTCCACGGTCAGGTCAGGGCGCGCGTCCCGCAGATGTTCCTCCAGACGGTCGAGGCCGCGGTGAATGGTGATGCCGGGGATCTCGTCGGCGGTGTCCGCCGCGACATGCACGTCGAACCCGCGGGCCGCCAGGGCGCGGCAGACCGCCACCGCGTCGCGCTCGGCGCCGGACGGGAGGTCGCGGAAGTGCTCGACGATGAACAGCAGGCGGAGCGCGTCATTGGTGGCCATGATCGATTTACTCCGGACATGCTGGCAACGGCGGGGCCGGCGGGGCAAACGCCGCCAGCGAACGGGCAATCCCCGCGCAGCGCGCGGCAAAGGTGTGTTCCCGCAGGGCGCGTTCACGGGCGCGTGCGGCGACGGCCATCCGCCCGGCGTCGTCCCGTAGATAACGAAGGATTTTCTCCAGGGCGTCCCCGGTGTCCGCGTAGGAGATGATCTCCTCCCCCGGCGCAAAGAATCGCTCCAGCATTTTTTTGTGGTCCACCAGTTGGAAAGCGCCCGCGCCGGCAATCTCGAAGGTGCGCGGGTTGATGCCGTCCTTCGACTGTGTGTGGTGGATGTTGAGCACGATCTTGCTGCGGTTGTAGATTTCGTTGATCTCGGCCGCGTCCAACGGGCGGTCCACGGCCAACGCCCGGGCGAGGGCGGGGAAATTCCGCTCCAGCCCGGCCTCGCGCCGGTAGCCGGGCCCCATGACGGCGAAGCGCAGGCCGCGCTCCGCGCACAGCGCCGCGACGCGGTCGAGGAACGGCAGCCGGTTCTCGTGCGGCGCGCCGACAAAGGAGACATCGTACGCAGCCTCACGCCCCAGCGGATGGTAGAATTGCGGGTCAAAGCCGTAGGGAAGATAGGCGCACGGCGCGGGCGCGCGTCCCAGATCCGCCGGTTCGAACAGGAAACGGCAGTGGAACGCCGCCAGGTTTTCCGGCGGCAGCTGCAGCGACTCCAGCGCGTCCACGGCCCACAGCGCGGAGGCCGCCCGCTCCGCCACCCATTGCAGCGTGGGGAGGAGCACGGGGCCGGCGTTGATGAACAGCACCGCGTCCGGCCTTCCCCGCCGCACGGCCTCCTGCAGCCGCCCGTTCAGGCGCCCCAGCACAAACCGGCTTTTCAGGCGGGAAAACGGGTTGCCCGACACCGCCTTGCGCTGGTGCGCGTTGCGGTGCGCGAACAGCTCCACCCGCCATCCGGCCGCGGCGAATCCGCGCGCCACGCTGTCCAGATAGCCGTGATGGTTGTAGCCGCAGACGAGGATGTGGGGCATCAGGTGTGGTAATCCGCGTTGATCTTGACGTACTCGTAGCTGAGGTCGCAGGTCCAGATGGTGAAGGAGCCGCTGCCGGCGCCGAGGTCGAGCCGGATCTGGAACTCGCGCTTGTTGATGGCCCTGGCCTGCTCCGCCTCGGGAACGCCGGCGTCCATGCCGCCTCGGACAATCGGCGTGTCCCCGTAGTCGAGCGTGGTCTTTTCCGTGTTGATCTCAGCGCCGGAATAGCCGGCGGCGCAGAGGATGCGGCCCCAGTTCGGGTCGGCGCCGAACCAGGCGGTCTTGACCAGCAGCGAATTGGCGATCGCCTCGGCGCATGTCCGGGCCTGGGCGTCGTCCTTCGCGCCGGAAACGACCAGCTCGACGAAACGGGTCACTCCCTCGCCGTCCAGCACCATCTCCCGGGCCAGGCGCCCGACGACGAAGCAGAACGCCTCGCGGAAGGCCGCGGCGTCGGGGCTGGCATTGTCCAGCGGCGCGTTGCCCGCGGCGCCGTTCGCCAGGGCGATGAAGCTGTCGTTGGTGCTCGTGTCGCCGTCCACCGTGATGCGGTTGAAGGAGGCGTCCAGCGAGGCGTCCAGGCAGTCTTGGAGAAAGCCCGGCGTCACCGCGGCGTCGGTCGTCACATAGGCCAGCATGGTGGCGTGCAGCGCCTTCAGCGGCTTCAGGTGCGGCGCGATCATGCCGGCGCCCTTGGACATGCCGCCGATGCGGACCTCGCGCCCGCCGACGGTGAGGGAGACGGCGAGCGCCTTCGGCCGCGTGTCGGTGGTCATGATGGCGCGCGCGGCGTCCGCGCCGCCGGAAGCGGACAGCGCCGCCTTCGCCGCCTTTGTGCCCGCGACAATCTTCGCCATCGGCAGCTGCACGCCGATGCGGCCCGTGGAGGAGACCAGCACTTCATGCGGCGCGACGCCGAGCGTCTCCGCCGCCTGCGCCGCCATCTTCCGTGCATTCGCCATGCCGAGTTCACCCGTGCATGCATTCGCGCAACCGCTGTTGACCAGCACGGCGCGCACCGGCCGGTTGCGGCGCAGAATCTCCTTGTCCAGCAGCACCGGCGCCGCCGCGAAGGCATTCTGCGTGAAGGCGCCCGCCGCGACGGCCGGGGTCGCGCTCACCAGCAGCGCCATGTCCGGCGCGCCGCTCCGCTTCAGCCCCGCCACGATTCCCGATGCCAGGAAACCCGCCGGCGTCGTGCAATGCCCGTTCTCGATCACCTTGAAATCCGCCATGGCCAACCCCTTTTTTTGCAAGGGCAAAGTGTAGCACCGGATGCGGGCAAAATCAACGCCGGAAAGAGGTGCGGTACCCGCGCGGCGTTACGCCCTTGCCCCGTAAAAAGGTGATGTGCAGGCTGCGCCGGTTGGGGAAGCCGGCCTCCGCCGCAATCGCCTCCACCGTCAGGTCCGTGGTTTCCAGCAGCCGGCAGGCATGCGCCAGCCGGTGCTGTGTGATTTCCTGGAGGATGCTCCGCCCCAGCATCGCCTGGAACAGCGTGGACAGCTTGCGCTTCGAGGCGCCGGTCGCCGCCACCACGTTCATCACGCCAATACCCGCCTGGCTGTTCTGCCGGATGAACTGGACGGCCTTGACCAGCTCCAGATTGTCGTACGCCAGAATGTCCGTACTCTGCCGGGTGATGACCTCCTTGGGCGGAATCATCGTGACGTAGGAACCGAGCGCCTCCCCGCTCATCAACCGGTCCAGCTGGGCCGCCGCCTCGTACCCCATGCCGTCCAGGTCGCAGTCGATGCTCGACAACGGCACCCGCAGCGCCTCGCAGACCAGTTCATCGTTGTTCACCCCCAGCACCGACACCTGTTCCGGCACCAGCAGCCCGGCGGACAGGCAGGCGTCAATCACCTCGGCGGCGGAATGGTCGTCGCGCGCGAAAACCGCCACCGGATGCCGCGCCTTCGCCAAGATCAGGCCCGTCCGCTGGATCCGCGCCGAACTCGCCTCGCCCTTCTGCGCCGCAATGCAAAGGCATTTGCGGTCATGCGCCAGCAGTTCCTCCCGATACCCCTCCAGCGGCGAAATCTCCCCCTCCGGCAGATCCTGATACAGGGCGAACTGCGTGAACCCGCGCTCCATGAAATGCCGCGCCGCCAACCGCCCCACCCGCCGCTTGTCGCTGCTTACCCGCGGATGCGCCGGATAGTCCATCCAGCCGAGGCACACGATCGGCACGCCGAGCGCCTTGAGCTTGGGATAAAACGCCTGGATGTCCGCCGGATGATACAGAATCCCGTCGCCCGCCCAGCCGTCCGGATAAAAACGGTCGACGGCAAAGCGCGCGTCCAGGTGCCAGCCATGTTCCCGGGCGTAACGCGCAATCCCCCGGTGTATCAGGCGCTGGTAACAGCCGAGCAGCATCAACACATGCCTCAGCGGCTTCCTGGCCGTTGCCGGTTTCCCAACCTTCGTCATGATGCCCGTCTCCCTTTTGCCCACGAATTACACGAATAAACACGAAAAGCTGATTGTTGCCCACTACCCGGAATGATTCATGAACATGCGTGGATTCGGTTGTCCGGCAGATGCCCCAACGGGGCTATCTTACGCAATCCCGTTGGGATAATCGCCCGGCATGGACGAAATACAACGGAAACGGGGCTTTCATGAATAATGTGGGCTAAACACGCGAAAAAGAGCGACATCATGTTCATCAATATCCTGCGCCCATTTTGTGTAATCTTGTGGTCAACCCCTCCGCGCCCCTGCACCTCTGCGGGAGATGATGTTTCGTGCCCATTCGTTAAGCTTGTGGATACCCCGCTCACCCATCTTTGCCCAAAATAACACACTAATTGCCCAAAAACAAACAAGAAAACGGGCGGTGGTGTGATATTTTTACTTCACTTGAAACATCGATAAGCCATTTCCATGGCTCAACACAAAAAAAGACTTTTTCAGTTGAAATCGCAAGGAGAACTACACATGAACCGCAAGCAGACCACACGCTGGATGTTGACCCTCACCGCAATCACCGGCCTCGCCGCGCCTTTCGCAAACGCGGCCGTCATCACCAAGCTCAGCACCGGTGCCGACCTGACGGCTGGTGCAAGCTGGGGTGGCGACATCGCCCCCGGAACGGCTGACACCGCTCAATGGAGCGCCACCTCCCTTGGCGGGGCGGAAACCATTGCCACGTCCACAAGCTGGTATGGCGTTAGCGTCTTGGGCGCCACCGCGGACATCACCATCAGCGGTGCCGGAACGCTCACGCTCGGCGCGGGCGGCGTCAACATCGACACCGCTGGCAAAAACTTCTCCATTTCGAACAACGTCGACCTTGGGGCGAGCCAGAGCTGGGCGGTTGGCGCGAGCAGGACTATGACTGCCTCAGGCGTCATCTCGGGCAGCGGCATCAACCTCTCCAAAAGCGGCGCGGGCATACTGACGCTTTCCAATACGGCCAACTCATACTCGGGCGTTACGACCCTTGTCGGCGGCACCGTAAATGTGGCCAAGTTGACCACCGGCGGATTGAGCTCGTCCATCGGCTCCTCGAGCAATGTATCAGCCAACCTGGTGCTGAACGGGACAGCGCTCACCTACACCGGCGCGGGCGACACCACCGACCGCGGGTTCAAACTCAGCGGCGATTCGACCATCAACGCAAGTGGAACAGGGGCGCTGGTTTGGACCAGCCCCAACGCAACAACGTACCTCACCGCCAATACCGCCTACCGCCTCACCTTAGGCGGAACCAACACAGGCGCCAACACTTTCGGCACGGTTATTGCCAACAATGGCGCGGGCGCCAACACGCTAACAAAAAACGGGGCGGGCGTGTGGATTCTCTCCGCCTCGAACAGCTATACCGGCGGCACCACGTTGAGCACCGGCATGCTTCGGGTCGGCAACAACAACGCGCTCGGCACGGGAACGATCACCTTCGCCGGTGGCAATATTGCATCCGACAGCGCCACAGCCCGCACGCTTGCGAATGCCTCCAGCTTCACTACTGGCACCGCAGTTGTCTTTGGTGATGCAACCGGCACGGGTGCACTCACCTTCAACGGAGGCGTAACGCTTAGCACCGCGGGCGGGGCACGTGCAATGTCTACAGTTACGGATGTCACCTTTAACGGCGTGGTCGGCGGCGGCAGTAACGCCGCAATCACCAAGAGCGGAGCAGGCAAACTG
The DNA here is from genome assembly GCA_903921725.1 of uncultured Lentisphaerota bacterium. Classification (GTDB taxonomy): domain Bacteria; phylum Verrucomicrobiota; class Lentisphaeria; order Oligosphaerales; family CAITYL01; genus CAIXRA01. Next base: position 46,818 of record CAIXRA010000055.1, read on the forward strand.
AGCCTTTTGAATACGGCCAATACGTTTAACATCAATACCGGTGGGGGCAAGATGCTGTTTATCACGGGCGGCACGCTGGAAGTGACGTATCTAGCCGCCTTCGGATCCAACTCCAGTATCGGAAAGTCCACCGATCTCGCTTCAGGAACGATTCTTCTCGACGGTGCCGCCTTGTCCTTGATTGACCCCGCCTCGCCAGCCGCGTCCAGCACCGATCGTCCTCTGCAAATCGGGCAGACAACGGCCGGGGTTTCCGGCACAATCAAGAACAACAACGCGCTGGCTGCGAATACGCTGACCTTTTCCAACACCGCCGCCATTGGTTACGGTACAACCAATCTGACGCGCACGCTGGTTCTCGGCGGCTCCAACACCGGGGATAACACCTTTGCCTCCCTGATTGGTAACAACGGCACAGGCTTGGTGAGCTTGACCAAGGCTGACGCTGGCAAATGGATCCTGACCAACACCAACAGCTACACAGGCGGCACGACAATCACCGGTGGCACGCTGGCACTGGGTCACACGACCAACACCCTGGCCGACACCGGCTCGGTTAACGTGAACGGTGGCGTTTTGGCAATCGGCGGGAACAATGACACGGTCGGCGCGGTGACGCTGACCACCGGCAGCATCACCGGCACGACCGGCGTGCTCACCGGTTCCTCTTACGCAGTTCAATCCGGCTCGGTGAGTGCCATCCTCGGCGGTGCCGTCGCCCTGACCAAGAGCACCAGCAGCACCGTCACGCTCTCCGGCGCGAACAGCTACACGGGCACAACCACCATCAGCAACGGCACGCTGATCATTAGCGGCGCCACCTCTGCCAGCTCGGCCGTCTCCCTGGCCAGCGGCGCCACACTCTCCGGCACGGGCACCGTCGGCGGCACCGTTACGGTCGCCAACGGCTCTGCGGTCATCACGGCCGGAGACGGCACAGCCGGCACGCTGACCGTCGGCGGGCTGATCTTCGGCGGCACCGGCACGATCAACATCGGCACGTTCTCCAACTACGGCTCTTCGGCGGCAATCGCTTCGGGAGCGCTGACGGCGAACGGAGCGGTCGGCTCGGTGACAATCAACGTGGGTGGCACGGCCGCCGTGAACGGAAACTTCAACCTGATCAGCTACACCGGCGGCAGCATCGGCGGCACCGGCGCGACGGCTTTCGTGCTCGGCAGCCGGCCAACAACGAACACGCGTCAGACCGCCAGCTTGTATGACACGGGAAGCGTCCTCCAATATAAAGTCATCGGTGCGAGCCCGTACTGGACCGGCCTTCAGAGCACGGAATGGAGCACCAACACCATTGGAGGTTTGAGTAACTGGAATCTGGATACAGACAACTCACCGACAGACTATCTGGCTGGCGATACCGTCCTGTTTAACGACAGCGCAACGAGCACGACGGCCAACATTTCGGTTGCCAACGTATCCCCGGCCAGCATTACGGTCAGCGGCTCCAAAAGTTTCACATTTACCGGCAGCAGCGGGATAGCGGGGGGATTGCTGGCCATGAACGGCACAGGCACGCTGACCATCAACACCGCGAACACCTACGCTGGCGGCACGACGATCAGCGCCGGTAAAATAGTCATGGGCAGCGCCACCGCGCTCGGCACGGGCGCCGTGGCGCTGAACGGCGGCACGCTGGACATCAACAGCCAGGCCACCGTCGCCAATGCCATCGCGCTGAACGGCGGCACGCTGACCGGCGACGGCACGCTTTCCGGCGTCCTCTCCGGTGCTGGCGGGCTGACCAAGAGCACCAGCGGCACGTTGACCCTGACCGGCAGCAACAGCTACAGCGGCGTGACGACCATCAGCGCCGGCACCCTGCAGATTGGTAACGGCACGACCGACGGCTCCATCGCCTCCAGCTCTGGTATCACTAACGATGCAGCCTTGGTCTACAACCTGGTTGGCAGCCGGACCTACGGCAACGTCATCAGCGGCACGGGTACGCTGACCAAGTCAGGCGCTGGCACGCTGACGCTTTCCGGCTCCAACAGCTACTCCGGTGGAACCACCATCAGCGCGGGCCAGATTGCCGTCAGTAATGCTGATGCGTTGGGCGGCATCACCGGCGGGGCCGTCACCCTCAACGGCGGCACGTTGAGCATCAATGCCGCCGGGCTTAACGTCAAGGGCTTTGTCGGCAGCTCTACGACCACGGGGTCGCTGTTGCCCGCGACCGCCCTTGGTGCAATTACGATTGGCTCAAGCGGTATTAACATGAGTGCCGGTTCTGGGGACTTGGTAATCAACAGCACGGTGACCAATATCAATGTCAGCCAGACATGGAACGTTGCTTCCGGGCGCAACCTGCGCTTCGGCAACAACACCACGGGCGGCGGCAATGCCAAAATGGCAGGCACGCTCAACAGCGCCGTAATCACCATCGCTGGCGCGGGCGTAGTGGACGCCAACCAGGGCGGTGCCACGGGGTATACCGACGCGGCCGGTTTTACCGGTTATCTCGGCAAGTGGCAGATTAATTCCGGCGCGACCCTGCGTGGGCAGAGAAACGGAGCCACGGCATGGGGCGCCAACACTGCCGCTGATGCCATTCTGCTGAACGGCGGTACACTTGCGGATGGCGGCATTGCTAGCCTTGTGGGCAACTGGACATGGAACACCAAAATGACTGTGGCCGACGGAACGTCTTCCTATATTGACAACCAGATTGCAGCCGGTTCCAACCGCTGGCTTAAGCTGGAAAGTGCGATTGCGGGCGGCGCGTCCAATACGGGCACACTGACTTTCAAGAACACCAACTCCAGTGTAATGAACAACGACGAATACGGCTTCATCCTCTCCGGGGCCAGCACCTTCACCGGCGGCCTGACCATCAATTCCAGCACCTATGTCCGCATCGGCGGCGCTGCGGCGGGATCGGCCATCACCGACGCCGGCAACAACGGCTCGCTTGCCAGTACGTTGGCCATCACCAACAACGGCGTGCTGCGCCTGACCCGCAATGATGCGTGGACGATGGCGAACAACATCGGCGGCTCCGGTCAGCTCAAGATCGGCGGTACGCTTGGCACGACCACCAGCCAGGCGGTCACCCTCTCCGGCAGCAACACGTTTACCGGCGACACGACTGTTGTCAATGGCACGCTGAAGCTTGGCGGTGCTAATGCGCTGCCGAATGGCACGCTGAAGCTGCAGGCTGGCACGCTGAACCTCAACGGTCACAGCGTCACCGTGACCAATCTTCTCGGCGCGGCCACGGCCGGCACCGGCAGCATCACGGCGACAAACAGCTCCGACACCTTGACCGTCTCGAGCTCGTTCCACGTTGCGGAAAATTTAAGCGTGGCCAACACCCTGCAGCTTCTTGGCGGCACCTTGGATGCGTCCGGCGGATCTCTCATCTCGTATGTTTCGTACGGCGGCACGGCCACCGGCGTTCTGACCGTCAATGGCGGCACGGCGAAGATCCAGCATCTCGACTTGGCCGGCAGTGCCAGCGGCAACGGCACGCTGAACCTTACATCCGGCGCCCTCGACATTGGTGCCGGCGGCATCACAAACACCGGGGCCGGCACGGCTGCCGTAAACTTGCGGGGCGGTACGCTGGGCGCACTGGCCAGCTGGAGCAGCACCCTGAACATGACGGCAACCAACACGACGACTGTTGATACGACCGGCGGCAACATCGGCCTCAGCGGCGTCCTCTCCGGCACCGGCGGGATTACCAAGTCCGGCGCGGGCACGCTGACGCTTTCCAACACCAACAGCTACACGGGCGGCACGACGGTCAACGTTGGCACCCTGGCGCTTGGCCATGCTACCAACACCTTGGCCGACAGCGGCGCGGTGACGGTCAGCGGAGGCACGCTGGATCTCGGCGCGAACAGCGACACGGTCGGCGCGGTCACCCTGAGCAGCGGCAGCATTATCGGCAGCGGCACGCTGACAGGCAGCAGCTACGCGCTCTCCGGCGGCACGCTCTCCGCCAAGATCGCGGGTTCCGGCGCGATGACGGTCACGGGCAGCAGCACCGTTTCCGGCGCGAACAGCGGCTACTCCGGCCTGGTCGGCATCAACTCCGGCACGCTGACGGTCGGCAATGCGACCTCGCTGGGCACGAACACGGTCACGGTCAACGGCGGCACGCTCGACCTGAACAGCCAAGGGGTCGGTAACGCCATCACCTTGGCGGGCGGCACGGTTGCCGGTTCCACCGGCTACACGGGTACGGTTACGGCGACGGGCGGCTCCACCCTGACGGGCAGCATCGGCGGCACGTTCGTCGTGGGTGCCGGCCAAACGGTCGAGGCGGCA
>CAIXRA010000056.1 GCA_903921725.1 uncultured Lentisphaerota bacterium
CGACGAGATGATCCCGCTGTTCGACTGCCCCGACATCCACATCGGCACCGACGAGTACCGGGTCGGCAACCGCCCGGACCTGCACGAGGCGTTCCGCCAGTTCATCAACACCATGAACGCGCACATCCGCTCCAAGGGCAAAAACTGCCGCATCTGGTCCGGTTTCGAGCACATGAAGGGAGCGACGGAGATCGATCCGACCGTCATCATCGACATGTGGGAGACGGACAACGCCCGCGGCCAGATCGAGAAGGGGCACAAGATCATCAACTCCAACCAACACCGCACCTACATCGTCCCGGGCTGCCACTACTACGGCATCAGCTGCCAGGGGATCTACAACGGCTGGGAACCGTGGATGGTCAGCGGCGACATGGCGAAAAACCCGTCCAAAAACGACCCGAACCTGCTCGGCGGCAAGCTCCATGTCTGGTGCGACCAGGGGCCGACCGGCTACACGCACACCGAGATTGCGGACCTCGCGCTCCCCGGCATCCAAGCGTTTGCGGAAAAACTGTGGGGAACCCAAGGCTCGCCGGACTACACGGCCTTCACCAAACGTGCGGCCGCCACGCTGCCATTGCCCAGCATCACCATCCTGGACCGCCTCCCGGTCAAGAGCAATGACGGTGTCGTGCTCGACCTCCCGAAGGAACAGCTTCTTGCGGGCGCCGGCTCTGCCATCGCGCTCCCGCTCGCCAAGGCCGCCCGCGCCGACCTCGAATATCCGTGGACGCTGACGCTGGAGGTCTGCAAGACCGCCGAGACCGGAACGCGTCAGGTTCTTCTCTCCTCCGACCTCGTCGAGATCTGCGGCAACTACAGCATGGACAAGGAGGTTGTCACCGACTTCGCCGACGGCACCAAGCGCAAGAGCAAAATCAAGATGTCCGGCTTCGGCACCGTCCGCACCGCCGGTGCCCGCACCGGCGCCACGCCGGCCGACAGCTACCTCTACCACGACGTCAGCTATTCCTGCGGCAAACCGCTGCCGCTGAACCAATGGACTTCCATCGCCGTCGTCGGCACGCGCGGCAGCACGGCGTTCTACATCAGCGGCGAAAAAGTCGGCGAAACCAACAACCAGATGGTCTGCCCGCTGCGCTGGATCGGCAGCCCGGGCGGCCAGTCCCTCACCGGCAGGATCCGCAACCTCAAGGTCGTCAACCGCGCCCTCTCCCCCAAGGAGATCGGCCGCACCGCCGGGCTCGACATCCCGGAGAACCTTGCCGCGGGCTGTCCCGTCACCGCTTCCGCATCCGACAGCAGCCACGGATTCACGCCGGAAAACGTGACGGATGGAGACGCCGGCACCCGCTGGTCCTCCGCTCCCACCGGCGCGCCGCAGTGGGTGGCCGTCGACCTCAAGGCCGCCAAATCCCTCGGCCGCATCGCCCTCAACTGGGAGGACGCCTTCCCCAAAAAATACGCCGTCGATCTTTCGGATGACGGCACCTCGTGGCGCGAGGTTTTCCACGGCGAAGGCCGAGTTGGCGGAACCTTGGCGGAGTTCGCGCCGGCAACGGCGCGCCACATCCGCATCCGCATGTCCGACGCCGCCACGCAGTGGGGCTACTCCATCCGGGAGCTGGAGGCCTGGCCACCGAAGAAAAAATGATTCCATCGGCCCGCGTCCCGGATTCATCCACCGCCACAACAGGAAACGCCATGCACCCGCTTCGCATTCTCTCCGGCCTCCCGCTCGCCGCCGTTTCCGTTGCGTCGGCACCGTTCCCGGCCGGCCGGCTAATTTTTTCATAAAAATGCCGGCCTGCGCAAAATTTGTTCCCTCGCAAAAGATTGCATTGCATTTGGTTTTGGTGTAACTTACGTCACGAAAGGAGGTGGAGTAAATGAGAGTCAATCCCAAAATTCTGAGAGCCTTCGAAAAATCGGCGGCGCGTTATGGAAAGACGGCCATTGCCTACCAATGCGGCCTCGACCACAACGTTCCGGGACTCATCATGAGCGGGAAGCGCCATGGTTTTGACTGGGACACATGGGAGCGTGTATGGGAGGTGCTTGTCGAAAAGGGTGGCCTTGACCCGAACGACACTGAGTGCCTGCCGCTTTCCAGGCGGGGCACGAACGCTGCACACGCCGCGCTCTCTCCGGAAGCGCTGGATCTGGCGGTTCGCTGGATGCGACTGCCGCGGCCGGAACAGGCCAAGGTAACCGGCACCCTGGCGGATTGCGAGACGGAAGGCGCCAAGCAGAGCGCCGCCTATGTCGCCCGCCGCAGGGGCAGAACCGCCTGATGTGGAAAAGTACGGTCTTTCCGCGGGGGCGGGGATGAAGGCCGGCCATGGGCTTCGCGTTTCCCAAAGGGGGGGGGCCTTTTGAAGCCGCTTCACGCCTGCCGGAAATGACTTTGGATTAAACGGGAACCGTGACGCAAAAAGCATGTCCATTACCCTGGACAGCTGACAAGACGGGGGTTCCCAATGCGTTTCCGGCAAATTCTTCCGGCAGCATGGCGGGCGGTGGCGGTTCTTACAACCTTCACCGCCCTTTGCTATCCCGCGGCCCCGGAGGCGGCCCGGCCGAAGCCGGCGCCCGCACAGCTCGCCTGGCAGGAGGCGGAGCTCGGCGTGATGTTCCACTACGACCCGCGCATTTTCGCAGGTAAGACGGAGCAGTCGCTCCAGCAGACCGCCGTGGCCGACCCGAAGGCGTTCGCCCAAAAATTCAGTCCGGCCAAGCTCAGCACGGACCAGTGGGTTGCGACGGCGAAGGCGATGGGCGCACGCTTCGCCATCTTGGTGGTCAAGCATGAGACCGGTTTCTGCCTGTGGCAGTCCGACGCCAACCCCTACTGCCTCAAGATGCTGAACTGGCGCGGCGGCAAGGCGGACATCCTCCGCGACTTCACCGCCTCCTGCCGGAAATACGGGCTCAAGCCCGGCATTTTCACGGAGGCGCGCTGGGACGTCAATCTCGCCGTCCGCGACTTCAAGGTCACCAAGCGCTCCCCCGTGACTCAGGAAGCGTACAACCGGCTGGTTGAGCGCGAGGTCGAGGAGCTTTGCACCCGGTACGGTAAGCTGTTCGAAATCTGGTTTGACGGCGGCGTCGCGACGCCGGCCCAAGGCGGCCCCAACGTCCTGCCGATCGTCGAGAAAAATCAGCCGGACATCCTGTTCTACCACAGCAACCAGCGGCGGGACGCGCGCTGGGGCGGCACGGAATCCGGCACCGTCGGCGACCCCTGCTGGGCCACGGTCACCCCGAAGGCACTCACCACCGGCATCTTCGACAAGGCCGCGAAGGCGATGAGCATGCACGGCGACCCCGCCGGCCCGGTTTGGTGCCCCGCCATGTCGGACTCGCCGCTGCGCTGCGAAAAGGGACGCCATCACTGGTTCTGGGCGGCCGACGGAGAGGCGGGGCTTGCCACGCTCCAGACGCTGCAGAAGATGTATTACCAGTCCGTCGGCCGCAACTCGACGCTGATCCTCGGCCTGACACCTGACCGCGACGGCCTGATGCCGGCGGCCGACGTGACGCGCTGCCGCGAGTTTGGCGAGTGGCAGGAGAAAACGTTTGTCGGAAAACCGCTGGCGGAAACCTCCGGCAAGGGTGCCGAACTGCTGCTGGCGCTACCGGTCAACGCGCAGGAACAGAAGCCGGTGACGCACATCATCCTGCAGGAGGAGATCCGCAACGGCGAAAAGGTCCGTGAGTATGTCGTCGAGGCGGAGCTGGACGGTGCCTGGAAGAGTGTCTGCGCCGGAAGCTGCATCGGGCACAAGCGCATCGAGAAGATCGAGCCGTGCGCGGCCCTCAAGTTCCGCCTGCGCATTGTGAAGTCGGACGACGAGGCGGAAATCCGCTCCTTCAGCGTCCGCTGAACGCCACCAGCGACCCCCATTCCATAAATCAGGAGAAACGGCGCATGGCCCCTTCATCCACCACCCGGCGCGAATTCATCGGCCGGAGCGGAGCCGCGGCGGCGCTGGCGCTGCTGCCATTCGCCGGAGCGCCGTCCTTTGCGGACTCCGCAACCGCCGCACCGCCCGCGCAGAAACGCCCGAACCTGCTCATCGTCTTCCCCGACCAGATGTCCGGTTCGTCGCTGGGCTTCCTGGGCGAGGATCCGGTAATCACCCCGAACCTCGACCGTTTCGCGGCACAGTCGGCGGTCTTCACCCAGGCGGCCAGCAATTATCCGGTCTGCTCGCCGTTCCGCGCCATGCTGATGACCGGGCAGTACCCGTTCAAAAATGGCGTCTGGGGCAACTGCCAATCCGTCACCGCGCCGTACGGCTGCGAACTCCCCAAAAACGCCGCCTGCTGGTCCGACGTGCTCAAGGCCGACGGCTACGCCCTTGGCTACATCGGCAAGTGGCACCTTGACGCCCCTCGCAAGCCGTATGTGGAGTGCGGTAACAACAAGGGAAAAATAGCCTGGAACGAATGGTGCCCTCCTGAGCGCCGCCACGGCTTCGGCTACTGGCACGCCTACGGCACCTACGACAACCACATGCGTCCCCTGTACTGGGACACGCTGGCGCCGCGCGATGGCTTCCAGTATGTGGACCAGTGGGGGCCGGAACACGAGGCCGACAAGGCCGCCGCATTCATCCGCAATGCCGATGGAAAGATGCGCGACCCGCAGAAACCGTTCGCGCTTGTGGTCTCCATGAACCCGCCGCACACCGGCTACGACCTGGTTCCGAAGCGCTACGTGAAGATGTACGAGAAGCTGGATGTTGAGGCGCTCTGCGCCAAGCACCCGCAGATTCCGCCGGCCTCCGATCCCATGGGCAAATATTTCCGCCAGAACATCCGCTTCAAGTACGCGCAGATCACCGGCGTGGACGAGCAGTTCGGCCGCATCCTGCAGGCGCTGAAGGAAGCCGGCGTCGAAAACGACACCATCGTGCTCTTCACCTCCGACCACGGCGACTGCGTCGGCGCGCACCATGAGGCCTCCAAGAACAACGCCTACGAGGAGTCGTTCCGCATCCCGCTGCTCATCCGCTGGCCCGGCCATATTAAGCCTCGGCACGATACGCTGCTGGCTTCCGTACCCGACCTCTATCCGACCCTGCTGGAGCTGATGGGGCTGAAGGCGAAGATTCCGGCCGCGGTTCAGGGCGTCTCCCTCGCCCAGGCCGTCCGCGACGGCACCGGCACACGGCCCGACAGCCAGCTCTACCTTTTCATCACCGATGGTTGGGAGACGGACGGGGTCCCGCACCTCAACCTCGGCCGCCGCGGACTCCGCACGGAGCGCCACACGTTCGTCCTCGAACGCAAACAGGGCAAACCGGAAACCGTCACGCTCTTCGACCGCCAGGCCGACCCGTGCGAGCTTAAAAACATCGCGGAGGCGCAGCCGGGAATCGTCCAGCAATTCCGCGCCAAGCTGGCGGCGAAACTGCGGGCGCTCCACGACCCGTGGATGGATGCCGCCACGGCGAAACAAGCCCCGCACGGAAACTGAAACGGGCGGGAAGCGGCGGCACGTTCCGGCGCCGCCCGCAACAAAAAAATGCCGCCGCATCGATGCGGCCGCAGACGAAATTACCACAAGGACATGTCATGAAAACGCTTGCCGCCTGTATCCTGCTTTCCGCCGCAGTCCTCGGCACGGCGGCCGCCGCAGAGAACGCGCCCAAAGCGGATCCCAAGGGGGCCTTTGGTGCCTTCCAGCCCAGCCGCGCATGGACGCCGCCCAAGGATCCCAAGGCGCTGGCGAAGCTGGCCGAGTGGCAGGATCTGAAGCTGGGCGTGCTCATCAGCTGGCAGCCCAGCGTGCAGTGGGGGCTTGATTCCTGGCCGCTCGTGACCACGCGGCACACCTGGAACCAGCGCATGAACTGGCCGGCTGGCAAGCCCGCGCCGGGCGCGGACAACGACCGCGCCTTCCAGCAGGCGTACGAGCGGTTGCCCCTCACCTTCAACCCGGTCAAGTTCGACGCGGGGAAATGGGCGGCGGCGCTGAAGGCAGGCGGCGTCCGCTACGCGCTGGCCATGACCAAGCACCACGACGGCTTCTGCCTGTGGGACACGAAGACCACGGAGTACCGGATCACATCGCCCCAGTACCCGTTCTACGCCGACCCGCGCGCCGATACGGTGAAGCAGATCTGCGACGCGCTGCGGAAGCAGGGGCTGTGGGCCGGCGTCTATTTCTCGAAGGCGGACTGGAACAGCCCGCGTTACTGGCTCCCGGAACTCGGTCCCGGCGCCAACCAAGGGCCGAACTACAACCCCGCCAAACAACCGGAGAAATGGAAGAATTTCAAGGAGTTCACCTGGGCGCAGATCGCGGAAATTATGACCGGCTACGGGAAGCTGGACATTCTCTGGCTTGACGGCGGCGCCGTAAACGCGCGGAGCGGGGCCGGCATCGACATGGCCGGCATGGCGGCCATGGCCCGCGGATACCAGCCCGGGCTCATCGTTGTGGATCGCTGCTGCGGAGGCGGTTACGAGGACTACATCACGCCGGAAGGCGACCATCAGATGCCCCAAGCATTCCTGCCCCATCCGTGGGAGGTCTGCCAGACCATGGGCGGCCACTGGAACTGGTTTCCCGATGACAGCAAGTTCAAGAGCGCGGCAACCATCATCCGCAACCTCTGCCTCGTCACCGCCCGCAACGGCAACTACCTGCTCGGCATCGGCCCCGACGCGAACGGCGAGTTCGCCCCGGCCGTGTACGAACGCCTGGCCGAGCTGGGACGCTGGCTCCAGGTCAACGGCGAAGCCGTTTACGCCACGCGCCCGCTGCCGCCCTACGAGGCCGGCGACTGCGTCTTCACCCAGCGGCGCGACGGCAGCCGGTACGCCATCATCCTGCCCCGGACTCCGGACGGCGGCCTTCCCGAAAGCGTTACGGTGCCGGCGGGGCTGGCGGCAAACGCGGTCCACGTTTCGCTGCTGGGCTACGGCCCGCTGGAGCCGGCGGTCGTGAAGGACGGCCAGGCCGTCATCGCCATCCCCGCCGCCGCGCGCGCCAAGCCCCCGTGCAAGTACGCTTGGGCGCTCAAGTTTGCCCCCCCAGCCCCGACCGCAACCACCGGGGGCCGGACGCCATAGCGGACTCCGCAACAAAAAGGCCGACACCATGACTCCGCATCTCCGGATTCCCCGCCTGCCAATGCTGGCCGCCGCCGCGCTGGCCACCCTGCCCGCCGAGGCACAGCAGCCGACCAAACCCGCCGCGCCGCGGCCACCCAACATCATCTACATCCTCTGCGACGACCTGGGCTGGGGCGACGTCCGCTGCAACAATCCAAAAGGCAAGATTCCCACCCCCAACACCGACGCGCTGGCGGCGCAGGGGATGCGCTTCACCGACGCGCATTCCGGCTCGGCGGTCTGCACCCCGACCCGTTACGGCATCCTCACCGGCCGCTATTGCTGGCGGACACGCCTGCAGGACGGCGTGCTGAACGGCTATTCCTCCCCGCTGATCGCCAGGGACCGCCTGACGGTTCCCTCGCTGCTGAAGCGGCAGGGCTACGCCACCGCCTGCATCGGCAAATGGCATCTCGGCATGGAAGTACCCAAAGATCCCGGCGTGCTGAAGGTCAAGGAAGGGCCGGCCACCCGCGGGTTCGACAGCTACTTCGGCGTCATCGCCTCCGCCGACATGCCGCCGTTCGCCTTCGTCGAGAACGACCGGTTCACGCAGGCGCCGACCGCCACCAAGAAGTGGTTGCGCAAAGGGGCCGCCGCCCCGGATTTCGAGGCCGTGGACGTCCTGCCGAAGCTCACGGAGAAGGCGGTTGAATACATCGGCCGGCAGACCGGGGAAAAGCCGTTCTTCCTGTATCTGCCGCTGACCTCCCCGCACACGCCGATCGTCCCGGCCAAGGAGTGGCAGGGCAAGAGCGGCCTCGGCGACTATGCCGACTTCGTGACGGAGACCGACTGGACGCTCGGCCAGGTGCTCGCGGCGGTCGCGAAAAACGGCCTGTCGGAGAACACCCTGATCATCTTCACCAGCGACAACGGCTGTTCCCCGGCGGCCAATCCGGCGGCGCTGGAGAAGAAGGGGCACTTCCCCAGCGCCGGCTTCCGCGGCTACAAGGCCGACATTTTTGACGGCGGGCACCGCATCCCCTTCGTCGTCCGCTGGCCGGCCCGGGTGAAGGCCGGCACCACCAGCGACCAAGTCGTCTGCCTGACCGACCTGATGGCGACTTGCGCCGAGATTACCGGCGCGAAGCTGCCGGACAGCGCCGGCGAGGACAGCGTCAGCCTCCTTCAGGTCCTGACGGGGACCGCCCTGGCGCCGGTGCGCGGATCGGTCATCCACCACTCGATCAACGGCTCGTTTGCGATCCGTCAGGGGCAATGGAAGCTCGAACTCTGCGCCGGCTCCGGCGGCTGGAGCGCGCCGAAACCCGGCGGCAAGGAGGAGAAGAGGCTGCCGCCAGTCCAGCTTTACGACCTGACCCGGGATCCCGGAGAGAAAAACAACGTCCAAGCAGAAAACCCCGATGTGGTGAAACGGCTGACCGCGCTGCTGGAGAAACAGGTCGCCGACGGCCGCAGCACCCCCGGCGCGCCGCAGAAGAACGACGTCACGATCGAGCTCCACAAGGAAACTGGCAAAGACATTCACGAATAACCGATCCAACCCATCCGACCGATCGGACCGATCCGACTGATCAGACAAATCATGCCAAGGAGCCCCCCCATGCATAACACCCTGACCAAAACCATCGCCGCCGCCGCCGCGCTGGCCGCCCTGCCCGCTTGGGCGCAGCAGGCGGTCCAGCCGCAACCGGCGAAAACGCCCAATATCGTTTTCATCCTCACCGACGACTCCGGCTTCGGCGACTTCGGCTGCACCGGCGCCAAGGTGGTCCGCACCCCGAACATCGACAGGCTGGCGGCCCAGGGCGCGCGCTTCACCGGCGCCTACTGCCCGGCGGCGACCTGCACGCCGACGCGCTATTCGCTGCTGACGGGCGAGTACCCCTGGCGCAAACCGGGCACCGGCATCCTCCCCGGCGACGCCGCGCTCATCATCGAGCCCGGCCGCACCACGCTGCCCTCCGTCCTAAAACGTGCGGGCTACGCCACCGGCGCCGTCGGCAAATGGCACCTCGGCCTGGGCGACGGCAGCGGCCCGGTCAACTTCAACGGCGAGATCAAGCCAGGCCCCTGCGAGATCGGCTTCGATTATTTCTTCGGCATGCCGGCGACGACCGACCGGGTGCCGTGCGTCTACATGGAAAACCGCCGCGTGGTGAACCTCGACCCGGCCGACCCCATCACGGTCAGCTACAGGAAGAAAGTCGGCACCGAACCCACCGGCAAGGAAAATCCCGAGCTGATGACGCGGGTGCGCTCCAACCAGGGGCATGACGGCACCATCGTCAACGGCATCGGCCGCATCGGCTTCATGAGCGGCGGCAAGGCGGCGCGCTGGAAGGACGAGCTGATGGCGCAGACGTTCGCGGGCAAGGCCTGCGGCTTCATCGAGAACAACCGTGCGCGTCCGTTCTTCCTCTACTTCGCCACGCACGAGCCGCACGTCCCGCGCTGGCCCGACGACCGCTTCCGCGGCAAGAGCGAGGCAGGCATCCGCGTGGAGTCGCTGGAAGAGATGGACTGGTGCGTCGGCGAGGTGATGAAGACGCTCGACCGCCTCGGCCTCGCGGAAAACACCCTGATCATCGTCACCAGCGACAACGGCCCCGCCCCCGCCGACGGTTATGCCGACGGCGCCCTGGCGAATGAGGCGAAGGTCGGGCACAAGGCGGCCGGCCCGTTCCGCGGCGGAAAGTACAGCCCGTATGAAGGCGGCGTCCGCATGCCGTTCGTCGCCCGCTGGCCGGCGAAGATCAAGCCGGGCACGGTTTCCTCCGAGCTGATCTGCCTGACCGACATGCTGGCGACGGCGGCGGCGCTCACCAACCAGACGCTCGGCCCGAAGGACGGCGTGGACAGCATCAACGTCCTGGCCGCGCTCACCGGCGAGGGCAAGTCCGCCCGCACCAGCCTGATGGTGTCGAGGGGCGACCCCAAGCCCGAAGCCATCATCGAAGGCGAGTGGAAGCTGATCCGCACCGGCGCCCCAAAAAAGGCCGGAAAGAACGCCGCCAAGACCGCCGGCGCTGAACTCTACAATCTCAAGAACGACCCGGCCGAATCCCAAAACGTGGCGGCGCAGCACCCCGACATCGTGCGGAAATTGCAGGAAAAGTTCGCCGCCCAAGCCGCGGCCGGCTTCACCCGCCCCGGCGCCGAAAAACTGCCGCATGAAAGCCGAGCCGGAAAATCCGCGGCATTCCGCACGGACGCCTCCGACATCTAATCGGCGGCGACAAGCCGTCAAACACCACCGGGAAGCCAGCCAGCACGGGCGCGCCGAACCGCCGCGATTGCCTCAGGAGCGCCACCGCCGACCGCCGCGGAAAAACGTTCCAGGAACCGCCGGAGAAACCGGTCGGCACCCGCATCACCGGAAACGCCGCAATCGCCGGCGAAAAAATATGGCAATCCAAGGAACCATCCAAGGTTGCAACGGTCGAACCCAATCAGACGGTTCGTTCAGGGGAGAAAGCCCCATTCCGCTTCGACCACGCGCAGGCCGGCCCACGGGGCGACATGGATTCCCGCCCGTAAACTGCCAACCTGAAAACGTAGCAGAAACAGCCCCTCGATGACAGAGTCCGCCGTGACACTTCCACAGAATCATAATCCCGTAAATTTAACTCTGAACGCCACCCAATGTCGGCTTAAGGCAAGGAGTGCGGAATGAATCTGAAATGCAAACTTGGCTTCCATGAGTGGAGCAAGAACTGCGAGGAATGCTCCCGGTGTGGACGGAGTCGACCGAACGCGCACGCATGGAAAGACCGCAAGTGTTCTTGCTGCGGGATTAGGCATGTGGAATTCATCGAGCAAAAAGTGTGTTCCATTCCGGACGTTGTTTTTGATTGGGCTGATAGCGAGAAAGGGCACCATGTTGCCTATAGAACCAACGCAAACGGGAAACAATTTGTGTTTAAAGACGGTCAAATTGGACCGGAGTTTGATGGATTTACCTTAGAGCCTCTCACATTCAGCCCCGATGGCAATCGTCTTGCGTATGCAGCCACAAGAGGCGGCAGCGAATTTGTTGTAGTAGATGGTGCGATAGGCCCAGAATTTGATATGGTTCGGTCAATACAATTCAGCCTTGACAGCAAACATATAATATACAAATCCATAAAAGGCTCTCAGTGGTTTGTGGTTTTTGATCATATATCCGGCCCTGCGTTTCGTGAAATAAATAAACAATCGCCATTCTTTAGTTGTGACGGAAAACATATTGCGTATGTTGCACTCACCAATGAACCACAATGGCGATTGATTATCGATGGCGAACCCTTGCATAACTTTAATCTAACAAATGAGATATCAAATGATATTGAATCGGTTTTACTCGATGTTTATTTTAGTCCAGACGGAAGTCGTATTGCTTATGGGGTCAAAAAGAGGGAAAAATATCGTGGATGGCATGTAATTGTGGACGGGAAGGGCGGGTTTTCATATGATGACCTAAAGGGAATTGTATTCAGCCCCGATAGCCGGCGCATTGCATATGCAGCCTCAAAAAAACTTATTGTCGCGTATGGATCTACTTGGCATATAAGCGTTGACGGGCGAGAAGGGCCGTGCTTCGAAGACGTCACAGCGCCAGTATTCAGCCCGGACAGTTCGCGGGTTGCCTATGCCGCAAAGACTGAGCCGGGCAGGTGGTGCATGATCGTGGACTGCCATTCGATTCAAGAATGGAAGCGAGACAAGGTCAAGTGCAATGTTACAAGCCTTGCGGGTCAGGATTTTGAGAGAATCGGAAAACTCCAATATGAGGGCGGGCATTACTCATGCCAAGTCGGCCCGGAGTTTAGCGGGTCTGGCAAGATAACTTTCAGCCCCGATGGCAAACGCCTTGCGTACTCAGCCATGAAAGATGAGAAGTGGTTCGTGGTCGTGGACGGCCAAACAGGGCCTGTGTTTGATGGAATTATTGAAGGAGGTCCATTCTTTAGCCTTGATAGCCAACATGTTGCATATGTCGCCATAAGCGGAAAGAAGCAGTGCTTAGTCTTTGACGGCCAAGCAGGACCGCAGTATGATGCCATCAAATTAGTCGCGATGAGCTTCGATGGCCAATGCATTGCATATGCAGCTCGTACTGGACAGTCATTTTCGGTGCTTATCAATGGCAAAAACGGTCGGATTTTTGACGATGTCCATTCAATCGATATGACGCCTGATGGACTTCATATCGCCTATACAGCCGAGAAGGATGAAAAGCAATGCGTAGTTTTAGACGGTCAGGCCGGGCCAATGTTTTACGCGATTTACACCCCGGGCTTCCACTCTGATAAAACATTTGAATTCGCGGGAATCAGGGACGGATTCTTTTACCGCGTAACAACTCACCTCCAATAGCCATCAAAAAAACGTTGACGACTCAGTATTTCGACGTTCGCGGGCGGCCGCATTCCTCCCGACTAATACCAAACCAAAAGTCAAATTATGTCTTTGACTCAAACCGCCCGAAAGGGGCATTCTTCCATGCCCCATACTATAGGTAGCGTCCGGTGGAGTCAAGTACATAGCCCTAATCTGGTAAATAGCGCAGAGGAAGGCGACGGCGAATAAGGCCGCAGCAGCCCCTGTCGCCGCCTGCCGGTTCAAAACCGGAAGACGATCTGGATGTTCAAACCGGGAGGCTCCTTGTGTTCAAGGTCAAATCAACGCACGTCCTGGCCGCGCTGCTGCTGGCCGCATGCTCGGGCTGTGTCCGGCAGGCTCCGGTTCGGCATGAGCCGGCCCGCCCGCCGGCCGCGGCGCCGCTGGAGATCCATCTCCGCACGGCCGCGGCGGATGGCGACGGTTCCGCCGCGCGTCCCTTCGGCACCCCGGCCGAAGCCGCGGCCCAGCTCCGGCTGCGGACTCCGCAGGAACGCGCGCTGCCGGTACGGATACTTCTCCACGGCGGCGTCTACGCCGTCACCCGGCCGGTCGCCATCGGCGCCGCGGAATCCGGCACTCCCGACGCGCCGGTCACCTGGCTGGCCGCCGGGGACGGCCCCGTCGTGATCTCCGGCGGCATCCCCGTCCCGCCGGCCGCGCTCCATACCGTCACCGACCCGCAAACCCTCGCCCGGCTGCCGCAGCCGCAGCCGGCGGGCTGCCGGCTTTTTGAGCTCCGGCTTTCCGACCTCGGCCAGTCCGCCTTCCCTCCGCTGCTCCCCCACGGCATGTGCACCGGCCTTGCGGCGGCCTGGCCCGCGCTCTTTTGTGACGGCGCGCCGCTCCCGCTTGCCGCCTGGCCGGACACCCCGGGCTACAGCAAAGGTTTCAAGCCGACAAAAATCCTATCCGCCGGCACCACCGCCGAGGTCATCGCCGGCGGCGCGTCCGCAACGGAGAACAAGGCCGGGAGCGACGCCATGGTTTTCGCCTTCAAGAACGACCGCGCCGCCCGCTGGAAAACGGCGCTGGACTCCTTCAAGGCCGAGCTCTGGATCGGCGGCCATTGGTATTGGGACTGGGCCGACGACCTGCTCCCCGTCAAATCAATCGGGGCCGGCGGCGTCATCACCATCGGAAAACCCCACCACTACGGGCTCGGCCCCCACGCGAGCTTCCATCTGTTCAACCTGGCCGAAGAGATCGACCAGCCCGGGGAATACGCCGTCGAACCGGCCAACCGGCGCATCCTCGTCCTGCTCGGGCCCGGGCAGGAGGGACGTGGCCTGATCCTTTCCTGGTCCGGCGCCCCGCTGGTCGCCATGGACCACGCCAGCCATACCCGCTTCGAGGGCATCACCTTCGCCCACGGCCGCGCCGACGGCGCCGCGCTCACCGCCTGTTCCGGAATCGGGTTCGACCGCTGCACGTTCACCGCCCTCGGCCGGAACGGCGTCACCGCCGGCGGCGACCGGATCACCGTCGCCGACTGCCGCTTCTCCCGGTTGGGCGGCTGCGGCGTCGACATCTCCGGCGGCGACCGCGCCAGCCTCACCCCGGCCAACCACCGCATCGCCCGCTGCGAGTTCCGCGACTTCAGCCGGCTCAAGCGCACCTACGCCCCGGGCGTCAACCTCAACGGCGTCGGGACCACCGTCGAGAACTGCCTGTTTTTCAACGCCCCGCACACCGCCATCCTCTTCGGCGGCAACGAGCACCGCATCCGCAACAACGAAATCCACACCGTCCTCACCGAGACCGGCGACTGCGGCGCCATCTACGGCGGCCGCGACTGGACCACCTTCGGCACCGTCATCTCCGGCAACTGGATCCACGACCTCGGCGGCAACCCCGGCCGCTGGCCCTGCGCCATCTACCTCGACGACATGCTCTCCGGCATCACCGTCGAGAACAACCTGATCGAACGCACCGCCCTCGGCGTCCTGGTCGGCGGCGGCCGCCACAACACCGTGACCCGCAACATCATCATCGGCTGCGATGAAGCCCTCCACCTCGACAGCCGCGCCGCCGGCTGGGCCGGAAAAATGCTCCCGCTCATGAAAGAACGCCTCGCCGCCATGCCGACCGCCGCGGAGCCGTGGATCTCCCGCTATCCCATGCTCGCCAAAACCCTTCAGGAACAGCCGGAAAAACCGGTCGGCACCCGCATCACAGGAAACGTCGCCGTCGGCTGCAAAAAAATGTGGCATTCAAAGGAACCATCCCAGGTAGCGACAGTCGAACCCAATCAGGAGGTCCGTTCCGTGGAGGAGGCCCCGTTCCGCCTCGAACGCCCGCAGGTCGGGCCGCGGAGCGACGACACATCCCGGCCACCGCTATCGATTTGATGCCACAACAGGCAGCCATCCGCAAAAGGGGGCCGCATGATCCGGTGCAAATGTCCGCAGTGCCAGACGGCATATGAACTTGAAGACGGGATTGCCGGACGGAAGCTGCGCTGCGGCGTGTGCGACAGCGCCTTCGTGGCGCCGGCGGCCGCACAGCCCCAAGCGGCCCCGGCGCGACCGGCCGCGCCGCAACGGAATCCGGCGGCCTACATGCCGCACGCCGGGCCGCAGAAAAAGGCGGCGGGCATGAGCGGGTTGACCAAACTCTGCCTGGGGCTGGGTGGCGCGGCGGCGCTTGTGGCCGTGGCATTCCTGGTCATGCCGCGCGCTCCCGCCATACTGGCGGCGGCACCGGACGTCGCGGCGGAGGCACCCGCGGCACCGGCAGTGGCGCTGCAGTCCGGACCGCTTGGCGGAGAGTTTGCCGTACTGCTGGCAAAAAACGATTTCCTTGGCATCCAGGACAAGCTTGGCGCCGTGCTCGCCACGAAGTTCGCGGGGGGGGCGACCGCCGTGACCGCCGCCCTGGCGGACCCCGTCATGCAGGCCGGACTCGCGCAGCACGAGCTGATCCGCGGCTGCGGGACCGACAATGTTGCGGAGATCGCAAAAAAGGAGGGTGGGCAGGAGTTCCTGAAACGCTTCCTGAACGATCCGGCGTGGATCGAGTCATTCTTGGCTTCCGGCCCGCCCGCGGGAGGACCGGCGCAGGCGCTGGAAAATCTGTGGCTCCTCTACCATCACGGCAAGGACCTGGACCGGAACGTGTACCGCCGACTGGCCACGGCGCTGGCGCTGCAAGGAGGCGGGATGAACCGCTACCGGCTGGTGGACCGCTTCAACCATGTCCAGCGCGCGCACCGGGCGCTGCTGCTGCACGCCTCCTTCGACACGCTCGACGTGCGCGAGATGCGCTATGCGCTTTTCACGGAGGGCAATGCCCGCGACTACCAGTACCTTCTGGATGACCGGCAGCTCACCATCGGCGACTATTTCGGTGCCTGCTGGGCCTGCTGGTACCTCGGCGACAATGCGTACGGCGACAGCGTCCAGGGGCCGCTGTATTACCGCCCGTGGGATCATGCATATGGCTGGAAGGAGGCGACCCGCGTCGTCGGCGGCGTCTGCGGCTCGCTCTCCCACTACGGCTCCGACTCCGCCCGGTCCCACGGCGTGCCCTCGACGCCGGTGGGGCAGCCGGGGCACTGCGCCTATGTCATCCGGGTCGGCAAGGAATGGCCGGTCGCCTACAACGTCACCTGGCCGACCAGTTTCAGCGCCCCCGGCTGGGACGGCACCGGCTACGCCACGGTGCACCGCCTCTATGAGATCGTGTACCAGGACCGGAAGCGCCAGCTGGCGGCCAGCCGCCTCTGCTGGGCGGCGCGCCTGCAGCAGGACGTCGCGCGGCTACGGGTCCGTTTCCTGCCGGGCATGCGCTACGCGCTGTACCGGCAGAACGTCGGCGCCGGGCTCCCGGATTTCGCCAAGCTCACGCCGGACGGAAGCGGGGTTTCGGAGAAGCCGTTCGACCTGGCGTCCGTCCAGCCGGCGAACCCCATCAATTTCGGCGTCGTCTGGGAAGGCGCACTCGAGGTGAACCGGACGGGGACGGCCAAGTTCGCGCTGCTCTCCGACGACAGCAGCCGCCTGTCCGTCGACGGCGCGCCCGCCCTCTCCGCCCAGTGCAACCGGCAGGAGAAAGAGCTGACGCTCGCCGCCGGGCGCCATCCGTTCCGCCTGGAGTTCAGCCAGGGCGGCGGCGCGCTGAACCTGGCCGTCGAGGCCGGCGGCGGCGCGCAGCCCGGCGCCTGGACGGACACCTACGAGGAGGCCGTGCGCGCGCAGCCCCTCAACTACGGCACCTGGCTTGAGTACACCAAGGCGCTGGAAGGGCTGGGGAACGCGGTGCCGCCCGAGAAATGGCTGGAGCTGGCCCGGCGCGCGGCGCGGACCTTCGCGCCCTATTCGGAGGCCGGCTGGGCGCTCGTGACCCGCACGCTGGACAAAGCCATCGCCTCCAAAAACACAGCCGAGCGGCTTGCCCTGTTCATCGAGTTCAACCGTGAGCTGCGCCAGGAGAAGGCGGACCGCTTCGAGGGCTATCCGTATGACGGCATCCTCAACTGGCAGGCCGACCGCCTCGGCAACGCGGCCGGCGGCATCGAGTTCTTCCAACGGGGCCTGGCCATCCACACCGCCAAGCCGCCCCATGACTGGATTTTCGGCCAGGTTCTGGCGTGGGGCCAGAGCCGCTTCGGCAACAATCCGGCCACTGCGCAGCCGTTCGCCAACGCCATGTACGCCTATTTTCGTTCCCGCGGAAGCGCCGCCGACCCGAACTTCATGCGCGGCCAGATTCAGAACGGCATCTTGGCGGCCTGCCAGCGCGGCGACCTCCCGACCATGAATCTCTGGTGCTCCATGTCCGACAAGCTACTCCCCCCCTTGCAGCCCGGGGACCTACACATGAACTCGCAGCAGGCCGCCGCCTTCCCGAAAGTCACTCCAATCCCCGGCATCCTCCTCACTCAGGAAGCCACCCTGTCCATGAGCAGTTCGGATGGCGGCAGCGACCGCCCCATCTCCTACCGCGCGCTGCTGCGCGGCAATGCGTTCGGCGGCTTCTTCCACACCCGGGCGGAGCTGAATCCCTGGGTGCAGGTCCAGCTTGCGGGAGACAGCATGCTCAGCGGCGTCATCGTCGTTAACCGCTACGAGGCGGCCGGCGAGCGCGAAGTCCCGCTCAGGATCTCCGCCTCCACCGACGCCAAGACCTGGACCGAGCTGGCCACCTTCACCGAGAACAAGCCGTTCTACCGCATCGAACTGCCCGCCGCCAAACAACTCCGGGCCAAGTACGTCCGCATCGAGCGCCCCGAGGACAAGAAGCGCAGCGAGCCGTTCCACCTCCGCGGCATCATGGTCTACGGAAAGAAACTCTACTGATGAAAACACGACCGCACCGCGCGCTGGCCACCGCCGCGCTCCTCCTTCTGCCCGCCCTCGCTTCGGCACAGAGCGCAGCACCCGCCGCCGTCCGCGCCAAAAACTACGGCGAGGCGCTGGAGTTCGCCAAAACAACCGGGCGCGACATTGCCGTCTTCCAGCGCGGCAGCGACTGGAGCCATCTCGGCGAAAAGCTGCTGGCCGATGTCTGGGACAGGGCGGAGTTCGCGGCCGCCGCCGGCAAGGTCGCCACCCTGGTCGTCGTGGACAGGCCGGAAACTCCCGGCGGCAAACCGGTCGAGCCCGGCTGCCCGGAGAATGCGGAACGGTCCGACACCGTGCCGACCCTCTCCCCCGCGCAGCGCCTCCAAGCCGCCGCAGATCCCGCCGCCGCCGCGCCCCCCTGCGACATCGTCCAGGCGGGGTCCGCCGGCGGCGCGACCCTCGTTCGGCAGGACGACGGCAGCGTCCTCGCCTCCGGCAACAACCCGCCGAACGACACGCTGACACTCACGCTCAAGGCGCGGACCGGCGGCACCCTCCTGCGTTTCGACTTCCCCCCGCACGACAGCCTGCCCGGCCGCGGTCCCGGCCGCGCAAGCAACGGCAACTTTGCCATCTCGGAAATCGAGCTCGCCGGCACCGACGGAAAACCACTGCGCGCGGTGGCCGCCTGGGGCAGCGCCAGCGAAGGGCACTGGCCCGCGCGGAAGGCCATCGACGGCATTTCCGACAACATCGACAACCTCTGGAACGCCGCCGCACACCAGCACGTCCGCCGGACGCTGATGCTGGTCCTCGAAAAACCGGTGCCCGCCGGCGCGTCGCTGACCGTGCGCATCATCAGCAAAACGCCCTGGGGCCAGCATGTGCCGGGGTGCATCCGGGCCGCCCTGCTCACGGCCCCCGCGCTTGAGGCCGGCATCCGCACCATCAGTGAAATCGAAGCCAACGAAGGCTTCGGCTGGCGCGGCTGCACCATCCCGCGCGTTGCCCTCATGGACGGCCAGGGGCGCCCAATCGCCAGCGAGGACAAGCCGCGCCTCGGGCTCACGCCCGCCACGCTCGCCGCGCGCATCCAGGCCATGCAGGGCAAACGCATCAGGCGCGACGAGTGCTGGGCGCTTGCCGAAAAGGCCGCCGGCGCCGCCAAGGCCGAACTCCTATGGAAAGGGCTCGAGGCTCTGGATCCCGGTATCGCCTTCGACGGCGCCTACAACTCCGTCCGCGAGCAGATTAAACAGGCCGATCCGAAGGACGAATCCGGCATCCTCCGCCGCATGCAGTTCCAGCCCGACCCCCGTAGTACACCGCCCATGGTCAACGAAGCCTGCAAGCTCGCCGGAGAG
Source organism: uncultured Lentisphaerota bacterium (assembly GCA_903921725.1). Lineage (GTDB taxonomy): Bacteria > Verrucomicrobiota > Lentisphaeria > Oligosphaerales > CAITYL01 > CAIXRA01. The sequence continues at coordinate 19,088 of CAIXRA010000056.1, forward strand.
AAGAAGTACGAGGAGGCCCTCGCCCTGCTGGACCGCGAACTCCGCAGCCCCGCCAACCGCTGGCTCAACCACGAACAGGTCCAGCGCATCATGATCGGCAAGTTCCACGTGTACCGCCGGTGGCCGGGGCATGAGGAGCAGCGCTTCGACGTGCAGCGCGACATCCACCGGCTCGACCCGGACACCTTCTGGGGACTCGGCGCCATCGGCTACCTGGCCATGTACAACAAGCTCCCCGAGCCGGTGGCCGTCTGCTACGGTTTTTATGCCGGCCAGCTCAAGCCCGGCCCCAATGCCTGGACCCTCACCCTAGACACGGCCAAACAGTTCGACCACGCGGGGAAATATGCATTCAGCATCATTCACAGCGGCGGCAGGGACACCCTGAAAATCCGCAGCGTCTCCGTGCGCGCCGGCGGCGACCTCCTCGCCTCCGCCAGCCCCGCCGCGGCGCTCGCACCCGGCGGCAAGGTGGAGACCGTCCTCGACCTCAAGGGCTGGACGGCCGGGCGCAAGCTGGCCGTGCGCATCGAACTCGACGCCCCCGACGGCAAGCCCGACGCCGCCGGCCGCTTCGAGGTCGAACCCCTACTCTGATGCACACCACGGGCGGCCCCCGGCACCGGTCCAGTCGGGCTCCTCGCCGCCGACTGCTTCCGGCCGGCCGGAGCATTTCCCGAAAAATGAAGCCTCCCGGGAGGCTTCATTTTGTTGCTCCCTGTAATTTTACCTGGCAGTACCAAACCGATAATACACAGATCCAATCTCATAGACTGCCGCACCATTAAGGATTTTTGGTCACACCCAATGGCGCAAATGTGACCCCAATGGCGCGACGTCGCCTGCGGATCCCTCGCGATCAGCGCCTGGCCGGCGGCAGCGGCTTGGTGAAATCCCCTATGGGATCCAGGTGGACATTCCCGGCGGGGCCGGTGTCGAGGGGCGCTGTCGGCAGCTCCAGCGCGGTGCCGAGAAAGGTGGTCCGTTCCCGCCGCTTCACCTCCAGGGTCGTGCCGATGGCCACGAAGAAGGGCGCGAGATCCTCGCCGGCGGCGATACTCATGTCCTCCACCATCTCGTCCCAGCTCTCCCTGTGCTTCGGATCATCCTGCCAGCGCTGGTTGCGCACCCAGTACCATCGCGGGTACCAGGTGGTGCCGTAGCGGTCCTCGATCTTCTGCCACGCCCACCACATCTTGGTCCAGTTCGGTCCCTTGCCCCAGAATTCATGGTCGTATTTCGCCAGATCCAGCAGTCGCCCCTTCTTCTTCTCCAGGGCGAGGATGCTGTTGCAGTCGCGGTTGGATCTCGTGCGGTCCGGCGGATTGAACTGCGCGGTAATCTTGCCCTGGAACCAGCCGGCGTGCTCCTCGCCCTGGTTGCCATGGGGAAAGGAACCGGCCAGTTCTCCCTTGGGGCTGGTGGGGCCGCCCTTGGTGTGGGCCATCTCGTGGGCGAACACGCCGAGGATGGATAGGGGCTGGTATTCGATCACCGCCGCCGCCTTGGGACGCGGATTAATGGCCCAACCGCCGCCGCCGCCGGCGCAGATCACCAGATGGTAGGGTTCCTCGTAGGTGGCGCAGGGGAACCACTCGAGGATCTGCTTCGCCGCGGCGGGGATGTCCTTCTCTATGCAGGCCAAGGCATCGGCGGTCTGGTTGGAGGCATAGGACACCACCACGCTACCAAGGTTCTGCTCCTTCTCGGGGAAGATGCCGACGCCGCCGGTGTTGGGCAGCCGCCAGTCGCCGCCCACCGGCGGCTTGCCGCCCGCAAGCCAGCGCAACAGTTCATCGAAGGCCGCGGTGCGCTTGGCGAAGGCCACCGCCGTCTCGTCCTTCACCTTGGTGATCAGGTCACGGCGTTCCATGACCATGACCCGGCCCTTGCCCTGGATGCGCCGCGCCCGCAACGGTTTCTGGGCGGTACCAACGATATCGACGGTCCATTCCTTCCCCAGCGCCAGCACGGCGCGCTTCTGACCGTCGACCTTGTCCTGCTCGGCGGTGATGGTGGCGCCGAAACGATTGAGCAGGGTGTTGAGGCTCCAGTTGTCCACCCGGCTCTGGTCCGGGCGTCCGGCGAAGACCATCAGGCCGCCGCCGGCCTGGACGAAGCGTGCCAGGGTGTCAATCTCCATCGGTGTATACGGCTGGGCGTTGAGATCCTGCTGGTCGGTGACGACCACGTTGAAGGTCGCCGCCGGCCACCAGGCGAAGGGTTCGAGGTCGCCGATCTGTTTACGGATGCGGTTGGGCTTCCCGGGCACGAGGACGCTGTCCAAGGCGGCGCAGCTGGTGCTGACCCGGTGGCCCATGCCGCGCATCTCGCCGGACATGCCCCACAGCACCGCAAACTGGGTCTGGTGTGCCTGGTCCACTAGGATGTTGATGCCTGTGTCCTTCTTCGGCCGATCCTTGGGATCCATGGCCGGCGTCAGGGCTGCGGTCAGTTCCAGGGGCAGGGTAACGCCCTTCTTCATCAGGGCGACGGCCCGGTCCGCAGGCGCTTCAGCGGCCGCGCAGAAGGGACCGGCGAGGGCGGCGGCGAGGAGCATGGCGGTGCGCATGCGGGACTCCGGAGGGATTCATCGGGGTTGACAGGAAATTGCTTTTTTGAACTATGGTGGAAAGATAGCGGCGGCATTCAGGAAAGCAAGGTTTTGGGGCAAGCGTTGGTAATGGTTTTGGCGGCGGGAAAAAGGAGGGGGAAACGTTGGATTGGGGGGCGCGGGGTACGGGGTTTTCCCCGCGACCGCAATGCTTCAGTATGCGCTGGATGATGGTGGCGGCGTTCGAGGAAGGCGATGACTTTCATTTGGGGCACCGCAGTTGCCGCTCCGCTTTGCTCCGTTGCTGACTTCCTCCGGTCGTCAGCCCGTCTCGCCCCCCGGCTCGACTCGGGCAGAGGAGCGGGTTGATTTCGTACACTTTCTTGATGAGGGTGGCCCAGCGTTGGCGGCATTTTTTACGATATGGTGTATCTTCGTCGTCTCCGGCGTCACAGAGGGGGGGGGGGTGACTGGCAGCGGGGGTGAGGCTGAAGGGGTAGCGGACGATGTACTGAGTGAGGCGTTCGATGGCGGCGGTGTCGCCGGCGGCAAGACCTGGCCCGCCAAAGCCGGCCACTTCCAAACCGCACAGCCTGGTGACAGCGAGAAACCTCCACTCCAGAAGTAGCCACCGCCAGGCACCGGACCGGAGGTTGCCATTGGTGTCTTGACCGAATGTTTCAAAAAACACATCGCACTTCCCTCCAAACACCACAGGCCACATTACCGTGGTTGGCGGCATGAAAATAACATCCGCCAAAAGTTAGATTCCGTAAAGGAGTTCCCATGCATCCAGCCCGTCGTTTGTTTGTTGCCGGCGCCATCATGAGCGCGTCTTCTTGGAATTCAATGCTTGCGGCCCCGCCGCCCGCTCCGGTATCCCCCGCAAAGCCAAACATCGTCGTCATCTTCTGCGACGACCTGGGCTACACCGACCTCGGCTGCTTCGGCGCCAGGGGCTGGACCACGCCCAACCTGGACCGGATGGCCAAAGAGGGCATGCGCTTCACCAACTTCTACGCCGCGCAGGCCGTCTGTTCCGCCTCCCGTGCCGGCCTGCTCACCGGCTGCTACCCCAACCGCGTCGGCATCACCGGCGCACTCATGCCCCGTTCCAAAATCGGCCTCTCCGCCAGCGAAACCACCATTGCCACCATGCTCAAGGCCCAGGGCTATGTAACGGGGATGGTCGGCAAGTGGCACCTCGGCGACGCGCCGCAGTTCATGCCGTGGAACCACGGGTTCGATGATTACTTCGGGCTGCCCTACTCCAACGACATGTGGACCAACAAGCCGGAACGCAAGGACGGCTACCCCGTCCTCAAGCTGTTCCGCAACCAGGAGCCCATCGACGACATCACCACCCACGCCAAGCAGGATCAGCTCACCACCCGCTACACCGAACACGCGGTCGGTTTCATCAAAGCCCACGCCAAGGAGCCGTTTTTTCTCTACTTCGCGCACAGCATGCCGCATGTCCCGCTCGGCGTCTCCGACAAGTTCCGCGGCAAAAGCCAGCAGGGGATGTACGGCGATGTCGCCATGGAGATCGATTGGTCCGTCGGTGAAGTACTCAAGACCCTGAAGGAGTGCGGCATCGACGACAACACCCTCGTCGTTTTCACCTCCGACAACGGCCCCTGGCTCAATTACGGCAACCATGCCGGCACCTGCTACGGCCTCCGCGAAGGCAAAGGCTGCAGCTTCGACGGCGGCCAAAAGGAGCCCTGCATCATGCGCTGGCCCGGCAAAATCCCCGCCGGCAGCGAATGCAGGCAGCTCGCCGCCACCCTCGACCTGCTGCCGACCGTCGCCGCGCTCTCCGGCGCAAAACTCCCCGCGCTCAGGATTGACGGCGTCGACATCGCCCCGCTCCTCTTCGCCAAGAAGGACGCCTGCCCTCGCCGGACCTTCCTCTACTACTACAACGCCAACGACCTCGAGGCCGTCCGCCGCGACCAGTGGAAGCTCGTCTTCCCGCACAACCACCGCTCGTACGTCGGCGTCAAACCAGGCAAGGACGGCAAAGGCGGCCCCTACACCAAAGGCCATGCCACCTACGCCCTCTACGACCTCGCCGCCGACCCCGGCGAAACCACCGACGTCAAGGACAAGCATCCCGACATCGTCGCCGAACTCGAAAAACTCGCCGCCGAAACCCGCGAGGACCTCGGCGACAGCCTTCAGAAGAAGCCGGGCACCGGCCGCCGCCAGCCCGGAAAAGCCGCGACGTGAACGGCGAGGTGGAAATGCAGCATCCCTCCTGCCAAGGGCCGGTGTATGTAACCCCAATGGGAATCCAAACGCGAAACGGCCCCCACGCCGGGCAGCGTCACTTCGGGTCGAAGAGCACGGCGATCTCGTCGCAGCAGTGGAGCTTGGGGCAGTGCTTGCAGTCGGTCCAGACCTTCTGCGGGAAAAGCTCCTTCTCGACGACAGTGAAGCCGAGGCGGCGGAAGAGGTTCGGGCGGAGGGTCAGCGCGAAGACGCGGTGGGCGCCGCGCGCCTTTGCACCGGCGACCGAGGCGGCCACCAAGCGTGAGCCGAGGCCGCTGCCGTTTTCGGACTGGGCGACGGCAAGGGAGCGCACCTCAAACAGGCCGGCACCATAGTCCCGGAGCGCGACGCAGCCGAGGATTTTTCCGCGGGCGCGGGCGCCGCGGGCGGCGACCAGGAAACGCCCGACGTGATGCCGGATCTCCTCCGCCGTGCGCGGCAGGACAAGCCCCGCGGCGGCGTACGGCGCCAGCAGGCCGGCGATTGCCGCGGCGTCCGAGGGCCGGGCCGGGCGTATGGTGACGACCGCTGCGGTTCCGGTCATTTCTTCTTTGCCTTTGCGGACTTCGCGGCCTTGGCACCGGCCGGCTTCTCCTCCGAAAAGACGCCGATGGCGCGGAAGCGGTCGTAGCGCTGTTCGCGGAGTTTTTCCGGGCTGAGCTTGGAAAGCTCGTCGATCTGCTGGCGCAGGATTTCGCCAAGCTGTTTCGCGGCGGCTTCGATGTCACGGTGCGCGCCGCCGAGCGGTTCGGGGATGATGCCGTCGACGACCTTCAGCTTCAGCAGGTCGGAACTGGTCAGACGCAGCGACGCCGCGGCCTGCGGCGTGGCGGCCGGGTCGCGCCAGAGGATGGCGGCGCAACCTTCGGGAGTGATGACCGAGTAGTAGGCGTTCTCCATGATCATGACGCGGTTGCCGACGCCGATGCCGAGCGCGCCGCCGCTGCCGCCCTCGCCGGTGACGATGCAGACGACGGGGACGCGCAGGTTGAACATCTCCAGCAGGTTGACGGCGATCGCCTCCGCGACATGGCGCTCCTCGCCGCCGATGCCGGGATAGGCTCCCGGGGTGTCGATCAGCGACACGACCGGCACGCCGGCCTTGTCCGCCATCTTCATCAGACGCAGCGCCTTGCGGTACCCTTCGGGGTTCGCGCAGCCGAAGTGGCACTTGACGTTTTCCTTGAGGTTGCGCCCCTTCTGCGAGCCGATGACCATCACGGGCTTGCCGTCGAACTTGGCGAAGCCGCCGATGATGGCATGGTCGTCGGAGAAGCGGCGGTCACCGTGCAGTTCGATGAAGTCGGTGAACAGGCGGTTGATGTAGTCGCGGGGAAACGGGCGGTCGGGATGGCGGGCGAGCTGCACGCGCTGAAACGGCGTCAGGCTGGAGAAGACGCGCTTCTTCGTCTCCTCGATGCGCGCCTCCAGTTCCACGACGCTCTGCGCCATGTCCACCTTGTTGGTGCGGCTGAACTCGCGGAGCTGGTTGATCTTCTCTTCCAGTTCGTAAATCGACTTTTCAAATTCGAGGATGACCGGCATGGGTTATTCGTCCTTGATGGTTGCTCGGGTTCCGGTTGGTATCAGGTCGAACAGTTCATTCACATCTTCATTTTTCATGCGGACACAGCCTTCGCTGGCGGCGGTCCCGACCGTCTCGGGCTGCCATGTCCCATGAATGCCAAACCCCTTCAGCGTCGGATCGGTCCCCTCTGCGGGCTGGAGCCCGAGCCAGCGCGTTCCCAAAATATTTTCCGGTCTGCCGTACGGCACCGGCGGCCGCCCCGGCGGCGACCATTCCGGCTCCCGCAGCCGGGTGGAAACCTTGAAACCCCCGGCGGGCGTCCGGTTTTCCCTGCCAATCCCGACCCTGTAATACTTGAACAGTCTGTCGCCGTTGCGCACCAGCAGCACGAAACGGCCCTTGAGCACCTCCACCGACCACTTGGCCGGCAGCACCGACAAAACCATGCCCGGATGGATGGCCGGGTTGGCCGTGTCCAAGCTGTTCGCCCTCACGATGGCTTCGACGGTGACCTGATATTTTCTCGCCAGGGCGTTCAGCGTGTCGCCCGCCTGCACCACGCACCGAACCTTTTCCGGCGCGGGCGCCGTCGTCGCGGCGAGCGCTGTGTTCACCCTTCCCACGACGTCCGCTGCCCGGAACCACTGCGGCCCGAACGGCTTCACCCCCGGCGCCCGGAGCAGATCCTCCGCCAGCCCGCGGGCCATGATCAACTTGCCGGCGGCGGCGTTCTCCTCCGCCAGCTTCAGTTTCCGCTCCAGCTCCGCCGCGGCGGCGTCAACCGCCGGAACGGCCGCCGGACCCGGCGCCCTCACCCTCGCCTCCGCAACGGTCGGGGAAGGCGTTTTCCGCGCCGCCAACCGCGCCGTGCGCAGGCGCTCCGCCGCGGACGGCCGAACCGCCGCCGCCTCCACGCGGGGCATCCGGCTCCAGCCCCAATGTGCCACCCACGCCGTCAGGACGGCGACCAGCAGCAGTAGCGGATATTTGTAGTACCAATACATCGGCCTGCCCCGTTCTTCCGCGGAATGGCGTGACCGAAAATATAATGCATGAAACCCCGCTTCCAATTGCGGAAGAACTCGGGCGGAGCCGCAATCCGGAACTCCGCGGTCCGGGGATGGCGGATGGGTGCCGCATTCCGGTCAGACCCGGTTCAGTTCCTGCAGCAGGTAGGTCATGTTCGGGAAGCGGTTTGCCGGCTCGCACTCCAGGCATTTCATGACCAGCCAGTTCAGTTTGGGGGCGATGCCGGCGACAAGCTTGGACGGCTCCTGCACCTGGAAGCGGCCGCTGGTCTTCTGTGTGTACATGTGGTTCATGGACTCCCCGGCAAACGGTTTCTTGCCGGTGAGCAGGAAATAGGCCATCACGCCGAAGGCGAAGATGTCGGTCTCCGGCCCGATGCGGCCGCCGTCGAGCTGCTCGGGGGCCATGTATTCCGGCGTGCCAGCCTTGCGCTGGTCCCGGGTCGCGCTCATCCGCAGGCTGAGGTCGAAATCGGTCAGCTTCACACGAAGTTTGCCTTCTTGCTCCCAAACGATGATGTTTTCAGGCTTCACATCCAGATGGATGTAGCCCTGGGAGTGGACATGGGAGATGGCTTCGCAGGCCTGGCGCAGGATGGGGAACAGGTGCCGGCTGACGATCGGATCTTTGTGGCAGATCAGGATCGCGAGGTTTTCGCCCGGACAGTACTCGAGCTGTTCGCAGGGCAGGAAGTTGGCGTTGTACCCCCAGCAGGTGGAAGTGACGATGTTCGGGTGCGGGCAGACGCGGCGGCGGATGCGGGCGCCGCGGAAGAACCGGTAGTGCATCCGGAAATTCCAGCGGTACTTTTCCTGCAGCTCCCGAAGCACCCATTGAGTACCGTCCGGCCCCATGGCCAGCGTGAGCGTGGCCATGCCGCCGGGGCGCATGGGCTGGATCCGTGTCAGACCTTTTGAGAAACCCACGTTGCGGCCCTTTCGCCTGAAAGCATTCCGCGTGTTTTAACGCAGGCAATATATCACAGAATTCATCCCGCAGGAAAGCTCAGCGGACATTGAGGCGGCCGCCGGCCAGCAGTTCCTGCAAGTCCTCCGCCGACAGCACCGGCCGGCAGCGGAACGTGAAGCGGCTTCCGTCCGCACGGACGGCCGTCCATTCCACATGCCCGTTCCGGCAGAGCTGCCCCGGAACGTCCGCGCCGATGATCTTGCATCCCTCCGCCAGCGCTTCGTAGTCCGCGCGGCTTTCGAACACCGCAGGCAGGATGCCGAAGTTGACCAGGTTCGCCGCATGGATCCGCTCGATTCCCAGCGCCATCACGATGCGCACGCCAAGATACATCGGGCAGATTGCCGCGTGTTCGCGGGAGGATCCTTGTCCGTAGCTCTCACCCGCCACGATGACCCCCTGCCCGCCCGCGTCGCGCACCGCCGCCGCCTTCTCGGAGAAGGTCGGCATGCCGGCCTCGTTGAGGCAGTGGAAGACATATTTCGCATAAACCGGGATGTTGCTGCGGTGCTTGAGAAAGGCGCCGGCCGGCATGATGTGGTCGGTCGTGATCTTGTCGCCCAGCCGGCAGAGCACCGTCCCGTCGACATCCTTCGGAAACGGCCTGCACACCGGCGGCGCGCCGATGGTGTCCTTGCGGACGATCTCGACCGGCGTCCCCTCCGGCGGAGGCGGCAGGATCATGCTGTCGTCCACCAAAAACTTGGCGGGCTGCTTCCACTTCGGATATTCCAGGCCGAGGGCGCGCGGATCGGTGAACACGCCCGTCACCGCCGCCGCGACCGCCGTCTCCGGGCTGACCAGATAGCACTGGTCGCCCTTGGTGCCGGTCCGCCCGGCGAAATTGCGGTTGAAGGTGCGCACGGATACCGCGCCGTTCGCCGGGCTCAGCCCCTGGCCGATGCACGGGCCGCAGGCGCTCTCCAGGATGCGCGCGCCGCCACGGATCATGGAAGCGAGCGCACCGTTGCGCGCCAGCGTCTCCAGCACCTGCCGGCTCCCGGGCGCGATTGCCAGCGAAACCAGCGGATGCACCGGCTTCTTCTCCAGCACCGCCGCCACCGTCATCATGTCCTTCAGCGAGCTGTTCGTGCAGGAGCCGATGACGACCTGCTGCACCGCCTTGCCGGCCAGATCGCGCACCGGCCGGACCAGGTCGGGGCTCGACGGGCATGCCGCCAACGGCGCCAGCGCGCCGAGGTCGATTTCGATGATGCGGTCGTAAACGGCGTCCGCGTCCGCCGCCAGCTCACACCACTGCGCCTCGCGCCCCTGCGCCTTGAGAAACGCCCTCGTCTTCGCGTCGGATGGAAAAATGGAACAAGTCACGCCCAGCTCGGCACCCATGTTCGTGATCGTGGCGCGTTCCGGCACCGACAGCGATGCCGCGCCCGTCCCGAAATACTCCACCGCGCAGCCGACATTGCCCTTGGTCGTGAGAATCGAGAGCAGGTGCAGGATCACATCCTTCGCCGCCACCCACGGCTGAAGCCTGCCGGACAGCCGCACGCCGATCACCTTCGGGACTTGGATCTTGAACGGGATTCCGCCCATCGCCATTGCCACGTCCAGCCCGCCGGCGCCGATGGCGACCATGCCGAGCCCGCCGCAGGTCGGCGTGTGCGAGTCCGAGCCCAGCAGCGTCTTCCCCGGCGCGCCGAAACGCTCCAGGTGCACCTGGTGGCAGATGCCGTTGCCCGGCCGGGAAAAATAGGCGCCCTTGGCCGCCGCGACCGTCTGCAGATAGAGGTGGTCGTTCTGGTTTTCAGGCCCGTTCTGCTGCGTGTTGTGGTCGACGTAGATGACCGACAGCTCGGTCTTCACCCGCGACACCCCAAGCGCCTCCAGCTCCAGGCACGCCATGGTTCCCGTCGCGTCCTGGCACAACGTCTGGTCAATGCGGATCTTGATCTCGCCGCCCGGCACATAGTCGCCGCCGACAAGATGCGCCGCAAGCACTTTCCCCAAAAGGGTTTTGCCAGCCATGGGTTCCCCGCCTTTTCTCATTCCTGTCAATACGGATGCCGGAAATGAAACGAGGGAGGTTTGCGCCTCCCCCGTCCGTCCTGTTCCGGTCCGGACGCCCCGGCGGCCTCCGCCGCCGACGACATCCGGCCCCCTGCCAGCAACCCTTACCGGCCGTAGCGGGCGAGGTCGCCGAGCTGTTCCTCGATGCGGAGGAGCTGGTTGTACTTCGCCATGCGGTCGGAACGGCTGGCGGAGCCGGTCTTGATCTGGCCGCAGTTCGTGGCCACCGCGATGTCGGCGATGGTGGAGTCTTCCGTCTCGCCGGAGCGGTGCGACAGCACGGCGGTCATGCCGTTGCGGTGCGCCATCTCGACGGCGTCCAACGTCTCGGTCAGCGAGCCGATCTGGTTGACCTTGACGAGGATGGAGTTGGCGGCCTTCTCCTTGATGCCCTTGGCAAGGTACTTCACGTTGGTGACGAACAGATCGTCGCCGACGAGCTGGCACTTCGAACCGATTTCCTTGGTCAGCAGCTTCCAGCCAGCCCAGTCGCACTCGCACATGCCGTCCTCGATCGAGTCGATCGGGTAATCGGTGATCAGCTTCTTGTAGTAGGCGGTCATCGCGGCGGCGTCCTTGGTCACCGGCTTCTTGCCCTTGGCGGCCTTCTTGAAGACGTACAGCTTCTTCTCGCGGTCGTAGAACTCGGAGGCGGCGCAGTCGAGCGCGATCACGATGTCCTTGCCCGCCTTATAGCCGGCCTTCCCGATTGCCTGCATGATGACGTCCAGCGCGTCCTCGACGCCGTTCAGGTTCGGGGCAAAGCCACCCTCGTCGCCGACCGACGTGCTCAGGCCGCGGTCATGGAGAACTTTCTTCAGGGCGTGGAACACTTCGCAACCGGCGCGGAGGCCTTCGCGGAAGCAGTCGGCGCCGACCGGACGGATCATGAATTCCTGAAAGTCGATCGGGGCGTCGGAGTGCGCGCCGCCGTTGATGATGTTCATCATCGGGACGGGCAGAACCTTCGCGTTCGTGCCGCCGATGTAGCGGTACAGCGGCAGGCCGAGCAGTTCGGCCGCGGCCTTCGCGGAGGCCAGGGAGACGCCGAGGATGGCGTTCGCGCCCAGCTTGCTCTTGGTCTCGGTGCCGTCCATCTCGATCATCATCTGGTCAAGCCCGGCCTGGTCGCAGACATCCCAGCCTTCGAGCTCCGGCATGATGATTTCGTTCACGTTCTCGACAGCCTTGAGCACGCCCTTGCCCAGGTAGCGCTTCTTGTCGCCGTCGCGCAGCTCGAGCGCCTCGTTCTCGCCCGTGGAGGCGCCGGAGGGGACGGCCGCGCGGCCGATCACGCCGTTCTCGAGGATCACGTCGACTTCAATGGTCGGGTTGCCGCGGGAATCAAGGATTTCGCGCGCCTGGATGTCGTAAATCGTGCTCATCTGTTTCTTCCTTTTTGTTGGGTTCCGCCAAATCATCCGGCCCGCGCCCGAGCGGGACGACTGCAAGCTCCGGAAAATATAAGCTGAAACCACCGCCGCGCAACCCCGCCCGGAGGGTTCCCTCCCCGGCGCGGACGGGCGGAACGTGAAGAGCTCCAAGCGGAACGGCAAAACTCCGGTACGCCGCCCGTAGCGGCCGGAGAAAGACACGCCCCCTCAGACGACCGCGCGCCATCTTCTTCCGTCTTTTCCTTTTTTCCGGGTTCCTATCTTTTTCCCGTCTTTCCGTCCTTCCGAATTCCCGACCTTCCGAATCCCTATCTTTTTCCCGTCTTTCCGTCCTTCCGAATTCCCGACCTTCCGAATCCCTATCTTTTTTCCGTCTTTCCGTCCTTCCGAATTCCCGACCTTCCGAATCCCTATCTTTTTTCCGTCTTTCCGTTTTTCCGTTTCCCCTCCGCCCGGCCGCCGCCCCGCACGCGTGCATTCCCCCGGCGCGCGGTTATATTCTGCGTCTTTTCCGCGTGAAATCCGTGCCATCAGGAAAGTGACGAATCATGGGCGATATCCGACTTCTTTTGGGGGATGAGGCGATTGCGCAGGGCGCCATCGATGCCGGGATCTCCGGCTGCTATGCCTACCCCGGCACCCCCTCCACCGAAATCATGGAGTACGTGCAGCGGACTCCGCAGGCGGCCGCCAAGACCGTCCACGCCCGCTGGTCCGCCAACGAGAAGACGGCGATGGAGGAGGGGCTCGGCATGTCGTACGCCGGGCGCCGCGCCATCGTCTGCATGAAGCACGTCGGGCTGAACGTCGCGGCCGACGGCTTCGTCAACGCCGCCGTCACCGGCACCCACGGCGGGCTGGTGGTGGTCGCCGCCGACGACCCCTCGATGCACTCCTCGCAGAACGAGCAGGACTCGCGCTTCTACGCCAAGTTCGCCTTCATCCCGTCGCTGGAGCCCGCCTCGCAGCAGGAGGCGTACGACATGATGGCCTACGCGTTCGAGCTTTCCGAGACGATGTGCGTGCCGGTGCTGATGCGGATCACGACGCGCCTGGCGCACTCCCGCGCCGACGTGCGCACCGCCGGCACGGCCCGCGCCGCCAACCCGCTCTCGATGCCGCCCGACGCCAAGCGCTTCATCCTGCTCCCCGGCATCGCCCGCCGCAACTACCAGGGGCTGCTCGACAAGCAGCCGAAATTCCTCGACCTCGCCGAACAGTCGCCGTTCAACACGTTCACGGACGGCCCGGACAAAAGCGTCGGCATCCTCGCCGCCGGCATCACCGTCAACTACCTGCGCGAGCTGTTCCCCGATGGCGTCTGCCCGCACCCGGTCCTCAAACTCTCGCAGTACCCGTGGCCGAAGGCCGCCATCCAACGCCTGCTCGATTCCTGCGGCACGGTCATGGTGCTGGAGGAAGGCGCCCCGTTCATCGAGGAGGCGCTGCACGGCGCGCTCGGGCTCTCGCCGACGATCACCGGCCGCCTCACCGGCGCCCTGCCCCGCACCGGCGAGCTCTCGTCCGAAACCATCGCCCGTGCCCTCGGCCTGCCGACGCGCCCCGGCCTCCAGCCCGCCAACCCCGTCGCCGTCCTCCGCGCCCGGCCGCCCCGGATGTGCGACGGCTGCCCGCACATCGATGCCTACAAGGCGCTGCTCGACGCCCTCGGCGACACCGGCAAGGGGCATGTCTTCGCCGACATCGGCTGCTACACCCTCGGCGCGCTCCCGCCCTTCGAGGCGATCAATTCCTGCGTGGACATGGGCGCCTCCATCTCGATGGCCAAGGGCGCCGCGGACGCCGGGCTCTTCCCCGCCATCGCGGTCATCGGCGACTCCACCTTCACGCACTCCGGCATGACGCCGCTTCTCGACGCCGTCGCCCACGGCAGCCGCATCACCGTGCTCATCCTCGACAACGGCACCACCGGCATGACCGGCGGCCAGGAATCGCTCGCCACCGGCCGCCTCGACAAGGTCTGCGCCGGCCTCGGCGTGCCCCCGGACCGCATCCGCGCCATCACCCCGCTCGCCAAGCAGCACGCGGCGAACGTGGAGGCGCTCAAGGACGCCATCTTCGGAAACGACAAGGGCGTCACCGTCGTCATCGCCAGCCGCGAATGCATCCAGACCGCGCGCCACAAGCGCGTCTGAAGGCCATGCAAAACATTCAGTCACAGGGAATAAGACTCATGCAGCAGAGCAAGATGAACATCGTCATCGCCGGCGTCGGCGGCCAGGGCATCCTGAGCATCGCCGGCGTCATCGCCCAGGCCGCGCTCGCGGCGGGGCTGCGCGTCAAACAGTCCGAAGTCCACGGCATGGCCCAGCGCGGCGGCGCCGTCGAGGCGCACCTGCGCATCTCCCCGGACCCGATCTTCTCCGACCTCGTCCCCATCGGCGGCGCCGGCATCGTCTGCGGCATGGAACCGATGGAGGCGCTCCGCCACCTGCCGCACCTGAACCCGGAGAACGGCTGGATTGTCACCGCCGCCGAACCGCTCGTCAACATCCCCGACTACCCGGCCGTGGAAACCATCCTCGCCGAGATCCGCCGTCTGCCGCGCCACCTGATCCTGCCGGTGAACGAGATGGCCAAGGCGGCCGGCAACGTCCGCTCCGGCAACATGGTCCTCCTCGGCGCGCTCTCCACCCGCCTGCCGCTGCCGGAAACGGCCCTGCTCGACGGCATTGCCCGCCTCTTCCATGCCAAGGGCGCCGCCGTCGTCGACGTCAACCTGAAAGCCTTTGCCGCCGGCCGCACCGCCGCCTGCGCCTAAGAACGGAACCCCGATACCATGTTCGACAAGCTGACCGACCGATTCCACGACGTCTTCCGCACCCTCACAGGCCGCGGGGCGCTGACCGAGTCCAACATCGATGACGCCATGCGCGAAGTCCGCCGCGCGCTGCTCGAGGCGGATGTGAACTTCAAGGTGGTGAAGGAGTTCGTGGACAAGATCCGCGCCGAATGCCTCGGCGAGAAGGTGCTCAAGAGCGTCACCCCGGGCCAGCAGGCGGTCAAGGTCGTCTTCGACCACCTCAAGGAACTGCTCGGCGGCGACAACGCGCCGCTGGACCTCTCCGGCTCCCCCGCCGTCGTCATGCTCATCGGCCTCCACGGCAGCGGAAAAACCACCACCGCGGCCAAGCTCGCGCAGTGGCTGGTATCCAAGGAAAAGAAAACGGTCATGCTCGCCGCGTGCGACCTGCGCCGCCCCGCCGCCATCGACCAGCTCGAGACGCTCGGCCGCGAGATCCGCGTCCCGGTGTTCGCGAAACGCGGCACGCTCGACGTCGTCGAGGTCGCCCGCGAAGCCCGCGCCGAAGCCAGCCGCCAGGGCGCGCAGGTGCTGATCCTCGACACCGCCGGCCGCCTGCAGGTCGACGACGAGCTGGTGCAGGAGCTGGTGAAGGTCCGCGAGGCCCTCCAGCCGAAGGAGATCCTGCTCGTCGCCGACGCCGCGCTCGGCCAGCAGGCCGTCTCCGTCGCCGAACATTTCAACAACGCCCTCGGCATCACCGGCCTGATCCTGACCAAGCTCGACGGCGACGCGCGCGGCGGCGCGGCCATGTCCATGCGCCACGTCACCGGCCGCTCCATCAAATTCACCGGCACGGGCGAGCGCATCCCCGACCTGGAGGCGTTCCACCCCGAGCGCATGGCCTCGCGCATCCTGGGCATGGGCGACGTCGTCAGCCTCGTCGAAAAGGCCGCCGAGCACTTCGAGGAGGCGGAGGCGAAGAAGCTCGAAGATAAGATGCGCAAGAACACCTTCGACCTCAACGACTTCCGCGACCAGCTCCGCAAGCTCAAGAAGATGGGCGGCGTCATGGCCATGCTCGACATGCTCCCCGGCACCGCCAAGTCCAAGGAAAACCTGAATGTCGACGACAACCAGCTCCGGCGCGTCGAGGCCATGATCTGCGGCATGACGCCCGCCGAACGCGCCAAGCCCGACGTCATCAACGCCTCCCGCCGGCGCCGCATCGCCGCCGGCTCCGGCGTCCCGGTCAGCGAACTGAACGACCTGCTCGAGCGCTTCGACATGATGCGCAAGATGATGGGGCAGTTCTCCAAGATGGGAAAAAACGGTGGCATGCCCGGCCCCGGCTCCATGCCACAGCGCGGCGCCATGCACCCGAACCCCATGGCGATGAAGCTCCAGCAGTTCAACCGCAGGCGCCACTAAAACGCGGGCGGTCATCTCCGGCGGGCATCAACAGAACGCCGGGTGATTACGGCATCCGCTTCATGCCCCGCTTCCGCCAGAGGTAGAAGATGGCGGGGTACACGAGCAGTTCCATGAGCGTGGAGGTGACCACGCCGCCGATCATCGGGGTGGCAATGCGCTTCATGACATCCGCGCCGGCACCGTGGCTCCACAGGATCGGCAGCAGGCCGGCGACGATGACGGCGGCGGTCATGACTTTCGGGCGCACGCGGCGCACCGCGCCATGATAAAGGGCGTCGCGCAGGCCGCCGGCGTCCTTCAGCCATCCCTTCGACTTCCACTCCTCGTACGCCAGGTCGAGGTACAGCAGCATGACCACGCCGGTCTCCGCGTCAAGACCGGCAAGCGCAATCAGCCCGATCCACACCGCCACGCTCAGGTTGTAGCCGGCCAGATACAGCATCCAGAACGCGCCGACCAGCGAGAACGGAACAGCCAGAAGCACGATGGCGGTCTTGATCCAGGAGCGCGTGTTCAGGTAGAGGATGACCAGGATGATGAGCAGCGTCAGCGGTACCACGAGCAGCAGCCGCGCCTTTGCGTGTTCCATGTACTCGAACTGGCCGGACCAGACAATGGTTGTGCCGGGGACGACCGTGATGCCGCCATTGGCCCTGGCTTCGTCCACGGCGCGCCGCGCCATCCGCACGTAGCCGCCGATGTCCATCCCCTTGTTGACGTCCACGTAGACCCAGGCATTCGGCATGGCGCCCTCGCTCTTGATCCCCATCGGCGCGCGGACGATGTCGATCCTGGCGAGCTGCCCCAAAGGAATCTGCGCCCCGGCCGGCGTGGGCACGGCGAGGTTGCGCAACGCCTCCAGGTCGCCGCGGTAGTCGCGGGCGTAGCGCAGCGTGACGGCGTAGCGCTCGAGCCCTTCAACGGTGGTGGTCAGCGGCATGCCGCCGAGCGCGACCTGGAGAACGTCCTGAATGTCGCCGGTGCGCAGGCCGTAGCGCGCAATTTCATCGCGGTTGAGGGTGAATTCGATGTAGTTGCCGCCCATCACGCGCTCGGCATAGACGCTGGCGGTCCCGGGCACGCGGCGCATGACGGCCTCAATCTGGGCGGCGGTGCGCTCCAATTGCGGCAGGTCCGCGCCGGCGACCTTGATGCCGACCGGGGTCTTGATGCCGGTGGCGAGCATGTCGATGCGGGTGCGGATCGGCATCGTCCAGGCATTGGTCAGGCCGGGGATCTGGATCGCGGCGTTCATGGCCTCGGTAAGTTCGTCCGGCGTGCGGGACCGGTGCGCAACAATTTTGCCGGCCATGTCGCGGATGTCGACGGCGGGCCAGAGCTTTTCGTCCTTGAGCATGATCGTGGTCTCGATCATGTCGAACGGCGCGGGATCGGTTGCGGACTCCGCACGCCCGGCCTTGCCAAAGACGCGCTCGACCTCGGGAAAACTGCGGATGATCTTGTCGGTCTGCTGAAGCAGTTCCCGCGCCTTGGCGGGTGAGAGCCCGGGAAAGGTGGTCGGCATGTAGAGCAGGTCGCCCTCGTACAGCGGCGGCATGAACTCCGAACCGAGATTCTGATACGGGAAGAGCCGGCCGGCCTGCATCGCCGCGTCGCGGACACGCCCCGCCGGCAGGTTGCCGACCACCAGCCGGTTCCACGGAAAGAACACGCTGACGACCAGCAGGGCCGCCGAGCCGATCACCCACCAGCGGCGCCGGATGACGAAATCAAACACCGGATGGTACAGCCGGCCGAGCAGGCGGTTCAGCGGATTTTTCGCCTCCGGCAGGATGCGGCCGCGGATGAACCAGCCCATGAGCACCGGCGCAAGCGTGAGCGAGAGCAATGCCGCCGCCGCCATCGCGTAGGTCTTGGTGAATGCCAGCGGCTTGAACAGCCGCCCCTCCTGCTCCTGCAGCGTGAACACCGGGATGAAGGAGACGGTGATGACGAGCAGCGAGAAGAACAACGTCGGCCCCACCTCAATCGCGGCGTCGCGGATGATCTGCGCGTGGGGCTTTTTCCCGCCGTCGCGCTCCAGATGCTTGTGCGCGTTCTCGACCATGATGATCACCGCGTCCACCATCGCGCCGATGGCGATCGCAATGCCGCCGAGCGACATGATGTTGGAACTGATCCCCTGCCCGCGCATGATCAGGAACGAGGCCAGCACCGCCACCGGCAGGATGATGATTGCCACCAGCGCGCTGCGGAAGTGCAGCAGAAACAGCAGGCAGACCAGCGCGACGACGATGCTTTCCTCGATGAGCTTGTCCTCCAGCGTCTTCACCGCGCGGTCAATCAGCGCGCTGCGGTCGTATGCCACGCGGATCTCCACATCCGGCGGCAGCCCCTTCTTCGCCTCCTCCAGCCGCTTCTTCACATCCAGAATCACCTGCCGCGTGTCGGCGCCCTGGCGCACGACCACGATGCCGCCGACCGTCTCCCCAAGCCCGTCCAGCTCCGCGACGCCGCGACGCATGTCGGCCCCGAACTGCACGGTGGCAACCTGGTCCAGCAGCAATGGCGTCCCGCCCGGCCCGAGCCCGACCGCGACCTTCCGCAGATCGTCCAAGCTCTGGATGTAGCCGCGCACCCGTAGCATGAACTCTTTCTCCGCCAGCTCGATGGAGCGCCCGCCGACCTCGCCGTTCGAGCGTTGCACCGCCATGGCGACGTCGGAGATGGAAAGGTCGAACGCCCGCAGCTTCACCGGGTCCACGGAAATCTGGTATTGCTTCACGAAGCCGCCGACCGCCGCCACTTCGGAAACGCCGTTCACCGACGCGAGCTGGTAGCGCATGTACCAGTCCTGCAGGGAGCGCAACTCCGCCAGGTCGCGGGATTTCGAGTTGAGCGTGTACATGAACGCCCAGCCGACGCCCGTCGCGTCCGGACCAAGCGCCGGCGTCACCCCTTTCGGCAGGGAGCTCCCCAGGCCGTTCAGATACTCCAGCACCCGGCTGCGCGCCCAGTACGGATCCGTGCCGTCCTCGAAAATAACATAAACGAACGAGAAGCCGTAGAACGAATAGCCGCGCACGACTTTCGCCTTCGGCACCGAGAGCATCTTGGTGGTGATCGGATAGGTGAGCTGGTCCTGCACGATCTGCGGCGCCTGCCCCGGCCACTCGGAATAGACGATCACCTGCGTGTCCGACAGGTCGGGAATCGCGTCCAGTGGAATCGTCCGCAGCGCCCACACGCCGCCCAGCGCCAGCGCCACCGTTGCCAGCAGCACCAGAAACCGGTTGCGCAATGAAAAATCAATGACGGAGCGGAGCATGGTTCACTTCTTTTCCGGGACGAGTTTCATGCCGCATTTGGGACATTTTCCGGGATGATCCTGCCGGATGCCGTCCTCCGGCATCGGGCAGACGTACCAGGCGGGGGCGACGGAAGGACGGAAAGACGGAAGAACGGAAGAAGAGGCGGTGGTTGCTGCTTCCCCTACGGAAGAAGAGGCGGTGGTTGCTGTTTCCCCTACGGCCTTCTGCTTTTTGCCTTCCGTCTTTTCCTGTTTCATCACCGGCACGAGGGTCATGCCGCACTTGGGACATTTGCCGGCCTTGACCTCGCGCACGTCGGCGTGCTCGGGCATCGGGCAGCTATAGTGGTCGACCGCCGCGCCCGGCTGGATCTGCGCCAGCAGCTCCGCCGAAACCGGCACGAGCGCCATGCCGCACAGCGGGCAGTTTCCGGGAGTCTTGTAGGAGATGGAGAGATGCTCCGGCATCGGGCAGAGGTAAACCGGGCCGGCGCCGTTTGCCGCTCCGCCTTCAGGCGGCCGCTTCAGCCCGGGCTGGGGCTCGGGATCGCCAAGCTGTTCGCGCTCGCCGCCCGCAATCGCACTCGATTTCGCGTTCCCATCCCCCATCTTGGCAATCGTCGCCCGGAGCTGGCTCTCCGAGTCCAGCAAGAACTGGCCGGATGTGACGATCTTCTCGCCGGCAGCCAGGCCGGATCGCACCTGGTACTGGTCGCCGTCGGCGCGCTGGCCGAGCACGACCACACGCGGCTCGAACCGGCCGCCGTCCAGCGCCACGAATACAGTGTTCGTCTCACCGCTGCGCAGCACGGCGGAGTCCGGCACCAGGACGGCATCCTCCGCCACGGTGCGGCTCAGCGTGACAGCGGCAAACATGCCCGGCTTGAGCTGGTAACCGGGGTTGTGCAGTTCAATGCGCACCTTTGCCGTGCGCGTTTTTTCGTCCACGGACGGATAGATGTAGGTGACGCGGCCGCGATAGACACGGTCCGGCTGATAGGAAAGGGTCAGCGACGCCTCCTGCCCGAGCCGGACCAGCGGCAGGTCCTGCTCGTACACCTGCGCCAACACCCAGACGGTTGCGAGGTCCGCAATCCGGTAGAGGCGCATGCCGGCGTCGGCCATCTGCCCGGCAACGGCCATTTTTTCCATGACAATACCGTCGCGCGGGCTCCGCACCGGAATGGTCTTGGCCGGCACCTTGCTTTCCGCCAGCCGCGCAATCTGTTCGTCGGAGACGTCGAAAAACTTGAGTTTGGTAAGTGCGCTGAGTTTCAGCGTTTCCGAAGCTCCGCCCGCCTGCAGGGCCAGCAGGTATTCCACCTGCGCATTGTACAGCTCCGGCGCATAGATGTCGAAGAGCGGGTCGCCCTTGTGCACAAGTGTGCCCGTGCTGTCCACATGCAGTTTCTCGATCCAGCCCTTGAACTTGGTGGTCACGTCGGCCAGCGAGGTTTCGTCGTAGTCAATCGTGCCGACCGTGCGGAGCGTGCGCCGCAGCGGCCCGGCCGCCACCGTGCCGGTACGCAGGTTCATGTTCTGCACCATCACCGGATCAATCCGGATGGCCGGGTCGCCGGCCGCCGCTGCCCCATCACCGCCGGCCTGCCTGCGCACGGGGGTCAGTTTCATCCCGCAGATCGGACAGTCGCCGGGGTGGTCCTGGACGATCTGCGGATGCATCCCGCAGCTCCAAAGCGACTGGGCCGCCGGCGCGGCGGACTCCGCGGCCGCCGGCGACGGCGGCGGGCGGAAGACAAAAAGAAGGCCCGCGCCGAGCGCGACGCCAAGAAAGACAAGTAGAAGGTTTTTCATGAGAAACCCTGTGTTGTTTGGCCTCCGCCGATCACCACCAACGGCCCTCGACGGTTATCGACGGCGGCGGCTCCCGGCTGTCCGCGTTTCCCTCCAGCACCAGCGCCAGTGCGGCGAGCGACAATTCACGCTGCAGGCGCGCGTCCTGCTGGCGCAGGCGGAAATCCAGCAGCGTCCGCTGCGTGTCCAGCAGCATCAGGAAATCACCGGCGCCGGCGGCGTAGCCGGATCTTGCTGCCTCCAGCGCGCGCGCGGCCAGCGGGATCAACTGCGTCGAAAGAAGCTCCAGGCTGCGCTCGGCTTCCCGAACCATGAACCGCTTCTCGGCGAACTCCGCCGCAAGCGCAATCCGTTCGGCGGCAAACCGGGCTTCGGCCGACTTTTTTGCGGACTCCGCGGCGGTGATGTCCGACGCAATCCGTTCGCGCCAGACGGGAAGCGTCATCGCCGCTTGGGGACGAAACAGGACCGGCGCCATTTTCAGGTCGGCCATCAGCCCCGCGCTGAAGTCCGGAATCTTCGCCTTCCGCACCAGGGCCAGCTCCGCCTCCGCCCGCCGGATCTCCGCCTGCATGGCACGGAGTCCGGGGTTGCGCAGGAGCGCGGCGTCGAGGCGGGCGGCGGTCGCGGCGCCGGCCGGCGATTCCGGAAAGAACTGCCTGGGCGGCGGCGGCGCGGACTTTTCCGGTGCGATGCCGAGTGCGGCCTTGAAACGCTCCAGCAGCGGCGCGCGGGAATCCTCCAGGCTGCGGATTTCGCTGAGCCGCTGTTCGCGTTCGATGCGGGCGCGAAGCACGTCCGGAAGCATGGCGGCGCCGGTGGCGTTGCGCGCCTCGGCGACGGTTTCCGTTTCCGCCAGCAGGCCGGCCATCTGCCGGTTCAGTTCCAGCCGTGCGTCGAGCGTGCGCAACTCCCAGCATGCCTTCTTCACCTCGAACGCCGCCTGAAGTGCGGCCCGCGTAAACGCGTGGTATTTCATTTCGCTCTCGGCCGATGCAACCTCCGCACCCGCCGCGAGCTTGCCTGGACCGGGGAAGTCGAACATCAGACCAGGCATCAGCGACGTGACCACGCTCTGGATGTCGGCCTGGAACGTGAGGCGCGGATCCGGCGGCGTGCGCGCAGCCGGGATGCGGGAGACCGCCGCGGCCCATTCAAAATACGCCGCCGTGACGGATGGCTGGTTCAAGATCGCCCAGCGCAGATAATCCGCCGGCGCGGAGTCCGCATCCAGCGCGGGAAGGACGGGCCGGGACTCCGGCAGGAAATCCCGGCCGACGTTCTCCAGCCGCTCACGCTCCACCCGCTCCGCCGGCGTCGGGACGGTCCGGCAGCCGACCATGGCGGCAAGCGCGAACAGGGAAATGATGAAGCAAGGTTTCATGGTTCGTCTTGTTGGAGTTCACGGCTTTAGCGGGTGCGGTGAATCTTCGCCAACTGCCGGCATCCACCGACGGTTGCAGGCAAAAAACGTTGCGGCTTGGATCATGCCGGTGACATTGAAACTGCAAACTCAAACAGCCCCCGGCAACCCCAAGGATTCGTGAAACTTACTGGGCCTTCTTCGCCGCCGCGGCATCATCCAAGATTTTCAGGTACTTTTCCGGATCCGCGACAAATTTGGCGATGCAGCCCTGGCAGCAGAAACGGATTTCACGCCCCTTGTAGTCGTACTTGACCACCTCGCCCATTCCGCCAAGCTTCTCGCCGGTAACGATGCAGATGTCCGTCGGATACAGATCCGGCGTCTTTGCCACGGCCGCCGGACCTGCCGGAACAGATGCCGTTGTGCCGTGACCGGACTCGCCGCACGCCGCCGCACAGAGGACAAGCCCCGCCGCCGCCATCATCGCCCTGATGTTCCGTGTCGTCGTGTTCATACATCACTCCTTCTGCCGCATGCGGCAGGATAGTTGACCTACAAAATCAACATACGGCCGTGTCCCGTAAAAACAACCCGGGAAGGCGGAGACAGCGGGGCAATGGTGCAATTCAAGGGAGCACGCTTCGCCCAACGCGGAATAGCGGTTTCAGGAAGGAGTCCCGCCGGTCCGCCTGCCTTTTGTTCGTTTGCGGATGGTCGGCGTCCCAGGTGACCGCCTCGGGCATGGAACAATCCGAACAGCCGGCTTGACCTGCATCATTCAGGCCAAGCCCCTCTGTGCCCGCTGTGGCAAAACCGTCCTCACACCGGCCGGGTCTTGTTCTCCAGCCAGGCGCGTTCAACGGCGTCCAGCAGCGGCGAAAGGCGCTCGCGCACCTGCCGGTGGAAGCCGTTCAGCCACGCCTTCTCCTCCGCCGTCAGCAGCTCCGGCAGCAGCGGCGCGGTGTCGATCGGGCAGACGGTCAGCGTCTCGAAGCAGAGGAACTCGCCGGAGTCCGTCCTGCGGTCCTCCGCGACCAGGATCATGTTCTCCGTGCGGATGCCGTAGCGGCCCGCGTTGTACACGCCCGGCTCGACGGTGACGACCATCCCCGGCTTCAATGCGTTGGCATTCCAGGCTTGGCTGAACCCCTGCGGCCCCTCGTGCACGTTCAGGTAGAAGCCGACGCCGTGGCCGGTGCCGCACTTGTAGTCGATCCCCTCCGCCCAGAGCGGCGCGCGGGAGAGGATGTCCAGATTCGTCCCGGTGGTGCCGGCGAGGAAGCGCGCGCGGCTGAGGCCGATGACCCCCTTGAGCACGAGCGTGTAATCCCGCCGCGCCTCGTCGCTGACCGGGCCAAGCGCGAGGGTGCGCGTCGTGTCGATGGTCCCCTCGAAATACTGGCCGCCGGAATCGACCAGGAAAAACCCGGAGCGCTCCAGCTTCGCGGCCGTCTCCGGCGTGGCGGAATAATGCATCATGGCGCCGTTGGCCTGATAGCCGCAGATGGAGCCGAAACTGAGGTCGCGGCAGGCGGGGTTCTGACGCCGGAACGCCGCCAGCTTCTCACCGGCCGTGTATTCCGTCACCGTCTCCCCGGCCGCCAGCGCACCCTCCAGCCAGACGAAGAATTTCACCATCGCCGCGCCGTCGACGGCCGATGCGGTGCGCAGGTGCGCGATCTCCACCGGGTTCTTCTGCGCCTTGAGGTGCGAGGTGACGTCCACCGTCTCCTCGACCCGGCGCGCGCACTTCGGCAGCGCGTCGGAAAGCCATTTGCTCACGCGGTTCGGGTTCAGGCAGACCGCCTGCTTGGCGGGAACCGCCTTCAGCCACTCCGCGACCGCCTCGTACGGGCGTAGCTCCACCCCGTCCGCCGCCAACGCAGAGAGCATCTCCGGCGTGAACTTGGCGGAGTCCGCAAACAGCACCGCCTCCTCCATGCCGAGCACGGCGTAGGCAAGCACGACCGGCGAATGGGTCACGTCGGAGCCGCGGATGTTGAACAGCCAGGCGATGTCGTCCAGCGAGGCCAGCAGCAGGCAGCCGGCCTGTTTTTCCATGAGCTTGGCGCGCACGGCGGCGAATCGTTCAGGGCGCCCCTGGCCGGCGTATGCCACGTCAAACAGGATCGCCTTCCCCTGCGGCGGCGCGGGCCGTTCCGCGCCCCAGGCCAGTCCCGCGACATCCTCGTCCGTCTTCAGCGTGATCTTCTTCGCGGCGAACGCCTTCTCCATGTCGCGCACGGCGGCGAGCGAGACGACCTTGCCGTCGAACGCCACCGCGGCGCCGCGCTTCAGGTTCTTTGCCAGCCACTCGTTGACGGTCGGCACCCCCGGCTCCCGCATCTTGAACAGCTCGATGCCGCTGCCGGCCAGCTCGTTCGCCGCCTGGATGAAATAGCGGCCGTCGGTCCACACCCCGGCCTGCGTCGCCGTGACCACCAGCGTGCCGGCGGAACCGGTGAAGCCGGAGGCCCATTTGCGCGTCTGCCAGCGCGGCGCCACGTACTCGCTCTGGTGCGGGTCGGTCGACGGCACCACCAGCGCCGCCACCTTCCGCGCCTTCATCAACCCCCGCAACGCCGCGATCTTTTCGACGACCGTCATGTGTCGGATCTCCTGGATTTTTTCCGAATTTCCGTTGTTCCGTCTTCCATGTTCGCAGCGGGGGCGCGCTCCGGCCGTTCCACCGCGGAGCGTTCGACCAGCGCGCGGAATTTGGCCGGGCCGAACTGGAGCAGGCGCGAGCCGCGCGAGATTGTGCCCAGGCTCACCCCCAGCTCCTTCGCGATCGTCCGCTGCGGCACGCCCAGCAGCAGCAGCTCCATCAGCCGCCAGCGCTTGACGAACTCCGCGCACTCCTGCGGCGTCAGCAGCCCGTCCAGCAGCGCGTCGAGTTCGGCGCTGCCGCGCGCCTTGGCGAAGAGCTTCCGCAGTTCCTGGCGTTCTTTTCCGGCCATTTCGTCATCTCCCGTGCAGCATCGCATCCCAATATGGCGCCACGCCGAGCAGCTTGCAGACCACCGCCGTGGCCACAATGGAGGGCAGCTGCAGGACGTAGAAACTGGCGGAGGTCATGAACACCAGCGCGAACAGCAGCAGCATTGCGCCGCTGCGGATCTCCGGGTTCACCCGGTTCAGCGGCGGGAAAAACGTCGCGAACACGTCCCAGCCGTCCAGCGGCGGCACCGGAATCATGTTGAAGATCGCCAGCATCACGTTCAACCGGAAGCCGAGCTGCAGCAGCAGGTTCACCGACTCCTCCACCGACTTTGCCGCCGGCGCAAAATCGCAGACCACCGTGTACAGCGCCAGCACCCCGGCAAAGAACACCGCCAGCAGCATGTTCGCCGCCGGCCCGGCAAAGGAAACCAGCCCGCGCCGCCACTGCGGCTGCAGACGCGCCGGATTCACCGGCACCGCGCCCCAGGCGATGCCGACAACGAACAGCAGGATGATGGACGGGATCCCCATCAGCTTCAGCGGGTTCATCGTCATGTAGCCGTTGTCCCACGCCGTGCTGTCCCCGCACTTCCGCGCCATCCAGGTGTGCGACATCTCGTGCATGCAGATGGAGAATACCACGACCACGATTGTCGCAATGAAAAGGTCGGGATGCTTCCCGAGTTCGTTGATGAAAAGATTGTCCATCGTCGTTTCCGGCGGGTCATGATCCCGCGTGCTTCATTCTGTTTTTTTCAACGACTCCCCGGCAAACCGGAAGAAACGCCCTGGCTCCGCGAGCCGGCCGGCACCATCGAACCCCACACCCTCCGCCGCCAGCAGCCGGAGCTTGCGCTCCAGCTCCGCGCCGCAACGGGCGCCGTTGAAGCCGCCGGCCGTTCCGTCCGCCGCAATCACCCGGTGGCACGGCACCTCCGGCGCGAACGGATTCCGCCGCAGCGCCTGCCCGACCGCCCGCGGCGACCCGCAACCGACGGCGCGCGCCAGCGCCGCATAGGTCGTCACGCGCCCGGCCGGCACCCGCCGCACCGCCGCATACACCCGCCCGCAAAACGGACTCACCTCCCGCACCCTGCCGCCGGCGGCGTTCATGCACACCCCCCTTGGGAGAACGGCGTACTATAGCGCCGGTTCATCGCAGGCTCCGCTTCACCTTCTCCAGCGCCTCCTCCAGGCGGGAGCGCGGACAGCCGAAATTGATGCGGACAAACCCCTCGCCGGCCTTGCCGAACGCCGCGCCGTCGGAAAACGCCACCTTCGCCTCCCGCAGGAAAAACTCGAACGGCGACACTCCGCCGAACCGCGTTGCGTGTTGCGTGTTGCGTGTTGCGCGTTCTGCATTCTGCGTTCTGCATTCTGCGTTCTGCGTTTCCACCGCCCCACCGCCACACCGTCCCACCGCCACACCGTTTCCACCCCGGCAGTCCATCCAGGCTAGGTAGGTCGCCTCCGGCGCGGTGACGGCGAACTCCGGCAGCTCGCGCCGCACGAACTCCGCCAGGAAATCGCGGTTCCCGCGCAGGTACGCCCGCAGCTCCTCCAGCCAGCCGTCGCACTCGCGGCCGTAGGCGGCCAGCGCGCCGACAAACCCCATCGCGTTCACGTCCGGCACGATCCCGGCCAGCGCGCGGCGGTAGGCGTGGCGCAGCTCCGGATTCTGGATGATGGCGAAGCCGCAGGCGAGCCCCGGCACGTTGAAGGTCTTGCTCGGCGCCATGAGCGTGACGCACCGCGCGGCGATCTCCGGCGACAGCATCGCCGCCGGCACATGCTTCAGCCCTTCGTCCAGCAGCAGGTCGCAGTGGATCTCATCGGAACAGAGCACCATGCCGCGGGCGACGGCGAACTCCGCCATCCGCCGCAGCGTGTCCGGCCGGAACTCGATGCCGACCGGGTTGTGCGGGTGGCTGACGATGAACAGCCCGGTGTCCGCCGTGGCCGCCCGTTCCATCGCGTCAAAATCCACCTCGTAGCGCAGCACGGCCCCCTCGCGCCGCGCGGCGAGGTCCGCCGTCTGGAGCCGGAGCCCGTGGTTCCCCGGCGCGGCGAGGAACGGCGGATAGACCGGCGTCTGCACCAGCACCCCGCCGCCCGGCTTGCAGAAGGCGCGGCAGGCGATGTTGAAGCCGCTGACGATGCCCGAGAGGAACGTGATCTCCTCCGGCTTCACCGTCCAGCCGTACAGCCGCTGCATCCGCTCGCAGATCACCTCCGCCAGCGCCGGCGGCGCGTTGTCGTAGCCGTAGACGCCGTGTTCCACGCGGCCGCGCAGGGCGCGCACCACCGGCTCCGGCGCGGCGAAATCCATGTCCGCCACCCACAGCGGCAGCACGTCCGCCCCAAACTTGTGCCACTTCAGGCTGCTCGTCTCCGAGCGCCGCTCAATGATGCTGTCGAAGATGCTTGCCATGGAGAATTTCCTGTTGGTTGATCCGACCGATCGGTCGGATCGGTCGGATCGGTCTTGTCAGCCCGGCCCGCCCGTTTTGCCGTAGTCCCGTTCGCCGAAGATGGCGGTGCCGACGCGGACCAGCGTCGAGCCCTCTTCGACCGCGATCTCGAAATCGTCCGACATCCCCATCGACAGCTCCGGCAGCGGCGCGCCGAACTCCGCCGCCAGACGGTCGCGCAGCTCGCGCAGCCCGCCGAACACCCGGCGCAGTTCCGCCTCCGGCGCGTCGTACGGCGCCATCGTCATCAGCCCGCGGCAATCGAGGTGCGGACTCCGCAACGCCGCCTCCAGCAGCTCCCGCGCCGCATCGGGCCTCGCGCCGGACTTGCTCGCCTCGCCGGCGATGTTGATCTCCAGCAGGATCACGGGACGTTTCGTGTTGCGTGTTGCGTGTTGCGCGTTGCCTGCTTCCGGTTGCGGGCCGCCCGCCTCCTCGCCCGCGACGCGGTCGAGGCGCTGGAGCAGATCGACGGCGTTCACCGAATGGATCCAGGCGGCCGTCTGCACGGCGAGCCGCGCCTTGTTGCTCTGGAGATGCCCGATCATGTGCCACTCGCAGTCGACGGGCAGTTGCAGCCGCTTGTCGCGCAGTTCCTGCGGACGGTTCTCGCCGAACACGCGCTGTCCGGCGGCGTACGCCGCGGCCACCGCCTCCGCCGGATGGTTCTTCGAGACGGCCACCAGCCGCACCGACTCCGGCGCGCGCCCCGCCCTCACGGCGGCGCCCGCAATCCGGCGCCGGATCTGTTCCAGGTTGTCGGGAATGGCTGAATGCATAGATGGGGAATGATAAAGGCTGAACCGGAAATCGCAAGCGGCGCGCGGCGCGAACACACGGGAGGGCGGCCATCTTGGCCGGCGATGGGACGCCGGGCATCCTGCCCGGCGCATGTGAAGGCATGTTCTCGCGCAGAGGCGCGGAGGCGCGGAGGAGATTTTTTGACCACAAAATTTCACAAAATGGGCGCAAAACAGATTGGAGCGGTTCGTTTGTAGTTCCGCCTTCAGGCGGCCGCAGGACGGGAGCGTGGGCGTCCCGCCCGCTTTCGACGGGCATCCTGCCCGGCGGCACCAAGCAACGCCGGTGAG
>CAIXRA010000057.1 GCA_903921725.1 uncultured Lentisphaerota bacterium
CGGCGAGGGTCTGCTCCGTGACCGTCCTGGCGGCCGCCAGCGCGCCGGCTTCCGTCAGCGGCCCGCGCCGGGCGATGACCGCCTGGTTCTCGACGAAGACGACGGAGGGGCGGATGCTTTCAATGTTGAAGAGCGCGGCGTCGAGCGCCAGGCGCCCCTCCTGAATCTTCCGCGCCTCCGCGTGCAGGAGTGCCGCGTGTTCCTTCTTTTGGTCGGCAAGCCCGTTCCAAAACGCGGCGCCGTCGGGAAACAGGTCGGCGTAGGTCCGGTAAAGCCGCCCGACGCTCTCCTCGTGCCGGACCATGGCGCCGACTACGGCGGTGCCGGCGAGATAATTTTGCGCCTGCCGTTTTTCCATAAGCAAGGGCCTCCCGGTCCCACGGTTCCATCGTTCCACCATAACGGTTCATCCCGGCTGGCTCACTATAGCGCCTGACGGGGGCCGGCGTCCAATCGGTCCTGCGTGCTATACTATTTGATGTTAATGTCTGCGGTCATGCCGGGGCCGGAAATAGCGCCGCGGGAAAGGAATGGACATGTCGAAAAAAACAGCAACGGACGGCGCGAAGCCATGCGTGGTCCTTGGCATTTCAGGCTCCATCGCGGCGTACAAGGCGGCGGAGATCGCCAGCGCCCTCACCAAGGCGGGCGTGGATCTCCGCGTCATCATGACGGCCTCCGCCACGAAACTGGTCCAGCCGCAGACCTTCTTCACGCTCTCCCGCAACCCGGTCGTCACCAGCCTGTGGGAAACCCCGGAATGGGAGCCGGAGCATGTGGCGATGGCGGAGCGCGCCGCCCTGCTCGTCATCGCCCCGGCCACCGCCAACATCCTAGCGAAGATGGCCCACGGGATTGCGGACGACGCGCTCAGCTCCTACGTCGTCTCCCATGACGGTCCGGTGATGGTCGCCCCCGCCATGAACCCGCGGATGTGGAAACAGGCCGCCGTCCAGGCGAACGTGGAGATTTTGAAGGCGCGCGGCGTGCAGTTCCTCGGGCCGGATTGCGGCATTGTCGCGTGCGGCGACGTCGGCGTCGGCCGCTTTGTGGCGCCGGCGGTCGTGGTGAACGCCGTCCGGGCGCAGCTCGAGGCGCGGAAACTCGCGGCCGCACTTGCGGCGGACGGCGTCCGGTTTAAGAAACGCCGGATCGTGGTCTCGGCCGGGCCGACCCGCGAGGCGCTGGACCCTGTGCGCTGCCTGACCAACCGCTCCAGCGGCAAGATGGGCTACGCGCTGGCTTCCGTCGCCGCCCAGGCTGGGCACGAGGTCGTCCTCGTCTCCGGCCCGACCGCACTCCCCCGCCCCGCCGGATGCCGCATCGTGGAGGTGGAGTCCGCGGAGGAGATGGCCGCCGCCGTCAAGGCGGAGTTCGCCAAGGCTGACCTGCTCATCATGAGCGCCGCCCCCGCCGACTACCGCCCCGCACATGCCGCAGCCTCCAAAATCAAAAAGAGCGGAGCCGCCCTGACGCTGAATCTGGAGCCGACGGAGGACATCCTCGGCTCCATCGCCAAGTCGAAGAAGGCCGGCCAGAAGGTCGCGGGGTTTGCGGCGGAAACCGAACGCGTTGCGGAGTTCGCCCGCGCCAAGCTCCAGAAGAAGAAGCTCGACTGGATCGTCGCCAACGACGTCAGCCGCGCCGACATCGGTTTCGACAGCGAGCAGAACGAGGTCGAGGTCCACACCGCAGCCGGCGCCACCATCGGCATGCCGAAGATGGACAAGCTCGCCCTTGCCGCCCGCCTCCTGGCGCTGTTCCTGCGCGGCTGAGATTCGCGGCCGGGGGAGAATCACGCCCGGCGGACGACGGCAATCTCCCGTAAAATTTGCCGTGCCGCCGCGGTGTTGAAAGCGGCGGGCTGTTCTTCCAGGCAGGAGGCGCAGGCGCAGGCCAGCGCCTCGCGGAACGCTTCAGCCACGGCTTCGGCGGGAAGCGCGGCAAGCCGTGGAGTGCATGGCCGTCCGGTACCGGACGGCGGGGTGGAATGCCCGGCGGCCGCCTGCGTCAGGCGCAGGAGAAAGACGCCGGACGTGCAGTCTCCCGCGCCGATGGGGTTGACCACGCCGTCGAGGTGCGGCAGGCGGAATTCCCATGCGCTTCCGGGCAGGAAAAGCCGCGCCGGGCCGGAGCCGTCGGTGACGGCGAGACAGCCGGTGCCGGGATGCCGGGCCATCAGGGTGGCGGCCGCGGAATCCAGATCCGGCGTTCCGGTCAGTTCGCGCAGTTCGGCGGCGTTGATCTTAAGAATCTCCACGCCCGCCTCAAGCACGGGCGCCACGCCGCGGTAGGCGTCGAGCAGCAGGGGGATGCCGCAGCTCCTTGCCGCGGCGGCGATTTCCACGGCGAAACTCATCGGCACTCCAGGCGGGAACGTACCGCAGACGGCGACGCCCGCCGCGCCGGGAATCCGGGCGAGAACGGCCGCGCGAAGCGCCGCAAATTCGGCCGCGGCGATGTCCGCCGACGGTTCGATCAGTTCCGTGGTGACGCGGTCTTCCTGCGAGAGCAGCGTGCTGCAGACGCGCGTTGCGCCGGCGACGGGGATGCTGAGGTGCGGGATGCCGCGCGCGTCGAGGTCGGCCGTCAGGCGCGCCCCGGTGGCGCCGCCCGCGAACTGCGCAACCTGTGCCCGCCCGCCGGCCTGAAGCACGGCATGCGCGAAGTTGATTCCTTTGCCGCTGGCCTCCTCGCGGATGCGGCCGGCACGGTTCACGGCTCCCGGCTGCAGGCGGCGGAAGAAAAGCGTTTTCTGCCAGGCCGGGTTGAGCCCGACGGCGAGAAGCCCGGGGCGCACTGGATCAGCGGCGGTGCTCATGGCGGGTTCCCGGTGGAGTGGAGGGATGACGGCGCCCCCTGTTTGTCTTGCCGCCGGCTCAAGGCACCGCCTGCACGGGAAATTTCCAGCCTTTTTGGGCGGCAACGGCGCGGAAGGCATTTCCCTTCAGCGCGACACCCTCCACGTGGCCGTCGCCGAACGCAACGTTGACGAGCATGCCCGGGTGGTCGCCGAGCTTCTCGGCAAACAGAACAGTTTCCGATTCCAGCCTTTCAATCCGCGCGCCGCCGCCGAAATAGATGTAGTCAGACTCCACGGCATCGGCCGGTGATGACGCGAGGCATTCCTCCGTCCGCTCACGGGCGGGGCAGTGGAACAGGGTGTCGCGCTGGGCGTACCGGTCTGCGGCCAGCACGGCCAGACTGGGCGGCAGGATTCCCCCATGATCCCGCGCATGCCGGATGCAGGATGCCGCCAGCTGTTTCAGGTTGCGGGCGCATATGGTCGCCGGGGGTGCCGGCGGGGGCTTTGACAACGCAACCGGGCAAAGCGCCGCGGCAACGGCCCCACCGGCCGCGGCCAAAAGGATGGCGAGCGTCTTTTTCCCGCCGCGCGCCGCCGGTTTTGCGGCGGATGCCGTGATGTTTGGCGGAGGCGTGGCGCGGAGTTCGTGCGACATGATACCGTTTTCCCTTCCGGCAGTCCGTGCAATCCCGGCCCCGCGTTGCGGCGGCGCATGACCGGAGAAAAAAATATACAGCCGCACCATGGAAAATCACGCCCGCATCCGCCTGGCGGCCCGAATCACGGAGCGAAGACGATTTCGCCGAAGCAGCCGGGCTGGTGGAAGTTGAGCGGTTCGCCGATGGGGCTCCATGCACCCCAGTGCGGGCGGGAGGTTTCGTCGCCGCACTTGTAGAAATTGCCGCGCCAAGTCTGGCCGGCGGCGACGCCCAGCGGCCCGGCGCACGATTCCAGCAGCGCGAACGGGATGAAGTACTCGAGCTGCCAGGTCACCGGGCCGGGAAGCTCCGGCTCGACCACGGACGGCAGGCTGTGGAAGGTGCGGATTTCGCCGAACCATTCCGGAGCCAGCGGCCGACTTTTGGCGAAAGCGCCGCCCGGCAGCTTGCGCGCGTCCTCGATGTACAGGCAGAGGAAGGCGCCGCCGCAGTTGGCCTCGACGTTCAGGTAGCCGCCGCCGGGCGTGGGCTGGACGAAGAACTCGACGCAGCTGTCGCGGTATACCGGATCCATCGGCCGGGTGCCGAGGCAGCGCACATACCGGTCCTCGACGCGAAAATGGATGTAGATGCCGCGGTCGTCGTAGAGCGCTTTGACTGCGGTGGCCGGCCGGTGGTCGCTGCCCTTTGGGTGGAAGGACGCGACCTGCGCCGTTTCGGCGGCGGACCAGACGGGGCCGTCCCAGTTGCCGATGAATTCGGGGGTGGCTGGCGCGCGGCGCACGGTATAGGACGGCATGAGTGAGGTTCCTTTCGCCGGTTTCATGAGACGGCCGGGCTATTGTTTTCCCGTCACGACCTTGCCCGCGCCGGACACGGCGTTGACGGCGTCGGCGGGGAGGCTGAGTACGGCGATGCAGAGGCGGAACGGCGCGATGATGCCGGTGCCGATGTGCCGGAGTCCGGACATGAATTCCACGCCCGGAAGCGGTGCCAGCACGCATTCGGCGACCCCCATCGGCAGCTTCAGCACGTCGGCAACGGCGAGCGGGATGGCGGTGAGATCCTTGACGAATCCGGCCGCGACGGGGATCATGGTGGCGGCGCCAGACGCCTCCGCGGCCGCCGCCGCGCCGGCGACGGGATTGGCCCGGGCCCGTGCGGGAGTCAGCGCCAGAAGAAGGACGAGGCATGCAAGGAGCGGCCAAGGCCGGAAGGCGCGGCGCGGAAGAAGCGTGTGTGTGTGCATGGCCGTTGTTCCCCCGATGGATGCGGTTGCCGTACTATATACCGCGCCGCCTCCCCGGCGGGCTGGATTCACCGGCGAATCCGGCTACAGTACGCAGGATGGAAGTGCGGAACGCCCCCCCCCTTCTCCCCGTCCGATGCGGGGCGGCTGTGCGGGCGGAAGAAATGGAGTGTTTTCATGGGCTGGCGTCATGGTGGATTTGCGGTTGTCTGCGCGGCCGTTCTGGCGGTGGCGGGGTGCGGCGGCGGGAAGAAAGAGGACGGCGGCGCGCCCGCGGCGATGCGCGTCGTGACCTCGTTCTACCCGATGTACATCGCCGCGCTGAACGTGGCGAAGGGCGTACCGGGCGTGGAGGTGCGGAGCATGGCCGGCGAGGTCACCGGCTGCCTGCACGACTACCAGCTCACGCCGGATGACATGAAGACGCTTTCCGGCGCCTCGGTGTTTGTGGTCAACGGCGGCGGCATGGAGACATTTCTGGAGAAGGTGACGTCGCGGATGCCGGGGTTGAAAACCATTTCCGCCAGCGCGGGGATCCCGCTGCTGAAGAACGCCGCGGATGGCGAGCCGAACCCGCACGTCTGGGTCAGCCTCACCCACGCCATCCGGCAGGCGGAGAACATCGCGGCCGGACTGGCGGCGGCCGATCCGGCACATGCGGCGCTTTACCGGAAGAACGCGGCGGAGTACGGTGCGCGCCTGGCGGAGCTGCGGGAGCGGATGCGGACGGCGCTGGCGGGCGTGAAGAACCGCAGGATTGTGACGTTCCACGAGGCGTTCCCCTATTTCGCGGCGGAGTTCGGGCTGACGATTGTGGCGGTGATTGAGCGCGAGCCCGGATCGGAACCCGGCGCGCGGGAGCTGGCGGAGACGATCGAGACCGTGAAGAAGTCGGGCGTCACGGCGCTGTTCGCCGAGCCGCAGTATCCGGCGAAGAGCGCGGAGACGGTGGCGCGGGAGACCGGCGCGAAGGTGTACACGCTCGACCCCTGCGTGTCCGGGCCGATGGACGCCGATGCCTATCTCCGCGTGCAGGAGGCGAACCTGAAGGTGCTGGCGGAGGCGCTGGGCGGCGGGTAAGAAACGGAAGAACGGAAAAACGGAAGAACGCAAACAAACGAATGCAAACAACGAACGCGAACGGAATAACAGAAAACCCAAAATAACGCATGCAGATTTTATTTCTCAATGTTCTGGCGGTGTTCCTGATGATGGTTCCGGGCTTCTGGCTGCGGCGGCGGTATCTGCTGTCCGACGCCGGCACGGCGGAGCTGGCGCGCCTGGTGCAGTACGGCGTCTATCCATGCCTGATCTTCACGGTGATCGTGAAGTCGTACTCGCTGCGGGGGCTGGCGGAGGACTGGGTGCTGCCGGCGGCGGCGTTCGGACTGATGCTGCTCGGGTACGCGGCGGGGCGGGTGATGGCGCCGGGGTTCCGCTTCGTCTCGGCCGGCCAGCGGCGGTCGTTCCTCTTCCAGTGCGCGTTCAACAACTATTCCTTCCTGCCGCTGCCGCTGGTCGGCATGCTGTGGGGGGAGAAGGCGATGGGACGGCTGATCCTCTCCTCCCTGGGCGCGGAGCTGGCGATCTGGACGCTCGGCATCTGGATTCTTGCGGCGGGCCGGCGTGCGGCCGCGGACGAGGATGCCGGGGACGCCCCGCACCCCATGCTGCTGCCGCTGGCGCGTCTGGTGACGCCGGTGCTCGTGGCGATGGCGGCCGCGGCCGGGGTGCTGCTGCTGCGCGACGGGGCGGGTTTCGGCTGGCTGCCCTCTTGGGCGGTGCCGGCGGGCGGTGCGCTGTGGGATTGGGCGATGAAAGTCGGGGAGATGATCGGGAAGGCGACGATTCCGCTGGCGATGACGGTGGCGGGTGCCAGCATCGCCCGGATGCGGCGGTCTGAACTGCGGAACCCGCTGGTCTGGCGGGCGGGCGCCATCCGTCTTCTGATGGTGCCGTTGCTGGCGTTGCTGGCGCTCCAGTGGCTGCCGCTGGACACGGAGCTCCGGCAGGTGCTGCAGGTCGTCGCCGTGATGCCGTCGGCCATCGTCAGCATCATGTTCTGCAAGGTGTACGGCGGCGACGAGCATTTCACAACGGGCACGGTGCTGCTGACGCACGTCCTGGCCCTGGCGACCGTGCCGCTGCTGCTCGCCCTGGTGCTGTGAGGCGGCGGCTTATTTCCGCAGCAGGAGCGCCGCGTAGGCGCCGTCGTGCACGGCGGTGGGCAGGAGCTGGCGCTCGGCGGCCAGCGCGAACTCCGCATGCCCCGCCAGGAAGCGGCGGACCTGTTCCGTGTTCTCCTCCGGCTCAACGCTGCACGTGCTGTACACCAAACGCCCGCCGGGGCGCACCAGCGGAGCGGTCCCGTGCAGAATCGCGGCCTGCAGCTCGGCAAGCGCACGGAGGTTGGTGCGGGTGAAGCGCCAGCGGACGTCCGGCCGGCGGCGGATGACGCCGCTGTTGCTGCACGGAACATCGAGGAGCACGGCGTCGAACGAGCCCGGGGCGGACGGCGGCGTTGCGGCGTCCGCAACGGCATAGGACACCCCTTCGCTGAACGCTGCAAGGTTCTCGCGGACCCGCGCCAGCCGCGCGTCCGAACGGTCGGCGCAGAGCAGGGAAGACGAGACGTTTCGTGTTGCGTGTTGCGTGTTGCGCGTTGAACCCGCAACGGGCCACAGCGCCTCGGCCAGGAGCAGCGACTTGCCGCCGGGGGCGGAGCAGAGGTCGGCGACGGCCTCGCCGGGCTTCACGGCCAGCAGGGCGATTGAAAGCAGCGTGGAGGGGTCTTGGACGTAGTAGTCACCGCGCCGGAAGGCGGCGGAGGCGAAGAAGGCGGCGGCGTCCACGACCTCGAAAAGCTGGGCGTCCGGCGCGAAGTCGGGCGAGGGAAGCGGGCGGAGGACGGTGGACAGGGTGGACGGGCTTGTCGTGTCCACGCCGCCCACATTGTCCACAGAGTCCACCTTCTCCGCCCGCCCCGGCTTCAGCCGCACCGTGATCGGGGCGGGGGTCTGCAGCAGGCGGGCGAGTTCCGTGAGCGCTTCCGGCGCAAGGCGCGGCATCCAGGCGGCGTGGAGTTCGGGGCTGAGGCCGAGGCGGACCTCCGGCGGGGCGTCCGCGGACTCCGCAAGGGCAAGCCATTGTTCGGGCGGTGTCTGCAGAAGCTTGCGGAGGACGGCGTTGATGAAGCCCGCCTCCGAGTGGTTCCCGCTGTTCTTCACATGGGCCACGCACTGGTCCGCCAGCACCTGCGGCGGGACACCGCGGAGGTAGAGGTAGTCGCACGCGGCCCACTGCAGGAGGCGGCGGAGGCGCGGACGGGGCGGGCGCGGCACCAGGCGGCCCAGGATCCAGTCGATGGCGGCACGGCGGCGGAAGAGCGTGAAAAGCCCGTTCTGAAGGAGGTCGTGGGCCGGCCCGCGCGGGATGATTTCCTGGAGCGTCCGCCCGTCGTCCCAGAAACGGAGGCTGTCGACGGCGGCGGCCAGGATGTCGGCGGTGCGCAGGGCGGGGGGAAAGGGATTGGGGATGGGCATGTCGTGTTTCACGTTCCGGGGTTTCCGCATCAGCGGGGGACGGGATGGACGATTTTCCGGCGACGCCCGGCTCCGGCGGACAAAAACGGCGGGCGCGGGCATGGCCAAGACAAATTCAGGGGCTATGCTATCAGGTTGTACGCGCACACCATAGGTGCGGCGTGCGGGCAAATCAACAGGGTTTGTGATTTTTGATCCGGGAATCGGGCAAAATGCGGAGAACGGCGATGAAACGGGTGCTAAGAATGCTGGTGCCGGCGGCGCTGCTGCTGGCGGGGGCCACGGGGTGCGGGACGTTCCAGACGGTGGAGGACGCCGATGCGCAGTCCCGCCGGATTGCGGCGCTGGAAACGAACCTGCGCACAATCCAGGAAAACCAGCAGCAGATCCAGGCACAGCTCGAGGAGCTGCGGCAGGACAACGCGCTTTCGGCAAGCCAGACGAAGAGTCTGAACGAGGCGATCGGCGTGCTGGACCGGCGCTTCGACCAGGTGGACACGTCGTCGCGCCAGCAGCTGGCGGGGCTGCAGCGGAAACTGGACGAGGAGTCAAAGCTGCGCACGACGGCCATCAGCACCATGCAGGAGTCGGTGGCGAAGACTCTGGCGCAGCAGATGGCCGACCTGCAGAAGCGGCTCCAGAAGGCAATCTCCACCTCCGCCTCCGCCACCTCCTCCGGCGCGGGGCAGTACGAATACGTGGTGCAGCCGGGCGACACGCTGACGTTGATTGCGAAGGCCTCCGGCGTCTCTACTTCGACGCTGAAGCGGGTGAACGGCCTGAAGAGCGACACCGTGCGCCCGGGGCAGAAGCTGGCGATTCCGGCACCCGCGGGGAGCACGGCGAAGAAGAAGACGTCGAAGTGAGGACCGGGAAACCGGCGGCGGATCACAACAGGGGCGCAACGACATGAAAACGAAAAATTTGCGGAACGACGTGCTGGAACTGCTCCAGCGGAACGCACGCATGAGCGACCAGGAAATTGCCGACCGTCTGCGGAGCACGCCGGCGGCGATCAAGGCGCTGATTGCGGAGATGCAGAAGGACGGCACGATCCTGGGCTTTTCCACCCTGGTGCGCGAGGACGGGAAGTCCGGCACGGGCAAGGTCAAGGCGATCATCGAGGTGGCGGTGCAGCCGGAGCGCGACGCCGGATACGACCGGATCGCCCGAGCTATCGGCAACTTCCCGGAGGTGCGCACGGTGTACCTGGTCTCCGGGAAGTCCGATTTCCAGTTGGAAGTGGTGGGGGACTCGCTGCAGGAAGTGGCGGAGTTCGTGGCGGCGAAGCTTTCGCCGCTGGACGGCGTGCGCTCGACGGCCACCTATTTCCTGTTGAAGAAGTTCAAGGAAGCCGGTTTTGCATTGACTGAGGAAGAAAAACATGAGCGTCTCAAAGTTGTCCCGTAACCATAAGAAGATCCAGCCGCGCGGCCGCGTGGCGGAGCATATCCGCGGCCTGCCGAAGAGCGGCATCCGCGACTTTTTCGAGCTGGTGAACACCATGGACGACGTCATCTCGCTGGGCATCGGCGAGCCGGACTTCGTCACCCCCTGGAGCATCCGCGAGGCGGCGATTTACGCCCTGCAGAAGGGGTTCACGAGCTACACGTCGAACCTGGGCATGCTCTCCCTGCGCAAGGCGGTCTGCCGCTACGTGGACGACGAGTACGGCGCGAAGTACGACCCGGTGACGGAGTGCATCATCACCGTCGGCGTCAGCGAGGCGCTCGACCTGATCCTGCGCGCCATCCTGGAGCCGGGCGACGAGGTGATCTACCAGGAGCCCTCCTACGTCTCCTATCCGGCGAGCATCGTCATGGCTCTGGCCAAGCCGGTGCCGGTGGCGACCTACGAGAAGGACAAATTCGCCCTCGACCCGAAGCGGCTGGAGGCGGCGATCACGCCCAAGACCAAGGCGCTGCTGCTGAATTTCCCGAACAATCCGACCGGCGCCAACATCTCGCTGGCGCAGAAACGGGAGATCGCGAAGATCGCCGTCAAGCACGACCTGGTCGTGCTGACCGACGAGATCTATTCGGAGCTGACCTACGGCAAGATGGAACCGACCATCGCCTCACTGCCGGGGATGCGCGAGCGCACGGTCTTCCTGCACGGCTTCAGCAAGGCGTTCGCCATGACCGGGTTCCGCATCGGCTACGCCTGCGGCCCGCACGAGCTGATCGACGCGATGATGAAGATCCACCAGTACTCCATGCTCTGCGCCTCCTCCGTCGGCCAGTCCGCGGCGATCGCGGCGCTGCAGGACGGGCGCGGCGAGATGCTGAAGATGAAGAAGGAGTACATGCAGCGCCGGAACGTCATCGTCAAGCGGCTGAACGAGATGGGGCTGACCTGCGTGATGCCGGAAGGCGCGTTCTACGCCTTCCCGAACATCACCTCGACCGGCATCAGCTCGAAGGAATTCTGCACGCGGCTCCTGCAGGAGAAACGCGTCGCGGTGGTGCCCGGCACCGCCTTCGGCCCCTCCGGCGAGGGCTATGTCCGCTGCGCCTACGCCGCCGGCATGGACGAAATCGAAACCGCCATGACCCGCATGGCCGAATTCGTCCAGGAGCTGAAGAGCGGGAAGAAGAAGGCGAAGTGACGCGGGAAGGGACTCGAGGAATCCAAAGAATCCAAGAATCCATGGAATCTGGGGAGGGGACGACTCACGACCCGGTGACTCAGAATTCTTCAAGCTTCGACGTTCCCGTTTTTTCACGCGCTTCCTTGAATTCCTCTACTTCTTCGGATTCTTGAATTCCCCTCTCTTTCCCAACGCCACCATGCTCCACGACTTCTCCCAAATTTATGCCGTGATCGACCCTTGGTGCGGGCGGATGCCGCACGCGCCGATCGAGCTGGACATGGGGTGCGGCTTCGGCAGCTTCACGCTCGCCCTGGCGCGGCGTTTTCCCGACCGCCTGGTGCTCGGAACCGACCTCAACTCGAACCGGCTGCGGAAAATCGAGAAGAAGGCGGCCCTCGCCGGCCTGGTGAACCTGGAACTGCTGCACACCACCAGCCTGCCGCTGGCCGGGTTCATGCTGCCCAACGCCTGCATCCGGCGCATCCACCTGCTTTGCCCCGATCCCTGGCCGAAGGGGAAGCACCGCGGCCGCCGGCTGGTGACGAGCGATTTCCTGACCCGCGTCGCCCGCGTGCTCGAGCCCGGCGGCATCCTGCACATGTCCACCGACCATGGGCCGTATTTCGACGCGCTGCGGAACACCGCGGAGGGGCTGCCGTTCTTCGAGCCCGCGCCGGAGGCGATTGCGGAGATCGCAGACATCAAGACCGACTTCGAGCGCATCTGGACCGCGCAGGGCAAGAGCGTCCCCCACGCCGCCTACCGCCGCGTTGAACGTTGAGCGTTGAAAGTTCTTCCGTCTTCCGCCCCCCCCCCGCGCGGTCTCCGCAGGCACCACGGAGGTTGCATTCTTCCATCGTTTGACGCAACCGAGCCTCAAGGCTATCTTCCGCCTTCACAACGGGCGCCACACACATTCCGCATCAAATCCTTGATGCCCGGACTGTCGCCGCCGTTCACTCTGCCCAGGGAACTCCACCATGAAACGCTTGCCTATTCTTCTGCCGCTCTGCCTGTTCGCCGCCGCCGTGCTGCTGCCGGGTGCCGGCGCGGCGGCGCGGGGACGGGTGCGCTGTTTCATGTGAAGGCATGTTCTCTGCTCCTCTGCGGGAGAGAAGGGTGTTCAGCCGTGTGTCCGGGCTAAGAAACCGGCGTCCGGTGCATCATTCAGGCAGAATCCGTGACCGATGACAACAACCGGGAGTCCGTGTATGAAACTGCTGCCGTCCCTTCTGCTGGCCAGCCTGATCTCCAGCGCCGCCGCGTTTGCCGCCGCGGACTCCGCAACGTCCGCCCCGGCGCCCGAACAGGACAAGGCGCTCGCGCCGTTCGCGCGGGAGATGAAGGGGGATTATCCCGGACACGTCGCCGGCTGCACGGTGGCGAAGGGGCATGTCACCAAGGCCGCCGTCTCCAAGTACTGCATGATGCGGACGTCGCTCTGCGGCGAGGGCGCCCGCTGCGGGCATCCGGGGGCCCGCGTGTCGGCGGTGTTCGACATCGCGGTGGACGGCGTGCTGGCCACCAACGTGAAGGACGGCGCGAAGCCGCCCGCCGACTTCAAGAACTGGCGCTCCTTCAAGGACGCAGGCTTGAAGGAGGGCGACGCCGTCCTCTTCTCGTTCTACAGCTACAACAACGGCGTGCCGCCGGCGATCGCCACCCTCGTCAAGGCGCCGCCCGCGGCCCCGGCGGCCACGCCCGCGCCCGCAGCGGCGGCGGAAGTGGCGTACTGGCTGGGCGAGGGCTATTTCGTCAAGAACACGCACCCGATCCCCGCGGGCGGCGGGGACTGCCTGTGGCTGGCCACGCAGGATGCGTTCGACGCGGTGTTCCAGAAGACGCCGCCGCTGATGGGCGGCGTTCGGATGGCGCCGGTCAATCTGGCGGATTCCGTGGCGCTGGCGGTGATTTACCAGGGGCGGTCGGTGCCGGAGATGATGGTGACTTCGGTGGCCGTGAAGGACGGCGGCGTGGAGATTGCCTACAAGCTTGTGAAGCCGGCGGACGGTTCGGCGGTCTTCGCCGTGCCGCTGATCGTGGTCATCGAAAAGGCGGCGCTGGAGAAGGCGGGCGGCGCGAAGTCGGTCCGCTTCATCGAAAACGGCAAACCCATCGGCACCGCCGCTGCGCCGGAGAAGTGATGCGGCCGGGGCGCGCCAACGTCCCCGGAATTGGGAATTTTCCGTTGCCGGGCTATGGTGAAACTCTTGGGGACGGCACCAGGGGGGCGCCGTCATCCTGAAAGAGCGATCCGAGCATGCTTCTTGAACGTTTCCTGCCGCGGCTGAACTTTGCCTCGTACGAGGATTTTGCGCACCATTACGAGGTGCGCGTCCCCGCCGGCTTCAATTTCGCCTTCGACGTTGTGGACGAAACCGCGCGGCTGCACCCGCAGCACACCGCCCTGGTCTGGTGCGACGACGAGGGGCGCGAGCGCCGCTTCACCTTTTCCGAGATGGGCACCGCCAGTTCGCGCGCCGCGAATTTCCTGCACGCCTGCGGCATCCGCAAAGGAATGCCCGTCATGCTCGTGCTCAAGCGGCGCTATGAGTTCTGGATAGCGTTGCTGGCGCTGCACAAGCTCGGCGCCGTCGCCATCCCCGCCACGCACCTGCTGACCGTCAAGGATTTCGCCTACCGTTTCCGCGCCGCGGAGGTGCAGGCCGTCCTCTGCGTCCGGGATGCCGACCTGCGCCGGCGCGTGG
Organism: uncultured Lentisphaerota bacterium; assembly: GCA_903921725.1. Lineage (GTDB taxonomy): Bacteria > Verrucomicrobiota > Lentisphaeria > Oligosphaerales > CAITYL01 > CAIXRA01. The sequence goes on from CAIXRA010000057.1 coordinate 13,558, forward strand.
ACGAGGCGGAGCACCAGACCGGCCGCCTGACCGCCAAGATCGCCGCCGGCGATCCGGACGGCAACGACACGGGGACGGGCGGCTGGCTCGACTTCGCCACCGGCCTGGCGGCCTCCCCGGCGGAATTCCCGCGGCCGCACGGGGCGGACGCCGTGCGGAACGACGACACCTCCCTGCTGTACTTCACCTCCGGCACCACCGGCCTGCCCAAGATGGTCCGGCACGACTTTGCCTACCCGCTCGGCCACATCCACACCGCCCGCTTCTGGCAGCAGGTCGAACCCGGCGGCCTCCACCTCACCGTCGCCGACACCGGCTGGGCCAAGGCCGCCTGGGGCAAGATTTACGGCCAGTGGCTTGCCGGCGCCGCCGTCATGGTCTACGACTACGACCGCTTCGACGCCGGGCGGATGCTGGGGGTGCTCGAGCGGTACGGCGTGACCTCCTTCTGCGCGCCGCCCACGCTCTACCGCTATCTCATCCGTGAAGCGATCCGGCCGGGCATGCTCGACAAACTGAAGCACGCCTCCGTCGCCGGCGAACCGCTGAACCCCGAGGTGTACGAGCGTTTCCGCCAGCTCACCGGCCTCTGCCTGCACGAAGGCTACGGCCAGACGGAGATGGCGCTCGCCATCGGCACCTTCCCCTGGTTCCCCCCGCGCCCCGGTTCCATGGGCAAGCCCGCGCCGGGCTACGACATCGACCTGATGGACGAAAACGGGAGCACCTGTCCGGCGGGTGTCACCGGACAAATCGTCATCCGCACGGACAAACGCCGGCCGCCGGGCATGTTCACCGGCTACCACCGCGACCCAGAACTGACCGCCCGCGTCTGGAACAACGGCGTCTATTTCACCGGCGATGTGGCCTGGCGCGATGCCGACGGCTATTACTGGTTTGTCGGCCGCATGGACGACGTCATCAAAAGCTCCGGCTACCGCATCGGCCCCTTTGAGGTCGAGAGCGCGCTCATGGAGCATCCGGCCGTGCTTGAATGCGCCGTCACCGGCGTGCCCGACCCCGACCGCGGACAGGCCGTCAAGGCCACGGTCGTCCTGGCCAAGGGCTGGGAGGCGTCCCCCGAGCTGGCCAAGGCGCTGCAGGAGCATGTGCGCGGGACCACCGCGCCGTACAAATACCCGCGCCTGATCGAGTTTGTGTGCGAGCTTCCCAAGACGATCAGCGGCAAAATCCGCCGCGTCGCCCTGCGCGGGCCGTCCAAGGATTGAGCCGCGCCGCGGCCGGCCGGGGTGCATGATCCGCCATCCGGGATGCGGCTGCGGTCTTCCTCAGCCCGCCTTCCAGCTCCAGACGGGAATCCACAGGAAGACGGCTTTCCGGCGGCCATTTTCCGTGTCCCAGCCCATCGAGCCGAGGAGGAAGCGCGTCACGCGGTTCTCGCCCGCCGCAACCGCCGGTTTTTCCATTTTTCCCGCCTTGTCCGTCTTCCCTTTCGCCGCCTCCTCCGGACGCCACGCCTCGAAGTAGAACAGGGCGCCCAGGCCGGCGGCCGCTTTCCGCTTCCCCTCCTTGTCGTCCGCCGCCGAGTAAAACGCGATGGCCAACAGGCTTCCGCTTTTCCGTTTGCCCGTTTCAAAGTCCGCTTCACGCGTGAAGAGGAGGCCGAGCGGCAGGAGGTCGAAGACGCTTTTCTTTTCCTTCCCATCCGCAAGCTCCAGCCTGTAGCTGTAGAGCGGGAAGAACGCACGGCTGCGTTCCGTCTTGTTCGAGACGGCGCCGGCGAGCGGCCAGAGAGCGGCCCATTCGCGGCCGTCGTTGTCCACGCGCCAGGAGAAGAGATTGAGGACGCGGATGTAGCGGAGGCCGTCGTCCCGCTTTTTCTCGAAGAGGACGCCGTTGAGCACGGAATCGTAGCGGCCGCCGCCGGAAAGCCGGCGCGAGTCGGTCAGCCAGCCGCCGAGCGTGCAGAATCGCTTCATGCCGCCCGTCTTGCCGCGCTCCAGAAACGCCAGCGGCCAGAGAATCTGATACCGGCACCCGGTGTCATCCGCATGCAGCACCGGCCAGAGATGGTACGGGTCGAACTCCGCCCGCATGCCGGAGGCGTCGTGCGCGATGCGGAGCATGAACGGAGAGAAGGTGAAGGCGCCGCCGCCCTGCGTGGAGCAGTTATGGAAGAGCGGTTCCAGGCCGAACCGCGTCGCGTCCGGCTTCCCTTTGTACGAGAGGAGCGGGCCGCACAGCGAGAAGCCGGAGCCGTCCTTTCCGCCGCGCACCGCCAGAACCCCTGCGTCGAAGAGGGGCGGGACAAGGGCGAAGCCGTTGCCCCGTTCCCCGCGCGAGGCATCGAACAGCATGCCGTACGCCGCGCTCAGGCGCCAGGCATCCGTGGTTTTCTGCCAGTCCAAAACCGCACAGGCCAGGCTCGACCACCGGTACGTTCCGGACCGGCCGTAGGTGAACAGATAGGGGATGCGGATGCCGGAAGGCGGGCGGATGCCCTTGTCGGCCAGCAGGTCGCGCACCGCGATCGTCCGTAACCAGCGGCATTCCCCCTTGACGTAGCCGCGCTCCAGCAGCATGCTCTCCAGTCCCGGACAATGCGCGGAGCCCCAGGGCACGACGATCCGCCGGTTCTTCTCCTTTTTCAGCTCGGCGTCCAGCACTTCCATGACCCGCAGGTTGCGCTTGGCCAGCACGAGCTTATCAACGGACTCGCCCGCGAATTTTCCACTGCGCCCCTTCTGTTCCGCATCTTCCAGGTTGGAGCAGAGAAGATGCCGGAGTCCCGCCTGCACCTTCCGCCGGCCCGCATCGCCGCCGGTGGCGGTGGCGACCGCCCCGCGGAGATCGCAGATCAGGATGGCCGGCTCGATGAACGCGGCGCCGAGCGTGGCCGGCAGCACAACCCCATACCGTTCCGACAGCAGCTCGCCGCCGAACATTTCATCGAGGCTCAGGTCGGCGTTGACCCAGTTCTTCCCGTCCACAAGCATGTGCTGGCTGTGCAGGCCGGTCTCCGCACACATCCGCGTCATGCAGGAGAAGAGGTAGCTGACCTGGAGGCCGAGGATGAAATCCTCCTGCCCGCCGCCCACGCCTTCCATCAGCACGACGTCCGCCCCGTCGAGTTCGCGCTGGACCGCCTCATAGAATCCGGCGTCCGCGATGTGGCACATGCCGATCAGGCGGATCTCCTTCTTCGAGACGGGATGCGTGAATAACTGCACCTTCAGGTAGGAGTTTCCGGGCGTTCCCTTCTCCCCGGTGTACATGTCGTAGGCCGGGGTTTTGGCGTCCGGCTTCTTCTCTGGAGCAAGCTTGGACAGGTCCGTCGACACGCACGAGGCGAGGAGAGCCGGACAGAGGATGGCCAGCAGTATCCGGCGGAGGTTCATGATGGGGGGGTATCCTGGCTGGAGTATTTTTTGCAGACAATCAGTCCTCCGGGCCTCACGGAGCCGGCATCCGCCGCCGTGTCCGGCGGCAAGGCGTCGGCACCGGGCGGCGCGGACGGACGGGTTACTGGACCTTGATTTCAACCTTCGAGCTGACGCCCTCCCCGGTCATGGTCGGGCTGCCGTCCTTCGGCAGTCCATCTTCGAACTTCGCCTTCATGTCGTTGATCTCCCTGACATTGCCTTCAATGGCCTTCGTCAGCTCCGCCTGCTTCGCCGTGTCGCCGCCGGCTTTGGCGGTCTCCAGCTGCTCAGCCAGCGAGAACAGGCTGTCGGCCTTGTCCAGCATGGTCTCCGCCATCCCCAGCTTCTCCTTGGCGGTGGGATCCATCTTGGCGTCGTCCATCACGGACATGCTCTTCAGGAGCGTGAGCATCTGCTTGGCCTTCTGCAGATCGCCGCGCGCCTTCGCCCGCTGCTCGGGCGTCATCTTCCCGAATTCCTTCATGGCCGCCTCAACATCGCCCGACCCCATTCCGGGCAGCCCCAAGCCGGCGCCGCCCTTGGTAATCTTGAGGGATTCGGTCTTGCCGTCGCGTTCAAGCGTGATGACGTCGTCGTCGACTTCCTTGATGGTGTAGCCGCTGCCGGGGATGACCGCGCCCTTGCGGAAGGTCTTGCGGACTTTCTCGCCGGGCTTGGCCGCACCGGCCGGAAGCTCGATTGTGACGGAGGCCTCATCGCCCATTTTGCCGATGGCGGTGAGCTTGATGTCCTGGAGCTTGACCGGGTATTTCTTTGCGCTGGCAGCGGCCGGAACGGTGGCGGACGCCGGTTTCGCGGCGGCGTCTTCGGCGAAGGCGGCGGCTTGGGTCAGGACGAGGGCGGTTCCGATGGCGGTGAGCATGCGTTTCATGTTTCTTCCTTTTCTTTTTTTGCGGGATTTGCGGAGCTTAAAATGCGGTTGCGGCAACGGTCATGCCGCGGGTTCGGGCGTTGCGGCGCGGCGGGTGTACACCGGGATGCCGAGGATGCGGAAACGCGTCTTTTCCGCCGTGCGGGAGACACCGGTACCCACCAGATGCACGGAGACTGCCTTCGGGCCGGTGTCGCAGCGGAACAGGAGGCCGCCGGGGAGCAGGCGCAGATGGCTGGAGTCAAGGCTGCGGGTGTAGCTGCCAGCCAGCCCCCAGGCGCAGGAGTCGCGCCGGATGATATTGGCGTTGTCCTGCGGCAAAGCGGCGGCGAAATGGCTCCACAGCACACCCCACGGCAGTAGCCCGGTCTCGGTAAAATTCCGGCGCGACTCGGATTCATGCGTGGCCACCCAACCCCAGCCCAGCCCCCACTTGTTGAACGACGGCGTCCGGCGCGATTCGCCGAGCAGACCCCAGAGCACGCTGTCCGAGGAGCCGACGGCGTTGTGGTCGTGCCGCCAGAGTAGCCCCCAAGCCGACTTCGTGACGGAATAGTCGCCGTCCCTGCGCCACGAGAGCAGCGGGTTGAAGCGGAGAAAGGCGTTATTGGCGGCGGCGCGGGCAGCGTCCTCGGGCGGCTCGGTGAAGGTGATCTCCGTCAGCAGCGCGCCAGCCAGGGCCTCGGGCCGGTCGGTTTCGGCCAGGATGACGCGGCAGCCGTCGCGCAGGAGCAGCCCGGAGCGCCCGTCGGGGCGCGTCCACTCCACGCGACTGCCGTAGTCCTTCCGCACAATGGCCTTGTGGACGGCCTTGCGTTCCGCCACACAGGCATCGGCGTAGCGGATGGCCGCCAGCTTGGAATCCCAGGAGGAGGCCCAGATCAGGAACCTGCCGCCGTCCGGCCTTTCGTAGAGCGCGGCGCGGTCGCCGTCCCACCCGGCGGCGATGCGTTCGCCCTTGGAGAAATCCTTGAGCTGGCAGCCGAAGAGCGCGGCCATCCCCGCCTCGCCGGCCGTATCGGCGGCGCGCCGCGTCCAGTTGCCGGGCAGTGTTTCCGGCAGCGTGACCTGCGCGGGGAAGTCGCGCCATTCCCAGCACTTTTCGGGGTGCATGGCCTGTTCGGTGCTCACGGGCGGGTGGCCGCAGGCATAGTCCAGCCCGTCGAGCCCCCAGTCGTGCATGAGGCGGTTGCAGAAGGCGTAGCCGTAGCCGTAGGGCATGACCTCGCCCCGCGCCAGCGTCTCCGGCACGCCCGGCGTCTGGACGTCGGCCATCTTCCATGAGGCCAGGAGAATCTGGCTCATGGCGGAGTCCACCACCCCGGAGTGCATCAGGTTCCAGATGAAGACATAGAGGCGCGGCGCTTTTGCCGCCGCTTGGGCGGGGACGGCCTCGACCATGAGGTGCGTGGCGCTGCCCTCCGCGAGGAACGTGCGGCCGGCGGCGCGGTCGGTCGAGGCCTGGCTGTCCTTGTCCGCGGCATCCTCCAGCTTCCAGTATTGGTCCTCCAGCGCATGGGTGTACTCGTGGACGTACACGATGCCGTCAAGAACATCGCCGACGGAGCCGTCAATCTTGTGCTCGACCTTCTTCTTGCCGCCGCCCATTTCGGGGATGTACATGCGCTTGGTGTCGGTGTCGTACATGCCAGCCGCCTGATCCACCAGGAAGTCCGAATAGACCTTCCGCAGGTCGGTGCCCGGCGGCAGCATGTCCAGCCAAGCCATTAGCTCCTGATAGTCGGCCAGCTTGCGGCCCGGATACTCCTTGTCCAGCTCGCGACTGACCAGTGCGCGGAGTTCCGCCTCGGAAATCGTGGACACCGGCACGGCGGTGCGGAATTTCAGGCCGCGCAGGGTCTCCGCCTGCCGCTGGAACTCGCCCAGCTTGGCGGCGGAGGGGATGCCGTCGGCGCGGACGGCCGCGGTTCCGGCAAGGACGGCGACGGCCGCCATGGAGCGAAAAAAGTGTCTCATTGCCCGATTTTCCTTCTTTGTTTCCCGTGCATCCGGACCCGGCGGGGAAACGCGCGCCCCGCCCGTTCTATTCAGCGGCCGTCTCCGGCGCCTTGCGGAGCCGCGTCAACTCGCTCCACTCCACCTCCAGCAGTTCGAGTGTCTTGAACATGCGCGGCAGCTCGGCGCGGAAAAACTCCTCGCGCTTGATGGCAAGCGCCTTGGCGCGGGATTCGGGGCCGACAAAATAGCCGACGCCGCGCTGATTGGAGATGATCCCCTTCTCTTGAAGCTCGGCATAGGCCCGCATGACGGTGTTCGGGTTCACCTGCAGCTCGACGGCCAGGTCGCGGACCGACGGGATGCGGTCCCCTTCCTTCCAAGCGCGCAGCAGGATGCGCTCGCAGACCAGGTCGGCGATCTGCAGGTAAATTGAGGTTGGCGGACGGAAAAAATCCATGAGTCATCCACGGCTTCTTCTCAGCACAAACCAGGCCAGCGGCCACAGCACGAGCAGGCCAAGGAAAATCGGTTTGATCCATTCCCGCGGCACACACAGCCCCACCAGCAGGAGCACCAGGAAAAAGGCCGGCCAGACGCGTAACCTGGACTTGAGCACCGCGCCGAGGAAGAAGATCACGGCGTGGCTGACCGCCAGGAATTTCAGGTCGCCCCAAAACTCCGCGCGACTGGTAAAGACCGCCAGCACGGCGTTACGGGCCGCCGCGTCCGGATTCCGCAGCAGGAACCAAGCGGCGGAGGTGGCCAGCGCCAGCACCGGAAACAGCACCATGCTGCACAGCCAGCGGGAGAGCAGCTTTTCCCACAGCGGCGCCGGCAGCAGCAGCCAGCGCGCCCGTGTCTGGGGCCGGAAGAGGTCGGAAAAAGTGCCGGAAAAGAAGAAGGTGAGGCAAAGGAAAAGGCCGATCGCCCAGCCGGCCAACCGTATTTCCACCGGAAGAAGCTGGTCGCCGGAGGCGGAGGTGTTGACGGTAATAAGGGACCAGTGAAATGAGAATGCTTCCTTCCCGTTCGTCAAGTGCAGCCGCAGCGCGCTGGCAAGCTCGATCGCGAGGATGCTGAAGCAGACGGTAAACAGCGCCGGCAGCCGCCAGTAGCGCAAATCCTGACGCAGCAGCAGGCCGAAACGACGGAGCATGCCGGCGTGCGGATTGGGAAGAACGGAAGAAACGGCATCCATGAGCAAAACCCTCCTTCAGGCAGTCGGACTCGCGCCGTCAAACAGTTCCCGGATGCGTCCGGGATTGGCCAGCACGGCGTTGAACAGCAGTTCCAAATCCACCGGCGTCTCCGCGGCGCCCCGGCTCTCCCGCACAATCCGCCAGCCGCCCATGCCCGGCTCGGCGTGCAGCCGGTCGCCGTCGGCGGGCTTGACCGGCTCGACATGGAAAGTGAGCCGGCGGGAAATCTCGGCCACCGGCGCGTTCAGCAGCACGC
>CAIXRA010000058.1 GCA_903921725.1 uncultured Lentisphaerota bacterium
AAGGGCTTGACTATCAAAGGAAAAGGATATTACGGAGGCACGGCCGGGACGGTCGCCGGACAGGAGCTTGATGTGACCATCAAGCAGGGGTCGAAAACCTACCTGTCCGACATCACCATGCCCGTGATTGACTCGGCGTACTACCTGGACACCGCCACCGACAACGGCCAGGTGTTCACCGATTTCCCGGCCGCGGCAAGAACGTCGGCGGGCTACACCCCGCCCGGCGGCGTGCTGTGGATCAACAGCTCCACCCAATACTCCTTCCAGGGAAGCAACGGAACGCTGAGGGTGAACGGCGTCCTGGTCATGCACGGCGGCGCCGGCATTTCCTTCAAGGGCAACGGCAACTTCCAGGTCGGCACCGCCTCCACAACGGTGCAGCCGGCGCTGATCATGCTGGGCGGAGGCTCGATTGACCTTGGCGGCAACAGCGGTACGGAAACCGTGAACGGGGCGATTTACACGGACAGCGGCGACGTCACATTCTCCGGTGCGGCCGGCGCCATGGCCAACGTCATCAGCGGCGGCAATGTTTCCTTCAGCGGTGGCGGCAACGGCGACTTCGTCTCCGCCTGGGGCCCCGTCGATCCCACGCATTTCATCGTGGACACCAGGATCAGGCTCCTCTTTTGGGAGCGCTGAACCGGCGCTTTGCCGAAAAAGCCAAGGGCGGAATAACCGGCATGGACGGGCGGTTGCCCCGTCCTCCTGCCTTGCCGTTGTCCCTCAGCCACGGGTGAAGGCGTGGATTTCCTTGGGCACGGGGGCCTCGAAGCGCACCCTCTTGCCGCTGGTCGGGTGGACGAACGCCAGGGTGGCGGCGTGCAGCGCCATGCGGCGGGCGGTCCAGCGGCGGTGCTGGGATTTCTCGCCGCCGTAGCGCGGGTCGCCGAGCACGGGATGGCCGGCGTCGGCGAAATGGACGCGGATCTGGTTGCGCCGGCCGGTTTCCAGGCGGACGCGGACGAGCGTGGCGCCGGGCAGCCGCTTCGCGACCTCGTAATGGGTCACGGCGCGTTCGCCCTGGCCGGGTTTTTCCGCGACGGAACGGTGGATCGTCTCGTCGTCCGTCACCAGGTTCTTGTCAAAGGTGCCGCTGTCGCGCTCCATCGTGCCGGCCACGAGGGCGATGTACTCGCGTTCCGGCTTGTGCGCGGCGAACTGTTCCTTGAGCAGTTCCGCAATCCGGGCGTTCTTGGCAAACACGAGGACGCCGGAGACGCCGCGGTCGAGCCGGTGTACGATCTCCACGCGCCCCAGCTTTTTGCGGCCGAGGCTGACGTAGCGCTGGAGGTGGTGCACGAGCGTGTCCGTCTCGTGCTTCGGTGTCGGCACGGTCAGCATGTGCGCCGGCTTTTCAACCACCAAAAGATCTTCATCCTCATGGATGAGCCGGAACGCGGCGTCGCTGCGCGCCCGCGGTTTTTCCGGATAGTTCTGGTGCGGGTTGTGGCTGACAACAATCTCGTCGCCCGCCACCACCGGCTCAAAATCCGATTCGCACGGCGCGCCATTGATGGTGACGCAGCCGTGATCCACCAGGCCGCGAATCTGCGAACGGGAGCGGGAGGTGAGCGCCTGAACAACCTTGTCCACGCGCCCGACCTGTTCCATCGTGACGGCGGTTTTTTGTATGATGTTTGCCATGTGGGAAATATGGCACGGCAAGCATGATTTGACAGCCGCCGGGGATTCCGCCCCGCGCGGGTTGTTTTCCCGCAGGCGCGGCGGAGTGGAGGGCAAGGGCTCCGATTCCAAGATTGCGCCAAATGTCGGCGCACCGCTTGCAATCAACAAGCGGTGTATTATTGTCTTAGTACACCAATATGGAGGTGCCCATGCTCGAGGTCGCACATCTCAACTTTGCCTATCCGTGGCGGGCGCCGCTCTTCCGGGAGCTGAACCTACATTTGGCCCCCGGCAGTCTGGCCGGGCTGCTCGGGCTGAACGGCGCGGGCAAGACGACGCTGATGAAGCTTCTCTGCGGCCTGCAGTCTCCCCGTTCCGGGCATTGCCGGCTGCTGGGCCGGGAGGCGGGGCGCCGCCATCCGGAAACCTTGCGGAGCCTGTTCTTCGTGCCGGACGAGACCGAGCTGCCGGACCTTTCCATCCGCAACTACGAGCGGCTGCACGCCCCGTTTTATCCGAAGTTCAATCCGCGGCAGTTCCACGACGCCCTGAAGGTGCTGGAGCTGGACGCCGACTCCCCGCAGAAACTGAACAAGATGTCGTTCGGGCAGCGGCGGAAGTGCCTGCTGGCGTTCGCGCTGGCGGCCAACACGCCGTTGCTGCTGCTGGACGAGCCGACCAACGGGCTGGACATCCCGGCCAAGTCGGTGCTGCGCCGGCTGCTGGCGGCGGCGGCGGGGGACGACCGCTGCATCATCGTCTCCACGCATCAGGTGCGGGAGCTGGACGTGCTGCTGGACCCCGTCGTCATCCTCAACGAGGGGCGCGTGCTGCTGAACGCGCCGGTGGCCGAGATTTCCCGCCGGCTCACTTTCCATGTCGAGCCGGTCAAGCCCGCCGACGGCGACCGGCTGCACGCCGAGCCGGGCATGGGCGGCTGGCGGATTGTGCGGGAGAGCCGGGGCG
>CAIXRA010000059.1 GCA_903921725.1 uncultured Lentisphaerota bacterium
CGTGTGCTCTTCCGATCTGCCGGGGTTGTGGCCGGGGTTGTGGCCGGGGTTGTGGCCGGGGTTGTGGCCGGGGTTGTGGCCGGGGTTGTGGCCGGGGGGGGGATCTCCGGCATGACGCGGCTTTTCTGTTCGGGAAGGGCTGAAGCCGCTACCGGCGTCATGGCTCCACCAATGGCTTCAACGGTCGTCGTCGCGGTTTCGACGGCCTTGACGAGAGCGGGAAAAGCCAAAAAGGCGGACAGTGTGGCGAGGAGGCCGATTTTGTAGCAGGATGGGTTTCGCATTAGTGCTGGAATTCTCCTCGCGTGCAAGGCGTTTTTCTCTCCGTACAAACAGGCTAATTGTCCTAAGCTGCGCGGGGAATTTTCCGCCGCACCAGCGTCAAGTGGCCTGTGGCCGTCTCAGAACTTGTGCTGCAGCGTGAAGGAGAGGACCGTGCGGTCGTAGCCGTCATTCTGCTTGGAAAACTGCTGCGTGTATTCATAGCGGAGGGAGAGCTGGGTATGGGAGCCGATGTCGTAGGTGGGGCCGATGCCGAAGCGGACAGTTTCCGACTTTTGGCCGTTGTCGGATTCATCCGTGTCGAGCCAACTGATGTCGCTGCCGAGTATCCACTTCTTCCCCACGCGGTATGTGACGGCGTATGAGTGCTGCCACTGCCGGGAGTAGTTGATCGGCGGACTAAGGTAATTGCTGGTCAGCCCGTACGAGCTCGAAATGCGATGAATCAGTTTTTCCCCGGTTCCGAAGACGATGCTCAATTCATAGGTCGGGGTCGTGCCTTGATCCGTGGCGACATTGTTGTTGCTGTTGTACTGGGCGACTTCATAGCCGAGGCGACCGGTGACGGACACCTGGCCGATGTGGCGGAAGGCGGCGCCGAAGCGGTAGTCCATGCAGTCGTTGCGCTTGAGGCCGGAGCTTATTTGTTCCGAGCTGTAGTAGGTGTCGGTGATCGTCAGGTACGGCCCGATTGATCCGCCCTTCCAAGTGTCCCGCAGCAGCAACAGGTCAATCATGTCCGATTGGCAGTCAAGGTACTTGTAGTCACCGGGCGTGTGCCAGGAGAAGCTGTGGGAGTAGCGGTCGATGGTGTGAAGGATGTCGTTTAGGTCGTTCTCATACTGCAGGAACCCCTCGACGCTGGTGGTGGCATACCCCGCCGATGAGTTGCTGGCGGCCAGTTTCTGGAGGCTCTCAATGGTGCGGGAGATATTGGCGCCCGCTGTCAGCTTGCCGTTCTGCCCGAGCTTCATCTCGGACGCAATACCCGTGCTGAGTTCGCCGCTGTCGCCGGTAAGAAGGAAATCGCTCTTGCCCTCCCCGCCCGGAAAATAGCGGTAGGCGATGCCGACGCTCGAATTGATGGAGGCCCACGAACTGACAGGCCAGTCGACGGCCATGGTCAATCCGGGCTGCAGGTAGAAGCCGGCCTGGTTGCTCGAGGTCGTCGTCGTCCCCGTGTTGTAGCCGCTGCGCCCGATATTGCTGTCCCACGCCCCCGTGAGCGTGCCGGTGAAGCCGAGACGGAGGGTGCTGTTGGGTACTTTGATGTTGTAGTAATCATCCGCCCGGCGAAGGTCGTTGTCCGGCGACAGGTTGATGGTTGCCGCCCGGGCGGATGGCAGAAGGCCGAGCCCCAGCAGAAGGAACGCGGTGAACGTCCCCTTGAGCAGCGCCATGCGAGCCTTTTTAATTTTGCGGACAAGGTTCCGGTTTTTCATAAAAGTGCCCTTTTCGCCAGCTGCCTACCAACTATTGTTTCTTGAGGGGCAAATATTAGGACGATGCAAAACGGCAATAGAAGCCGACTATTGACCGCTACTATACATCGGAACATTTGGGTGTGCAACCAAATGCGGGCGGAGCATCCCGAAAAAAAATCAATACCCATCCCCGGCCGAGCGTCGGCTTCGTGCGTCTGCGCATGCCTTTTCCGCTAAGTACGAGCTGCGGGCCAGCGGTTGGCTGACGGCTTTCTCAAAACCGAACTCGTCCTGGGCAATCCTCCCCCAGCGGTCAAACGCCTCCGGGGTGACGTAGCGGTCGAGCGGCCAATGACTGGCCGACGGCGGCAGGTATTGGCCAATTGTCAATATCTGGACTCCGGCCGACCGCAAGTCTCTTAGGAGCGTCCGTATTTCCTCCTCGGATTCTCCCATCCCGAGCATGAAGCCGGACTTGACGGCCGTCCGGTTTCCGCACATGCGGGCGGCGGCGGCAAGTACCTGGAGGCTGCGCGCGTAATCCGCCCCGCTGCGGACGGCGGCCGTCAACCGGGCGCAGGTCTCGATGTTGTGGTTGAACACATCCGGTCCGGCGGCGAGTACGGCGGCAATGTCCGTTTCGCGCCCGCCGAAGTCGGGGGTGAGCACCTCGACGCCGATACCGGAAACCGCCTCCCGCACAGCCCGGATAGTGGCGGCGAAATGCGAGGCACCGCCGTCCGGGAGGTCGTCGCGGGTGACGCTGGTAATGACGGCGAATTGGATGCCGAGCGCCTTGACGGCTTCGGCGACGCGACGCGGCTCGTCGGCGTCCACCGCCCCCGGCATGCCGTGGTGCACGGCGCAAAAACGGCAGTTCCGGGTGCAGGTGTTCCCCAAAATCAGAAACGTCGCCGTCCCGCGGGCCCAGCAGTCGCAGCGGTTCGGGCAGTTCGCGCTCTCGCAGACGGTGTGGAGGTTCAGATCCTGCAGAAGCTTTTTGACTTCGTCGCGGACCGGCGCGCCGCGGTACGGAACCTTCAGCCAGTCTGGAAGTCTCGGACGGTGTGTGACGGGGGGCATGCGGAAGTCCTGTGGGCAGAAGGTTGAAAGGTTCAACGGTTCACGGTTTGTGGGTTTGGGAATGGGTGCCGTTTGAAATCGTTATTCCGCTCGAGTTTTTGTCAACCGCTGAACCGCTGAACCGTTCAGCCTGGAACCTTGTGGTTGAGCGTTCACCGCATCCGGTTCCACTCGTCGGTGCTATAACGCGTCCGCGCCAGTTCCTCCGCCAGGGCCAGCAGTTCCGGGCCGGGCGCGAACTCCGTAAAGGCGATGCCGTCGCGCGCCGCGAACGCTTCGGCGATGCGGCGGATTAGTTCGCTGCGGGGCAGGGGGAGCTCATGGCCGAAATGGATGCTGCCCTGGTGCAGGATTCCTTCGCGGGTCCGCCGCTGGGCGGCGCCGGCAATCTTCTGGTTGCCGAGCACGACATCGTAGCGTGTCGGCGTCGTGAAGCAGACCATGCGCAGGCGGTCCACGCACTTCGGAATCTCCAGCTGGGTCAGTTCCGCCGCGACCTGGCAGCCGGCGAGCCCTTCCCGGACAGCATCGTTGACGAACGCATAGCTTTCAATCGGCGTGACTTTGGCCAGCCGGTGTCCCGCCGGGATGACGACCGAGTGCGTGAGGTCGTGGTCGTGGAACACCACGCCGCCGCCGGTCGTGCGCCGGATGACGGTGCAACCTTCCTGCGGTGCCGCCGTGAACGCCTGTACATAGCCGATCGTCACTGCCGGACGGTCCCACGCGTAGAAGCGCAGCAGCGGCCGACCGCGCGCCGCCGCCATGCGGAGCAGAGCCTCGTCCACCGCCATGTTCATGGCCGGCTCGCGGACGCCGTCGTCCCAGAAATCCCACGTTTCGGGTGCCGGCTTGGTTGTCGTCGGTTCGTTCATGAGAAGATTATCCCAAACGCTCCATCAGGTCCGGCGCCGCTTCGCCGCGGCCGACGGCGCGCACCGGGCCGGTCATGCGGATGGCGTGCCCTTCACCGATTTCAATCTCCAGTTCCCCGCCGGGCATGCGGACCGTGATGCGGTCCCCGCACAGCCCGAGCCGGTGCGCCACCGCCGCCGCCGCGCTGGAACTGCTGCCGGAGGCCAGCGTGTAACCGGCCCCGCGTTCCCAGATTTCGATGCGGATCGTGCTGCGGTCCACAACCTCCAGAAACTGCACGTTCGTCCGGTTCGGGAAAAGCGGATGCGTTTCCAGCTTCGGCCCGAGCTCACAGGCGGTCTCCGGCGTCACCGGCTGGCCGAGCACGACGCAGTGCGGGTTTCCGACCGTCGCCGCGCAAAACGTCAGGCGCCTCCCGCCGATCTCGACCGTTTCGTTGAGAACCTCGCGCGCCGGGCCGGTGACGGGGATCTTGCGGCTGTCGAAGCTTGCCCGGCCCATCTCCACCCGCACGCGGTGGCCGGCATCGGAAAGCGTGCACTCCACGATGCCGCCTACCGTGTGAAGATGGAAAGGGGTACCGGTCTGCACGCGACCGGTGTCCAGCAGGTGCCGCGCGAAGATGCGCAGGCCGTTGCCGCTCTTCTCCGCCTCGCTGCCGTCCGGATTGAAGATGCGCAGTCCGCACAGGACGCCGCCGTCCGTTGCGGGCAGGGGGCCGGACAGGATGCCATCTGATCCCAGACCGAAATGGCGGTCGCACAGCAGCCGGATGCGCTCCGGCGTCAAGGGAAGGTTCCACGATGCTGGATCCAATACCAGATAGTCGTTTCCTAGGCCCTCGTATTTGAAGAAGGAAGGCACAAGCACCTCCAAAGCGTGAAATGACAAACGGATAATGGAAGAACCAATGCCTCGCTGCCCGCGGCGCCCAAGGCCTGATTTTTTGTGTAACATACTCCCGACCTACGGCTTTTCCGGCTACCCGCCCGAGTTTGGGCTGGGGTTGACATGACCCGGGGGGCATGTATGATACGGAGGTCGTGCGGATTTTCCGGCGGGATTGCAGGGGCTGTTCCTGTCCGGCACCGTGTTTTCCGTGTTTCAATTGGTGCAAACAGGGGGATGCCCCATGCCAGCGATGATGTCGCCGATTCGGCCGCGCATGCAATGGCGCCTCTTCCTGATCAATATCGTCTCGCCTGCCGTTTTGACGTTTGTCCTGCTGCTGGCCTTCGTTTTTCTCGTCATCATTCCCTCCATGCGCCGGAACATCGTTGAGCACAAGAAAACGATGATTCGGGAATTGGCACAGGTCGCCAGTAGCGAAATCGAGGGCTTTTACGAGCAGGAGCACCGGGGCGAATTGACCCGCGCGCAGGCCCAGGCGGCGGCGTCGGCACGGGTGAACCGGCTTCGGTTCGGAGATGACCGGAAGGACTATTTCTGGATTACCGACATGCAGCCGCGGATGATCATGCACCCGTATCGTCCGGAGATGAACGGGCAGGATCTCTCCGATTATCGGGATCCGCATGGCCTGAAGCTGTTCGTCGAGTTTGTCGACATCGTGAAGGAGCGCAACGCCGGGTACAAGGACTACCTGTGGCAGTGGAAGGACAACGAGAAGCGCGTCACGCCCAAGCTCTCGTATGTCATCGGGTTCAAGCCCTGGGGCTGGATTGTGGGCACGGGAATCTATTTGGATGACGTGAATGCGGAAATTCGCGACATTACGCGCCAGACGGTTTTGGTATCCATGGTCATCTCCGTGTTCATCGCCCTGCTGCTGCTGTTTATCGCGCATCAGAGCCTGAGGCTGGAACGGAAGCGTTGGGAGGCGGAAACGGCCCTGCGCGAGTCGGAGGAGAAGCATCGCATCCTGCTGAGCAACACGACGGAGGGGGTGCTGATGGTGCTGCGTGACCGCCCGTTCTACGCCAACAAGACCTTGCTGGATCAACTGGGCTACACCGAACGGGAGTTGGCCGACTTGACTATGGACAAGCTCATTCAGCCCACATCGGATCAGTGCGCGAAGCTGATCGGGAAGAGCGGCGCGGCGACCGATGTCCTGCTCTCGACGACCGCCGTGCAGATCGGGAATCAGGCCGGTCAGGTCTTTTCCTTCAAGGACATTACCGCGAACAAGAAAAACGAGGAGGCCATGTCCCGCCTGATGACCGAATTGCAGACAACGCTGCCGCTCACGACGCAGCCCGTGAAATCTGCGGCGATTTCGACGCTTTCCTGCGATTTTAACACCACCGTCCGCCAGGCGGCCGTGGCAATGATGCAGCACAAGTGCGACGCGATTCTGGTCAAGGCCTCTGTGGATGGCGAGCCGGTCGGCATCGTCACCGACCAAGATCTCCGCAACCGTGTCCTGGCGGCCGGCGTTGATCCGGGGAAGTTGGTTTCCTCCGTCATGAGCGCGCCTTTGGTTCAGGTTGATGAAAGCGCGCTTTTGTTCGAGGCCGGGCGTATGATGCAGGAGCGGTCGGTACAGCATCTCGCGGTGCGCAATTCACGCGGTGAGATTGTCGGCCTTCTGGGGGGCAAGGTCATTCTCCATGCACAACGGCATTCCATCGGCCTGCTGCTGGGGGAGATTGAGAAGGCCGGTTCGCCCGCGGCATTGAAGGCGTGCTACGCGAAACTGCCGTCACTGGTGCGCTCCCTGCTGGACAGCGGTACCCGCATTGAGCACATTAACCGGATGATGAGCCGCATTGCGGATGCCATCCTGGCCAGGGTCATTGCACTGGTCGAACCGCAGATCGGTTCGCCCCCGGTTCCCTACGCCTTCGTGGTACTCGGAAGTGCCGCCCGTGGCGAGCAGGCGCTGTTTACGGACCAGGACAACGCCATCGCCTACGCCGATGTCCCCGAGCCGGAGCGGGCGGCCGCGCATGCCTATTTTCTACAGCTGGGCGAGATTGTCTGCCAGTGGCTGGACCAGATTGGCTACAAACACTGCAAGGGCGAAAGCATGGCCAGCAACCCCAAGTGGTGCCAGCCACTGGCCCGGTGGCGCCAATTTTTCTCCGACTGCATCGCCACGGCCACGCCGCAGGATTTGGTGGACGTCAACATCTTCTTTGATCTCCGGTGCGCGTTTGGCGAAACGGGCCATGTCATGCAACTCAGGCAGCATCTGCAACAGCTGATGGAGGCGAATCAGGAGGTTTTTTTCTTCAATCTGGCGCAGAGCACCCTACAGTTCAAGCCGCCCCGTGGCTTCTTCGGTAATATCCAGGTGGAGCAGGGGGGCGGGGATGCGCCGTCCTTCAACATCAAGTCGGCGATTGTCCCCATCGTCAATTTCGCCCGTATCTACGCGCTGCGCCATCACATCGTCGAGACCAATACGCTTGACCGTCTTGCCCGCCTCCGCGACTACGGCGTCCTTCGCCCCTCCAGCCATGACGAGCTGGTGCAGGGGTATGCCTCCCTGATTCACATGCGCCTCACCCACCAGGTCGCCCAGCTTAACCGCAGCGAAGAGCCTGACAACCATATCGTCCTGGCCGAACTGACCCAACTTGAGCGTTCCATCCTCAAGAAGGTTTTTGCGGACATCGTTGTCTTCCAGGGGCGCCTGCAGAACGACTTCATGCGGGCTTCATGACCTATGCGTATCCTTTTCATTGGCGACGTTCATGGAATGCACCGGCAGCTGGCCGACAGCCTGCGGCAGGTCCAGACCGACTATCGCATCGAGGCGGCCGTTCAGGTCGGTGACTTCGGGTTCTACAAGGCCACCATGCGGCAATTGGCCGAGGAGGCGATCCGGTTTCCGATACCCCTCCATGTGATTGATGGCAACCATGAAGATCATCACTGGCTGCAGCAAGCTCTGGAGGCGGGACGTGTTCCGGAATGGCAGGCGCAGTACAACCTGTTTTATCAGCCCCGACCCTCCATCCGTCAGTTCGGCCTGACCAAGGTTGGCTTCATTGGCGGCGCGCTACATGTCGATCGTCCGCAACAGCACAATGTTATGAGTCGCTCCCCCAACTACATTCTTGCCCAGCAGCGCGAACAGGCGCGCATCCTGTTCAACCGGGAACGCCCCGACCTGATCGTCACCCATTCCTGTCCGTCACGCATTGGCATTGGCATGCGTGCCTCCGACCAGTTGCAGCAGCAGGCTTGCGAGCATATCCTAGCCGCCGGCTTCGACCCAGGGCCTGTCGATGACTGTGGCGATACCGAACTGACGGTGCTCTGGCAACAGCTTGATTATCGGCCGCGCGCCTGGATTTTCGGCCATTTCCACAGTCATCACGAGGCGGTGATTGAAGGAACCCGGTTCGTCTCCGTCTGCGACGACATCAACTCCATGGGCCGCACGCTGGCAATCTGGGACACCGAGGAGAAATTCCTCATGTACTGCTTTGCCGACCCGTCGCAGTAAAACAAAAAAAGACGCCGGGCTGCCCGGCGTCCTTTTCAATGTTACGATGGTTGCGTTACGACGCCTTTTCCACGGCCGCGAGGTCTTTGGGCTTGGGCGTGAAGAGCGACACCAAGACCAGCACCAAGAAGCCCAGCGGGATGGTGACGATGGCGGGTTGGCTGAACGGCACAATCGCCGTCGCGGGATCCCAGCCGTACACATCCTTGTACGCCTGCGCGCTCAGGAGAATCCAGGCCAACGAGGAGATCATGCCGACCGTGATGGCGGCGGTGATGCCCTGCTTCGTCGTCCGCTTCCAGAACAACAGCATGACCAGCGCCGGCAAGTTGGCCGAGGCGGCGATGTTGAAGGCCCAGCCGACCAGGAAGTTGACGTTCATCTTGGAAAAGAGGATGCCCAGGCCAATGGCCAGGATGCCCACGCAGACGGCGGCCATCTTCGCCACTTTCACCTTCTGGAAGTCGTCCAGTTTGAACTTGAAGACGTTGGACGCCAAGTCATGCGCCACCGCACCGCTCGCCGCCATAATCAGGCCGCTGACGGTACCGAGCACGGTCGTGAAGGCGACGGCTGAGATGACCGCAAAGAGGAATTCGCTCATACTACGGGCCAGCAGCGGTGCCGACATGTTGGAGTCGCTCACATCCAGCGCGCCGCTGGTCATCGCGCCCAACCCCAGAAAGAGGGTCAGCACATAGAACAGACCAATCACGCCGATGCCGACCACCGTGCTCTTTCGCGCGCTGGCCTGATCCTTAACTGTGTAGTAGCGGATCAGGATGTGGGGCAGGGAGGCCGTGCCGCAGAACAGCGCCAGCATCAGGGAGAGGAAGTCCAGCTTGCCGAAGAACTTCTCTTCGCGAACCTTCTTGAAGGTCGGGCTTGATCCCGGGGTCATGAAGTCGGAACCAAGCGTCGGCTTCTGATAGTAGACGGTGGTTTCAACGCCGGCGGCATCCTTGATCTTCTCGTTCGCCCACAGAATGGCTTCGCTCTTCTGCATCGTGCTCAGGAAGCCCCAAGGGGTTTGGGAACCGGTTTCCTTTTCACCGTTCGGCAGCTTGGAGAGGTAGCCCACCGGCTTCAGGTCGGCTTCGCCTTCCCCTTTGCCGCGCGGCAACCCATTGACATTTTTTTTGCCGTTCACTGTGTAGGTGGCCTGTGTTTCCGAGAAGGTTGTCACATCCGGATTTCCGTCCTTGAACTTCACCACGTCCTTGCGCCAGACCGACACCACTCCGGCGGCATTCTTGATGCGCACATAGGGGGCCGGCTTCATGTCGCCGGTGACGGGATCCTTCTTGCCAATCCAGGCACCGTCGGGTTCGACCACAGTTCCCATGGACTGGAGTTCGACCGTTGTCACTCCGCGTTTGGCAATGTAGCTCGCTTTGCCATTCGCATCCGTGGGGGCCGTGCTAATGCCGCGGACCAGCAACATGATGGTGATAATGGTACAGAGGATGACCAGCAGGCCGCCCTTGATGAACTGCACCCACGTCGTTGAAACCATGCCCGCCGTGGTGACGATGAGCGTGACGATCAGGCCGACGATGATGACGCCCACGTAATGCGGGAAACCAAGCAGCGGCTGAACCAGCGCACCAGCACCCACCATCTGTGGAATGAGATAGAAGCAGCTGACTACCAGCGTGCTGATGGCGGCCGCGAGCTTGATTCCGCGCGAGTTGAACTTGCTGTCAAGCGCATCCGCAAAGGTGAAGCGGCCCATCCGCTTCAGGGGCTCGGCAATGATGAACAGGGCGACAATCCAGCCGGCCAGGTAGCCGATGGAATAGAGAAAGCCATCATAGCCGAAGAAGGCGATCATGCCGCAAATACCAAGGAACGAGGCCGCCGAAAGGTAGTCACCCGCAAAGGCGACACCATTCACCGCCCAGTGGATCCCGCCGCCCGCCGCAAAATATCCGGAGGCGGATTTCGCCTTGCGGCCGAGATAGAAGCTGATGCCGATAACCGTACTGGCAAAAAAGAGGAAGATGGCAATCGCCATCAAGGACGTTTGATGAATCATTTTTTAGGCTCCTTTTCAAATGTTACTTGCGGCAAGTTTTCATGTAAACCAAGGCGATTGCGAGGGCGGAGACAATCAGCGTGAATCCGTAAACGACGGCCACGTTAATCCCGAGAATCAACGGCTGTTTCATGACGTCGGGGCGGAAGGCAGCCAGCGCGATGAATCCGCCGTAAACCAACACGTATACCAAAAACAGCCACACACCCAACTTTGTATTGTGTGCGACTACTCCGGCATCCTCTTTTTCTCTCTCGCCAGACCCTTTGAAGTCCAAGCCAGCCATGATGCTCTCCTCACATGTGTTGACTATTCCACTAATCGCCTAATTGCCTTGCCTCGCTAAACAGGAGATCGGTTGAGGGCAAGGCTTGCAAGCCTCATCCCCCGACGAACTCCTGTTAAAACGGTCTGATTTATTGCCTGTCGTCCTAGAAGGTAAATGTCATTTCCAAGCGAACCCATGCGCCGTTGCGGGAGGGCTTGTAGTAGTCGCCGGCGATGAAATAGGCGGTCTGCAGCGACGCCTTCCACCATTTCGTGACCTGATAGTCCACGAACAGGGTCGGCATCTCGCCGTAGTGGGTGCCGCCGCCAAGGCCGCCACCGGTCTCTCCACGGTCGGCGTGGAGCGAGGCCCAGCCGGGGGCAACCTGAAGCTTGCCGACGTTGCCGCGCTTGGCGTCGCCGGGGAGGACGGTCATGTCGAGCGATGCGCGGTACTGATGCAGGTTGGTCCAGCGCCCGGCGCCGTTGATGATGTAGTAGCACTCCTCGCGGTAGAGCGCGCCGTCGCCCAAAACCGGGTGCCAGCCTTCAAACCCGCCCGTCCCGCCGTGGTCGCCGCTGAACAAGGTGTATTGCAGTTTCAGCACCGGCTGCCATGTCGTTCCTTCCGGCGTCTTCAGGTTCAGGCGCGCGTCAAGCATGAAGCCGCTTGCCTGCTTCATGGGGCCGCCCACCACATTGTTTTGATAGGTTCCAAACTGGCGGGCATACTCGACGCTGTAGTCCACCAGCGGATGCAGGTCGCCGAAAATCCGGAGCCCTGGGACTTCCAGTTGGGCGTTTTCCCGGTCGCTAAGCGGATCCTTGATCTCAAAATGGAAGAAGTATGCTTCCGTTTTGAACGCCTTGGCAAAGGTGTGCGTCCATGCGCCGCCGCCCACCCAGGTGTCACCGCGGCGCACGACGCGCTCCTTGTCGTTCAGCGGCGAAATCCAGTCTTCCTGCGTTCCGTAAAGCCCCGCCAGGCGGATCGTGTCCTTCTCGCCTTTCCAGGTGGCCAGAATGCCATCCATGCCGGCGGTGCGTCCGCCGTCACGCCCGGTGCCGTCCTTGAAGAGCATGCCGTTGCCGAAAACCGGGTCGTTCTTTGGGCCGTCGGTCAAGTCAAACCGGCCGAGACGCAGCGACCAGTTGGAGCCACCGACCTTGTCAAGGTTCAGGTACAGGTTGTCCAGCACCACTTCGTCCGGAAATCTCCACGTGCTCGCCCCCTGGGGCACCGTGTTGATGTTGTTGATGCCGGGGCGGCTGGTGTAATATTGCCAGCGGTGCGCCAGGCGGCCATAGACGAAAATGTCCGGGGAGAGGGTCAGCTTGCCCCACACCCGTTCGCGCATCCGGAAATATTGGTAATCAGGGCCGCGGTTCGCATCGGTGTACTGGGGGCCGCCCGTCATCATGATGGCGCGGCTGTAATTTTCAACGCGCAGCTGCTCGTCCGCCCCGATCTCCAGCTTGCGGGTGCCTTCTTTGTCAAGCTTGATTGTTGTGCCGGCCTGCGCCCATCCGCCGGACGTTGCCATTGCCATGGCTACAAGCACGGTCATCTTTTTCATAATCAGCATCGCCCGCTTCTCCTCATTGTGCCGCATGAGGCTTTCCCTGCGGCAGCTAGAATTTGGCACTCCGTTGTCAAACTCAAAAGCGAGGAGTATACCATGCCATGCGATTTTTGCCAAACTTTGGTTAGCGCGCTGGTCGTCTTTTCTTGCATCAGGAAAGGGAAAAGCATCCCGCGGCACATACAAGGGGGTAAAGATATGAACATGGCCATTTTTTAGTTGCGACCGTTTTTTCCGGACTGGCGCACCACCCCGGCAACGAAATAGGCGATGTCGGCCAAGCGTCCCAAAATCCTGCCGGATGAGCTGGATGGGCGGCCTATTGTTGCGGTTCATGGCGTGCGCACTTTCCGGCATCTCAGACAATCGCCGTGGTGTACAAGAGTCTGGTTCATGTTGGGTTCCGCGCCGCGCTATTGTCGCCGCCCGCCAGCAGCACAAGTGCCAGCCGATCCGGAAGGATGCCGGGGCCAGCTCGTAGGAGTCGTGCCGCTTTTGGAGTACGCACACGGCATGCCTTCCATGCTACCAGTGCATCTCGCTCTCAAAGGGCGGAACGTGCACGAAAAACCGCCGCAATCCCGCCGCAAAATCAAAATGCACCCACCCGCCCAAGGAAAATTTTACTGCCGACAAATCGCACCCCCGACTTGCGAAGGCGTGTTCCAGTACTATTTTATGTCCCTCGTTGCGCTTTTTGGGCGTGACGGTGTGTGCACCTGTAGCTCAGCTGGATAGAGCGTCTGGCTACGAACCAGAAGGCCGGGAGTTCGAATCTCTCCAGGTGCGCCATTTTTTCTCCCGTGGCGGGGTAGCTCAGTTGGTAGAGCAGAGGATTGAAAATCCTTGTGTCGCCGGTTCAATTCCGGCCCTTGCCACCATTTTAAGCACGAATGGCATCTCATGGGCAACCATGGGGTGCCTTTTTTGTCCCCAGCCGGTCTCGTACGGCCGCGTGTTTTCGACTCCCCGGAATCCCAGGCAGGAGTCACGGCGCGGGTTGGCGGAAGGCGGAGTCCAGGATTCCCTTGAGGTCGTCCGAACCGGCCGGTTCCCTGCCGTATTTGGCCCGGTAGGCCGACGTGGCCAGGTTGACGAGCGTGGCGTCCACCGCGGCATCCTGCTCGTTCATCCGCTTGAGCACGTTGGAAAAGGAGGGAATCATCATGCGCGTGAGTCCGTACTCGTCATCGGAGAGGCCGGCAAGGTTGCCCTCCAGTTCCCGGAGCCGGGCCCTGACCGCATCGTCGTAGGGCTTGGATGCCAGGGCGGTCACCTCGTTGTAGTACGCCTCGCATTTCGCCTTGTTCTTTTCCAAATACGCGCTGTCGCGCAGCTTTTCCGGGGTGACGCCGTTGAGTCCCTCGGGGATGTCGCCCGCTGCGATCTTGTTGAAAAGGTCTTTGGCAAAGGTGGATTCGCTGACCATGGAGGCGACCATCCCGGATGCGTAGTCGCGCCGGGCGATCTCGGCCATGAGCCCGTAGGCCTGCTCCTCCGGCAGCGCCGCGGCGCCGGCCAGGGTGTTGAGGTTGTTCAGCACCTGCTTGTCGCAGGCGAGCTGGACAAGCTGCGAGATGAGGATCTTGTCGCTCCGGAGGCTGTTGGCCACGCTCAGCCCGAGCCCGGCCATTTCGCAGGCGCTTTTCAGGCTGCCCTGGTCGCCGGCGTCGAGGGCCAGGATTCCCGTCAGGCGGGAGAGGGACCGCAGGGGGGCGATGTGCGGGAGCTGGAGGTTGAGGCCGCTTTCATAGTCCAGGTTGAAGTCGCATGCCTTTTTCAGGGAGGCTTCCTGGAGCAGGTCCACGATTTCGCGGATTTCGGGGGTGGCGGCGAGCATGCGCAGCTCGGCCTTTTCCTCCGCCGTCAGCGTGGCGAAGTCGGCGCCAAGCTTCAGGATGCGCTCCAGCTTCTCCCGGGTTCCTGCCCGGGCCATGAGGTCAAAGAGGATCCGGTAGGCATCGGCCGCATTGGTTGTGCGCCTCGCCATCTCCATGCGCGCCTGGGCCGAATCCGCCGGCATGGAGGCAGTTCCGGATTTTTTGTGCGTGCGGGACTTGTCTGTGGGGGCTGGCGCGGGCGTCCCGGATGGGGCCGTTACGCCGGAAATGGTTCCCCCGTCACGACGGTTGTACATCCAGAACACCAGGGCAAGCAGAACCAGAAAGCCGCCCGCCGCCACGCAGATTGCGGTTGTCCGTGTCCGTCCTTGTTGCGGCATGCTCATGACAACGCCTCCGTTGCTCTGGTGGTGGCCGTGTGGAAATCCGGGAATTCGCCAACGGCCGTGAAGCGTCTGTCGTGCGGCCGGATCATGCGCCGGCGGGGAGCCGGAAAACAGGGGATATGCCCGCCCCGGTTCCGCACCCGCACCGTCATGGACTATACCATGCGTCATGACGCCGGCAATCAGGCCGGCGCGCCCCGCCGGGTTCGGCGCCGGTCAGTTCCGTCCGTGGCTGGCGCCCATACTTGCCCCGTGTTACAGTAGCGGGCACGCCCGGAGACGTCGTGCCGGGGGCATTGAGAGAAGGTATCGAGCCGGCCTGTCCATGATACGCAACAGCCGACTCCGGTGATTGAATGGTTGGACAGTCAAACATGATTACCGAATGAAGGTTTTCCCCCGTTAGGGTCGCTACCGTTGCCCAAATAGCATCGGTGGGATTCGCCGTCTGGTTCGTGTTCAACTCTATGCGAATGTCATGTTACATGTCCGAAAGTGTTGGACTTGCCGTTCTTCTTGTTCACACGATCAACTCCGTTCTCCTGTTAGCTGCGTTCCTGTTCGAGCGCAGGGGGCGCTTTGTTACCATTCCGCTACTGTCGTGGTTCCTGATTGTGATGCTTGTGATGATGTCGTCACACTAAAAGATGTCCGAACCAGACACTCCACGGTACGGCGCACGGCCGTCCGTGAGTGCCGCCGTAGAGGATAAAGACATGTCATTCCTAATAAAGAACTTAAGGGCGGTATTCCTTGTCGCGTTTGCAATGATATTTCTTGGGTGGGGATCTCGGCCAGTGATGCGTTATCCTCCAGCTCGGGATGGCAACGGATATTATTATTTGAACCCCAAGACCCAAAAGAAAATCTATTCTCATGATGCTCAATTGACTTTTTGGAAATACTATGGTCTGAGTGCTGTTTCATGGTCAGGATTTGCGGTTCTCTGTTTGGCGATAATTCTGAGCATAAAGAAACGAATGGTTATCCAACCACCGGCTTCAGCAGACAAGCACTGAGCCTTAACGCTGGGCGTGGAAAAGCACGTGAGATCATGATTGTTATAAGATACGCATTGGCGATCCTGGCCGGGGGGCTTGTTGCCGCTGCGGCTTGCGCCGGCGAGCCGGTGCCCGAGGTGAAGATGCCGGCGGGGGCCAGGCTTGTCTTGGACGAGGACTGGTCCGGCGGGCGCATCGATCCGGGCCGCTGGTACGTGCTCCGGCGGCACTGGGGCGAGGGCAACAACGGCGTGGTGCCGGAGAATGTCTTTCTGGCCCGGGACACGGTGGACGGGAAGAGCCGGAATGTCCTCGTCATCCGCGGCCACGGCGACCAGTATGCCGGGCCGGTGGCGGGGTGGCGCGGCAACCGGACGCGCGTCGGCGGAACGATTGTATCCAGGGCATACTTCGCCTCGGGCCGGTAT
The DNA here is from genome assembly GCA_903921725.1 of uncultured Lentisphaerota bacterium. Classification (GTDB taxonomy): domain Bacteria; phylum Verrucomicrobiota; class Lentisphaeria; order Oligosphaerales; family CAITYL01; genus CAIXRA01. The sequence continues at coordinate 15,630 of CAIXRA010000059.1, forward strand.
GAGGTTGTCCTGAAGATCGGATCAACCGCGGCATCCCCGAAGGGGCCCAAGGACCCGCGGCGTCCCGTCGGAATGGTTCCGGCGGTGTGGACCTACGCCTATCAATGGGTGGAGGCGGCGGGCGCGGATCCGAAGGTGTTCAACCGCAAAAACCCGCTTTTCAATCCGCAACTGAAGAACGAGTATTGGTCTGAAATCGACTTCCCCGAATTTGGAAAGGCGCAGGACCTGGAGACGGGGCTGTACAACGCCTTCCTCAATGCGAACATGCAGAGCCGGCCGTTCTCCACAAAGGCCGCCATCGACGGCCAATACCACCGGTTCACCACGATCTGGCGGACGCAGCTCGTGCCGCTGCCGGGCGTCACCGACTCCCAAGTGGTTGAGGCCGAGGGCTGCTACTGGATCCAGGACGCATCAATCCCGTTCCAACTGTACCGGGGGAACCCGCTGAAGCGTCTGGGCAAGGACCGGTACGCGGTCTGCGCGGGCAAGGAAGCCACCCATTTCATCGACGGCCGGTTCGCGGGAACGAATCCCACCCATGTCCCGGCGATGGCGGCGCAGCTCAACATCGGGGTCTGGTTCCCGGAGTGGGGCGGGGCCGCGCCCTGGGAGGAATCGACGATTTCGGTGGCGTCGGTGAAGGTGTGGCAGTTTGACGATCCGGGGGATGTTCGTGACGTGCTGAAGGAGCAGATCCCGGACAACATGGACGCGGGGGGAAATCCCCTGAGGCGCGGGGACGGGCAGAAGGTCCGGACGGGCGCCGTCTCCAAGCCCTGATCCGTTGCAATCAAAAACAGGAAACCGGGAATCCGGCTGAAAGGGGTTTGTTTTGCTTCGCATTTTCATTGATGCCGATGCCTGTCCGGTGAAGCCGGAGGCGTACCGGGTTGCGGCGCGGTACCGGCTCCCGGTCACGCTGGTGGCGAACTCCTGCATGCGCATTCCCGCCGACGGCCTGGTGACGCTCCAGGTGGTGGGCGGCGGGTTCGACGCGGCCGACGACTGGATCGCCGGACATGTGCGGCCGTGCGACATCGTGATCACCGCCGACGTTCCGCTGGCGAGCCGCTGCATCGCCGCCGGCGCCTGCGTGATCGGGACCTCGGGGAAGCCGTTCACGGAAGGCAACATCGGCCAGGCCGTGGCGACCCGGAACCTGCTCGCCGAGCTCCGCGGCGCCGGGGAGATGACGGGCGGACCGCCGCCGCTCACGGACCGCGACCGGTCGCGCTTCCTCCAGCAGCTTGACGCGACGATCCAGACGATCCGGCGGAAGAACCCGGCGGCCATCCCCGGCGGGACCGGCACCGTCTGAACGCCGCACGTGGCCGTCCTTATTTCTTCGGCGGCAGACGCTTCAGGATTTCCTCGCCCCAGAATTTGCGGCCTTCGCCGGTCGGGTGGATGCCGTCGCCGCCCATGCGGTCGCCGCGCAGGGTGCCGTCCGGGTTCAGGAAGGCGGAACGCAGGTCGATGTAGCTGACCGGCGCCCGCAGTCCGGCGGCGGCGATGAGTTCGTGGTAGCGGTTGACCGCGAGGCGGGTGGCGCCGTCGGGTTCCGTGCCGCCGGGGAAGCAGGCGAAGAACAGGATCTGCGCGGCGGGCAGGCGCTTGCGGAGTTCGGCGATGATGGCCAGCGCGCCGGCCGCGGTGTCCTCGGCGGACTCGCCGTTGTTGAGGTTGTTGATGCCAATCATCAGCACGACCGCCTTCGGCTTGACCGGGCCGTCGAAAGCGCCGGCGCGGATGCGCCAGAGCAGGTTCTGGGTGCGGTCGCCGGCGATCCCCATGTTGACGGCGTCGAGCTCCCCGAGCTTGAAGCGGCGGTTTTCGGTGGAGCACCAGCCCTGGCTGATGGAGTCGCCGAAGAGGGCGACGTCGTACGGCCCCTGTTCCACTGCGCGGCGGATGTTGGCGCCCTGGTCGGCCCAGGACTGTTTGCCCCAGCCGGCGGAACCGTTGCGCCATTCCTGGGACGGGGCCGGCATCGTCGCGAAGCAGGGCCACAGGCCGTGGGCGCGGAGGATGAAGGCGGTGATCGGCTCGGGGTTGGGCAGGCTGTGCGGGTGGTGGTCGGCGCCGGGCTTGTGGATGACGGTGAGGCTGCCGCCGAGCTTGCGGTAGCGCTCCCCCAGGATGGCGCTGTTTTCCGCCGCCGGCACGACCTGGTCGGCGTCGCCGACGATGTGGAGGAGCGGAATCCCGGCCTTGGCGAGCGCGGCGAGCCGGTCGAGCGGCCCCCGCCACTTCCCGGCGGTTTCCTCGGTGAGGCCGTACTGGGGCAGCAACTGCTTCCAGGTGCCGGCGTCGCCCTTGCCTGCGCCCTTGCCGCCGGGCCAGCTGCGGATGTCCAGGACCGGGTTGTCGCCGTAGATGCAGGCGACGCGGTCGGGGTGGAGCACGGCCCAGTTGTAGGAATAGAGCCCGCCGCGCGACATGCCGATCATGGCGGATTTTTTCGCCAGTCCGGCCTTTTCGAGCAGCGCGTAAAGCGCCTCCCATATCTGCATGGCCTGCGGCGAACCGTTGAGCCCGTACGTGTCGACGTAGGCGAGGTGGAAACCATTTTCCAGCAGGGCCAGGTCACCCTGCGGTTCGTGCCCGAAGAATTCGCCGCGCCACGCCCAGGCATGCTGCACGTTGGCCAGCTTCGGCCGGACCACCCGCGCGTTGCGCCCGGCGACCTTGAACTCGAAGCTTTCATAGCCGAACCAGTTTGTGCGTCTGGCGCCGGCGGGGAGCTTCGTGCTGATGGCGAAGGCGGCGTCCGGCGGCAGCGTCAGGTGGCGGAAGGCCAGCTTCGCCATTTCGTCGGCGCCATAGGCGTCGGGATGCACCGCGTCGGGGAAGAATTTTTCGCAGCCGAGGAACGGGGTGTGGAGGTCCAGGAGGTCGGCGCCGGTTTCAAAGGCAACGTTGCGGAGCGCCGGAACGACTTCCTTGGCGACGACTGCCTCGCGGATGCCCCATTGGCCCCATTGGCCGGCCTTGAAGACGGGCGGCGGCAGGCAGATGATGACGCGTGGCTTGGAGGGCAGCGCCTGGAAGGTCTTCACCATCTCCGCCGCGTCGCCGGCGAAGCGGGCGGCGTTCCAGTTCCCGGGCTTGGAATCGTTGGTGCCGAGCACGACCAGCACGATGTCCGGCGCGAACGCTTTGGCGTCCGCAAACGCCTTTTCTTTCCAGTAGGGGAGGTCGCCCTCCTTCTGCATGGTGCGGCCGCTCACTCCGAAATTGCGGACTTCGCCGCGTGCTTCGCCCAGATAGAGCTGGAGGCGCGCCGGCCAGCCGCGGAGTTCGGGCTGTGGGATGCCGGCCCCCTCCGTGATGGAATCGCCCACGCAGGCGATGCGGGCGGGTTTACCGGACGGCGCGGCTGGGAAATTCGCCGCCGCCCACCCGCATGCGCCGCCGAACGCCAGCATCGGGAAAAGAAAACCGGTAAACCGCCAGGCCGTCCTCATGAACCGTCTCCCATTTTTGTGGCTCCATTTTTAATGACACGGATTTGATGGAAATGTTCGCCGTCGGCGGGGAATGTTTGACGGTTTTGTTCCGAGGCGCCGCAGTACTCCGCCCGCCGTCACTCTTGGCGCGGGCTGGTTCACGCCCTTGCGGTGCACCGTTCCGTGTTCTATGTTTCGGCATGCCGTTGCCGAAGTACAATTTTGACGAGCCGGTCGGGAAGTACGCCCGCAGGGATGTGACGGTCCTGGAGCAGGGGATGACCGTCGGCGAGGCGCTGGAGCAGATCCGGCGCGAGGGCATCGGCGAGAAGATCATTTATTTCTACGTCGTGGACGAGGCGCGGCGGCTTGTCGGCGTGCTGGCGACCCGGCGGCTGCTGACGGCGCAGCTTTCGGACAAGCTTCGGGAGATCATGGTCCGGCGCGTCGCCGCCATTCCCGAAAACGCCACGCTGCTGGACGCCTGCGAGCAGTTCGTGATGATGCGGCTGCTGGCCTATCCGGTGGTGGATGCGGAGAAGCGGGTGGTCGGCGTGGTGGACGTGAGCCTGTTCACGGACCAGGTGTTCAAGCTCACGGAGCACAAGGGCGCGGAGGGGGAACCGGACGACATCTTCGAGGCCATCGGCTTTCACCTCGCCCAAGCGCGCAACCGCTCGCTGCTGAAGGTCTATCAGGCGCGCTTTCCGTGGCTGCTGGCGACCCTTGCCAGCGGCATGCTTTGCGCGGTGCTGGCGGGCTGCTACGAGGCGACGCTGCACAAGTTCATCATCCTCGGCCTTTTCCTGGCCCTGGTGCTGGCGCTCGGGGAGAGCGTGAGCGTGCAGAGCATGACGGTGACGATCCACGCGCTGCGGCGGCAGCAGCCGTCGTGGCGCTGGTTTTGGGGTGCGCTCCGGCGCGAGGCGGCCTCGGCGCTGCTGCTGGGGCTCTCCTGTTCGGTGATTGTCGGCCTGGTCGTGTGGGCCTGGAAGCAGGAGCCGCTGCCGGCGCTGGCGCTGGCGCTGAGCATTGCGGCCTCACAGGTGGCGGCCTGCGTGTTCGGCCTGAGCATTCCGGCGCTGATGCACGCGCTGAAGTGGGATCCCAAAATCGCCTCCGGCCCGGTCACGCTGGCGGTTGCGGACGTCGCGACGGTCCTCATCTATTTCGTCACCGCGGGCCTGTTGTTGCGATGATTTCCATCCACGACCATTCCGGCATTGAGGCGCTGCGGAAGCGGCTGCGGATCGATCCGCAGGCGCTCCGCCGTCTGCGCGGCGCCTTCCTGCGCACCTTCCGCGGAGCGGAATCCGCGCTGGAGGAGCTGCCTTCGGCGGAGCGCGTGGAGTTCGCCGGCGCGGTGCGCTTCCATGACCTCGAACTGGCGGAGGTCCAGGATTCGAAGCTCGACGGTGCCAGCAAGCTCCTCTTCCGCACCGCCGACGGCCGCGCCATCGAGAGCGTCATCCTGCGCATCAAGACCGGCCGCACCGCACTGTGCGTCTCCACGCAGACCGGGTGCGCCGGCGGCTGCCTCTTCTGCGCCACCGGCCGGCTCAAGGGCGTGCGCAATCTCACCACGGCGGAAATTCTCGACCAGGCCGCGCAGGCCGGCGAGCGGCTCCGCGGCGAGGGGCGCCCGCTCCGCAACGTGGTCTTCATGGGCATGGGTGAGCCGTTTCACAACGAGGAGAACCTGCACGCGGCGCTGGAGGAGCTTTGGGGCCGGAACGGGTTCCATCTTTCCGACCGGCACCTGCTGGTCTCCACGCTTGGAATTCCCGACGCCATGCGCCGGCTGGCGCACCGTTTCCCGCGCGTCGGCCTGGCCCTGAGCCTGCACAGCGTGCGCCAGGAGATCCGCGATTCCCTAATGCCGCTGACGCGCCGCTGGCCGCTGTCGGAACTGCGTGCGGCGGTTTCTGAGCTCAATGCCCTCCAAGATCATCCCGTGATGATCGAATACCTGATGCTGGGCGGCCTCACGGACACCGATGCGGACCTCGCGCAGCTCGTGCAGTGGCTCGACGGCCTCCGGGTGCATGTGAACCTGATCCCCTACAATCCTGGAATGGCCGGGGATACGGGAGAGGCGGCGATCCGCCCCTCGCCGCCGGAGCGGCTGGAGGAGTTCTTGGCGGCGCTGAAGCGCGCGGGGTTCAGGGCCACGCGCCGGCATTCGCTGGGCGGCGACATCGCGGCGGCCTGCGGCCAGCTTGCGCGGCGGCGGGAACCCGGCGCCTAAGCCTTCGTATTTCCCGCGCATCGTCTGCACCGGCCTTCCCGCCGGAAGCTGGCCGAGCCTCTCCGAGGTGGAGGTCAAGGGGGCGACCCGGAAACCGTAAAGAGCGGACGCCGCCTGCAACTTTTCCAACAGGTTCATGTCATATCCCATGCATCTTTTCAGCGTGGCAACGCAACCGGGGGCGAGGAAATTTTATGAAGACAAGTGTTTGGCTTTTGGCGCTGCCGGTCTTGGCCTGTGCGGGTGGTGTGGCGATGGCGGCCGGCGCCGGAGCGGCAAAGCCCGCCGCCCAGTCGGAGAACCGTCTGCTGTGGTATGCCCAGCCGGCAACGGCCTGGGCTTCCGGCGCGCTGCCGATCGGCAACGGCCGGATGGGCGCGATGCTCTTCGGCGGCGCGGAGAAGGAGCGTGTCCAGTTCAACGAGCAGAGCCTGTGGTCGGGCGACAACAACTGGGACGGCGGCTACAACTGCGGCGACCACGGCTTCGGTTCCTACCGCAACTTCGGCGATTTTTTTGTGGAGTTCGGCGCTTCGGCGGAGCTGAGCGTGACCTCGCCGAGCGGGCATGCCAACGGCGACGGAAACGGCATCGGCAACACCACCGACGGCAAGGCCGACAACAAGTGGTGCGTCAGCAATCCGGGCGCTTCGGTGGTCTGGCAGGTCGAGCTGCTGCGGCCGCAGGCCGTCACCGGCTACACGCTGACCAGCGCCAACGACGTGCCGGGCCGCGACCCGCAGGAGTGGGTGCTGGCCGGTTCGGCGGACGGCAAGAGCTGGACGGAGCTGGACCGGCGCAATATGGGCAAGCCGTTCGAGGAACGGCACCAGGCCAAGACATTCACCATTCCCACTCCCGCCGCCTGCCGCTTCTACCGCTTCAGCTTCACGCCCAAGGACAAAAACCATTTCCAGGTTGCGGAGCTCGCACTCGCTGGCGTCAGCTTTGAACCGGCCGCGCCCGCCGCCGCCTACCGCCGCGAGCTGAACATCTCCACCGGCGTGCACCGCACGGTGTTTACCAAGGACGGCGTCACCTTCACCCGCGAGGCGTTCGCCAGCCGGCCGGACCAGGTGATGGTCTTCCGCTATACGGCCTCCAAGCCCGGCTCTCTCTCCGGCCGCCTTTCCCTGAAGCCCGGCCAGCCCGGCACGGAGATCAAGGCGGACGCGCGCGGGCTGACGGCCGTCGGCGTGATGCCCAACAAGCTCAAGCACGCCTGCGGCTTCCGCCTGCTCAACAGCGGCGGCACGGTCAGGGCGGACGGCGATGCAGTGGTGTTCGACAAGTGCGACAGCGTCACGCTGCTGCTCGACGCGCGCACCGACTACAAGCCCGACTACAAGGCCGGCTGGCGCGGTGACGACCCAGCCCCCGTCGTGGAAAAAGAACTTGCCGCCGCCGCCAAGCCGTACGAGGCGCTGCTCCAGGCGCACCTGGCCGACCTGGCCCCGCTGCTGGCCCGGGTGCGCGCCGAATGGGGGACGACTGACGCGGAGGCGCTTGCGCTGCCGACCGACGCACGCCTCGCCCGCTACGGCAAGGGCGCCGCCGATCCGGACCTGGAAGAGATCATGTTCCAGTACGGCCGCTATCTCCTGGCGAGCTGCTCGCGTCCGGGAGGCCTGCCCGCGAACCTGCAGGGGCTGTGGAACGACAGCAACAGCCCGGCTTGGGCCAGCGACTACCACAACAACATCAACATCCAGATGAATTACTGGGGCGCGGAGAACGCCAACCTTTCCGAGTGCCAGCAGCCGTTGCTGGACTACGTCGTGGCGCAGGCCGAGCCGTGCCGCATCGCCACGCGCAAGGCGTTCGGCGAGAAGACCCGCGGCTGGACTGCGCGGACTTCGCAGAACATCTTCGGCGGCAACGGCTGGGACTGGAACATCCCGGCCAGCGCCTGGTACGCGCAGCACTTCTATGAGCACTGGGCCTTCACCCAGGACCGCGAGTACCTGCGCACCCAGGGCTACCCGGTCGTCAAGGAAATCTGCGAGTACTGGGAGGACCACCTGAAAAAGCTGCCCGATGGCACGCTCGTCGCGCCCAACGGCTGGTCGCCCGAACACGGCCCGCGCGAGGACGGCGTGATGCACGATCAGCAGATCATATGGGACCTGTTCCAGAACTATCTGGAGATGGCGCGTGCGCTCAACGTGGATGCGGCGTACCAGCGGAAGATCGCCGACATGCAGGCGCACCTGGCCCCGAACAAGATCGGCCGCTGGGGCCAGCTCCAGGAATGGCAGACCGACCGCGACGACCCGAACGACACACACCGCCACATCTCGCACCTGTTCGCCGTCTATCCCGGCCGGCAGATCAGCACGGTGAAGACGCCCGACTTCGCCAAGGCCGCCATCAAGTCCCTCAAGGTCCGCAGCAACGACCACGAGGAGAAGACCGGCAAGCCGTTCGCCGCCGACACCACCATTGGCGACAGCCGCCGCTCCTGGACCTGGCCGTGGCGCTGCGGCGTCTGGGCGCGCCTCGGCGAGGCGGAACGCGCCGGCATCATGGTGCGCGGCCTGCTCACCTACAACACCTTGCCGAATCTCTTCTGCAATCACCCGCCGTTCCAGATGGACGGCAACTTCGGCATCAGCGGCGCCATTCCCGAGATGCTCATGCAGAGCCACGCCGGCGAGATCTCGCTGCTGCCGGCCTGCCCGAAAGCGTGGGGCGTTTCCGGTTCGTTCAGCGGCCTCCGCGCCCGCGGCGGCATCACGGTCGACTGCACCTGGAAGAACGGCAAGGTCGTCGCCTACAGCCTCCGCTCGCCGGCGCCGGCCCCCGTCCGGGTCCGCGTCAATGGCGAGGTGAAGGTGATCATGCCCGCGAAGGGCTGATCCTCTGCGCTCCAGCGTGAATCACAAGGGCCGCCCGGACTGACACGGGCGGCTTTTCTGCATCCGGGTTCACCGCAGCGGACAAAATTTCAGGCAAGGAAACATTTTCGCTTGTGCCGCCGTGAACCCGCGGCATATTCCCTTGGTCGCAAGGGTGCGGCGCAACTCCTGCGCCGGCCGCGGAAAACCGTTCGAGCCGCGGAGGGACAGGCGTCATGCAAACGACGATCTTCAAGCTGGCGGTGCTGGGAGTGGCGGGCATGCTGGCGTTTCCCGCATCGGGCGCCGACATCCGGATGGACGGGTGGCTGGACCTGAACGGCAACGGAGCGAAGGACGCCTATGAGGACGCGGCGCAGCCGGTGGAGGCGCGCGTGGCGGATCTTCTGGCGCAGATGACGCCGGAGGAGAAGTTCGGCCAGCTCTCCCAGTGCCTGATGCAGAAAAAGTCCGAGAAGCTCCACGGCAGGCAGCTGCGCGCGGGGCTCGTCGGTTCCTTCCTGCCCGCCGGAGGCGTCGCCGGCGACGTCGCCCTGCGGAACCGCCTGCAGAAGCTGGCCGTCGGCGGCTCGCGCCTCGGCGTTCCGTTCATCATGGGATTCGACTCCATCCACGGCTTCCGCACGGTCTTCCCGATCCCGCTGGCGCAGGCCTGCGCCTGGGAGCCGGAACTGTTCCGGCGGACGCAGGAGGTCTCGGCGGCCGAGACGTCCGCCACGGGCATCGACTGGGTCTTTGCGCCGATGGTGGATCTGGCGCGCGATCCGCGCTGGGGCCGCATCGCCGAGGGGCTCGGCGAGGACCCGTACCTCGGCGCCCTCTACACCGCCGCGTCGGTGCGCGGGTTCCAGGGTAACGACCCGTCCGCCCCCGACCGCGTCGCCGCCTGCCTCAAGCACTATGTCGCCTACGGCGCCGCCGAGGGTGGACGCGACTACAACACCACCGACCTCTCCGAGTACCAGCTCCGCAACTTCTACCTCCCGCAGTTCCGCGCCGGCGTGGATGCCGGGGCGCTGACCCTGATGAGCGCCTTCAACTGCATCAACGGCGTTCCTGCCTCCGGCAACCGCCACACGCTCACCGAAATCCTGCGCGGCGAGTGGGGGTTCCGCGGCTTCGTCGTCAGCGACTGGGAATCGGTGGGCGAACTGCGGCAGCACGGCGTCGCGGCGGATGCGGCGGAGGCCGCGCGCCTGGCGCTCACCGCGGGCGTGGACATGGAGATGGTCTCCACCACCTACGACACCCTCGCCGCGCAGGTGAAGGCGGGAACGGTGCCGCAGGAGGCCGTGGATGAGGCCGTCCGCCGCATCCTGCGCGTGAAGTTCCAGCGCGGGCTGTTCGACCGGCCGTACACCGACGAGACGCGGCTGAAGGACGCCTTCCTGCGCCCCGAGGCGCTGGCGCTGGCGCGCGAGGCCGCCGTGAAATCGTGCGTGCTGCTGAAGAACGAAAAGCGCGTGCTGCCGCTGGCGCGCACCGGCGTGAAGATCGCGCTGATCGGGCCGTTCGGCGCCGACAAGGACGAACTCCTCGGTTCCTGGTGCGGGCATGGGCTTGCCGCCGATGTCGTGCCGCTTTCCGACGGCATCCGCGCCAAGCTCGGCAAGGACGCCTCCCTGACCATCGTCAAAGGATGCCCCATGCTCCTCAAGGGGCGGCGCACCACCACGCTCACCGACGGCTCCATCGTGGAGGACCCCGCCGCGCCGGCCGAACCGGCGGACGGTGCGGAGTTCGCGGCGGCGGTGAAGGCCGCGGCCGCGGCGGACGTCGTCGTGCTGGCCGTCGGCGAGCCGCGCGGCTGGAGCGGCGAGAACGCGACCCGTTCCCAGCTCGGGCTCACCGGGCGGCAGGAGGAGCTGTTCGAGGCGGTGGCGGCCGCGGGCAAGCCGGTGGTCGTCGTCCTCTTCAACGGCCGGCCGCTGGCCATCCCGCGCCTCCGGGAAAAGGCCGCCGCGATCATGGAAGCCTGGCAGCCCGGCATACAGGGCGGCAATGCCGTGGCCGACCTGCTGTTCGGCGACGCGGAGCCGTCCGGCCGCCTCACCGCCTCCTTCCCGCGCACCGTCGGCCAGCTCCCGGTGTATTACAACCACCTGAACACCGGCCGGCCGCAGTACCAGGAGTACCGCGACGGCACGCGGCAGCCGCTCTTCCCGTTCGGCTTCGGGCTGGCCTACACCACCTTCCGCTACGGCAAGGTCACGCTTGCGGCGCCGGAGGCCGGTGCGGAACCCGCAAAATCCGGCGCGCCGGTGGAGATGAAGCGCGGCGGCACGCTCACCGCGGCGGTTTCCGTGACCAACACGGGGAAACGCGCCGGCGAGGAGACCGTGCAGCTCTACATCCGCGACGTCGCCGCGTCGCGCGCCCGGCCGGTGCGCGAGCTGAAGGGGTTCCAGAAGGTCCGCCTCGAACCGGGCGAGACGAAGGAACTCCGTTTCACGATCACGGAGGACGCGCTGGCGTTCTTCGACGAAACCGGCCGCCGCCTCGTCGAGCCCGGCGCCTTCGAGCTCTGGCTCGCCCCCGACTCCGCCTCCGGCAAGCCCATCCCATTCACACTGGAACGGTGATGCCGGGTGTCGTGCCGTAAAATAAACATAAAATACGCGAATTTCGTATCGCAATACCCTTCCTTCGTGATAAGTTTTTCCGTACTTCAAGATTTGTATGAACAAAAATGACCAACGGTACGGCGAGGCGGAATCATGCGCGGACACACTCAAGCGACTCTTGGAAAGACAGGCATCTTTGTTGCGGCGCGGCTGGCCCTGGCGCTGGGAACGCTTGCCGTTCACGCACAGGACAGTGGCGGAGACCCGGCGGGCAATCGTGAAATTCTGAAGACAATCAAGCTCTACATCGGGAAGTCGGATGTACCGTCGGATGCCAAAAACTACGAGGACGAGTTGACGGACTATTCTGACGACGGCAAGGGGCATCGCAGGTGCCCCAAGTATATGTTTATCGGAAACAAAACCCCGATTTTTATTGAAGGACGCGGCGAAGCGGGCATGCGTCAGGTAAACATCAAGGTCACATCCCAGACTGATTCGGCGGGAGTGAGAATGGCGCTGTTCGAGACCGGGGCATCGACGGGAATATACAGGAATGTAACATCATACGCGCATGGGTCTTCAACGAATATTGTTTGCTTAAAGGCACAGGGAGAGGTTTCCCGCGGCCTTCGCATTGCAATCAAGGACGAAGAGTTGCTTACGGTAACAGTCATCGGGGTAATGTCCGATCCAGATCAAACCAACCAGCTATCAACATCTGTCATGGTTGATCGTGCTGAGTGTGGGGTGGCTGGATATAGTTACACGAAAAGCAGTCCTCAGCAAAGGGTGCTGGCTAACAATTTAAAAAATATCACGGATCTTGTGTCTATGCTTATCGCTGATGGCTGGGAAAGTATATACCGGGCTTCTGATGATGCCGCGAATGCATGGTGTTTGGTTGAAGATTTTGAAATCACAACTGATGCAGGAAAGGCAGATGCGGCCGATCTTGTTTATTGGAGCGGACATGGGGGAGTTAAAAAATGTGGGTTTTTAAGGAGTGACACAGCCAAGACAGTGGCCTTTCTTACCTATGACAATGCTGGATTAGGAGATACGGATGCGAATTGGGCCATTTTTGACAGTTGTGATTTTTTTACGGCCAACCTTGCAGACTTTAAAAAATTATGTGGTCATGGGCTTCGTTTGGCTTGCGGTTATGCAAGTCCTTCGCCGATGGATGATGAAGGGAAGGCAGCCTTTTTCATGGCACGATTGCGTGAGGGAAAAACAATAAAAGATGCTTGGTGTTTGACTGTCAAGGAATATCCACCAAAAATGGATTCTCCGGTCGTCATAGGCGTGGTTGTTGGTGTAAAAGCATTGGATTGTGGAAATGACAGCATCGTTTCTGTTACAAAAAATTGTTCATTAAGTCCTATAAAAATTTCCCGAGCACCATCTGGCAATGATGGTTTTAATATTATATGTCAGCAAGCGGTTGTTCCACCTTACTCATATTAAAGCGACAAAAATATACTAATGATGGAGGCTGTTTATGAAAATGTTAATCTGCTTTATTGGCTTTTTGATGACAAGTTTTTTTTCTTTAGCTGATAATTTAGAAAAAAGAGAGAATAATTTGTCTCAGTTGCCAAGGTATAATAATCGTGAATTTGATTTGTTTCAGCAACCCAATAGTTTCGGTATTAAAATTGGTGCGGCGGTAAAAAAACAAGAGGTTGCAGGCGTGCGGCTTCCTGTCTATTTCGTAAGTACGCCTGAGTTTACGCCATTGTTCATGCGCTCTTTTGTCAACATCATTTCTGGTGTTGCGCCAAAATCAGTTACTTCAATTGATGAGTTTGGTTTTTCATTCTGTGTTGACCGTTTAAAAATTAGGTTCGATGCAAAAAAAAGCCAAGTCGTCATTAATAGGGATGACTTTCATTACGGCATTAAAACCGAAGGACAAGTTAAAATCACCGATGATAAGGCGGCTTTTCTTGCGAAAAAACTTCTTGAGAAGCATCGCATTTCGTCCTATGTCGAGAATTGTGTGGCCGATCAGGTTGTGGACAATTCGGCGGGAAGCGGCACTTATACGGTTTATTTTCGGAGAAAAGTTCCTGGAACCGTTGGGGCCGTTGGGGGGCTGGGGGATGTCGTCATTGTGGAGGTCACCCCGGAGGGAGAGATGAGTGAAATTCGCATTCTTATGGCATCTCTCCAGAAAATTGAGGACTATCCAATCATGACCGAACAGGAGGCGGTTGCAGAAGTCAACAAAGGGCATGGCTGGCGTGATATCGGCGACGGCATGAATACTCCAAGTTTTTGCGGGGACATCACCAATGCCAGGATTGCATATCGCTCCAGTCCTGGTTATGATGGATATTTGCAGCCTACCTACGTTTTCGATGTTTCCATGGCCGATGGTAAAAAATACCATGCCGGTATCCAGGCGGTGAGGCCGGAATATGTCCGGTATGATCTTTTGCAGGCGCCTGCGCTTGGCAAGCGCCCTGCGCCGCTTGGCAAGCCCGCGACGCCCGCCTCCGCTCCGGTCGTTTCACCCAGGCCGTCGAAATGAGCATGGTGGGCGGAGGCTCCGGCACGCGGAACCGAGAGCCGTTCGAGCACAAGCGTTCTGGCCGTTTTAGGCATGTTGTCTTGGCTTGCTGTTTCGCCGTTTTCAGTCCGGCCTTGGGGATGTGCCATGAGTCGGCTTCATGCTCCGCGGTTCCGCCGGCCGGTTGTCCGGCCAAGTTTGTGACGGCGCTGGCGGCGGATGCGTCAGGCGGCGTTTGGGTGGGCACGGAGGGGCAGGGGGTATTCCATCTTCCGGCGGACGGCGGGGCATGGCGTCAGTTCACGGTGAAGGAAGGGCTGGGGGATGACAATGCCTACGCGCTGTGCGTGGACCGGCTTGGGCGGGTGTGGGCCGGGCATGTCAACCACGGCGTAAGCGTCTTCAACGGCGTGGAGTGGCGGAACTTTGACGTGCCGCACGGCCCGATCGGTGAACGGGTCTTCGCCCTCGCCTGCAGTCCGCTGGACGGCGACGTGTGGATCGCAACCTCCGCGGGGCTGACGCGGTACCGGGAAAAGAGCGGACGCTGGCAGCCGTACACGATGGCGCACGGGTTGCCGGAGAACCAATGTTCGGCGCTGGCGTTCACGGCGACGGGCAACCTGGTCGTCGGGACGCAGAGCCACGGCCTGGCGTTGGCGTCGGCGCGGGAGGATTACCGGTACTGGACGCGGGTGGCGGCGCCGGAGCGTTTCGGGCCGGGCGGCGTCTCGCCCTGGCGCTTGGAGCCGGAAGGTGACGGGTTGGCGGGGAACTGCGTCAATGCGCTGCTGATGGGGAGCGACGGTACGGTCTGGGCGGCGACCGATTCCGGGCTGTCCTGGAGCCGGAGCGGTGGGATGGGCTGGACGTTCATCCGGGGGCGGGATTTCAACGGGAAGGTGCGGGGGCTGCTCGGCGGCGCGCCGAAAGGTTGGAAAGCGGCGGACAAGCAGACGCTGGGCGCACTGCTGGGCGAGGATCATGTGACGGCGCTTGCGGAGTCCGCGGACGGTCTGATTCTGGCCGGGCATTGGCGCTGCGGTTTTTCGGTGTTCAATCCGGCCTTGGGCAAGCTTGTGTTCCAGGATCCGAAGGCCGGGTATGTGACCGCGTTCCTACGGCTTGCGGACGGCTCGTTCTGGCGCGGCGGCTACGGCGAGGGGCTTGCGCCTGCGCGGTTCGACATCCCCGCCGCGCTCCGCCGCACGCAGGCTTCGGCTTCCGCCGCCATTGTTCCGGCCGGGGCTTCCGCAGTGCCGTCGGCGTCTACTCCACCGCCATTCCCCGCGCCTGCGGGTGCGCCATCCCTTGAGGAGCTAAACGCGCTTCTGGCCGAGCTTGGCGCCGTCCCTCCGGCGTCCGGCAGCGCGCGGCCAGTGTTTGAACTGGCGGACGACTGGCGGACGCGCGGGGACTGGCTCGGGCGCTACGGCACCCATTGGTGCTGCATCTGTTCAATTTGCGCGCCGCTGAACTCCTATTGGGGCGGCTGGCCGGTCACGGATACGCAGCGGACTGAGTTTGACTATGCCCTCGGGCCCAACAGCGATGAAGGGGACGGCATCCGGCATTGGGTGCATTGGATGTACACCAAGGAACCGCGCTCCCTGGAACTGCCGCCGGTTTATATGCACAGCCGGGTCGTGAAGAAGTTGACGACCTGGGATGTGACGCGGCGCGAGGCGGAGAACGACGACCATGGCGAGGTTTACTCCGTAACCCGGGACGGGCCGCACATGTATTACCGTCTGGTGGTGCCGGAGGGCGCGTTCTGCCTGTCGCTCTATTTCATCAACCCGAACGGGCACGACGGGACGGCCCGCCATCGGGACTATTGGGTGGCGCTTCGGCCATTGACCGTCCCTTTCATCAGGGGAAACGACCGTGCCCCGGTGGGCGTGGATTCCGGTCCGGTTCTGGCCCGGCGGCGGGTGGTGAATTTTTGGGGCGGGGTGTATGTCCGCTTTTTTGTGTCCGGCCCGCGTGTGCTGTGCATCGAGGTCAACCGCAACGGTTCGTTCAACACGATGCTGTCGGGGCTGATGCTGGACCGGTTCGAGGCGAAGCCGCCGCCCTATTTCGGCACAGTGGCGCAGTGGCAGGCGCAGCAGGCGAAAGTGGCGGCGCGGAATGCGGAGGAGGTGCGGGCCTGGGCTGCCGGCGGTGCGGAACGCGCAAAGCGGTTCCGCCCCGGAAGCTCCGCGCCGGAGGCGGCGGAGCGGCTTTGGAACGAACTGGAGCTGGCGCGGCAATGGAACCCCGCCTGGTGGGCGGCGAATTCGGATCGCTTCCATCAGCCGCTCCTGCGCGGGTACATGGCGGGGGAGGTGGGATGGAAAGACGGAAGGACGGAAGAACGGAAGAAGGAGGAAGAGAAAACGGGAAAACGGAAAGACGGGAAAAACAGATCGGCGGTGGAGCGTACGTCCAATCCGGCGGCGGAACGTGCGGCGTTGTGCCGGTACTGGCTCCGCTTTTTTCCGCAATGGGAGGATCATCTCCGCGGGCGGGGCGAAAAACCGGCGCGCGACATCGAGAAGGCGCTGCGCTGGGACGGGCGTGAGGATTCCCGCTGGTGCGGCCATGAAATCATCGAAAAGTACCTCCGCCCGCCCAAGGAGTCGGCGGCTTCACTCGTGGCACCGGTGGCGGAGGTTCCGCAAGGCCGGCCCTGACAGCCCCTGATTCCGTGCGGAACGCCCATCGGTTCCGGTTGCCGCCCAATGCCAGACGGACGCAACCCCCTTGAATTCGCGGGTTGAGTGGCAAGCGTCCCCGAGACGGATCCTGCCGGCCTTACTCCGGCGCGGGGGCGGCGGGCTTTTTCGGCAGGGCGGTGATGACGGAGAATTCGGACGGCTTGTAGGTGGTCTTGATTCCCTGCGTGGTCTCGAAGACGATGCTGCCGTCGGCCTCGGTGGAGATGAGCACGCCGTTGGTGACGGCGCCGTTGGCCATCTTCAGGCTGTGGGTCGGCACCCAGCGTTTTTTGAGCTTGAGCAGGCCGAGGTTCCGGGTCTGCCCCTTTTCCACGGAAACGGAGCTGGTGAGCGTCTCGTAATCCGGGTGGTGGAGGGCGAGGATGTGGCGGCCGGGGGGGAGGTCGCGGCAGAGGAAGGCGGCGGCGGTGGTGGTGCCGGCGGGCTGGTTGTCGAGGAGGACGGAGATGCCGGCCGGGTCGGTGGAGAAGCTGATGTCGCCGAGGGAACGGGTGAGGAGGACGGCGACCTGCTGGTCGGCGCCGGCCGTCATGCGCACGGTGCGCACCGCCTCTTCATAACCGCGTTTGCGGAGCGTGACGGTGAGACCGCCCGCGGGGAGGTCGGCGATGCGGCAGGGGGTCGTGCCCAGGACGTCGCCCTTCGTGTTGCAGACATCGGCACCCGGCGGGGTGGAGGAGACCTCGAGCGCGCCGGGGAGCCCCTGGAGGGCGGGAATCTGGACGGTCCTGCGCTTCTGGCGTTCCAGCGTGAGCTGCTGGGTGAACGGCTTGTACCCTTCCTTGCGCACGGTCATGGAATAGTCGCCGGCGACGACGTTCTGGAGGAGGAGCGGTTCGCCGCTTCCGGTGGTGATGCCCTGGGCCTTGTCGTTGAGGAAAACTTCCGCCTGCGGCGTCTCGGAGACGATCTCAAGCTCGCAGGTCACGGAATCGAGCGCCTGCATCAGCCGCTGGGGGCGCGCATCGTCGACGCGGATGCGGAACTTCTTCGGGGCGAATCCCTGTCCGGCGACGGAGCACTCGTAGGAGCCGTAGGGCAGTTGCGGCATGAGGACGGGGGTCTTGCCCTTGTCCTCGCCGGCGACGGTCAGTGCGGCGCCGGCGGGGGTTGACTCGATCAGCACGGCGGCGGTGACGGGGCGCAGGGGGAAGCTGAACGGCGCTTCGCCCGGGGCCTGCCCTTGGAAGCGGGCGATGGCCGTCTCGTGGCCGGCCAGGGCGACCTCCAGAAGGTGGTTGCCCGGGGGGACGGCTTTCTGCAGCGGCGTCTTCCCCAGCGGCTGCCCGTCGAGGGAGACGGTGGCGCCCGCCGGCGCGGAGTCGACCTTCAGTTGGACCATGGGCGGCGGCTGTTCCTTGCGGCATCCGGTGAACGGCGCGGCGCAGAGGGCGGCGAAGAGGAGGAGGGCGAGGGTGCGCATGGGGCGGGTTCCTTCCGGTGGACGGGGTGTCAGCGGTTCCGGTTCTTCTTTTGGGCGAGTTCAATGTCGATGCGGACAAGCGCTTCATGGGCCCAGGTGGCGTCGCTGTTCCCCTCCCAGTTGTTGGCGAACACCTCGAGGAGCTGCTTGAGGGTCTGGCGGGCTTCGGGCAGGCGCCCCGCGCTTCTCAGCGTCTGCGCGTCGCGCCGGAGCTTGGTGACTTTGGCGTCGAACTCCTTCTGCGCGCCGTCCGCACGCGTCTGGCACTCGGCGTACCAGGCCGGCTTGCGGTCGTAATTCTTGAGGCGGGCGAGCACGAGGGTGTATTCCTTGACGGCGGCGCAGAGGTTGGCGGAATCGATGTTCTGCTCGTCGTAGAGCCGCCGCGCGTTGAGGTAGTTCTCCTCGGCGAGGCGCATCGCCTCCTCGTACGGCATCGGTTCGACGCCGAAGCCGAAGAGCGCCTGCGCGAAATTCTGGATGCTCTCCTCGACTTCACGGAAGCCAGCGGGCGGGCGGCTGTTCTCCACCAGGATCTCGTTGCCGCGGTTTCCGCAGAGCACCGACAGGCGCGTCCGCATTGATTCGCCCGTGGCGTTCTCCCGGGCCGGCGAGGCGATCCCCTGAACCTTGTCGGAAAGGAGCAGCTCCGCCAGCGGCCTGAGCTGCTCTGGCGTTACGCGGCGGCTGTCCTCGGCGCAGCGGTTGTTGAGCGGGTCGTCGACGAGGATGGAGACGGTGTTGCCGCGGATCTGGAGTTCGTAGCGGAACAGGACGCCGGGGGCCGCCTTGAGCGACTCGTAGGTGACGCGGAGCGACCGGAGCGCGTCGTCCGGTGCCGGCGCGGCGCCGGTGCCGTTCGCCGGCGTGCCGGCGGGGGTGCCTGCCGGCTTCTTGGGGGCGGGGCCGGACAGGAGCAGGCCGCAGATGAGGAGGAGGAGGAACAGGCCGCCGCCCAAAGCGGAGAGGCGGATGAGGCGCCGGCGCTTCGCCTCGGCCTCGGCGGCGGTGCCCGGGGGCTGGCCCAGCGGGGGCACGCCCTCCACCGGCATCGGGGTGAAGGTGACGGGGATCGGCCCGGCGTCCGGCGGCGCGGCGGTCTTGAATACCACCAGCGGGGTTTCGTCGGCGTGCACGGCACCCGGGGCGGGGGCCGCAGCGGCCGGAGCGGATCCGGCGAGGGCGGCGCGGAAGGAGCGCTGGCCGATGGTGATTTCGTCGCCCTCCGCCAGCGTGGCGGTGCCTTGGATGCGCTGGCCGTTGACGAAGACGCCGTTCACGCTTTCCCGGTCGCGGACCAGCAACGAGCCGTCCGCAAGCTCGAAGCGGGCGTGGTAGCGGGAGGCCTGGCGGTCGCTTTCCAGGACCACGTCGTTGTCGCTGCCGCGCCCGACGGTGAGGCCGGACTGGGGGACGGGGAACTCCCGTCCCTGATGCGCACCTGTGAGACCGATCAGTTTCATGGCGGGTAGCCCTTCTGGCTGATGTGGTTCAACCTGCATTCGGGTGCGGTCCGCCGGCTGGAGGCGGAAACGCCGTGGAAAACATCTGGGCCGGTGGACAAATCCAAACGTGTTGCGGCAATATATCGCAGGAACGGTAAAGGCAGAGGGTTATGGCAATTTTTTGACGCGATTACGGTTCTCCGATGGCGATTTGGTCGCCCGGCCTGGTGCCGGAGCCCGCGAGCGCGCCCGCCGGCAGCTCGACGGTGGTCCGCGCCCCGCGCTGGAACGCCATCTTCCAGGGGCGCAGGGAGTTGCGGATTCCGCAGGCGCGGCCTTCCGCGTCCAGGAACAGGATGTCGAGCGGCATGTGCATGAAGAACATGTGGATGGAGTTGTTGCGGGGGAAGAGCAGGGCGTCGAAGCCGTCGAAGCCGCGCCCCAGCATGCCGCGCATCCGCTCATTCAAGCGTTGGGCGGTGCGGGCGTTGGCGGCGATGACGGTGCCGCGGGTGGTGTTGCGGATGGCGGGCATGGCCGTCAGAGGGATTTCATGGCGTTGAGGAGGACGGGGCCGAGCATGATGATGATGACGGCCGGGAAGATGAAGATGAAGAGGGGGAAGAGCAGTTTGACCGGCGATTCGTTGGCGAGCTTCTCGGCCTGCTGGAACCGCTTCTGGCGCATCTGGTCGCCGAGGATGCGCAGGATCTGGCCGATGCTGACGCCGAGTTCGTCGGCCTGGGCGAGCGTCTCCATCACCTGGGTGACGTCCGGCTGCTGCACGCGCAGCGCCATGTCGCGGAGGGACTGGCGGCGCTGCTTGCCGAGCTGGACTTCGCGGAAGACGCGCTCCAGTTCGTCGCCGAGCGGGTCGCGGACGCGGTTCTGGAGGATTTCGTGGAGCGAGGTGAGGAAGTCGCGGCCGGCCTCGACGGAGAGCGTCATCAGGTCGAGGACGTTCGGCAGCGCGCGCTGCATGGCGCGGTGGCGGGCCTTGATCTGGGTGGAGAGCCAGAGGTTGGGGTAGAGGAAGCCGAAGAGAATCATGAACAGGCCGAGTCCCGTGACCGGCTTGGAGATGATCATGTACGGGGCGATGCCGACGAACGTCAGCCCCAGGGCGGAGAAAAAGGCGGCGTAGACCACGCGGATGCCGAGGAACTCCTCCGGCGAAAATTCCTGGTCGCGGCCGGCCTGCACCAGGCGGCTGTCCGTCCGTCCGCGCATCCCTTCCCACTGCGGGCTTTGGAAGAGCGGCGCCGTCAGGCGGGCGAACGGCAGGAAGAGCTTGAACAGGAGCGGCACGGCCGCCAGCCGCCGGGAGGTGCCGGTGGAGAACTGGCCGACCTGCTGGAGGATGGCCCAGAGGGCGACGCCGATGCTCGCGCCGATGAGGAGTGCGCAGAAGTTGAGGATCAGGCTGAGATGGGCGGACGATTCGGGCATGTCGGCTCCAGGTTGCGTGCTGCCGCGGGACGCTTCAGATGTCGATGTTCACGATCTTGCGGATGACGAGAAACCCGCAGGTCTCCAGGATCAGGACGAAGATGAACAGGGCGATGCCGACCGGCTGCGCGAAGAAATCCCGCACCATTTCGGGCTTCATCCAGTAGAGGACGAGCAGGAGAAACATCGGCAGCAGCGCCAGCACGCGCCCCTGGAGGCGGCCCTGGGCGGTCAGCGTCTGGATGCGGCGCTGGATGCGGCGGCGCTCACGGATCATGGCGGCCAGGCGGTCGAAGACGCCGGTCAGGTCGCCGCCGGTCATGCGGGCGGTGCGGATGGCGCCGCTGACCAGCTCGAAGTCCTCGCTCTTCACCCGGTTGCACATGTTCTTCAGCGCGTCGTCGAACGACATGCCCAGCCGCGTCTGCTGGAGCATCAGGCTGAACTCGACGGAAATCGGCTGGCGCCGCTGTTTGACGACCATCTCGATCGCCTGAACGATGCTGAATCCCGCCCGCAGCGCGTTGCTCATGCCGAGGAGCGACTCCTCCAGTTGGTCGTTGAACTTCTCCAGCCGCATCTTCTGCAGGAAACGCAGGAGCCAGCGCGCCGTCATGACCGCTCCGAAGAAGGCCGCCACGCCGCCGCCGAACGCCAGCGGCCAGCTCCAGTTGACGCCGAGGTTGCCGCAGGCGGCGAAGGCAAGCCCGGCGGCCAGGGCCGATGCGGCGAGGCTGAGGTTGATGAAGCGCGCCGCCGGCATCTGCGAGAGCGTTTCGGTGAACGAGACGTCCGCCTCCGCCACCATGCGCGAGCGCCAGGCGTCGAACGCCTTCATGCCGATTGCGCCCGCGGCCCAAGCGCCGCACGCCGCGGCCACCGCGGCCATCGCCCCCACCAGGTATGTGCTGGATGCCAGTGTCATGAAAAACACTCCGTTGTGCCGCCGCGCCCGCCTCAGCCCTCGTTGAAGATCCCGAGGTTGAAGGCGATGCCGGCTTCCTGAAGCTCGTGCATGAAGGTCGGGACGACGCCGCAGGCGACGTGCTTCCCGCGCACGCTGCCGTCCTCGTTGATCCCCTCCTGGATGAACTTGAAGATTTCCTGGGTGGTGATGACCTCGCCCTCCATCCCGGTCACCTCGGAAATGTCCATCACCTTGCGCGAGCCGTCCTTGCAGCGGCTGATCTGGACGATGATGGTGATGGCGGAGGCGACTTGTTCGCGGATGGCGCGCAGCGGCAGGTCGAAACCGGCCATCAGCACCAGGGTTTCCAGGCGGGCCAGGGCGTCGCGCGCGGTGTTGGCGTGGATGGTGGTCAGCGAACCGTCATGGCCGGTGTTCATGGCCTGGAGCATGTCCAGCGCCTCGCCGCCGCGGCACTCGCCGACCACGATGCGGTCCGGGCGCATGCGCAGCGCGTTGCGCACTAGGTCGCGGATGGCGATCTCGCCGCGCCCCTCGATGTTCTGCGGGCGGGACTCGAGGCGGATCACGTGATCCTTCGCGAGCCGCAGTTCGGCCGCGTCCTCGATGGTGACGATGCGCTCCGCGTTGGGCAGGAAGTTGCTCAGGGTGTTGAGCAGCGTGGTCTTGCCGGAGCCGGTGCCGCCGGAGATGATGATGTTCTTGCGGACGAGGACGCAGAGGCGGAGGAAGTCGGCCATCTCGCGGGTCATCGAGCCGAAGCCGATCAGCGCGTCCACCCCCAGCACGTCCTTGGTGAATTTGCGGATGGTGAGCACCGGGCCGTCGAGGGAAAGCGGGGGGATGATGGCGTTGACGCGGGAGCCGTCTGGCAGGCGCGCGTCCACCATCGGCTGGCTCTCGTCCACGCGGCGGCCGAGGGGGGCGACGATGCGCTCGATGATGGTCAGCAGCTGCGCGTCATCGGCGAACATCATGTCGGTGCGGTAGATGCGCCCCTTTTTCTCAACGTAGATCCGCTGGGCGCCGTTGACCATGATTTCGGTGATCTCGGGGATCTTGAGCAGCGGGTCGAGCGGGCCGAGGCTGACCGCCTCGTGGATCAGCTCGGTCTCCAGCAGCTCGACGTTGATGCCGGCGGGGATGCGCGCCCGGTATTCGGTGAGAATCTGGCGCACGGTGTCCCCGGCCTGGCGCATGACCTCGGCGGAGTTGGCGCCGGACAGGTTCAGGTTGCGCAGGTTCATGCGCTTGAGCAGCTCGTCGTGGACCTGGCGCTTGAACAGCTGCAGCGGCGGGCGCAACTCCCAGGGAAGGCCGGAAACCTTGAGCATGGCGGCGCCGGTGGTCTCTTCAAGCAGGAGGCGGCTCATCCGGTCGGAGGAGGGGGCGTCCGCGGCGGTCTCGGAGCGGGGCACCCCGGCGGCGGGCGCGGCGGCGGGTTTCCCGCTCTCGCGGATCTCAAGGGTGGCGTTGCCGATGCGCACCATGCTGCCGTGGGTCAGCGGCGTGCTCCCGCGGAGGCGCTGCCCGTCCACGTAGGTGCCGTTCGTGCTGCCGAGATCCTCGATGACGATGCTCTCGGGGGCGACCACCAGCATGGCGTGCCGCGAGGAAACCTCCGGCAGATGAATCTGGATATGGCAGGCCGGGCTGCTGCCGATGCGGTAGGAACCGGGGGCGAGGCGCCCCATCGTCTCGGGGCGTTCCGGAATGCGGATGATCATCTCAAACATGGTGCGGGCACCCCGTAAAATGGCCAACGGATCTGCGGTTTACGGCCGGCGCGGCCCGATGAGCGGCATCGACTCGCGCTGCTTGCGCTCCTCGGTGTATTTCTTGATGTTCTCGCGCAGATAGTCGAAGTTCACGTTCTGGACGTCGGAGGCGACGTACGGGTCGGTGCCGTTGCGCAGCGTGAAGGTGAGCGCGCCCTTCTGCTGGGCGAAGACGAGGAACTCCGCCTCCTTTGGCGTCACCTGGAGCGTGATCGTCGGGTAGGAGCTGCGGCGCCCGTCCGCGCCCGTGGTGCGGACCGCGGTGAGCTGCTGGCCGACGGCGAGGACGGTGATGTTCTGGAGGATGGTCATGGTGATGGTGTCGAGCGGCGAGCCTTTCTCGGCGCCGGGGAAGCGGAAGGTGCCGATGATGTCCACGCGGTCGCCCGGCTGGACCATGTTCGAAACCGACCCCGGAAGGTCGATCGGCAGCGACAGCGCGCGGTAGGAAGTCGTCTCGGTGGCCGTCATCCGCACCTTGGGGATGGCGGAGGCGAGCGTGCTGCCCTTGCGGGTGTCTTCCAAAATGTTGTAGTCCGTGGTCAGCAGGGTGGAGCCGGCCTTCTTGTCCACCGCCATGCGCCGGCCGAAAATGTCCATCAGGCGCGCGTTCGACTCTTTTTTCCGCTCGTCCGTGGAGATGTCATAGATGACGGCGGCGGGGTCGCGCTGCGCGGAAATGACGGTGCGGGCACGGATGTTTTCCGGCTTGATCTCCTGGCCGGCGGTCATGTCGGCGGTGAAAAAGAGCACGTCCACCGTCTTGTCGATGCCTGCGGCCCGGCGCGCCTTGTCCAACTCCTGCCTGGCGATGAAGAACGCCAGGATGCCCGTCACGATTGAAACGGCCAAAAGAATGTAGTTGCGCATTATCCTTCTCCTCCGTGCTTGCCGCGGCTTCCGCAATCAAAGATCAACCAGTATATCCATGCCACCCGTGTCTGTCAATGCCCCAGTGGTGCCGGCCGTGGCATGCGTTACAGCGATTTCCGCCTTTTTACCGCAAAATGACACACCGCCCCTACACCCGCTCGATGTCGGCGCCGAGGGCGGCGAGCTTCTGCTCAATCCGTTCGTAGCCGCGGTCGATCTGGTTGACGTTGCGGATGATGCTCTGATCCTTCGCGCAGAGGGCGGCGGAGACGAGCGCCATGCCGGCGCGGATGTCGGGGCTGCTCAGCTCGATGCCGTGGAGCCGGGCGGGGCCGTTGACCACCACGCGGTGCGGGTCGCAGATCACGGCGTTGGCGCCCATGGCGATCAGGCGGTCGACGAAGTACATCCGGCTCTCGTACATCTTCTCGAAGAACAGCACCGTCCCGGAAACCTGCGTTGCAAGCACGATCATCACGCTCATCTGGTCGGAGGGGAAGTGCGGCCAGGGGCCGTCGTCGATGACCGGGATGCCGCCGCCCCAGTCGGGGGTGACAACGCGCGGCTGGTCCGCGCGTACGGTGGCCCCGCCGTCGGCGAACTCCAGGTTGATGCCGAGCCGGTGGAAGGCGCGGGCGGCCATGGCGTGCTGCTCCGGGGGCGCATCGGTGACGGTGACCTCGCCGCCGGTGGCCGCGGCGAGCGCCAGGAAGCTGCCGGCCTCGGTGTGGTCCGCCACGATCCGGTGCCGCGCGCCGCCGAGCTTCTCCACGCCGTCGATGATGAGCACGTTCGAGCCGATTCCGTAGATCTTCGCGCCCATCTTTGTCAGCAGCAGGCAGAGGTCGGATACGTGCGGTTCGGAGGCGGCGTTGCGCAGCACGGTCCGCCCCTTTGCGAGCACGGCGGCCATGACGAGCTGTTCGGTGGCGGTCACGCCCGCCTCGGGCAGGAAGATGTCGCAGCCGGACAGCCCCTGCGGCGCGGCGAAGCGGTAGATGCCGTTGGAGTCGATCTCCGCGCCGAGCGCCTGGAGGCCGCAGAAATGCGAGTCGAGGCGGCGGCGCCCGATCACGTCGCCTCCCGGCGGCGCCATCTCCGCCCGGCCCAGGCGGGCGAGCAGCGGCGCGGCGAAGAGGATGCTGGCCCGGATCTCGGCGCAGAGTTTCCGCGGCAGCTCGCTCCCCTTCAGGTCGCGGGCCCGGATGCGGAGTTCGCAGGCGGCGCGGTTCCACGAGACGTCCGCGCCGATCTCCGCGGCGAGCGCGGCCATGTTGCGGACGTCGCCGATGTCGGGCGCGTTCTCGAAGACGACCTCCTCATCGGTGAGGAGGGCGGCGGCCACCATCGGCAGGGCGGCGTTCTTGTTGCCGGCCGGGGTGACGCGGCCGCGGAGCGGTTTTCCACCGCGGATGACGAAGGATGGGCAGCTGCTCACGGGGTTTTAGTACCTCGGGGCGTGGTTGCGGGTTTGGAGCTGGCGGGCGGAACCGTCCGGACCGCCGGCGCGGCGGCCTTCTTGTGCGGGGTCATGATGAGGCGCACCGGCGTCTTGACCGGCGGCTGGGCGTGCTCCGGGTTGACGACGAACAGGTTCGTCCGCTCGCCGGCCGGATCCGGCGTGTCGAGGATGGTGGCGCCGCAGGACCAGGAAAGGACGACGTTCCCCTCGGCGTCTGCGTTGGCCATACCCTCCTGCACCGTGGTGCCGGTGAAGACCCAGCCGGCGCGCGCCATGCTCTTTTTGGTCCGCGTGTCCTGCAAAAAATTCTCGACGGGCTCGACGACGGTCATGCCGTCCTTGCGCATCCACTCCACGTCGATGTCCACCAGGTCGCCCTGTTTTTGCCCGTCCTTCGCCAAGCGTGCGCCGTTGTTGAGCCCGAGGAGGATGAGCATGGCCTGTATCTGCGAGGGGACGGCTTCCGTGCTGAACACCGCCTCGTACAGGCGTCCCTTGCTGTGGGCGATGAGCACATCGATGATGCCGCCGCGCTCCGACTGCGCCGCCGTGTCCGCCGCCATCACGACCGTCGCGGGGAACGAAATCCGGCGGTCCTGCCGGTGCAGCGTGATGCAGCCGAGGCGGATATCGCCGTTCGGCAGGTGCGCGAAGTCCGATTCCTTGGGCGCGGGCGGCGTCTTCGGCGCCGGTTTAACCGCGAACGGACCCTCGAACCCGGTGGCGGGAATGCCGGCCGCCGGCGTTGCCGTGACGGGGGAATCCACGGCGTCACCGGTCAGCGGAATCGCCGCAAACGCAGGCAGCGTCAGACAGAAAATCGCCGCGGACAGGAGATGTCGGGAGGGCATGGCGTTTTCTCTCCGGAAAAGGGGAGGGCACCTTTCCGGCAATGTACCATCGGCCGGGCGCTTTCATACGCCCCCGCCAACTTTTTCTTGCCGGCCTTCCGGCGCCGCCGGTTTTTCGTGCCCGGCGGCCGTTCCGGCGGACCGCTTCAGCTCCAAAGATCCGAGGGGAGCTCCGGCTTGGCCTGGCGGGTCATGAGGTCGCGCAGCGCCTGTCGCGGATCCTTGCCCTCGTAAAGCCCGGCATGCACCTCGGCGATGATCGGGACCTCGACCCCGGCCTTCTGCGCCAGCCGGAACGCGCTCTCCGTGGTCAGCACCCCCTCGGCGACGACCATCCCCATCTCCGTCTGGATCTCGGCCAGCGTCCGCCCCTTGCCAAGCTCCTCGCCGACATGGCGGTTGCGGCTGTGGCGGCTGGTGCAGGTGACGATCAGGTCGCCGATGCCGCTCAGCCCGAAAAAGGTCTCCGTCCGCCCGCCCAACGCCTTGCCGAGCCGGGAGAGCTCGACCACGCCGCGGGTCATCAGCGCCGCCTTCGTGTTGTCGCCGAACCCCATGCCGTCGCACACCCCCGCCGCCAGCGCCAGCACGTTTTTGAGCGCGCCGCCGAGCTCCACTCCCACGACGTCGCCGGAGGTGTACACGCGGAACACCGGGTTCATGAAGGCGTCGCGCACCGTCTCCGCCGCCGCGTTGTCGGCCGCCGCCGCCACCACCGCCGACGGGATGCCGCGCGAGACCTCCTCGGCATGGCTCGGCCCGGACAGCACCGCGTACCGCGCGCCGCCGAGGAGTTCCCCGACCATTTCGCTGATCCGCTTGAGGCTGGCGATCTCAATCCCCTTGGCGACGTTGACCAGGATCGTCTCCCGCGGAATCCGCAGCTCACGGAGCTTGACGAGCAGCCCGCGCATGTACTGCGTCGGCGAGGCCAGCACCAGAATGTCGCACCCTTCCGCGGCTTTGGCCAGGTCCGCCTCCAGCACGAGCGAGTCGGGCAGGGTGACGCCCGCGAGGAAACGGGGGTTCTTCCGCGTCCGCGCCATCTCCGCCACATAGTCCGGGAACGGCCCCCAGAGCCGGACCTCGTGCCCGTTGCCGCACAGCACCAGCGCCAAGGCCGTGCCCCAGCCGCCGTCACTCAAAACCGCGATTTTCATGAAAACCCCTTATCTGTTTGTCCGCGAATTTCACGAATGAACACGAATTTGTTATTGACGCGTTGTTTTCAAGAAACCGATTCGTGGCCATTCGTGAAATTCGTGGACACTCTCGTTCATTTCTTCCCAAACCGGCTCTCCGTGCCGTCCAGCAGCCGGCGGATATTGCCGTGATGTTTGGCGATGACCAGCACCGTGAGCACGACGCAGACCCCGAGCAGCGCGGTGCGCAGCGGCCCCCACTCCACCAGCGGGAACGGATTGACCCCGCCGAAGTGCAGGCCGAACGCCGCCACCGGCAGCGCCGCCGCCGCGATGATGCTGGCCAGCGAGACATACCGGCCGATCTTGAAGCTGACGACCCATACCAGCAGCGCCGCCACGGCCGGCAGCGGCGCCAGCGGAAGCAGCGTCCCCGCCGCCGTCGCCACACCCTTGCCACCTTTGAACTTCAGCCACACCGGCCAGACATGCCCCGCCACCGTGGCGAACACCGCAATCATCGGGGCATAGGCATCCGCGCCGCCCTCCGCCTTCCGCGCCAGCAGGGTCGCCGCCAGCACCGGTCCGGCGCCCTTCAGGAAATCCAGCGCGAAGCAGCCATACCCCCAACCCTTGCCGAGCACCCGCAGCACGTTCGTCGCGCCGACGTTGCCGCTGCCGTGCATGCGGATGTCGATGCCGTTGAACCGGCCGATGATGTACGCCCACGGGATGCTCCCGAGCAGGTAGCTCCCCGCCAGCGTGTAGATCCACAGGTATGCCATGCCTCGCCAATCCTTCCGCACCCGACGGTGCTTTGAGCGGGGCCCATGCCCGCAAGCCGGTAAGCTAAACCGGATTTGTGAACTTGCCATCGCCGCCGACCGCCGACCCGCCGACCCGCCGACCAACGCCTTCCGCAAGCCGCCCCAACGGGGCATCACACCAACCCGCAACGCTTTACGCAAGCCGCCCCAACGGGGCATCACACCAACCCGCAACGCCTTCCGCAAGCCGCCCCAACGGGGCATCACATCATAGCCTGGGGCAGCGCCCCAGGAAAAATGGTAACAATAAAGGTTTCAACCCTGAAGGGGTTGCCCAACGAATCCCAACCGGGCGGCAAGCGTGGGCAAAAGAACATTCAACGCTCAATGTCGACGGTTAGGCGCGAGAAGGGACAAACCATCCACCCTCCGGAACACCGCCGCCACAACCCAAAAGTCTGACCCAAAAAATCGTAAAAACATGGGAAAGCCATCCCCGCTGCCAGCCGACGAAGACATAAAAAACGCCCCAAAAGCATCCATTTGCTTAATTTTTACGCCATGATTAATTAATACCTTTTACATTCGTGCGCTTTTTGTCAAGGCCACGCTTGCCGAGTTGTTTTTTTTGTGTAAATTGTCAACAAGTCAAGTAGTTCTATCAAGGTTACTCATGCAGGCACTATGCCTGTATGGATTATGGATTTTTGAAAAAAGCAGGCAAGGAGTCCTAACATGATGAATCGTAAAACATTGTGGCTCGCTCTCGCAACGGTCGGCCTCACGGCCACGGCAAACGCCGCCCTCTTCACATGGACCGGCGCGACCAATTCCTCTTGGGCGACCGGCACCAACTGGGGCCCGTCCTTCGGCGTGACCACGGACACGCTTGTCTATGGCGCCGGCACGGGCGTGGGCACAGCCATCGTCAACCCCACCGAGACGCTTGACGGCTCCTACACCGTTGGCGGCATCTACGCTGGCAACTCCAACGCCATCACCATCACCGGCTCCGCCGGCAACGTGCTCACCATCGGAACGGGCGGCATCCTGCTGAACTCCGGCACGGGTGCGGGCATCACCATCAATGCAGACGTCGCGCTTGGCGGCACGCAGTCGTGGGTCACGGGCGGGCTCACCAACACCCGCCCCATCACGGTGGGCGGCGCGGTCAACCTCAATTCCTACACGCTGACCGTCCAGACCAACAACACCAACGTGGCGACGATTTCCGGCAACGTCAGCGGAACGGGCGGCATTACCCATACGACCGGCGGCACTTTGAGCCTCTCGGGATCGAACAGTTTCTCCGGCGCGCTGACAAACTCCGCCGGCACGCTGAGCCTTAGCGGGACGAATAGCCTCTCCGGCCTTCTGACAAACTCCGGCGGCACGACGACGATTACGGGGACGAATACTTTTACCAATGCCGGTGATACCATGACAATCAGCGCCGGTACCGTCACGTTCACGGGCGGCACGACGACGATGTCGGGCACCTTCAAGACCGCCGGCAGCTCCAGCAAGGGGACGCTAAACGTCAATTCAGGTGCCACGCTGAATACGTCCGCGCTGTGGAGCGCTTGGGGCACCACCATGACCATTGACGGCGCGCTGAATGTGACGAACACCTTGACGTTCGGCGGTGGCGCCAGCACGGTTACGGGCATCGGCACGGTCAAGGCGCAGACTCTGACAAACAACAACTCTGGCACCACCAACCTTAACGGTGCGCGCTTTAACTTGGGTTCTGGCGGCATCAGCAGCAACACAGCCCTCAATCTCGGGGCCACGACTCTCGGAGCCTATGCCAACTGGAGCAGCTCCGCCGCAATGGCCCTGACCGATATCGCCACGGGGACGACCGTCAACACGCTTGACTCCGTCGACGGCGTCACCGGCCGCGCCATCACGCTCTCCGGTGTCCTTTCGGGCGTTGGCGCACTGGCCAAGACCGGCACCGGCTCTTTGGTTCTTTCCGGCACTAACACCTACGCCGGCACGACCTCCGTCACCGGCGGCACGCTGAACCTGGCCAATGGCTACGCCCTGCAGAACAGCACGCTGACCACGGCCGGCGTCGAATTCGCCAGCACTGTCGCCGCGAACGCCTTCACCTTCGGCGGCTTGAGCGGCAGCAGCAACATCGCCCTCCAGAACACCGCCGCCACCGCCATCGCCCTGAGCATCGGCAACAGCAACAGCAACACCACCTACACCGGCACCCTTTCCGCGGGCGGCAGCCTGCTCAAGATCGGCACCGGCACCTTGACCCTCGGCGGCACCAACGCCTACACCGGCGCGACCAAGGTCAACGCGGGTACGATGGTCATCGACTTCAGCAACGCCTCCGCCCCGGTCAGCAATATCGTAGGTAGCTCCAGCGCCCTGACGCTGGGCGGCGGCACCCTGATGATCAACGGCAAAGCCGGCGTCACCAGCGCCCAGACCTTCAACGGCGCCACGCTCACGGCGGGTACCGCCTCGACCCTCAGCGTCACCTCCGGCGCCTCCGGCACGGCCAACCTCAACATCGGTGCGATCACCCGCGGCGCGGGCAGTCTGCTCAATGTTGTGCTGCCGACCTCCGGCAACATCACCTCCACTGGCGGTGCCACGAGCCTGATCAGCGACGCCACGACCGGCGGCGCGTACATCACCATCAATGGCACTGACTGGGCGGCGCGCGACGCCAGCTCGAACATCGTTGCGGCTTCCTACGCCGACTACACCGGCAGCACCGTCATGGCCGGCAATGCCAACCTCACCGGCACGGTGACGCTCACCGGCGCCTCGACGCCCGACGCCATCAAGATTACCGCAGGCGCCTACAACATCGTCAACGCCGGCTTCAACCTCACGGCGCGCGGCATCCAGGCCAACCAGAACACCACTCTTTCCGGCGCGGGCACCATCAGCGCCACCCAGGCGGGCGGCGAACTGGTCATCAATCAGACGGCGAACACGATGACGGTCACCTCGGCCGTCGTCAACAACACCAGCGCCTCCACACTGACCAAGGTCGGCGCGGGCACCCTGGTTCTTGCCGGTGCCAACACCTACACGGGAGCCACCATCATCTCGGGCGGCACGCTCCAGTTCGGCAACGGCGGCGCGGGCATGACACTGGCCAGCAGCGGCATCACGAACTACGGCACGCTGGCCTTCAACAACAGCGACGCCATGAGCTACAGCGGCACCATCAGCGGCACCGGCGGCCTGACCAAGTCCGGCACGGGCACCCTGACGCTTTCCGGCTCGAGTAACTACACCGGCGTTGCCTCGATCACCGCCGGCACCATCAAGCTCGGCAACGGCGCGGCACTCGGCACGCCCGTCGTCGGCGGCAGCCCCGTCACCCAGATCGTCATCAGCAACGGCGGCGCGGTTGACCTCAACGGGATTGCCACCACCTACGGCTACACCATCGCCGGCACGGGCGTCGGCGGCACGGGCGCCCTGGGCAACACCGGTGCGGCAATCAGCACTGGAAACGCCCAGGCCTCGAAGATCAAACTCTCGGCCAACGCCTCCATCGGCGGCACCGCCAACTGGGCGCTGCTGACCAGCAGCTACGGCGCGACCAGCCTGGATCTCGGCGGCTTCACGCTGACCAAGACCGGCGCGAACACGATCTACCTGTGCAACACCACGACCACGGCGGGCACGATCCAGATTTCGAGCGGCACGCTGTCCCAGACAAATGCCGCCAACACTCTCACCGCCTCTGCGTTCACGCTTGACAACACGGCGGGCGCCACGTTGGATCTTGGCGACCGAGCCATGGCGATCGGCTCGCTGGCTGGCGGCGGCACCACCGGCGGCAATGTCACTCTTGGCGCCAACGCGCTGACGGTGGGCGCCCTGAACACGAACACGACCTATGCCGGTGCCATCAGCGGCACGGGAACCCTGACCAAGAACGGCACGGGCACGATGACGCTTACCGGCACCAGCGGCTTCTCGGGCAAGACGACCATCAACAGCGGCTTTATCGCCGTGAACACGGTCGGCAACTCCGGCTCGAACTCCCCGCTCGGCACCAACGGCACCATCGACCTCACCTCCGGCACCTACGGCCTGGTGTACATTGGCGCCGGCGAGACCACCAACAAGGTGATCAACTTCAACTCGGCGGCCAACGGCGGCACGGTCAACAACAACGGTACCGGCACGCTGACCTTCTCCAACGCCTTCACCTCCGCGGCGACCGGCAACTATGGTGCGGCCTTCGGCGCCAACGCCAACATGAGCATCGTCGGCATCACCCAGACCGCCACGCCCTACCTGATTAACATGAACAAGAACGGCGTGGGCACCCTGACGCTGACGGGTTCGAACAACCTCAAGGGCGGTGCCTTCAACGTCAACGCCGGCATCCTCTCCTTCGCGTCCACGGCCACAACCGGCCAGGGTACCGGCACGGCGGCGGCCATCGGCCGCACTGCCGGTGCGGTCATGAAGGTTGCCAGCGGCGCCTCGGTCTACACCTCCACGGCGAACGGCGCCACCACCATCCTGGGCGGCTGGGCCACCTACGGCGACAACACGTGGGCCGTCGCGAACGGCGTCTCGAGCCCGATCACCGGCCTGGCCTCCTTCACCAATGACACCTGGGCCGCCGGCAACAACACCGACGTGACCATCAGCAGCGCCCCGACGTCCGGCTCGACCACCAACTCGCTGCGCTTCAACACCGCGGGCGCCCAGACCGTGACCCTCGCCGGCACCAACACCATCACCAGCGGCGGCATCCTGGCCACTTCGACCGTCGGCAACAACGCCACCCTGATCACGGGCGGCTCGCTGATGAGCGGCATCGCCGGCGACCTGATCATCCACCAGAACAACACGTCCAACGCCCTGACCATCGCCAGCGTCATCGTGCCCAACAGCACCTCCGGCCTGACCAAGTCCGGCACGGGCACCCTGATCCTGAGCGGCGCCAACACCTACACCGGCACCACCACGGTGCTCGAGGGCGTGCTGGAGACGCAGAACAACGCCAACGGCGTCGGCAAGATGTATGTCGTGGCGCCGAGCGCGACCCTGTTCCTGGGCCACACCACCAGCACCACCTGGGGCGGCGGCAACGGCGTCACGGTAAACGGCGCCGGCACCAGCGCCACCTCGGGCCTCTACCTCAAGGGCGGGCTGGCCTACCAGTTCGGCTCCACCCTCACCCTGCAGGGCACCCCGACGACCGTACGCACCTACGGCACCGGAAACGCCACCCTGAACGGCGGCGACGTGAACAACACGCATCTTTACGTGGCCGCCTCCGGCTCCGGCTCGGTGCTTGGTTCCACGGTGAACATCAACTGCACGAACTACGGCTACCGCATGAACGTGGACATGGGCGCCAACACCGCCACCGGCGACTTGACGATCGCCGGCGTGATCTCCGGTTCGGGCACCAACGGCAACGGCGGCCCCTACGGCACCACCTGGCGCAAGGAAGGCGCCGGCTCCGTCCTGCTTACCGGCTCCAACACCTATGGCAGCGGTGTTTGCGTCAACGGCGGCACGATCATTGCGGGCGGCGGCGACAACCGCCTGTCGACCACCGCGGGCATCATCCTGAACACCGGCACGGCGCTGCGCTTGAACGGCATCAACCAGACCCTCACCGACGTTTCGAGCGCCGGCACCGGCGGCTCCGTGCTGGGCAATTCGGCCACCCTGTCCACCCTGACGATCAGCACCACCAGCACCAACACCGTCACCAGCATCCTCGGCGGCGCGGGCGCCAACGAGAACAACCTGGCGTTCGTCAAGGCCGGCACGGGCACGGTGACGCTCTCCGGTGCCAACACCTACACCGGTACCACCAGTGTCACCGGCGGCATCCTGACAGTCTCCGGCGCGGGCACCTTGGCCGGCACGACAGGCTTGTCGGTAAGCAGCGGTGCGCGATTCAACTATCTTCCCACGACGGTCGGCACCACCCTGACACTGGGCACCGGTTCGACCTTGAACCTGGCAGATGGCAGCACGCTCGGGTTGGCTTGGAACACGACCACCATCAACAAGATTACGGCACTCGGCGCGGCAACCATCGGCACCGGCACCGGCGTGACCTTGGACCTGACGGGGACCTACGCTTCGGGCACCACCTACACGGCGCTGACCGCCGCCAGCGGCCTCGACACGGGCAAGTATATCCTGCTCAACCCCACCACTTACACGGCGGCGATTAACAAGACCGCCACGGCGGTGACCATCACCCCGACCACGGCTGCCGCGCTGACCACTGCTTATTGGAATGGCGGCCTCGCTGGCAATGCGAGCGTGTGGGCGGCTTCGGACGGCACCACCAGCAACTGGGCCACGGATGGCGCGGGAACAGCCACCGGCTTGGTTCCCGGTGCGGCTGCCAATGTGTTCTTTGCCACCAGCGGCGCGCAGGCGGCGAACCAAATCAATATGACACTTGGTGCCAACATGGCGGTCAACAGTCTGACCGTCAACGGCACGGCTAACACCCCCAACACCACCAATCCCATCAGCCTGCTCAGCACTGGCGGTTATACCCTGACCGTCGGCAGCACCACGGGATCCGGCATCACGGTTAATGCGGGCTCGGCTGCCGTTACGCTTGGCGCAAGCATCGCGCTCGGCAATGCCCAGACCTGGACGAACAACAGCAGCAATGCCCTGACCGTGAGTGGCACTGTCGCCAACGGCGGCTACCTGCTTACGACCGCCGGTTCCGGCGCAACGGCAATTTCCGGCATCATCAGTGGCGTCGGTGGCCTGACCAAGTCCGGCACCGGCACGCTGACGCTCACCGCCGCCAACAGCTACACGGGCACGACCACCATCGACAATGGCTCCGTTGTGATTGGAACGGGTGGCGCACTGGCCAACAACGCTTCCGCCACCATCACCGTCAACAACGGCGGCACCCTGACGTTTGGCCGCAGCGATATGTTTGGCACGCATATCGTCGCCATGAACGCGCCGATCGTCATCAATGCCGGCGGCGTTGTGACCAACAATGGCTCGTTCTTCAACTCACTCGGTCTGGTTACGCTCAACGGCGGCACCCTTACGGCCGTCGGTGGTAAGGACGCGACATGGCCATCCTATGGCCTGAAGGGAACCGTCACGGCTGGCGGCGCTACCACCTCCACAATTTCGGCCAGCGGCACTAATGCCGGCATAGCTCTGGGCGAGGATACTGTTCTTGGCACCACCTTTGATGTTGGCGCAGGCAGCACGTTGAATGTCTCGGCCGCGTTACTGAATGGTCGTACTGCCGCTTCGGTATCCCAAGCCAGCTACCTTACCAAGATCGGCACCGGCACGCTGACGCTCTCCGGATCCAACAGCTACACCGGCGGCACGACAATCAGCAATGGCACGCTGGCGATTAACTCCGACAACAGCCTCAGTACCTCCGGTTCGCTCACCTTCTCCGGTGCCAGCACCTTGTTGGAGACCGCCAACGTCACCAACAGCCGCGCCATCGTTGTCAATAGCGGCGTTACCGGCGCGACGATCGATACGGGCAGCTACACCTTCACCCAGAGTGCCGGCATCAACACCAACGGCGGCACGCTGACCAAGAGCGGCACCGGCACCCTCACCCTCAACGGCAACACGATCACCGGCGGCGGCGTGCTTGACATCACGGCTGGCCAGGTTAACATCAGTGGTACCGTCGCGCTGGGCACCACCAACCTCAAGGTGGAGAACAGCCGCACCATGGTAATCGGCTATGGTTCCGTTACAACCGGCGGCAGCATCACCCTGGGCTCCGGTTCTCAGCTGGGCATCCAGAACGGTGGCGGCAGCAACTACAACATCACTTCGAACATCGTGCTTGCCTCCGGCAGCGGCAGCGCCAATGCCGCCTCCATCGGCGGATTTGTCTACGGCAGCAACACCAACCTCACCGGTACCATTTCCGGCACGGGTGATCTGCGCTGGCGCAACAGCATCCTCAGCGGCGGCAGTAACACCGCCACCCTGACGGCAGCCAGCGCCACTTCGGGCTGGGCCGTGAACAACTACACCGGCGCGACATCGTTTGAGGGGACAGGTCTTACATTCACCCTGTCCGCCAGTACGGGCGGCACGCTCAACCCCTTTGGTGTCAGCTCCAACGTGACCACCATTAATGGCGGGGCGGCGATCAAGTTTTATTCTTCGGGAACGGCCTCCACCTCAACCTCCCTCATCGCCAACCCGATTAACTTTTCGGCAGTCAACGGCGAGAGCACAACCTTCCTCCGGGAGGACGGCAATCTGAATCTGACCGGCGCGGTCGATGTCAGCACGACCGGCACCGGCAAAATCGTGCTCAGTTCCAAGTGGGGTTATGCCAACGCAAAGGGGCTGGTTTTGTCGGGCATTCTAAGCGGCAGCGGCAACGTGACAGTCACCCAGCCCGGATCCGAGCAGGGCGCGGTTCACCTCGCGAACAACGCCAATTCCTACAACGGCACCATCACGCTGGACAGCACCGGCGGAGCGGCGGGCATTTTGGTTCTGGATGCGGATGGTGCGGCCACGAATGCCGCCATCAACCTCGCAATCACCGCTGCCCACCTGAATGTCAATACGACAAATGCGACGATCGCGTCGTTGACCGGCGTGGCCGGCTCGCAGATTTCCGCCCGCACTGCCGGACAGATTCTGACCGTCAACCAAGCCACCAGCACCACCTTTGCCGGCGTCATCGGCGGCACGGGCATTACCGGCGCGAATGCCGGGCTTGCGCTCGTCAAGTCGGGTAGCGGCACGCTGACGCTCACCGGCACCGGCAACTCCTATACCGGTGCGACCACGATCAGCGGCGGCACCCTGCAGGTCGGCAATGGCACCACGGACAGCTCAATCGCCACCAGCGCAAGCGTTACGAACAACAGCGCGCTTGTTTTCAATGTGCTGAGCAGCAGCGCCTACGGCAACGCCATCAGCGGCTCCGGCACCCTGACCAAGCTCGGCTCCGGCACCCTGACGCTGACGGGCTCGAATAGCTACGGCGGCGGTACGACCCTCAGCAACGGCATTGTCTCCTTCGCCAACGGTTCGCTCGGCACCACCGGCGCGGTCACGATGAACGGCGGCACGCTGCAGTGGGCGACCGGCAACACGCAGGACATCTCCACGCGCCTGACCTTGGTCGCCGCTACCGTCGCCACGCTTGACACCAACGGCAACAACGTCACCCTCGGCACGGCGTTCGGCGGCGGCACCACCGGCAGCCTGGTCAAGTCCGGCTCCGGCACGCTGACGCTCTCCGGCGCCAATACCTACACGGGCGGCACGACCCTCACCAACGGCGTCCTCTCCTTTGCCAATAACGGTCTCGGCACCACCGGCGCCATCACGATGAACGGCGGCACCCTGCAGTGGAACGGCAGCAACACGCAGGACATCTCCAGCCGCCTGACCATGGTTGCCGCTACCGCAACCACGCTCGACACCAACGGCAACAACATCACACTCGGCACCGCATTCGGTGGCACCACCTCCGCGCTGCTGACCAAGACCGGCAGCGGCACGCTGACCCTCTCCGGAGCCAACACCTACACGGGCACGACGACGGTCAACGCCGGCACGCTGGTGGTCAACGCCAAGAGCGGCGATGTGGCCTATGTCGTCAACAACGGCGCAACCCTCATGGTCGGCTATTCCACCGGCGGGGGCTATGCCAGCACCGGCCTGAAAATTAATGGTGACGGCGTGTCCGCGACCACCGGCCTTTACCTGAAAGGCGGGACGACCTACAACAGCCAGGGACAGATCCAGTTGCTTACTGGACCGACCACCATCCGCCAGTACGGCACCGGCCTGGCCGCCATCGGCACTTTTGACGTCAACGGCGACGGCATTCTGTCGACCGCGGCGGCCTCGGGCTCCGTCATAGACTCCAATATCAAGATGGTCAGCAGTGGTTTCGGCATGTCGGTGACGGTTGATGCCGGCGCGAACACCGCCACCGGCGACCTTGTCATCAACGGGGCGCTGGATGTCGGCAACATGGGCTTCTACAAGCGCGGCGGCGGTTCGCTCCTGCTCAACGGCGTGGCGACCACATCCAACGTCGCACTAAAGCTGCAAGGCGGTACCGTGATCACCGGCACCAACAATGCCATCGGCACCAACGCCGCACTGAACATCTCCGGCGGCGCCAAACTGGTGCTGAACGGCTTCAGCCAGAACGTTGCCAGCCTGTCCAATGACGGCTCGATCGTCGGCGGCAGCTCGACCCTGTCCACCCTGACGGTCAACAACACCAATGCCTCGACCTCCTCGACCGGCCTTGGCGGCGCGGGCAGCAACGAGAACAACCTGGCGCTGGTGAAGTCCGGCACGGGCACGATGACGCTTTCCGCCTCCAATACCTACACCGGCGGCACGACGGTGACGAATGGCGTGCTGACGGCGGGCAACGTCAATGCACTCGGCACCGGCGACATCACGGTCAACGGCGGCACGCTCGACCTGAGCACCTATAGCCCGACGGCCGGCATCGTCACCCTGACCGGTGGCGCCATCACCGGCAGCGGCACGCTGACGGGCAGCAGCTATGCGCTCTCCGGCGGCACACTCTCCGCCAAGATCGGCGGTTCCGGCGCGATGACGGTTACCGGCAGCACCACCGTTTCCGGCGCGAACACCGGCTACTCCGGCGCGGTCGGCGTCACAGGCGGCACGCTGACGGTCGGCGACGTCAGCGCCCTCGGTAGTGGCGCGGTCACGGTCAACGGCGGCACGCTGAATCTCGGCGGCCTCGCGGTCACCAACGCCATCGACTTCCAATCCGGCTCGCTGACCAACGTCGGCGGCGCGACCGAGACGAACGTGAAGCTCGGCGCAACGCTGAACACCAACGGCCTGACCATCGGCGGCACGACGAACGTGCTGGCGGGCGGCACACTGAAGGGCACCGGCGCTCTCGGCATCCTGAACGTCGCCGGCACGCTGGCTCCCGGAAACAGCCCGGGAATCACGACCGCCGAAAGCGCGAAGTGGGATACCGGCGGCAAGTACGTGTGGGAGATCAACGACACCGCTGGCATCGCTGGCAATGAGCCCAGCGGCTTCGACCAACTCCAGGTCGCCGGCGCTCTGACGGTCAACACCGGCTTCACTCTGAAGCTGATCAGCCTGAACAGCCTCAACGAAGCCGGCACCCCGGCCAACTGGGATCCTATGACGACCTATTCCTGGGCGGTCGCCACGGCGACCGGCGGCATCACCGGCCTGGGCAACATCACGATTGACGACACCGCTTGGACGGCTGGCGTGGGCCCGGGCGGGAACAACTGGTCGCTCTCGACCGTGACCAATTCCGGCACCACTTCGCTGGTCCTGACCTACGTTCCGGAACCCGGCACGCTTGGACTGCTGGCGATCGGCGCGCTCGCGCTGCTCGGCCGCCGCCGCAACCGCCGCGGCTGAACGGCGATCTGCGTTTCGAGTTGCTTGTTGCGCGTTGAACCCGAAACCAGCAACTCGGAACGGATTAATAAAACAGGACGGCTGGAGAAATCCAGCCGTTCTTTTTTTGCACCGTCAC
>CAIXRA010000060.1 GCA_903921725.1 uncultured Lentisphaerota bacterium
GGCACCCTCGCCATTTCCGGCGGCACGGCGAACGTCAAGGGGCTGAACATTGCGGCCAGCGCCAGCAGCACGGGCAAGATCACCCTGACCGGCGGCACGCTGAACATCGGCACCGGCGGCATCGTGAACATCGGCGGCGGTACGGCCACAATCAGCCTCGGCGCGGGCACGGTCGGATCGCTGGCGGCCTGGTCCAGCTCCCAGGCGATGACCCTGACCGGCACCGCCACCGCCACGACCTTCAACACCACCGGCGGCAACATCACCCTCAGCGGCATCCTCTCCGGCACGGGCTCGCTGATCAAGAGCGGGACAAACACCCTGGTCCTTTCCGGTGCCAACAGCTACACCGGAGCGACCACGGTCAACGCCGGCACGCTGGCGCTCTCCGGCACCCCGACCGGCATCAGCGCAATCACGCTTGGCGGCGGCACGCTGCTGCTGGACTACGGCACGAACGACACCAGCAAGATTGCCGACGCCACCGTCCTGACGCTCGCCGGCGGCAGCGTCACCCTCAGCGGCGGCACGCACGCGGAAATCGTTGCTTCCACCACCCTGAATGCCGGCACCACGTTGGTGACCCGCGCTTCGGGCGCCGCCATCCTCCAGCTTGGCACCATCACCCGCAATGCGGGGGGGACGGTTGACTTTGCCACCACCGGCATCGCCACGACCAACAACACGAATACCAACGGCATTCTTGGAAATTGGGCCACGGTCGGCAACACGGACTGGGCCACGAATTCAACGGACGGCGCAAACGGTCCGATTACGGCTTATTCCGCCTATGTCGAAGCAAACCGCTTGGGCGGCCAGATTGCCGAGGGTGCCACAACCAACGTACGGATCATTGAGGGTGGAAGCGCCGGCAACGTAACCCTGGGTGCCGCCGGCACCATCACAATCAACACGCTTCTGCAGGGCGCCACCGGCGGTGCGGTGACGGTGGATATCGGTTCCGGCAATATCCTGCGCTTGGGCTCGGCCGGCGGCATCCTGCTGCCCTCGGGCAAGAGCGCGCTGATCGTCGGTGCCGCCGTCAACAACGGCACGCTCACCTCAGGCGGTGCGGCCGACACAGCTGGCGAGCTTTCCTTCATCACCTCCGATGCGGTCAATGGAATCACGGTCAACTCCACGATTGCCAACAACGGCACCGGCACCGTCTCGCTGTCCAAGTCCGGTGTTGGTGCGCTGACACTGGCCGGTTCGAACAGCTACAGCGGCGGGACGTTGCTCAGCTCCGGCACGCTGAACATCGGCAACGCCAACGCCCTCGGCACAGGCAGACTGACCATTGTCGGCGGCACAATCGACAACACCAGCGGCGGCGCGCTGACGCTGGCCGGCAACATCGCCCAAAGCTGGAACGGGGACTTCACTTTCACCGGCACGAACGACCTGAACCTCGGCACCGGCGCGGTGGCCCTTAGCGCCAACCGCAACGTGACGGTCGGCGGCGGCCTCCTGACGGTCGGTGGTGTGATTTCCGGTGCTGGCTTCGGGCTTACCAAGTCCGGCTCGGGCACGCTGATGCTCTCCGGGGTGAACTCCTTCACCGGAAACGTGGCGGTCAATAACGGCGTGGTCAGGATGGGAAATAATTTCGCATTCGGCGCGAGCAACTTAGCGGCAACCAAAGTGGCAGTGGCGTCTGGCGCCACGGTTGACGTGAACGGAAACGCCACGGAGGCTGGCTTTACCATTGCTGGCGCCGGCACGGCGGGACAGGGCGCGCTGGTGAACACCGGATCCGCAGTGGGCCTCGGCTTGCGGCAAGTTGAAAACCTCACGCTTTCGGCAAGCGCGATGATTGGCGGTGCCGGCAATTTTGCCATGATTAACGCCAGCTTCGGCGCCAACACGCTGACCCTCGGCGGGCACACGCTGACCAAGGCGGGGAGCAACACCTTCTACCTGTGCAACACCACCATTACTTCCGGAACGGTCAACATCGAGGGCGGTACCATTTCGCAGACCAATAACGCCTCCAATGGCAGCGCCGCCGCGTTCGTCCTGGCGGACAACGCGGGCGCAACTCTGGCACTGAATAACCTGGCCCTGTCCGCCGGTTCGCTGGCGGGCGGCGGGACGACCGGCGGCGGCGTGTCTCTCGGCTCCGCCACGCTGACGGTCGGCGCACTCGGCACCTCCACCACCTATACCGGCGTGATCAGCGGCACCGGCGCTTTGACCAAAACCGGCAGCGGCACCCTGACACTCACCGGCGTAAACCTCTACACCGGCGCAACCACAATCAGCACCGGCACGCTGCAGATCGGCGATGGCGCCACGGACGGCTCGATTGCCACCAGCTCGGGCATCACCGACAACAGCGCCCTGGTCTACAACCTATCCGGCCTACGCACCTACGGCAACACCATCAGCGGCAGTGGCACGCTGGCCAAGTCCGGCACCGGCACGTTGACGCTCTCCGGCTCCAACAGCTATTCCGGCGGTACAACTGTCGGTGTCGGAACGCTGCTGGTGAACAACGCCTTCGCTCTTGGCGCGGGTGGCCTGACGATGAGCGGCGGCACGCTGAATCTGAACGGATTCGCCGTCACGCTGGCGTCGCTGGCGGGTACGGTCGGTACGGTGACGGACAACAGCTCCGGTGCCGGCACAACGGTGCTGACTGTTGACCAGGCGACGAACACGGCCTTTGGCGGCGTCATCGCCAACGGTACGGAAAAGAGCTTGTCTCTGAACAAGATCGGGCTGGGCACGCTGACGCTTTCAGGGGCCAACGGATACACCGGCGGCACGACAGTGACCGATGGTGTGTTGGTAATCAGCGGTTCGATCACGGGTCCGGCTTTGGTCAGTTCCGGCGGCACGCTGATGGCGGGGAGCGCCTCCTCGCTGAACGGCGCGGCGTTGACCGTCGACGGCGGCACGCTGGACGTCGGGTCTTATGCGGTTTCCGGCGTCGGCGCGTCAGTGACGTTGCTGAACGGCGGCGTCATCAACGGCACGAGCGGCACCCTCTCCGCCGCAAGTTTCGCGCTGGACGGCGGCA
>CAIXRA010000061.1 GCA_903921725.1 uncultured Lentisphaerota bacterium
CCAACGCTCAACGTTCAATTTTCAACCTTCAACGCCTTACGCAAGCCGCCCAACGGGGCATCACATCATAGCCTGGGGCAACGCCCCAGGAAAAAGAAACCATACTGTTGTCCCGCATGGGCGATGGCGGCGCCGGCGGTGGTATTGGCCGGTTCGCCTGCGCCTTCCTCGAAACTGGTTCAGGAGACCGCCTTCCACCCGGCGTGGCGGGCGGCGGCCTGTCCGGCCGCCGGCCGCGGCTGCGTCTGGCGTGCCGGCGCCTGTGCGCGACCGAGTTCGGGGTCGGCCTTCTTTCCCGTCGGCAGCAGGCGCAAGACGTAGGAAAACCGTGCGGGATCGGTGCTGACGATGTAGCGCCCCAGCGGCTTGGGGCCGCAACCGGCGGAGCCGACGCCGGTGGTGCGGTGGCCGATGGTCAGCACGGTGGCGGTGCTGGCGGGCAGGTCGATCTTGTACTCGTGCGGCATCATCTGCTCGTCGGTGTGGGGGAGGGCGGCGACCTGCATCAGTTTTTCGTCCGCCTGCACCAGCAGTCCGGGTACGCCCCTGCCGGTCAGCGCCGCCCAGCGCACATCCTCGTGGTTGCCGCGTTCCATCGGCTTCTCATAGGCGTACTGGCCGTTGACCGGGATTGTGTACAGGCCGACATCGGAGCCGCACTTGCGGTCGGAATAGTTCTCGCCGGGACCGCGGCCGAGGAACTTCATGGTGTCGAGTGACTTGTCGAGCAGCATCCGCACGCCGACACGGGCGAGCGCAATCTTCGGCCCGGCGAATTGCACGTCGTTGTCCACCGCGACGGAGCCGTCGCCGAACACGGTGTAGGTGACGTCGTTCGTCACGGAAAATTTCTTGTCCCCCTTCGCCCGCACCAGCGCCGAGACGCGCACGGCGGCCGGGCCGGCCTGTTCCGCCTTGAAGCCGGAGGCGCTGAACGCCAGTTTGTCCAGGCCGTTGGCGTCCCAGCCGCCGGCCGCCCACATGTCATCATTGCGGTGCGGGCAGCGCCAGAGGTGGAGCTGCGGCCCGCCGTCCGGCGCGAGGATGTTCACGCCCTTGCGCTCCAGCCGGGAAATCGTGCCGGCGGCCTTGTCGAAGACAACCGCAAAGCCGTCGCCGGTCACCGTGGCGGACTTCTCGTCCTGGGCCAGCGTCACCGGCTTCATCGTGGCGACATCCGCAACCGGGGCAGGCTCCACAGCCGGCAGTTTGAACTGTGCGGAGGCAATCTCAAGACCCTTCTTCGCCCAACGCGTGTCGCTCTTGAGCGTGAAGAAGATGCGCAGAAAATATTCCGCGCCCGGTTTCGGCTTGCGTTGTTCGCATGGAACCTTGACCGAGGCTTCCGCGCCGGGCTTGATTTCCGGCAGCTCCAGCTTGCCGCCGTCAATCTCCCTGCCGTCCTCGGAAAGCGTCCAGGCGGCGTTGAAGCCGGAGAGGTCGATGAACTGGAACTTGTTCTTGATTGCGACCGTGCCGGTTGCGGGATCCGCAAGCGTGGCGGCGATCCACTGGTAGGCGCGCTTCATTTCGGGATAGTGCGGCTTGGTCATCGGGCCTTCGGTCGTGCGGTCGAAGGAGACGACGCCCTTGTGGATGAAGTAGTGGTCGTTGGGTTTTTCGCCGAAGCCGCCGCCGTAGGCCAGGGTCGGGTGCTTCGGGTCGCGCCTGTTCCACAGCGCCTGGTCCTGGTATTCCCAGATGGCGCCGCCGACGATTTCCGGGTGCTGGTCGAACATCTCGCTGTATTCCTCCAGCGAACCCATGGAGTTGAACATGGCGTGGGCGTACTCGCAGATGTAGAACGGCTTGGTGTTGTTCTTGTTTTTTGCGACGCTGGCGAGCTGATCCGG
This sequence comes from uncultured Lentisphaerota bacterium, assembly GCA_903921725.1. Lineage (GTDB taxonomy): Bacteria > Verrucomicrobiota > Lentisphaeria > Oligosphaerales > CAITYL01 > CAIXRA01. The sequence continues at coordinate 1,854 of CAIXRA010000061.1, forward strand.
CGTGCCGTACATCTGGCCGTCGAAATCGGAAGGATTGCCGGCGCCGATGCCGAAGCGCTGGTAGTGCACCGGGCGGGTCGGATCGACCGCCTTGACGGCGTTCATGGCGTCGATGAAGTTCTGGCCGCGGCCGCCGCACTCGTTGCCGAGCGACCACATGATGACGGACGGGTGGTTCTTGAAGTTCTCGGCGTTGGCCACGTTGCGGTCGATGATCGCGTCGCGCATCAGCGGCTCGTTGTCGAACTTGTGGTCGTAGCCGTGGCTTTCCACGTTCGCCTCGGCGCAGAGCCAGATGCCGTACTCGTCGCACAGCTCGTACCAGCGCGGATCGTCGGAGTAATGGCAGGTGCGGACGTGGTTGCAATTGCCCTGCTTGATGACTTCCAGGTCGCGGATCATCTGCGCCTCGGTGACGGCGTGGCCGGTGTCTGACCAGTGCTCGTGCCGGTTCACGCCCTTGAGTTTGACCGGCACGCCGTTGACCTTGAACACACGCCCGTCAATCTCGACCTTGCGGAAGCCGACGCGGGTGGAGAGAAGTTCGGGACGGACCAGCGAGTTGACGGCCGTCGGAGACAGCTCCAGCACCGCGGTGTAGAGCACCGGCGTTTCGGCCGTCCACTTGGCGGGGTTGGCAACTGGGAACTTCAGGATGACGGCGGCTTCCTCGCCCGGTTTCAGCATCGGGGTTGTTTCCCTGGCGGTGGCGCCGGGAATCGGCTTGCCGGACGGATCATGAAGAGTAGCGGCAAGGACATAGGGAGCATTGCCATCCCCATAATTTTTCACCTTAGCCGTCACCTCGACCGTGGCGTTCTTGTACTCCTTGTCGAAGTCGGTCTTCACGAAGAAATCGCGGATGTGGACTTGCGGCGCGCTCCAGACCGTGACGTTGCGGAAGATGCCGTGCAGGCGCCACATGTCCTGGTCTTCGAGCCAGGTACCGGAGCTGTACTGGTAGACCTCGGCGGCGACCATGTTCTTGCCGGGCTTCACGAATTTGGTGATGTCGAACTCGGCGGCGTTGCGGCTGTTGACGCTGTAGCCGACCTTCTCGCCGTTGATCCAGAGGAAGAACGCGCTGTCCACGCCGTCGAATGTGATGAACTGCCGGCGGCCGGCCCAGTCGGCGGGCAGCTCGAACTCGCGGCGGTAGCTGCCGACGGGGTTGCGCTCGTTGCAGGCGGTGAAATCCTTCGGCGGCTCGCTCATGACGCGCGGAAAATCCTTCTTGATCGTGTAGCCGGCGTTGCGGTAGAACGGCGTGCCGTACCCCTGCACCTCCCAGTTGGAGGGCACCGGGATCGTCTTCCACGCGGACACGTCGAACTCCGGCTTGTAGAAGTCAATCGGACGCTGTTCCGGGCGCGGCACCCAGTTGAACTTCCAGTCGCCGTTCAGGCTGCGGCAGAAGGAGGAGGCGTGGCGCTTGGCGGCAAGCGCTTCCTTGAGGTCGGCGTACGGCATCAGCGTCGCGTGCGCCGGCTCCTTGTTGATGCCGAGGCACATCGGGTTCTCGATCTCCGGCGGAACCGGTGCCGGTGCGGCGTTTTCGGCGCGGGCGGCGCCACCGGCCAGTCCCAGGCACAGGGCAAGAAGCGTCAATGATACCTTCATGGCCGGTCTCCTTTTTTGCAGCATGCTGTCGTTCAGCTAAAAACAGGATGCGCCCACGCTCCGCTCCGGCTGCGCAATCCGCGCAGGACCGGCCCGTGCATGAAAGCGCGCGGGTGTTGGGGATTGGACGCCGATTAGACCGGGAAGTTCCGCGGGCGCGCGGCCAGCGGACGGCCGCGCCTTACGGCTCGAAGTAGGTGTAGCCGCGGAGGCCGACTTCGTAGGACTCGACGATCTCGCGGCGCTGCTGGACGGTGAGCTTGCCGTTGCGCACGCCCTGTTCCGCCAGGCGGCGGACGCGGTCGAGCATTTCCTTGGTGTCGTATTCGACCACGGAAAGCACGTCGGCCACGGTGTCGCCCACGATTTCGCGGTCGTACTCGACTTCGCCGTCGTCGTGGACGCGGATGCTGACGACGTTGGTGTCGCCGAGCAGGTTGTGCAGGTCGCCGAGGGTTTCCTGGTAGGCGCCGACGAGGAAGACGCCGATGTAGTATTCCTCATCCTCCTTCAGCGGATGAAGCTGGAGGACGTTCTTCACGTCGTGCAGGTCGATGAACTTGTCGATCTTGCCGTCGCAGTCGCAGGTGATGTCGGAGAGCGTCGCCTTGACGGCGGGCGGCTCGGCGAGGCGGTGGATCGGCATGATCGGGAAGAGCTGCTGGATTGCCCAGGCGTCGGGCAGCGACTGGAAGACGCTGAAGTTGCAGTAATAGACGTTGGCCAGCGCGGTTTCCAGCCCCTCGAACTCGTCGGGGACGTACTTGCTCTCCTCCATCTCCTTGGCGAGGCGGGAAAGGACGTGCCAGAAGATCTGCTCGCCGGTGGCACGCTCGCGCAATGTCATCGTGCCGTGCAGGAAGCGGTCGCGGATTTCGTCGCGGGCGTAGACGGCGTCGTGGAAGCATTCCTGGAGGTTTTTGGCGCTGAGGGAGGCGTTGATCTCCATCATGGTGTGGAGCAGTTCGTGCGCGTCCTCCGGCAGCACCTCCGGCAGGCCGTGCGATTCCAGGCGGCTGACGTCGAGCACGTTGAAGAGCAGGACGGAGTAGTAGGCGACGGTGGCGCGGCCGGACTCGCTGAGGATGGTGGGGTGCGCCACGTCGGCGGCGTCGACCGCCTTCATGATCTGCTCGACCACGTCCACGCAGTATTCGTCGATGGAGTAGTTGCTGCTGCTGGGGAAGTTGGTGTGCGAGCCGTCGTAGTCCACCGCCAGGCCGCCACCGATGTCGAAGATGCCCATGGGGGCGCCCTCCTTCACCAGGTCGACGTAGAAGCGGGCGGCCTCGGCGATGCCGGCGCGGATGTTGCGGATGTTGGGGATCTGGGAGCCGAGGTGGTAGTGCAGCATCTGCAGGCAGTCGAGCATGTCCCGGCCGCGGAGCGTGTCCACCACGTCGATGATCTGGGCCGTGTTCAGGCCGAACACGCTGCGGTCGCCGCCGGATTCGGCCCAGTGGCCGCCGGCCTTGGAGGAGAGCTTGACGCGGACGCCGATGCGGGGGCGGACCCCCATGCGTGCGGCGCGGTCGAGGACGAGCCCCAGCTCGCTCGGCATCTCCAGCACGATCATCGTCTGGATTCCCATCTGGTTCGCGTGCAGCGCCAGGTCGATGAACTCCTCGTCCTTGTAGCCGTTGCAGACCAGGAACGCATCGGGATCCTGCATGTAGGCCATCGCCGCCATCAGCTCCGCCTTGCTGCCGGCTTCGAGTCCGTGGTGGTAGCGCGTGCCGAAGCGGGTGATTTCCTCGACCACCTGCTGCTGCTGGTTGACCTTGATCGGGTAGATGCCGCGGAAAACGCTCTTGTACTCCAGCGACTTGATCGCCTTGGCAAAGCTTTCGTTGATCAGGCCGATGCGCGAGTCGAGGATGTCGCCGAAGCGCAGCAGCACCGGCATGTTCAGGCCGCGGGCCTTGAGGTCGGAGACGACCTTCATCAGGCTGACGGTGTGTGGGCTGGAGCCGTTCTTCGGCTTGACCACGACCTCGCCCTCCTTGGAGACGTCGAAGTATCCGCCGCCCCATTCCCGGACGCCGTAGTGCTCCGCGGCGTTCTGGCAGGTCCACCGTTCAAGGGAAATGCTTTTCATCGCACCCGTTCCTCCCAAACCATGAACCCGAAAGCAAAGGCAAAGGGGCCGGCAGGCGCGACGGAAACAGAGGGACTTGCCGGACACGAAAAACAAGGAGGCATACTGTAAGGCGGAAACGGGGCAAATCAACCGCCAGCGCCATCACCATTTCACCGGTTCCTGATCTAGGTCGCGCACGAGATTTTCCGCCGTCTCGGCGGTGACGGGGCGGACGCTGATGTTGTCGAAGCGGTAGATGCCGGCCGGCGTCTCGGCGTAGGGGTGGAGCAGAATGCTTTCGGTGCGGTATTCGGGATGTTCCTGCTCCAGTTTCGCCTTCTTCGTGTCCACGGACATGTCGAGCCCGGTCGTCTTGGTGCGCTCTCCGAGCTTCGTCACCGTCTTGGCGCCGGACTGCGCCGCATCGTCCTTCGGCTTGGCGGGAATCATGAACGGGTGCTGGAAATGCTGCCAGGTCTTGCCGCCGGCCGCGGGAATCTGGCAGACTACGTTGTAGCGGAACGTCTGGAGGTAGTCGAGCCCGATGGGGCCGCGCTGTTCTGTGCCGTAGGAGGCGTCCTCGAACCAGGGTCCAAAGCCGTTGATCTGGAAAAACCACGATTTGGCGTCCGCTCCCGCTCCCGCCTCCGACAGCCCCATGCGGCGGTAGCCGCGGATGCAGAGGCTGGGCTTGGAATTCTGCGGCCCGTACACGTCCGCCTCCAGTATGTACCATTGGCCGGTCTTGACGGGGATCAGGCTTCCCCAGGCACCGACACCCTTGGGGGTCGGATGGGCGGCCAGCGCCTGTTCTTTTTCCCTCTGCTTCTGCAGCTCGCGGGCGGCGCGGGTCCGGTTGTAGCTGTTGTTGTAATTGTTGTTGTAGCTGTTGCTGTAGTCGGTGTAATCGGTAGTGGTGGTGTGGGTGGCCTTGGGCAGGGCGCCGAGCTTGCCCTTGTTCTTCTCCTCCGCCGCCTTCTGGCGCTGCGCAACCGTCACATGCGTGTTGAATACCAGGCAGCGGCCGGAAAGGCCGGAAGCGTCCCAGAAACAGGCGATGTCATCCGGCTTCTCCCAGCCCATCGGGTAGGATGATCCTTCTTCAAACCCCGAGTTCTGGACCAGGTTTTGCGCGGCCGCGCCGGTGGCGGACGCAAACCAAGCCAGGACGGCCGTGGCGCAGATGGTCAGGTACTGTTCGAATCGCATGGCGTCCCCTCTTTACTCTTATATGGCTGGCTGATTGACTCTCGTAGCCACTACGGGTAGTGGTACATGCGTGACGGCAGGTTGGTGTTATTTGGAGTGCGGCAATAAGTGCATCCGTTTGCCGCTTTTTTATGCGCGCGGAGCGCTGGCGTTCTGGTGTTTTTGGTTTTGCTTTTGGGGTTGGTTGTGGCGACAATCTATAAGGTATTGTTATAGCGGCTCCGCCTTAGTTGAAAAGCGGCAAACGGATGCACGTATTGCCGCACTCCAAACTTGCGACCTGGCACCGTGCAGAATGACAGGGTAACCTACTGCCGGCAGTGTGTACGA
>CAIXRA010000062.1 GCA_903921725.1 uncultured Lentisphaerota bacterium
GCAGGATGCCCGATGGAAGCGGGCGGGACGCCCACGCTCCCGTCTTCACTACCCCACCGTCACACCGTCACACTGTCACACCGTCACACTGTCACACCGTCACACTGTCACACCGTCACACTGTCACACCGTCACACCGTCACACTGTCACACCGTCACACTGTCATACTGTCATACCGCCCCACCGGCTGTGCCTCACTCCGCTTTGCCGTTGGGGAGGATGCGGGAGAAGCCGGTGAACGGGCGCAGGACTTCGGGCACGACGACGGAGCCGTCGGCCTGCTGGTAGTGCTCGAGGATCGCCAGCGCGACGCGGTCGGTGACGGCGGTCGCGGAGATGGTGTGGCAGAACCCCTTCTGGCCGGTCGCCCTGTCGCTGTACTTGATGCCGAGGCGGCGGGCCTGGAAGTCGGTCAGGTTCGTGTTGGAGGTGACTTCGCGGTAGTCGTTGAAGCCGGCGAACCAGGCCTCGATGTCGTACTTCTTGTAGCCGGGCGCGCCCATGTCGCCGTCGCAGACGTTGACCACGCGGTAGTGCAGGCCGAGCTGTTTGAGCAGATGTTCCTCGTTCTCCAGGCAGCGGATGTGCTGGGCCTCGGAGTCCTCGGGGCGGCAGAAAACGATCTGTTCGACCTTGTGGAACTGGTGGACGCGGAAGATGCCGCGGGTGGCCTTGCCGTAGCTGCCGGACTCGGTGCGCCAGCAGGGGGTGAAGGCGGTGTAGGCGAGCGGGAGTTTTGCGGCGTCGAGCGTCTCGTCGCCGTGGTAGCCGACGAGCGTCTGTTCGGAGGTCCCGATCAGCGCAAGGTCCTGCCCCTCAAGCTTGTAGGTCTGGTCGGCGAAGAACGGCAGGTAGCCGGTTCCGAACAGGGTGTGCTCCTTGGCGACGCACGGGGTGTAGAAGAGGGAAAAGCCGCGGTTGACCAGCTCGCGCTTGGTCCAGAAGAAGAGCGCGTCGAGGAGCTGGGCGCCGGCGCCGCTCCAGTAGTAGAAGCCGGCCTGGGCGACCTTGGCGCCGCGGGTGGTGTCGATGATGCCGAGCCTCTCAAACAGTTCCTGGTGGTCGGCGGGCTTGAACGTGAACTGCGGCTTCTCGCCGACGTGATACAACAGCTGGTTGCCCTTGTCGTCCGCACCGACCGGCACATCGGGCGCAAAGAAGTTCGGGAGCCAGGCCATCTGGGCGTCCACCTGCGCCTTCAGCTCGACGGACTGCGCCTCCTTGGCTGCCATGGTGTCCTTCATCGCCTTGACCTGGTCGCGGACGGCGGGGTTGGTGGCGCATTCCTTGCTGAGCTTGTTGCGGAGCGCGCGCATCTCCTCGACTTCGGTGAGCAGGGCGCGGTAGTCGGCGTCGAGCTTGACCAGGGCGTCGATGTCCACATCGCAACCGCGGCGCTTGGCGTTGGTCTTGACCAGTTCCGGATTCTCGCGGAGGATTTTGATGTCAATCATGGGGGCAGTTCCGGGTATTTCCGAGTTGATGGGGTTGCGCTGCGTGCGGGCCGGCCCAAGGCGGCCTGGCGCTCCCGCAGGCGGCTAATATAACCTTGAACGGCAAAGTTGGCGCAGGCGGCGGGCGGGCCGGAAAGGGCGGCGGCCGGACAGTCGGGCGGCGTGACGGTGGGGCGGAATGCCGCCGGCACCCCCCATCCGTCCGCCATGATTGTCGGACGGCGGAGATTTTCAGGGCGGGCTCCGTGACGGCCGAAATTCCCCCTTCGGGGACGTGTGCCTGCGGTTCAGCGTCCGGAACTGGAGCGCGAGCCGCTCGGGCGCTGGCCGCCGAAGGAGCGTCCGCCGCCGCCGAAGGAACGCGGGCGCGACGGGCCGCTGCCATGCGGGCGCGGGTGCACCGACGAGGCCTGGCCGTGGGGGCGCGGAGTCCCGTGCCCGTGCTGCGGCGCCTGGGACGCGCCGGCGGAGGGGAACTCGCGGCCGTGCGGGTGCGCCGGCATCGGATGCGGGCGGCGCGGGCCGCGCGGCGGCAGCGGCGGACGCGCAAACTCCGAGCGGTGCGCTTCCTGCGACGGCAGCGTGTAGTCGAAACCGTCCACCTTGCGCCGTTCGATCGTCACCTTCAGCACGCGCTCGATGGCGCGGATCAGGTCGTAATCCTCGGCGGTCACCATGGTGAAGGCGTCGCCGGTGCGGGCGGCGCGGCCGGTCCGCCCGATGCGGTGCGTGTAGGCCTCGACGGTTTCCGGGATGTCGAAATTAATGACGTGCGAGATGCTGGAGACGTCGATGCCGCGGGCCGCGATGTCCGTCGCCACCATGATCTGGTACTTGCCGCTGCGGAAACCGTCCATCGCCTCCTGGCGCCGGTTCTGCGAGAGGTTGCCCTGCATGGAGATGGCCTTGAAGCCCGCCTTCTGCAGGGTGTCGCCGACGCGGCGGGCGCGGTGCTTGGTGCGGGTGAAGATGAGCACGGAATCGGTGTCGGTGTGCTTCAGCAGTTCGAGCAGCAGCGCGCTCTTCAGGTGCTGCGGCACGGGGTACAGCGCGTGCGCCACGGTCTCCGCGGGTTTGGCAACGCCGGCCTGGATGGTGACGGGGTCGTGCAGGACTTCATGCGCCAGCTTGCGGATGTCGTCGGGCATGGTCGCGGAGAAGAGCAGCGTCTGGCGTTTCACTGGCAGGCGCTTGACAATCTTGCGGATGTTCGGGAGAAACCCCATGTCGAACATGTGGTCCGCCTCGTCGAGCACCAGGACCTCGACGCCGTCCAGGCGGCAGGTTCCCTGTTCGAGATGATCCAGCAGGCGGCCGGGGCAGGCGACGACGATTTCCACGCCGGCGCGCATCTTCTGCGCCTGCGGGCCGAAGCCGACGCCGCCGTACACCACCGCCGAGCGGAGTCCGCACTGGCGGCCGAGCGCCTCGAAGGCGTCGTGGATCTGCTGCGCCAGTTCGCGGGTCGGCGCGACGACGAGCGCCCGGATTTTGCCGCGCGGGCCTTCCAGAAGGCGGTGAAGGATCGGCAGCGCGAAGGCCGCCGTCTTGCCTGTGCCGGTCTGGGCGAGCCCCATCACATCGCGCCCCTGCATGACATGGGGGATGGCTTCCGCCTGGATCGGGGTCGGGGTCTGGTACTGGGCGGCGGTGACGCCGGCCATGACGCGGGGATCGAACTTGAAGGAAGGGAAACCCATTCTGACAATGCTCCTGGCTCTGTTTGCCGGCCGTTTCCGGCGACCATCGCCGGAAATCCGTCCATGAAGCCAAGTCACACTCTCAGCCCCTACGCAGACAAAATGAAGGGAATACTATAGCCCGCCAAACCCGCCTGTCATGCGGAGGCGCTTGAAGGCCAAGGGGAAGCGTCGGCGCGCGCCGTGCGGCCGCGGGTGTTTGCGCGTTGATTTCCCGCCTTGAAACGTTACATTTCCAGACTGTCTCCCGTGTCCGGAACCGCGTCGTGCCGCGCAGCTTGCGCCTTTGCGAGAAGACACTTTCACATGCCGATCATCACCACAAGCGAACGCCAGCGGACGGTCCGCCACAGCGCCTCCCTTTCGGGCATCGCGCTGCACACCGGGAACCGGGTCAAACTGACCCTGCATCCCGCGGAGGCGGGCACGGGCGTCCGCTTCCGCCGCGTGGACCTGCCGGGGACGCCGGAGATCCGCGGGCTCGTCACCCACGTCAACGACACCCGCCGCGGCACGACCATCACCGAGAACGGCGCGTCGGTACACACCGTCGAGCATCTGCTGGCCGCGGTGAACGCGCTCGGGCTGGACAATCTGGTAATCGACATGGTCGGCCCGGAGCCGCCGATCGGCGACGGCAGCGCCGAGCCGTACGTGGAACTGCTCCGGAGCGCCGGCGCGGTGGAGCAGGACGCCTTCCGCAACTACTTGGCGGTCGAGCGCATGCACCACATCCAGATGGGCGACACGCACCTGGTGTTGCTGCCCGATCCCGCCGCCTTCCGCATCTCCTGCACGGTGAAGTACCACACGAACCCGATGGACTGCCAGTACATGACGCTGGCGGTCACGGAGGAGAGTTTCGTGAAGGAACTGCTCCGGGCGCGCACCTTCTGCCTGTTCAGCGAGATTGAGTACCTGATGAAGAACAACCTGATCCGCGGCGGCAGCCTCGACAACGCGGTGGTCATCCGCCAGGACGCCATTTTCAGCAAGGAAGGGCTGCGCTACCCGGACGAGGTCGTGCGGCACAAGGTCATGGACATGGTCGGCGACCTGTTCCTGCTCGGCATGCGCCTCCGGGCGCACGTCATCGCCATCAAGCCCGGCCACCCCTCCAACGTCGAACTCGCCAAGAAACTGGTCGCGGAGGAGATGGGCTGATGGACGAAAGCGTGCCGCCGGGCCGTTTTCGAACGTTCATCTTCAGCATTGAATCAATACGAAAGGGACATGATAATGAGCCGGATCAAGAGCGGAATCTATGGGTACCGGGAAATCCTCGACCTTCTGCCGGCGCGCCCGCCGATGCTGATGCTGGACCGCTTGGAGATCCTGCCGGAGGGGACGAAGGCCCGCGCCTGCAAGGCGGTCTCGATGAACGAGGAGTTCTTTCTTGGTCATTTCCCCGGCGCGCCGATTATGCCCGGCGTGCTCCAGGTCGCCGCGATGGCGCAGACCGCCGCCTCCCTGCTCCCGGCCCCGGCCGACGCGGAGATGGTGCCGTATCTTTCCGGCATGAGCCGCGTCAAGTTCCGTAAGCCGGTGAACCCCGGCGACTACCTGGTCCTTGAGGCGACGGCCGAACAGCCGGACGCCGCCACCGGCGAGTTTCTCTTCACCGCCCAGGCTCTGGTCAACGGCGAAGTCACCTGCGAAGGAAAAATCCGCCTCTGCTGGAAGCCGCGCGCCTTCTTCGCGCTGCCCGCCGGTGCGGGGATCGACCAGAAGCCCTTCTCCAACATCCCCGCGACGGATGCCAAGCCGGTGCCGGTGCTTGAAATCATGAACGTCATCCCGCACCGCTTCCCGTTCCTGCTGGTGGACCGCCTGCTCTACTTCAACCAGGAGGCGTGCCGCCTGGTCGGCCTTAAGAACGTCACCGGCGGCGAGCCGTACATGGCTGGCACCACGGCGCACGGCGTCCCCGGCTTCCTGCAGGTCGAGATGGCCGCGCAGGTCGGCTGCGTGCTCGCGCTCTCCCTGCCGGCGAACAAGGGCAAGCTCGGACTCTTCATGGCGATCGACGAGGCGGTGTTCCACCATCCGGTGTTGCCGGGTGACCAGCTCGTGATTGATGTCACCGCCGAGATGCGCTCCCGTTTCGGCAAGGGCAGGGCCGTCCTTTCCGTCGGCGACCGCGTCGTCACCGAGACCTCCCTCAAGTTCGCCATCGGCGACAAGGAAGCCGCCAGCGCGGGGTGAACGCCGTCCGGGCGGTGTAACGGCAAGGCGGTATCGGCCTGCTTCTCCAACCGCTGAACCGTGAACCGTTGAACCTCGAAACCTGAAGGAATCTTCCCCCATGAGCAGCAACATCCATCCACTGGCCGCCGTCATGCCCGGAGCCGTCATCGGCGAGGGCTGCGAGATCGGTCCGTTCGCCTATGTCGGTCCGCAGGTGAAGCTCGGCCCCGGCTGCCGGCTGCATCCGCACGCCATGGTGGACGGCCGCACCACGCTCGGCTCAACGTGCGAGATTTTCCCCTTCGCCAGCATCGGCGGCAAGACGCAGGACCTGAAATGGCAGGAGGGCTACACGGCCTTTGTCGAAATCGGCGACCGCTGCACCTTCCGCGAATACGTCACCGTCCACGCCTCCACCTCCGACGGGGGAAAAACCGTCATCGGCAGCGACTGCAGCCTGCTCGCCTACTGCCACATCGCGCACGACTGCATCCTCGGCGACCGCGTCGTGATGAGCAACCTTACCCAGCTCGCCGGCCACGTCGAGGTCGGAAACCACGTCACCTTCGGCGGCATGGTCGCCGTCATCCAGTTCGTGCGCATCGGTTCCTGGTGCATGGTCGGCGCCACTTCCAAGGTGGTGCAGGACCTGGCGCCGTTCATGCTCAACGACGGATCACCGTGCGAACCGCGCATGCCGAACAAGATCGGCCTGGAGCGCCACGGCTTCACCCCGGAAACGGTCCGCGCCCTGTTCGACATCCACAAGCTCTACTACCGCAGCAACCTGCGCGCCGAGGAGGCCGTCGCCAAAATCCGCGCGGAGTACCCGGAGCTGCCAGAGGCGGAACAGTTTATCGCCTTCACGCTGGCCAGCAAAAAAGGCGTCGCCCGCCCGAAGGCCGGCTGACCGGGATGACTCATTGGCGCGTCCCGGTGGCCGCATTCGGGGCAATGTTACAGGCGCAACGGTGAATCTTTTGTGAATGATTTCCGTGGCGGAATTCTTTTTTCAATCCTTTGACCCTCCTCCCCCCCCCCCCCCCCAGTCGCATTCCGCTTCCGCGGCGACATACTACATGTCAGCAGATGCGCATTTAGCGCAGGGCGGGGCGGCGCGATGCCGCCACAGCGGAAAAAGAGTCTGTCATGGTGGAATTTTCATTCCGCGCCCCGCGCCAAACATCGTTGCTTGTCTGTTCTGTACTGGTGGTCGTCGCGGCCCTCGTTGCCGCCGTGCCGGCCTACAGGATTTGGGCCGCGCACTCTGCTTCGCACCTGTCCACGGGCAATCCCGGCCCTTGGGGGCGCCTGCTCCATGCGGATGTTCCCATCTGCCTTCCGGATGAGTTCATCGTGCTGCCGTCCGAGAATCAGCCGCCGGCCTCATGGTTTTTCAAGGGATGCACGAGAAGCCAGGTGCTGGATCTTCTGGACAAAGCCGGCGTTTCCAGCCGCGAGCATGAAGAATTCAGCCGGGACGGCCAGTGGACGGGCGTGGAGGGCGGAATCCGGCTCACGCCCGCCGACAAGACCGTGCTGGGGCTTTCCCCGCGCGTCCGGGGCGCGATTTATGCCACGCTCCTCGCCGTGCCTGAAAACGCAGAGATCATGGATCCTGTCTGGTTCGCCCCGGAAACGGTTGACCGGCAGCTGGCGGACAACGGACTTGCGGACAAGTCCATCGCGCTGCTGAAGCGTCTTCTCTATCAGAACGTCGGTTCCCCGCTGCTGATGTTTGCCGACCGGGATGTGGCCATGCGCCAGCTGCCCGACGACCGCGAGCGGCGCCTGTTCATCAAGGCCGTATCCCAGAAAAATGCGGTGATGGCCCGGCTGGAGATCACCCGCGACTCCCCGATTGAGGCGCTGGCCGCCTACTGGGGTGGCGGAGGCCGCGGCAAGGATCTCGTGCCGCTGCTGCGGTCGCTGCAAAAAGCCGATGGCCAGTGGAACGCCAGCATCGCCTACCTGCTACCGCCGTTCATGCGCAGCCACCTGAACACCTATCCGTTCCCCTCGTCCGAGGCGGGCGCCGTCAAGCAGGACTGCTTCTGGACGGCGTTCAACGCGCTCTCCGCGGAGCCCGACAACCGGCTCAACGACATGCAGTATGTCCGCGAATTGCTCGACCGCGACTACTACACCATCTTCGAACCCTCCCATCTGGGGGACATCGTGTTCATCGCCACCGCCGACAGCCAGGTGATTCATGCCGCCGTCTTCGTCGCCGATGACCTGGTCTTCACCAAGAACGGATACCACTATACCCAGCCGTGGATCCTGATGCACATCCGGGACATGGTCGCCACCTACACCGCGCGTTACCCCGGAAGCGGCGCGCTGAAGTTGCTCTATTACCGCAGCAAGTAGGGCTGATCCGAATCCACGGCCCGCGGTGCATGACGGCGGAAGGGGACGGTGCCCGGTCCACCCTGCGCTGCGCCTCCCCGTCGTTCCTCGCCCTGCGTTCCTGGCGAATTACAGCGCACGGGAAGTGGCGGGCCTCTGTGCGGGCGGCGGGGCGGCGGTTGTTCCCGGCGCGGCGGCTTCCCTGGTCTTGGCCTGGAGTAATTTATCACCCTCCAGCCTCGTGATTTTCTGCAGCTTGGTCACCGTGCGGTCGGGAAACTTGGAGCTGAATTTGCCCTCGGTCCGCGTGACATAGTCGTGCTGCCAGGAAAGGAGGACGGCGTCGCCCTTCTTCAAGCCGGCGACGCGCTTGGCCATCTCGTCACCGACCTTCTTGTTGCCCATGTTGTTCGCGGTCATGAACATGTAGCTGTCGGCCTTCCCGTCGCCGTATTGCCCGGGCTTCTGGTAATCGAGGTAGCCGGTGATCTTGAACACGGCCAGGGTACCCGAGTCGCCGCAGCGGTCCGGGCAGAGTGAGGTCCGCCCCATGCAGCGGTGTTCCCTGGTGCCCTCGAAGACGGCGACCGTCTCGTGGGCGGAGAGCATCTCGCGCGTCTCCTGCGGCTTCGCCTCGTCCGCGGCCCGCGCCGGAGTCTGGAGGTTCATGGACACGACGGCCGCCAGTGCGGCGGCGAAGAGGGAGGCGAGGGCGCGCGTTTTCATGGATTTTTCTCCTGGCTTGGCGGGTCGGACAGATGCTGCGGCGCCGGAAAAGCGGCGGAAACCGCACGGGGCACCACACTATAGACGGTCGGATGGATCTTTTCTTAGACGGCGCGCCCGCAACAAGATGAAATGGATGCAAATGGACGGCCATGGACAAGGAGGCCTGAGCGTGGCCGCAATGCCATGGTGGCCGGGTGGGACGCCCGCCATCCCGTCCAGCCGGCTTGATCGTTGAGCGTTCTTCGGCACGCCGGACAGGACACCCGACACCCCAACCCTCCCTTCTTTTGCCCGCGCCACGCTTCGCATTTCGCCGCGCCGCATATATGTTTTTTGTCCGACACGATTGGAAGTCAAAACTCGGAAATGTGTCATTAGGGAGCCTCGTATGTTGCAGCTTCAGGGATGTTTCACCGCCATCGTCACGCCGTTCCGCAAGGGGAGGGTTGACTACCCGGCGTTCAAGGCGCTGGTCGAGGAGCAGATCGCCAGCGGCGTGGCGGGCCTGGTGCCGGTCGGCACCACGGGCGAGTCGCCGACGCTCTCCTACAAGGAGCACAACGACGTCATCGAAAAGTGCGTCGAGTACGTCAACCGCCGCTGCCTGGTCATCGCCGGCACGGGCGCGAACAGCACCGACGAAGCGCTGGAGCTGACGCAGCACGCCGCAAAGATCGGCGCCGACGCCACGCTGCAGGTCACGCCGTACTACAACAAGCCGTCGTCCGAGGGGCTCTACCGCCATTTCAGCCTGGTCGCCGACAAGGGCGGGCTGCCGGTCGTGCTCTACAACGTTCCCGGCCGCGCCGGGCGCGACATCGACCTGAAGACCGTGCAGCGCCTCGGCGCGAACCCGAACATCATCGCCATCAAGGAAGCCGCCGGCAGCGTCGACCGCGTCAGCCAGATCCTTGAGGTCTGCCCGCGGATGACCGTGCTCAGCGGCGACGACTCGCTGACGATCCCGATGATGTCGCTCGGCGCGAAGGGCATCATCAGCGTCGCCTCGAACCTGGTCCCCGCCGCGGTCTCCGCGATGGTCGGCTGCGCGCTGCGCGGCGAATGGGACAAGGCCCGCGAGTGGCACCACAAGCTCTATCCGCTCTTCCGCGACATCTTCGTCGAGACCAACCCGATCCCGATCAAGGCCGCCCTGGCGATGACCGGCAAGATCGCCGAGGAGTACCGCCTCCCGCTCTGCGAGATGAGCGAAGCCAACCGCGCCGTGCTCAAGGCCGCGATGCTGAAAGCCGGGGTGAAGGTCTAATTCACCACGAAGGGATTGATCCATGATTTTCGATCCATTGTCAAGCCGCGTGCTGGGGCTGGCATTGAACGTACATCGGGAACTGGGTCCGGACTGCTGGAATCCACCTACGAGGCCTGCCTGGTACATGAGTTGACCGCCGCGGGAATTCCGTTCACACACCAGCAGGAAATCCCCGTACTCTACAAGGGAATGCAGCTCGATTGCGGTTACCGCGCCGACATCATCGTTGATGGACAGCTACTGCTTGAATTGAAAAGCGTGGAAAGCATCCACCCCATACATGAAGCCCAACTGCTTACCTATCTGCGCCTCGCCGGCCTGAAAACCGGACTGCTGATCAACTTCAATGTCCAGATGCTGAAACAAGGCGTCCACCGGTTTGTCATATGAGCCAACCGGTTTCTTCGTGTCCTTCGTGATCTTCGTGGTAAAAAGGAATCTCCCTCCATGATCAAGACTGTCATCATCGGTGCTGGCGGACGTATGGGCCGTTTCCTTGTCACCAGCGTCATCCGCGATGCGGAGACGATGCTTGCGGGCGCCATCGAGATTCCCGGCTCGCCGTTCCTCGGGCAGGACGCCGCCAGCGTCGCGGGGCTCCCCGCCTGCGGCGTCGCCATCACCTCCGACCTCGCCGCGGCCGTGAAGGGCGCCGGCGCGATCATTGATTTCTCCGCCGCGGAGTCCGCCGTCGCCAACGCGAAGGTCGCCGCCGCCGCCGGCTGCGCCGTGGTCATCGGCACCACCGGCCTCTCCGACGCCGCCAAGGCCGAGCTTGCGGCCCTCGCCAAGGGCGGCGCGCGCATCGTCTTCGCCCCGAACATGAGCGTCGGCGTCAACCTGCTCTTCCATCTCTGCGACAAGGTCACGCGCCTGCTCGGCCCGGACTACGACATCGAGGTCGTCGAGATGCACCACAACCAGAAGAAGGATTCCCCCAGCGGTACCGCCGAACGCCTCGGCGAGATCCTGGCCAGGGCCGCCGGACTCGACTACAAGACGGAGACCAAGCACGGACGCGAGGGGCTCGTCGGCGCCCGCTCCAAGCGCGAGATCGGCATGCACGCCGTCCGCGGCGGCGATGTGGTCGGCGACCACACCGTGATCTTCGCCACCAACGGCGAGCGCATCGAGCTGACGCACAAGGCCTCCAGCCGCGAGACCTTCGCCAAGGGCGCCGTCCGCGCCGTCAAGTTCCTCGCCGCCGCCAAACCCGGCCTCTACGACATGCAGGACGTGCTCGGCCTGAAGGGCTGAGCCTGAATTTAACCGCCAACAGCCCCCCACGGAAAGAACCCCCGCAAGTGATGAACAAGAAACTGCTGATGGCCGGCATGCTGGCCCTGTCCGGTGCCGTCCACGCCGAGACCGTGTCGTCCGGAAGCTTCACGGCCGACCTCAACCCGGCGTTCCCCGGCATCCGCTCCTACTCCTATGCGGGCTCCACGGTCACGCTGCCGGCCTGCGGTAATCCCGTCGTCCTGCTCAACCGCACGCCGCTCACCCCGGAGGTCGCCCTGACCAAGACCGGCGCGGACTCCGCGGAATACCGGCTGACGTTCAAGGAACAGGCCGTGACGATCACCGCCACGGTCGCCGTCACGCGCCAGACGCTCGCCTTCACCGTCACCGACGTCCGTGAAGCCGGCGCTTTCGTCGTCCGCGCCATCGAGATCCCCGGGCTGACCCTGCTGGCCGGCGCCGCCTCCGACGAGGTCGCGCTGGGCAATTTCCCCGCCCCCAGCTACGCTTCCGAGGAGCCGGAAGACCATGACATCTTCAGCACGGTCGCGGCCCTGGAGTTCAAGGACAACGCCGAGGATCCGCCCGCGGACGGCAAGGATGCCAAGGCGAAGGACGAGAAGGCCAAAAAGGCGAAGAAGCACAACAAGAACAAAAACCGGAACCCGCGCGGCGAGCGTGGCGCCTCCTACGCCTTCGTCAGCAACGGCAAACTCGCCGCCGGCCTGGCCGCCAACGTGATGGAGGAGAACCTCCGCATGATCGTGCGCACCGAGGGCGAGGGCGCCGCCCGGACGCTGGCGGTTTCGCCGGGCGAATGGACCTGGCGCGAGATCCCCTCCGAGATCTGCCCGCCCCCGCAGGCCAAGCTGTTCGTGGCCGCCGACGAGAACGGCGACGGCCGCGCGACCTGGCAGGACGCCGCCATCGCCTACCGCAAGAACATGCCCACGCCGTACGGCGGCGAAAAAACCAAGCTCTACCCCGTCGCCCACATCGCGATGAACTTCGGCAGCCAGGCGACCAACCCGTTCCTGCGCGTGCTCGACAACGCCAAGAAGATCTGGCTCTACACCGACGGCCTCGGCCAGCGCATCCAGCAGAAGGGGTTCGCCGGCGAAGGGCACGACAGCTCGCACCCCGACTACGCCGGCAACGTCGGCCGCCGCCAGGGCGGGCGCGACGAGCTGAACTTCGTCATGCGCCGCGGGCACGACTTCAACGTCCTCTCCGGCGTGCACATCAACGCCCACGAATACCACAAGGAGGCCAAGGCGTTCAACCCCGCCATCGCCAACCTCGACGCCATCGGCTGGAGCTGGCTCGACGAATCGTACCTCGCCGACTACCGCTACGACTCCGGCTACGGCACGCTCTATCCGCGCCTCGAGGCCATGCGCGCCGACCTGCCCTGGCTCGACTTCGCCTACCTCGACGTCTATTACGGCCGCGGCTGGTCCGGCTGGCGCATGCACACCAAGACCAACAGCCTCGGCGTCATGCAGTTCACCGAGTTCCCCGGTGTGATGGAACGCGGCGCGGTGTGGAACCATGTCGCCAACGACTGGACCCAGGCGGTCTGGGGCAAGGGCGACCGCAGCGAGATCGCCCGCTTCATCTACTACTCGCAGAAGGACACCTTCAAGCACGACCCGCTGCTGCGCGGCACCAACTGCGACGGCTTCATGGGCTGGCACGGCGAAACCAGCATGCTGCGGACCGTCAGCTCCGCCATCACCGTCAACCTGCCCACCGCCTACCTCCAGCATTTCTCCCTGATCCGTCAGGAACCGGGCAAGGCCTGGTTCACCGGCGGCGTCCGCTGCGAGACCGCAGGCCGTCTCGAACCCGCGGCCAAGGTGGAGGAACGGACCTCGGACACCATCACGGACGAACCCGCTCCCCCGCCGTCCGACGGGAAGCCGGGGATGACCGCGCGCATCTTCGGCCGCGACGGGCAGCTGGTCAATTCCTGCCGCTACGAGAAGCCGCAGAGCCGTCCGCTGGACAACCTGGTCTTCCTGCCCTGGGACCCGTACACCGAGGCCAAGATCTACCACTGGAACGACAAGGGCGGCGACTCGACCTGGACCCTGCCGAAGAGCTGGGCCGGCGTCGCCTCGGCGCTGCTCTACCGCCTCACCGACCTCGGCCGTGTCTTCGAGCGCGAAATCCCGGTGGCCGACGGCAAGGTCACGCTCGCCGGCATCGCCGCCGCCACGCCGTACGTGCTCTACCGCGAGACGCCGTGCGCGCTGCCCGACATGTGCTGGAGCGAGGGCGGGCTGGTGCGCGACACCGGCTTCGACAGCCACAGCTTCACCGCCTGGAAGAAGATTGCCGGCGACGCCGGGACGGCGATTGAAAACGACGCCAAGACCGGCCAGACCGAGCTGGTCGTCCGCGGTACCGCCGCGGGCGCCGTCCGCCAGGAAATCGGCGGCCTCGAGCCGGGGCAGGTCTACGCCGCCTCCGCCTGGGTGAACATCGAGGGGAAACGCGACGCCACACTCGCCGTCGAGCCGGCCGCGCCGGTGCCGCCGCCGTTCGTGGACCGCCAGGGCTGGCTCCTGCTCTCCTCCACCAAGAGCCAGGGCAAAGACCGCATCCGCAAGCTGGTCGACGGCGACCCCAAGACGCTCTGGCAGACGAGCAACGCCAAGCCGGCGCCCGCCTTCCCCCACCAGCTCACCATCGGCTTCGACCGGGAGCTGACCCTCACCGGTTTCGCGCAGACCGCGCCGGCCGATCTCGGCGAAGGCACCGTCAAGGCGTTTGAAGCCTGGACCAGTCTGGACGACAAGACGTGGACGCGCGCCGGCCGCGGCGAGTTCGCCTACGACGCCTCCGGCCGCGCCGCCGTGACGTTCGGCAAGCCGGCCTGCGCCCGCTACTTCCGCCTCGTCGCCGTCTCTGAAATCAAGGGCCGCCCGCGCACCAGCATCGCCGAGATCGAGATGCTCACCGCGCCCGGGGCCGCCGCCGCGCCGTTCACCGCCCTCTCCAACACCATCAACCGCACGGTGCTGCCCAACTACACCGACCAGTCGAGCAAGTACATGCGCAACTGGCACCGCGTCAAGGTGCTGTTCACCGCCCCCGCCGACGGCCGGGTCGCCCTGAGCCTGCGCGCCGGTGAAGGCGCCGCAGACACCGTGGTCCGCTTCGACGACGTCCGCCTGGTGAAGAGCGGCGTCAGCGTGCCGCTCCAAAAGGCGCGCAACGTCGTCCTGTTCGAGGACTTCGAGAATGTGGACGAGGGCTGGGGCCCGTTCATGTACGGCTGGCAGGGGCCGATGAACACCCACTTCTCCGAGGCCAACCCGCCGTACACCAACGACGTCATCGGCGGCACGTTCTCCCTCAAGAGCTTCAAGGAAGGCGCCAAGGACGTCATGTACCGCACCGTCCCCGCCACGCTGAAGCTGAAGCCGGACACCCGCTACCGCGTGACGCTCGACTACCTCAGCGACAGCGCCGGCCAGTTCGCGGTCGTCGCCGGAACCGACGGCGGAAAGGCGCAGGAGATTGTGTCGACCACCCCGATGACCGACGGCTCCTGGACGGTGAAAAGCTGCACCGCCACCTTCACGACCGACGGCCGCGAGGGCTGGTTCATCGGCGTCGCCAAGACGGACGCCAAGAAACAGGGCCAGTTGGTCATCGACAACCTCCTCGTCGAGGAACTCCCGGCGCAGGAATGAAGCCTCCCCGACCATTGGATCGGGGAGGCTTCATTCAAGCGCGGCGACGATTAGTTGATTGGCGAGAGTAAATACAATGTCTATAAAAAACAGGGGGGCAGGCGGGGATATGAAGCGCGGAGAAGGCGCGCCCGGCGGTTGGGCGGCGCAGGGAAAAAGGGGGGAGGGGATTGCGCTTGTCCTGGGGCGTTGCCCCAGGCTATGGTGTGATGCCCCGTTGGGGCGGCTTGAGCAAAGCGCTGAGCGTTGAAAGCCGAGAGTTGAACGTTGAGCGTTCGTTTGTCCCGTGTGCGGCCAACCTGCGCAATCCTGCGGCCGCTTTCTCCGCGCCTACGGGGAACGGGCCCTTACTGCGGCCGGAGCTGCGGGAAGAGCAGCACGTCGCGGATCGAGGCGGCGCCGGTCAGCAGCATGATCAGGCGGTCGATGCCGATGCCCATGCCGCCGGCGGGGGGCATGCCGAACTCGAGCGCGGTGAGGAAATCCTCGTCGATCTTGCCGCTCTCCTCCTCGTGCGTGCCCTCGACGCGGCGGGCCTGCGCCTCGAAGCGGGCGCGCTGGTCCACGGCGTCGTTGTTCTCGGAATATCCCGGCGCGATCTCCTGGCCGTTGATCTCCAGCTCGAACACGTCCACCACGGACGGATCGTCCGGCGCGAGCTTGGCCAGCGGCACCAGCACGGCCGGCAGGCGGGTGACGAAGGTCGGCTGGATGAGGGTGTGCTCAATCGTCTTCTCGTAAATCTCGTGCGTGATCTCCAGGTCGGACCAAGTCGCGGCGTCGATGTGCTTCAAGCCGAGCGCCTGCGCCTTGGCGGCGCGCTGTTCGCGGCTGAGCTCGTACCAGTCGGCGCCCATCCGCTCCTTCACCAGGTCGGCGTACGCCACGCGGCGCCACGGCCGGGTGAGGTTGATCTCGACACCATCGGAATTTTTGATGACCAGCGAGCCCATGACCGTTTCGGCGATGGTGGTGACCAGGCTCTCGACCAGCTCCATCATCGTCGAGCAGTCGCCGAACGCCTGGTAGACCTCCATCATGGTGAACTCGGGGTTGTGCCGGCGCGACATCCCCTCGTTGCGGAAATTGCGGTTGATCTCGAAGACCTTGTCGTAGCCGCCGACCAGCAGGCGCTTGAGGTAGAGTTCCGGCGCGATGCGCATGTACATCGGGCAGTCCAGCGCGTTGTAGTGCGTTTTGAACGGGCGGGCGGCGGCGCCGCCGGGAATCGGCTGGAGCATCGGCGTCTCGACTTCCATGAAGCCGCGGCCGTCCAGGAATTCGCGGATGCTGCGGACGATGGCGGCTCGGGTGCGGAACATGCGCCGCGCGTCGTCGTTCACAATCAAATCCACGTAGCGCTGGCGGTAGCGCTGCTCGACGTCGGTCAGCCCGTGCCACTTCTCGGGCAGCGGCCGCAGCGCCTTCGACTGCAGGGTGAACGATTCGACCTTGAGCGTGACCTCGCCCGCGTTCGTGCGGAACATGACGCCGGTGACGCTGACGATGTCGCCGAGGTCCAGGTTCTTGAACGCCGCAAAGCGCTCGTCGCCCAGCGTGTTCTTCTGCGCGTAGAGCTGGATGCGGCCCGCGGAGTCCTTGAGGTCGGCGAACGCCGCCTTGCCCATGACGCGCATGATCATCAGCCGTCCGGCCAGCGTCGCGCGAATCTCCGGCACCTCGATCTTCGGTTCGGCGGATTCCGGCTTCGGCTGCCCCGGTTTTTCCACGCCCTTCTGTTCCTGTTCAGGCTGGGCCGGTGCCGCGGCGGCGTCCGCATCCTTGGGCTTGGCCCAGCTCTTCGGCGGCGGCGGCGTCCAGACGTAGCCCACGGATTTCTCCGCGGCCTCGTAGCGGGCGCGGACGTCGGACGACAGCGAAAGCCCTTCGACCTTGAGCCCGCCGTACACGTTCACGCCGGCGGCGCGCAGCGCCTCCAGTTTCTGCATCCGCTGTGCGATCTGGTCGCTCATCGGGATGGCGGCGGGCGCCGCGGAGGGTTGGGCGGCGGTGTTCGGCGTGTCGGACATGGTGCGGATTCCCCGGCGGCGTGAGGCTGATGGGCTGTGGGCTTTTCGTTGGTGAAAACCGCATAACATAAACCCGAAAGCCGAAGAGGGAAGGGGGCGTGTCTCCGGCACCGGCCGCCGCCCGCCATGCTTTAACCGGATCCTTCATGAAGCATGCGGACCGGGACCGTCGGCGCGCTATACCGCACCGAGATGGAAAAACGCCTCGCGGAGAACCTCGATGTCGTCGAACGGCGTCTTGCGGCCGTGGACTTCCTGGTAGGTCTCGTGCCCTTTGCCGGCCAGGAGGAGGATGTCGCCGGGGCGCGCGTCTTCGGCCGCCCGGCAGATGGCCTCGCGGCGGTCCACGACCTCCACCGCGTCGCACCCCTGGGGCAGGCCGGAACGGATTTCAGCGATGATCGACTCGGGCTTTTCGCAGCGCGGGTTGTCGCTGGTCAGGTAGACGCGGTCGGCGAGCTTGCCGGCGATGTGGCCCATGCGCGGGCGCTTGGTGCGGTCGCGGTCGCCGCCGCAGCCGAACAGGACGAGTAGCCGTGCGGGTTCGAGGCGGCGGAGGGTGACGAGCACGTTCTTGAGCGCGTCGTCGGTGTGCGCGTAGTCCACGAAGCAGGTGATGCCGTTCTTCGTCTTCAGCACCTCCAGCCGTCCGCGCGCCCCGTTGCAGGCGGCGGCGGCGCGCTGGATCGCGTCGTCCGGAATCCCCAGCATCCGCGCGAGGATGACGGCGCCCGCAAGGTTGAAGATGTTGAAGTCGCCGATGAGCGGCGACTCGGCGGCGAATGGCGCGGCCCCGGCCTGTTCCAGGCGGAAGGCGCTGCCGCGGACCGTGCTCTGCGGCGCGGCGATGCGCACATCGCAGCCGGCGGCGGTGCCGAAGGTGACGACGTTGGGGAAGCCGGCGGCGCGCAGTTCCTGGGCCAGGCGCATGCCCCAGACGTCGTCGGCGTTAACGACCGCGGGGGCGCCCGGTTCCAACTGCTCGAAGAAGAGCCGGCGCTTGGCCTGGTAGTAGTTTTCCATGGTGCCGTGGTAGTCGGCGTGGTCGCCGGTGAGGTTGGTGAAAATGGCGCCGGCGAACAGCGCGGTGCCGGAGCGGTGCTGGTCCAGCGCATGGCTGGAGGCCTCCATGACGACATCCTGAACGCCGTTCGACGCCATCATCCGGAAAAGACGCTGGAGCTGGAACGGCGGCGGCGTGGTGCGGTCGGCCTCGATGGAGGTGCCGTCGCCCAGGTCGTACTCGACCGTGCCAATCATGCCGCTGCGGCGCCCGGCCTCGCGCAGGATGGCGCGCAGCAGGTAGGTCGTCGTGGTCTTGCCGTTGGTGCCGGTGACCGCGAGCAGGCGCAGGCCGCGGGCGGGGAAGCCGAGCATGACTTCGGCGATGCGCGCCGCGGCGGGGTACGCCTCGCGGACAACGATGCGGGCGACGCCGGGGTTGACCGGCACCGAGGCCGGCGCGGCGACGGCGACGGCCCCCTTCATCATGGCGTCTTCGACGTACTGCGCGCCGTCGGCCTTGGAGCCGGGGATTGCCACGAAGAGGGTGCCGGGCAGCACCTTGCGGGAGTCGCAGTCGGCGGCGGAAACGGGGGTGGATGGATCGCCCTCGAAACGGGTGACCTGGTCGCCGAGGTGGTCAAGGAACGCTTGCAGGGTCAGGGGTGAAGTCGGCATGGGGTTCGGGCTCCGGGGAGGATGCGGGTGCGGACGGGGTGACGGTGGTGGCCGGCGCGGAGTTCGGCGGCGGTGCGGGGGCCGCGCCGGGGGCGGGCTCGCCATCCGGCTTGGCGGGGGCGATCATCATGTAGCGGAGCGTCTTCTCCGCGATGCGGCTGAAGGTGGGCGCGGCGACGGTGCCGCCGTAGTAGGCGATGCGCTTGTCCGGCTCGTCGGCGACGACCAGCAGCACGAAGGCGGGGTTTTCCGCCGGAACGAAGCCGATGAAGGATGCGGTGTAGGCGCTGTTGGAGTACTGGCCGCCGACGACTTTCTGCGCGGTGCCTGTCTTGCCGGCGACCTCGTAGCCCTTGACGGCGGCCTTCGGCGCGGTGCCGCCCTCGTGGGTCACCAGCTCGAGCGCCGAGGTGATGTCGGTGATGGCCCGGTAGTTGGTCACCACCGTGCGCTTGGGCTTGTTGCGCTGGTCGTTGACGGCGAAGGTGTGCGCCTCCGAGTCCTCGATGCGGTCGAGGACGTGGAGCTGGGGCATGACGCCGCCGTTGGCGATGGCGCAGTACGCCTGCACCATCTGCAGCGGGGTGACGGCGATGCCCTGGCCGATGGCGAAGCGGGTGACCGAGAGGCCGTCCCATTTCTTTAGCGGCCGGAAGATGCCGGGCGACTCGGTGCCGAGGCTGAGCCCCGTGCGCTTGCCGAAACCGAAGCGGTCCAGCAGGTCGTACAACCGCTTGTTGCCGAGCTGAAGGGCAATCTTGGCGGTGCCGATGTTGCTGGAGACCTGGACGATGTTGCGGACTTTCAGCGTGCCGTAGCGGTGGCCGCTGTCGCGCAGCGATTTTCCCGCATAGAACCACATGCCGTTGTGGCAGTCGATCGGCGTCTCCAGCGTGACCAGCCCCCAGTCGAGCGCGCCGGTGATGGTGACGCCCTTCATGATGGAGCCCGGCTCGAAGGCGTCCTCCAGAATGCGGTTGCGGAATTCATCCGGGCGCATCGTCTTGCGGTCGTTCGGGTTGTAGGTCGGGATCTGCGCCAGCGCCAGGATCGCCCCGGTCTTCGGGTTTGCCATCACCGCGTAGGCGGACGTGGGGTGGAACTTGTCCACCATCGCCTTCAGTTCCTCCTCGACGGCCTGCTGGATCACCTCGTCGATGGTCAGGTACACGTTGTTGCCGTTGCGCGGGGTCATCCGGTTCTCGGTGAAGGGGATCTGGCTGCCCTTGCGGTCAATCAGGAAGCGGCTGCGTGAGGTCGTCGGCTGCAGCTCCTCGTCGAACGCCTTCTCGACGCCCGACTCGCCCTTGCCGCCGCCGCCGATGAAGCCGAGCGTGTTCGCCATCAGCGAATCCTTCGGGTAATGGCGCCGGGTGCTCTCCTCGAAGCGCAGCGCGCGGACCGGCGGCCTCATCTTCGCCACCTCCTCCGCCATCTCCTCCGCCAGGCGCAGGTCCACGCCGCGGGCGATGACCACCTCGACTCGCGGGTTCTGCGGGCGGAACGCCTGGCTGATCTTCTCCGCCATCTCGGCGCGCGGGATGTTCAGCTTGCGGCAGAGGTAGCCGGTGACGAACGGGAGCTGGGCCCCGAGCTTTTTCGGCTCCGCGTAGATGTCGCGGCCGGCGATGTTGCCCGCCAAAAGGTTGCCGTGGATGTCGCAGATCTGGCCGCGGTTGCCCTTTTCCGTCGAACTGGAGGTGTACTGGGCCTTGGCCTTCGCGAAGAGGGTGTCGTGCCGCAGCACCTGGATCTGGTACATCCGCGCCGCCAGAAGGCCGAATCCGAGCAGGATCAGCAGCGCCACCACCGAAAGCCGGATTTTGTAGATGTCCTGATTCATGAAACCCGAATTCCGCCCGGCGCCGGCGCAGGGAAGGCCGGATCAACCTCAAGGCCGTTTATTTTTGACGGGATGGCTGGATTTTTCCGATGCGCGGGATGGAAGACGGAAAGGCTGCGCAGCCGAAGCGGTTTGGTCCCGAATCCCGAACGCCCGCCCTCACAATCGAAACCCCTCATCCGAAAACCGGAAAGCTTGCCGGCCCCGCCCATCCGCCCAATCCCGCAATTCAGTCCGGCCTCGGGCGAACGGCGCCGGGAGCAGTCCCATGGATTCGCAACCCGTTTTTTACAGCGCCGCACTCTCGTTCACCTGGCCGTCCTCGGAAGAGTTGCCGCGGTTCCTGTCCGACATGCGCAACCGCTTGACCTGCCCCGGGAACGACGGGCGCCCCAACCCCAGCTTCAGCTCCTCCGCCTTGGAAAGGATGTAGCGCCCGCTCTTGAACGACTCCAGCTGCATGCAGGCGTTCTCAATCTGCTTCGAGACATCCTCCACATCCTGCTTCATCTTGCGGACCTCCTTGTCCAGCCGCTCTTTCTTGCTGGTGAGGCCGACGTAGTACAGGCCGAGCAGCAGCGAGACAACGAGCAGAAACGACATCCGCCACAGGATCGGGTGCGGCGACCCCTGCGCCTCCACGCGAATCCGTTGCCGGCGGTATTTCCGCTGGTTCTGCGTCATGTTGTTCCGTGTGGTTGCCATACTTTTTTCGCGTTCCTTGGCGGCTTCCCGGCTCCGCCGTCACTTGGCGGTCGCCGCGTTGAATCTGTTTTGCAATGTCCAGTCCTGTCGCGGCCTGGTTTAACTTGTCGAATAGATGCCGGATAAGATAGTCAACTGTCTACTTGCGTCTAGCTTGAACGGGTGTCAATTTTAGTACAAATCAAGACTTGGGCTGACTCTGTTTGCCCGCGTTTTTACCTTCAATCGTTCCTCTTGGCCTATACCCGTTCCGCCACCCGGAGATGCGCGCAGGCCGACCGGCGGTTCTCCGCCACCTCCGCCTCGTCCGCGTCCACCGGGTGCTTGGTCAGCACCTTCAGGCGCGGCGTCTTGTGGCAGACGCAGATCGGCAACCCCGGAGGGCAGACGCAGCTCAGCGCCTCGTCCCTGAAAAAATGTTTGACGCGGCGGTCCTCCAGCGAGTGGAAGCTGATCACCGCCAGCCTTCCGCCGGGCCGCAGCAGCAGCACCGCCTCCTCCAACCCCTTCTCCAGTTCCTCCAATTCTCCGTTGACCGCGATCCGAAGCGCCTGGAAGCAGCGGGTCGCCGCCGGCAACCCGCGCTCGAACGGCTTTCCGACCGTCTTCTGCGCCAGCTCCGCCAGCTCCCCCGTCCGCTCCCACGGCCGCTCCGCGCGCCGCGCCACAATCGCCTGCGCCAGCCGGAACGCCTTCGGCTCTTCCCCGTACTCGCGGAAGATCCGCGTCAGCTCCTCCAGCGTCGAACGGTTCAGCAGCGTCGCCGCGGTCACGGGCGTCCGCCGGTCCATCCGCATGTCCAGAGGCCCGTCGAACCGGTGGGCGAACCCGCGGTCCGGCGTGTTGATCTGGTGTGAGGAGACGCCGATGTCCAGCAGGATGCCGTCCACCGAACCGTCCTCCCACTCCAGCTCCTCCGCGATCTCCGACATCCGGCTGTACGCGCTGCGCACCAGCCGCACCCGCGGCCCGAACGCCGACAGCTTCGCCTTCGCCGCCGCCAGCGCCTCATCGTCCCGGTCAATCCCGAGCAGCTCCGCGTCCGCCGGCGCCTTCTCCAGGATTGCCGCCGAATGCCCGCCGCCTCCGACCGTGCCGTCGATGAAACGCCGTCCCGCCGCCGGGTTCAGCCATTCGACGACCTGGCGAAGCAGAACGGGTTCATGCGCGAAATTCATGGTTTTTCCGTGTCGACCGCATACTCCAGCGTGACCACCACCTTCGCCGTCTTCGCAATGCTCGACGTGTCGTACACGCCGCCGCCCGAGGTGTCCGTCGAATGCCGCTCCGTGATCTGAATCACGCCCTGTTCCGCCGAGAGCAGGGCGCCGACCTTGCCGCCGCTGTTCCCCGCCAGCGCCAGGGCGCGGCTGTAGCCGTCCTTCGTGGCCTTCTCCAACAGCTCCATCTTGGTGGACTTCAGGTCGGAGACGTAGAAACGCGGCTCGCCCGCGCTGATGTCCACCCCCTCCTTGATCAGGTCCATGACGCCGGACGCCGCGCTCCGTATGCGCTCCACGTCCCCCGAGGCGACCGCCACGGACTGACTGGCGTAGTAATGGTGGATCTCGTTGGTCTCGTTCCCCTTCTCGTCGCGCTTCATCGTCCGGCCCGTGTTGATGCTGTCAGGCTGGATTTCCTTCTCGCCGAACCCCTGCGCGCGGAGATGCGCCAGCACCGCCGCCTGGCTCTTCAGCAGCGCGCCATACGCCTCCCGCTGCGTCGCACCCTCCGTGCTGAAACGGCAGGAGAACTTGCCGATGTCCGACGCGACATCCTTCTCCGCGTAGCCCTTCACCGCGATGGCGTTGACCTTTTCATGCCGGACCTTGAGGAAAAATTTGGAAACCAACCCCGCTGAGGCAATCATGCCTCCCGCCAAGATCGCCGCCACCAATGCCGTCTGTACGAATTTCATAGCCCGCTTTCCCCGTTCCATATTGTTCAACCGTCACACCGCCACACCGTCACACCACGCGTCCCCTCACGCCTTCCCCTTCGCCAGTGCGCCGAGCACTGCGCCGAGCGCGTCCGGCTTCTCCTGCAGTGCCTGGATCACATCCAACCCCTTCTGGCTGTCCATGCGCCGCTTTGTCCAGCGCGCCGGATCCCAGATCTGGATGGTCGTCACCGCGCCCAGCAGCACCGCGGCACCGCGGATGCCGGCATGTTCCATCAGCTTCGGCGTCAGGGAGATGCGCCCCTGCTTGTCGGGCTCGCACATCACTGCCATCGAACCGATCGTCGCCAGCGCCACCGCCGCCTGCGCGTCGGCGAACGAAACCTGGCGCAGCTTGGCCAGCAGCTCCTGGAACATGGCCGCCGGCACCAGCTGCAGCGACTTCTCGCGTCCGGGGAGCAGCACGAACCTCGCGTCACCCCCGCGCCAGGCGCCGGGAATGGCCAGGCGCCGCTGCGCGTCCACGGCGTGTTCGAACTCGCCGAGGTAGCACCCGGGACCGGCCGGAATGGGATTGTCCTGCGCCTGTTTCACCTTTTTTCCCCTAATCACACCTATTGTCCCCAAAATAAGGCAAAGACAATCTCTTTGCAACCTTGCGCGCAAGAAAAAAGTAGCCGTTTGGTGATCCGGGGGTAAGGCTGGCTGGGCATCGCTCCACCGGGGCAGTGGATGGTGGTGTGGA
This sequence comes from uncultured Lentisphaerota bacterium, assembly GCA_903921725.1. Classification (GTDB taxonomy): domain Bacteria; phylum Verrucomicrobiota; class Lentisphaeria; order Oligosphaerales; family CAITYL01; genus CAIXRA01. The sequence goes on from CAIXRA010000062.1 coordinate 23,543, forward strand.
AAACGCGCCAGGCCCAAACCTTCCCATTGCCCTTTCAGTGCGCAATGATCCTGCCTGCAGTTCCCCCAGTTCGCCGCTTCGCTTTGCTCTGGGCTGTCACACACTGCCCCTATGGGGCGACGAACAGGCCGCATCCGCCCAAAAACCAATCGATTACACGACGGTTTTGGCCTCCCGCTTGCCGTCCCGCCTGCGGGGTGCGACATTATGGGGAACTTGACGGTTTGCGTCGGCCTCGCCGGAAGATGGCGGACGGGCGGACCGGCATCCACCCGGAGGCGGCGATGGCGATGTGCGGCATGATTGGCGGTGAAGGCGGGAACCCTGGTCCGGCGGCGCGGGCGTTTCCGGCCCGCGGCGGACGGGCTGTGGCGAGCCTGGCGTTGGGCATCCTTGCGATAGCCTGCCTGCTTTGCGCAAGCTGCGTGAGCCGCACCACCTCGCGGCGGCCGAGCTTTGCCGAGTCAGCTCGTCCGGGCTCTTTCGAGGCGGACGATAGCGGCTACATCAACAGCAGCAAAACCATCTGGATCTGGCAGCCTGAATTTTGGGACAAATGACCCGCCGACGTCATGCGTGCCGGGAGGGCGGGCGTCCCGCCAGGCAGATGCCTTCCGCCGCAGATGCAGGGACGCGGAGCGGCCGGCAGGCACGAAAAAACCGAAGCCCCAAAGCGGGAAATGTTACTTGGGCGTGACGACGAAGCGGATGATCCGGTCGTCGGTGTCCGGATGGTCGACCACCACCGGTTTCCGGGTGCTCTCGGCCTCTTCCTGGGCGGCGTTCAGCTTCACCACCAGCGTTTTGAGCCGGGCGGCGTTGAGCGGCACCTTGATCCGCTCCACCATGTCCATGTCCTCGACCGGTCTCACCACCTGCCGGAGGCTCAGCGCCCGCCGCAAGTAAATGGCCGAAATCACGACCAGGACCGCCAATATCGCAATCAGGATGGGTACAAGCTCGCCCATGGGGCACCCGCCTTTCTGAATGGGCGGGACCGGGGATGCGCCCCGGCCGCGCCCTGTTTTCCGACCGTCACGGCTGCTTCTTTGCGCCTTCCTTCAACTGGTTGGCGAACACGCCGGTCATCACTTCCGTGAGGGAGCTGCTTCCGCCGCCGCCGATGATGAGCTGGCCCGGGAGTTCGCCCTTCCAGTTCTTGCCCAGGTTCTCGAAGGCCATCTTGGCGATTTCCAGCCGGGTGAAGTTCTCCACGCCGCCCAGCGCCTTGACCTTCGCCTCATAGACGAGCGACTGGGCCGCCTCGCCCTGCGCCCGGTTCTTGGCGGCCTCGGCGCGGTTCTGCTCGACTGCGATCTGCGCGAGCGATTCCTGGATCGCCTTCTGCTGGTCGGCGGCTTCGGCGGCCTTCACGCGGTTGGCGCGTTCGTTTTCCGCCAGCACCTGCTCCTTGTACTGGGTCTGCTCCTGCACCGCGATTTCCTTGTCGGTCTGCGTGGTCAGCAGCTTCTTGCCTTCCGCGGTGGCGTCCAGCCGGATGTCGGCGAGATAGACCTGCTCGGTCTTGACCTTGTCCCGCGCCATGTCTTTCTGGAACAGCTCGAACGTTTCTTTTTCGACGGAGCTGCGGTTGTTGACGTACTGGATGGCCTTCATCTTCTCCGCGGAGTTCCGCAGAATCGCGCGGATGGACGGCAGGATGGCCCGCTCCTCGAGCCCGTCGAACCCGTCGTTGTTCACATCCCTGTCGGGATCCCCGATGACGGCCACCACGTAGGGCGCATCGTGCGCGTCCACCATGACGGCCACGCGGACGTCCACGGGGAACTGGAAACTGTCCTGCGACCGGACGTGGATGCTGTTGTCCACATCGCGCTCGGCCTTCGACGCATTTCCCTCCGTGGTTCCCTTGGAGGTGTAGGAGTACACGCGTTTCGTCGTCTTCACCAGGACGACCTGGTAAGCGTTCGGGTGCAGATAATATTTACCCGGCAGCAGCGGCTCGTTCCAGATGCCCCGGTTGCCCTTCGGAACCAGCGGCACGCCGTTGACGGAGGCCGCCTCCGTCCCTTTGTAGGTTATCCCGGCGTTGGCCCGGACGACACCCACCTGTCCGATGGGAATATCGAGGCACGGCACGACGGTGACCTCGAATAGCTTGGGGTTGTAGCGGTACTGTCCCGGAGGCAGGACCGTCAGTTGCGGTCCCTTGTACCCCGCCTTGGTCAGGAACGAGCGGGCATCCAGCATCTCGTTCGGCGAATCCCACGACGGCGCATAAATCTCTCCATCGGGCAGCGGTTTCCCGTCCCTGGCTGTGACGATGCCGATGCTGCCTTCCTTGACGTCGACGTTGGGCACGGCTTCAAGGTCATAGTTCCACGGCCAGTACCCGAAATGGTATCCCGGCGGCAGCACGTCGGCCTGGGGCCCCTTCTCGCCGTTGATGGCGACCAGATGGCCGTCCTTCAGCCCGGAACCGAACTTGACCGTGACGATCCCGCCTTGCCCAGGACCAACAAAGATCGTCGTCGAGCCTATGATGGTTGTAATGCCCACGAACATGCAGGCGGCCAGAATCAGCCCCCGCACGAACTTGGGAACCGGCATGGCGACAATCCAAACCACCCACCCCGCCAAAATCAACAGGATTCCCAGTGTGAACCACGTCATGTTGTCGTTTCCTTTTTTATCCGTGCCAAGCCATTCGTAGTTGTTGCCGGATAACAATCCCGGCCCGGATCCGCGCGGCGGCGGGGATTACTGTACGCCGTGTATCAGCTGTTTCAAAGCGGCCCGGCCCCGGCGTCAAAACTCCGCGTTGCCGGGGGTGCGCGGATAGGGAATGACGTCGCGGATGTTGGCCAGCCCGGTGCAGAAGAGGACCATGCGCTCGAAACCAAGTCCGAAGCCGGCGTGCGGCACCGAGCCGAAGCGGCGCAGATCCAGGTACCAGGAGTAGTCGGCCGGGTTCAGGCCGATGGCGCGCATCCGCGGCTCCAGCATCTCGATGCGGTCCTCGCGCTGGCTGCCGCCGATGATCTCGCCGACGCCGGGGAGCAGCACATCCATCGCGGCCACCGTCTTCCCGTCGTCGTTCAGCCGCATGTAGAACGACTTGATCTCCTTCGGGTAGTTGTAGACGATTACCGGGCCGTTGAACCGCTTCTCGGTCAGGTAGCGTTCGTGCTCGGCCTGGAGGTCGCCGCCCCAGCTCACGGGGAACTCGAAGGTCTCGCCGGAGGCCTGGAGGATTTCGACCGCCTCAGTGTAGGAGACGCGGGTAAACGCGGGGCAGGCCGCCAGCCGTTCGAGGCGCGTGATCGCCTCCGGCTCGATGCGCTTGGCGAAGAATTCGAGGTCCTCGCGGCAGTTCTCCAGCACATGCTTGAAGAGATGCCGCAGGTACGCCTCGGCCAGCTCCATGTCGTCCTGGAGGTCGGCGAACGCCATCTCCGGCTCGATCATCCAGAACTCGGCCAGGTGGCGGCGCGTGTTCGAGTTCTCGGCGCGGAAGGTCGGGCCGAAGGTGTAGATGTTGCCGACCGCGCAGGCGTAGGTTTCGCCCTCGAGCTGGCCGCTGACGGTCAGCGCGGTGCGCTTGCCGAAGAAATCCTGCTTGTAGTCGACCCGGCCCGCCTCCGTGCGCGGCAGCGGCTTGTCCAGGTCGAGCGTCGTCACCTGGAACATGGCGCCGGCGCCCTCGCAGTCGCTGGCGGTGACGATCGGGGTGTTGAGGTAGAGGAAGTCGCGCGCCTGGAAGAACTGGTGCGTCGCCATCGCCAGCGCGTTGCGGATGCGGATCATGGCGCCGAAGGTGTTGGTGCGTGGACGGAGGTGCGCGATTTCGCGCAGCAGGTCGAGGTTCATCTTCTGCTTCTGGAGCGGATAGGCCGTCGGCTCGCAGTGCCCGAAAACCCGCACCGACTCCGCCTTCAGCTCGACCGCCTGCCCCGCGCCGGGCGAGGCGACGAGCTTGCCGGTGACGGCTACGCTCGCGCCGGGGAACAGCTTTGCGACCTCCGCATCGTAGTTCGGCAGCGCCTTCTCCGCCACAACCTGCAGGTTGCGGAAACAGGAGCCGTCGTTCAGCTCGATGAAGGAGAAGCCGCCCTTCGAGTCGCGCCGGGTCCGCACCCAGCCCGCCACGGTCACACTCTCCTCCGATGCCGGACACTTCAGCACATGCTTGATCAGCTCACGGTTCATGGAAAACTCCGCGAAAAAACTCGTCCACCCGCACGCCGCATGGTGCGGAACCCGCACGCCCCCCGGCCGCATACTGTAACCGCTATTCGCCGTTCCGCACCCGGATGACGCCGCCGCTGAGTATGCCAGATGCAATCGGGGAGATTCACCCGCATATTTCATGAACGTTCAACCCTCAACCCTCGCCATTCAACGTTCAGCGCCTTACTCAAGCCACCCCAACGCTCAACGCTTTTCGCAAGCCGCCCCAACAGTCAACGATTTTACGCAAGCCGCCCCAACGGGGCATCACACCATAGCCTGGGGCAACGCCCCAGGAAAAAGAAGCCATAACGATTTCAACCCTGAAGGGGTTGCACAACGAATTGCGAACGGGCGGTAAGCATGAAAGAACCCCCGGCAACGATTTTGGTTTCCTCTTGTTTCCTGGGGCGTTTCCCCAAGCGACGGCGTGATGCCCCGTTGGGGCGGCAACACCCGGAAACCAAAACCAATCCACTTGAGCGTTGATTGGCATCCGCACGGCAGGCGTGATTCGCGGAGTTCACCCGGCGCGCCGGGAGAGGATCCATTCCGCGGCGGCGGCGAGATCCGGCGCGCAGCAGTCGGCTCCTTGGCAGGCAGGGCCGATGAAGACCGTGCGGCAGCCGGCGGCGCGGCCGGCCTCGACATCGGCCGGCTTGTCGCCGACCATGAAGGAGTCCGCCGGTGCGACGCGCAACCGTCCGGTTGCCGCCAGTAGCATCCCGGGTTGCGGCTTGCGGCAGCCGCACTCCGCGCCCGGCGCATGCGGGCAGTATTCGACGGCGGCGAACTCCGCGCCGAACGGCTTCAGCAGCTCCCGCAGCCGGGCGTGCTGCGCCTCGACGAGCTCTGCGGTGAAATAGCCGCGTCCGATGCCGGACTGGTTGGTGACCAGCACCAGCAGGAACCCCGCACGCGCCAGCGCTCCGAGCGCCTCCCCGGCGCCGGGCAGCAGGGCGACGCCCTCGACGGTCGAGAGGTAGTTCGCGTCCCGGATCACCGTGCCGTCACGGTCGAGGAAAACAGCTTTTTGGAGGTGCGGGGTCATCTCATCCTCCGGACGGAGGTGCATGGCGGAAACGCGGAGGGGTCAGGCGCCAAACAGAGCTAGAATCTTGTCGTAATTCGCCTTCCGCAGGACGTATTCGCGGCTGGCCTTGCGGAGCGCGGCCCGGTCGATTTCGGTGACGGGCGCGCCCTTGTCCAGGAGCATCTTCACGACCGCGACGTTTCCGCGCATGGCGGCCATCGTGAGGGCGCTGTTTCCCCGGCGGTCGACGGCGGTCACATCCGCCTTGTTTTCCAGCAGTTTTTCCGCGACCTTGGGCAGCCCGCTCCAGGAGGCCCACATCAGCGCCGTCCATCCATCGTTGTCCCTGGCGTTGACGTCGGCGCCGGCCTCCATGAGGAGGGCAACGATGGGGGCGCGTTTCTCGTCGGCCTTCTCCAGCAGCGAGGCCTCCGGCTTCGTGTCGGATCTCCCCGAGGCGATCCCCAAGGCGGCCAGGAAGCGGTCGATCAGGTCCGGCGTCGGCGGATCCATCCGGTAGTTGGTGTAGGCGAGCCACATCAGCGCCGTCCGCCCGTATTCGTCGCCGCGCGCCGTGCGCTGCTGGCGGTATGCTGCAAGGGAGGCCGGCCGTTTCGACGCAGACAGGCTCTTGTAGGTTTCCTCGCCCAGCGCCATGTTGACCTTGCCCACGTTTTCCTGGGTCACGGCCGTGATCAGGAGGTCGGCCTCTTTTCCCTTCTTCAAGGGGCCGAGGGAGAGATCAAACCCGACGACAAATAAAATTGCACTAACTAAAAGGATGCCGCCATCCAGCAGGAGAAGTCCGACGTTGTTCTTTTTCATGGTGTGAACTCCCTTACGCCTGCTCGGCGGTGGTTTCGGGCGACGGCGGAGCAACGATGGGGAGTGGCGGCGGGGTTGCCTCCTGCTTTTTGTTAAGGAAGTCCCGCATGAAGAGGACGGCGATGGGGCTGATGACCGCCGCGGCGAGATAGATCATCCACATGAATTCCGGCGAGTGAAAATAGGAGACATTGCCGGAATCGATTTTGGCGCGGATGCCGTCATAGGAGAAGGAGGCGATGAACAAGCCGCTGACCAGGCCGTTGATCGGCTTGGAGATGAAGGTCGGCAGCGCGGAAAGGCTCATGTAGGAAGCGACCTTGTCCTTCGGCGCCATCATCGAGATATACTCGGTGAAGCGAGGGGAGAAGAGAATCTCTCCCAAGGTAAAGACGAGAATCTGCGCGAGGATAACGAACAGATATGCTTGGTCGAGGTTGTGGATGCCGGGGATGCCCAGGATCCACTGGATGGGGACGGCCATGAAAATCAACGAAGATGCGGAGATGGCCATGCCGTACAGAACCAGCTTAAAGGTGTCGATTCGTCTCAAGAATGGAATCAACAACAGAAGGCCAATAGCGATAATAAGCGGATTAATGGAGTTGACCAAACCCAGCGAAAAATCGCTCGTCAAGACGCGGGTGTAATACTTGGGCATCACCATGAACTGGTGGGTGAAAACCAAGCGCACGCCGATGGTCAGAACCAACAAAAGCACCAGCTTGCGGAAGGCGCTCTCCTTCCAGACTTCCATAAAAATAGCGAGAGGGCGTTTGATTTCCGTATCGGGATGCAGTCGTTCCGACTCGTCGGCGTATTTGTGCTCATTGATGCAGGCCATGCAAACGAATGAAGCGATGTTCATCCCCATGCCAAAAATCATGATGGCCAGGTTGCCGTTCAATTCGCCAAACCCGCGGCGGCAACCTTCCGTCACAACGGCACCCGCCAAGAAGGCGCCGATATTCATGATTGTGTAGTAGACACTGAAACCAACGGAGCGGTTTTCCTTAGTCGTAAAGCGCCGTAACGCCGTGTTCATGACAGGCCCCATGAAGGAGGTGCCAATAGCCATGACTATCATCATGCCTATGATGGTGCCGGAGAGGGCTTTCCCGTCAAAAATCAGCGGTGCAAAGCCGAACGTCGCGCGCGCCAAGACAAGAAGTGCTATACCAAACAGGAAGGACTTTTTAACACCAATGGTGTCGCAGACGGCGCCGACGGCGAAGATGATGACGGAGATGGCTAAGCCATAATAACCAACCCATTTGCCGGCACTAACATCGCTGAACCCGCAGTTGTTCGTTAGGAACAGCGTCAACACGATCATCATCGAGAAATAGGCGAGGCCGTCAAAAAAGACCAAGCCGTTAATCAGCCAGAATTCCTTACTCGCCGTCTTCAGAATCTTGAAGTCGGAGAAGTAGTTGACGATGGGATTGGACATGCAGGAACCTCCCGTACGCTGAACGTTTGGCTGGCCGGCGCGGGCGCCGCATGGACGCCCCCCATCCTCCCACCGCCACGCCGTCGGTGCAAAGCCGGATGAAAAAGTAGTGCCGGAAAGCGAAATTCCCAGCCGCCCCGGGAAACACGGAAATGGTGGCGGATGCCGGCCGGATCAGCCCGATTTCCGTGTTTGGCGGAATATGGCTGGCTGATTGACTCTCGTACACACTGCCGGCAGTAGGTTACCCTGTCATTCTGCACGGTGCCAGGTCGCAAGTTTGGAGTGCGGCAATACGTGCATCCGTTTGCCGCTTTTCAACTAAGGCGGAGCCGCTATAA
>CAIXRA010000063.1 GCA_903921725.1 uncultured Lentisphaerota bacterium
ACCGCCGCGCCGGGGGCGCAGCGCCGGACGACTTCGCTGCTTCGCGCATATCCGTCGGAGCTGCTCATGGAGCCGAACTCGTAGCGGTCGCCATGAAACTCGCGGCCCGCCACCGTGTAGCGGTAGGCCACATGCGGCTTGTAGGTGGTTCCGCCCTTGGAGCCGCGCGATTCATCGACCCGGCTCTCCGTCACCGTCCCCTGAACGGGCACGAAACGCTTCTGGGCGTCCCACACACGCCAGCCGGTCACCGCGAGGATGCCGGCAAAGGCACCGGTGATGCCGCACCAGAAAATGGCGAAGAACAGGAGTCCTCCGACCCCCATGCCCTTCATCCCGTTCCCGCCTTTTGTTTTTGTGATCCGGATGCCCATGCGCCCCTCCTTGGACGGCCAGGCCGGCCGCCGCCCATACTATCGTCCGCCGTGCGGAGTGCGCAACGGAGCGGCGGCGATTCTTCGCGGACTCCGCGCCTCCTTCCCGTATACAGACACGGGCGGGCGCGGGACGGGCTGGAAAATCCGGCTTCCGGTGTCAAATTAAACCTTCTCCAAAACAAGGCGGACACCCCAGCATGACCAAGCACCAGCATCAGCACGAAAAACCGGCGGCGGAAAATCCCGCAGCCACCCCGGAGGCAGCGCCCGCGGCCGCCCCCGCGCCGGCCCCGGAAGCCCAGCCGGCGCCCGCCGCCCCGACACTCGACCAGCAGCTTGCGGAAGCGATGAGGGCGGCGCTGGAATGGCGCGACAAATGCCTGCGCACGGCCGCCGATTTCGACAACTACCGGAAACGCGTGCAGCGCGACCTCCAGGACACCCGCATCCGGGAAAAATCCACCGCCGTGCAGGCGTTCCTCACCGTCCTCGACCACTTCCAGATGGCACGCGACCATTTCGATGCCAGCCCGGACGTGAACACGATGAAGCAGGGACTGGACATGATCCACGCCGAGTTCCGGAACACAATCGCCACGCTCGGCATCGAGGTCGTCAACGCCGCCGGCAACCCGTTCGACCCGAAACTGCACGAGGCAATCAGCCAGGAGTTCTCCGACACGGTTCCCGCAGGCGCGGTCGTCCGCCAATGGAAGGCCGGCTACAAGATCGGCGAGACACTCCTGCGCCCCGCGTCCGTCATCGTCAGCGGCGGCCCGAACCCGGACGCGGCCTCTGAGGAAGAGGGATGAGAAAAGGCAAAAGGCAGAACGCTGAACGGAACACCTAAGGGGCCGTGGCCTGTGGTCCGCGAAAAAGCAACAAAACGCCCGTCCATTTTGTCCACACCGTCCACCAACCGCTGAACCGTGAACCCCGACAACCTCTCCAAGGTTTTTTCCCATGCCCACCAGTGATTTCTATGAACGGCTCGGAGTGCCGCGCACCGCAAGCGCCGACGAGATCAAGAAGGCGTACCGCAAGCTCGCCCTGAAATACCATCCGGACAAGAATCCCGGCGACAAGGCCTCCGAGGAAAAGTTCAAGGAGGTCTCCGCCGCCTACGAGGTGCTGAGCGACACCGGCAAGCGCGCCCAATACGACCAGTTCGGGCACGAGGCGTTCACCCGCAAGCGCGGCGGCCCGGGCGGCCCGGGCGGCGGCGGGCCGGGCATGGACCCGTACGACATCTTCAGCCAGGTCTTCGGCGGGGGCGGCGGCGGGGGCGGCATTTTTGACAGCTTTTTCGGGGGCGGGGGCGGCGGCAACGGTGCGCAGGGCGGGAACGACCTGCGCTACGACCTCAGCATCCCGTTTGAGGACGCCGTATTCGGCGCCTCCCGCGAGATTGAAATTCCGCGCGCCGAGCATTGCGACCGCTGCAAGGGCTCCGGCTGCGAGCCCGGCACCTCGAAAAAGCGCTGCCCGCAGTGCGGCGGTTCCGGCCAGGTGACGATGGCGCAGGGGTTCTTCAGCATCCGCCAGCGCTGCCCGCAGTGCGGCGGCCAGGGGGAGAGCATCGAGAAGCCGTGCCGCCAGTGCCGCGGCGAGGGGCTCATCGAACGCACAAAGAAGCTGAAGATCAACATCCCCGCCGGCGTGGACACCGGCTCCCGCCTGCGCCTGACCGGCGAGGGCGAAGCGGGGCGCCGCGGTGGAGCGGCGGGTGACCTCTACGTCGTCCTCCACGTCGAGGAACACCTGCTGTTCAAGCGCGACGGCGACGACCTTTACTGCGAAGTGCCGATCCCCATGACCACGGCCGCCCTCGGCGCGACGGTCAAGGTGCCCACGCTCACCGGCGCAGCCGAACTGACCGTTCCCGCCGGCACGCAGCCCGGCACAATCTTCCGCATGCGCGGAAAAGGCATCCCGTCGCTCCGCGGCGGCGGCCGCGGCGACCTGCACATCCGCATCAAGATCGAAATCCCGGTGAAGCTGGACGCCGCCCTGCGCGAGAAACTCAAGGCGTTCGCCGACACCGCCGACGCCGCATTCCCCGATTCCCGCGGCTTTCAGGATCGTGCCAAAAAATTCTTCTGAACCCGCCTCATCCCGGCGGCCGGAGAACACCATGCGCGTTTTCGATGTCCACGCCCACATCTACCCCGACAAGATTGCGGCCAGGGTGCTCCGGCAGCTCACGGAGGAGGCCGCGCGGTGCGAGGGCGTGGCGGCGCCAGCGCCGGCGTATGACGGAACCCGCGCGGGGCTGCTCGCCAATCTGGCCGTCTCCGGCGTCACGGCGGCCATGAACTGCCCCATCGCCACCCGGCCCGAGCAGACCCGTTCGGTCAACGATTGGGCCGCCACGCAGAACGCATGGCCGCTGCTCTCTATGGGCTCGGTGCATCCGGACTGGCCGGAGATCGAGGGCGAGGTGCGGCATATCCGGGAACTCGGCCTGCACGGGGTCAAGATGCATCCGGAATACCAGCAGTTCCGGCTCGACGAAGCGCGCGTCCGCCCGCTGTGGGCGGCCTGCCGGGAACTGGACCTGCCCGTCCTTCTGCACACCGGCAACGATGTCTGCTACCCGCCGCCGTGCAACGCGCCGCCGTGCGAAGTCCGCAGGCTGGCCGAGGCGTGGCCGGGGCTGAAAATCATCGCGGGGCATTTCGGCGGCTGGCGGATGTGGGACGAGGTGGAGCGCGACCTGCTCGGCGCGCCCGTCTTCCTGGATCTCGCCTTCGCGATGGAGGAACTCCCGCCGGAAAGGGTGGCGGCGATGATCCGGCGGCACGGCGCGGAGCGCGTGCTGTTCGGGACGGATGCGCCCTGGTGCAATCCGGCGGCCACCCTCGCGCTCTTCCGCAGGCTGCCGCTCACGGAAACCGAACAGCGCGCCATCCTTTGGGGCAACGCCGCCGCCCTTTTCCGCCTCCCGCAGGCCTGACGCCACCGCCTACAGCGACATGCTTTTCGGCATATGCTTTTTTTCCGAGCGCGTCAGCCGGGGAAGGCATTCCACGATCAGGATGGCCCCAAGCAGCAGGCCCCCGAGCAATACCGTGTGCCGATTCCCTATGAGCACGGACGCCTGCAGGCAGACCATCGGAAGCCCGCAGTAGGCGTCGATGGCCTCCCGCTCGTGCGGCATGATTCCCTCCCGCGTCAGCGGCTTGGAAATGCGGTACGCCGACCACGCGCCCAACACCAGCACGCCGCAGGCGGCGGCCAGACAGAACACCGACGGCTCCGGCACCACTACGGCCAAAAAGACCAGAACGGCCGTGGACAACATGAGCTGCACGATCAGAGGATGCCAGGCGTGGGAGAGCCGCTGGGCACGGACGGGTCCCTTGAATTTCGGCTTGTACAACACGACCCGCGTCACAAAAAAGACCAGCAGGCCAAACCCGCACGCGGCAACGATGGCCACCGGCTGTTCGCCAAGCGGCGCGACGGGCAGCAGGCACTGCATCACCACCACTGCGGCCGCCGTCAAGCTGCCGACAAGGCAAAACCGGTGTAGGAAAAAAGCATCGGCGGCCATGAGTGCGACCAGAAGCCCCCACATGGCCAGAAAATGCCGGCCGCTGGAATAGGTGGCCCAACCGCCGGCGAGCACAAGGAAAACGGCGGCAAGAAACGCCTCGCGCGGCGGAACCCGCACTCTCGAGAGGGAAAGCCTTGCGCGACACACGTCATCCCCGTAGTAATGCTGGTCGACGTGCAGGAGGATGAGCGCCAGCCCGGCAGCCGCAAGCGTCGCCAAACCGGCAAAGAAAAAACGCATTGCCGAAATGCGGGCGTCCTCCATCATCAGCGCCTGGAGTTGGAGCCCCACGATCGGCATGCCAAACGCCGGAACCAGCCACGCAAACGGCATGAAGTCATTCCATGCGCGCAGCGACTGCCACAGCGTCCTTTTGTCGCGTCTAACCATTCAATTGTTCCCCCGATTCCCAAGCCCCACGGTACCCCAAAACACACTTCCGGCCGCCCGTGCCGTCCCCAAACGGCCCGCACTCACCGCGCCCGGACTCCTCCCCAGAAACAAGTCCCCTTAAAACCGTATCGCACTATACCATAGACGTAAAAAACATGCAAGCGCCCTTCATGTTAATCCCGTAATGCGCGCCCAATTGGCTGAATCGGTCAGGATCCCTGAAATTTTTTCCCCAAAAAACGCCCCGCCGACCATGACAAGGCCAGCAGGACCAGCCCCGCCCACCGCAGATTTGGCACGGCCGCCATGATGGCAAACTGGAGGGGTGGAATCGCGCGGATCAACCGCATAACGCCCCGCCGCGTGGCGAGACGAGAGTTTTCATTCCGCCTCAAGTCGAGTCCGGCAAGCGCCGCGGCGGCCACGGCGATGAGCAGGCCGGCGGGCAGACCCGCCATCCACGGCGAAAGCGGATGCGGCGCCAGCCCCCACGCGCGCCAGAACAGGACGCCGCCGCCGGCCGCCAGCGCCAAAGCTGGAAGCCAGACGGAAATTCCATGGTGCATGCGCCGGTCCTCCCCGCGCGAAATCACCGTCAGTCCCGCCACATGCAGCGATGCGACGGCGGCCAGGATCAGGGGAAGATCCCGGTGAAACGACTGCGGGCCGACCGCAAGCACCCCCAGCATCACGCTCGCCCCACGGCAAAGCCCCATGGCCAGCGCCGCCGAAATGGGGAACGACTTGCTGATGGCGCAATAGGCAACGACGAGGAACAACAGCACCAGCGCCCCCACCAGAACCGGAATCCCGGCCCAAAACGCCATGCAAAGACCGGCGGCGCCCAACAGCAGCATGCCGGCCCAGGCCGACAGCATGTCCACCTGCCGGCTCGGCAGCGGGCGGGACGGACGGCATATCATGTCGTGCTCATAATCACA
>CAIXRA010000064.1 GCA_903921725.1 uncultured Lentisphaerota bacterium
CGCCCGGGCCCACGCCAGCCGTCCAGCCGTTGGCGTCAATCGCGATATTGCTCACGCCGGTGATGCCGCCGGTGGCGGTGGCGATCGTCCAGGAATAGGTCGTCATCGGGTCCCAGTTGGCCGGGGTACCGGCTTCGTTGAGGCTGTTCAGGCTGATCAGCTTCAAGGTGAAGCCGGTGTTGACCGTCAGAGCGCCAGCGACCTGGAGTTGGTCGAAGCCGCTGGGCTCATTGCCAGCGATGCCGATGGTGTCGTTGAGTTCCCACTCGTACTTGCCGCCGGTATCCCACTTCGCGCTTTCGGCGGTCGTGATTCCCGGACTGTTTCCGGGGGCCAGCGTGCCGGCGACATTCAGGATGCCGAGCGCGCCGGTGCCCGTCAGCTTGCCGCCGGCCAGCACGTTCGTCGTGCCGCCGATGGTCAAACCGTTGGTGTTCAGGAGTGCGCCGCTCTTCACATTCGTCTCGGTCGCGCCGCCGACGTTGGTCAGCGAGCCGGATTGGAAATCGATGGTGTTAACCACGGAGCTGCCACCAAGATCCAGCGTGCCGCCGTTGACCGTGACCGCGCCGGTGCCGAGTGCGTTGGCGTTGCCGACCGTCAGTGTGCCGCCGGTGACGTCGACCAGGCCGGAGTAACCGGTGTTCGCGCCGGAAACGGTGGTGCTGCCGGTAACCGTCATCGCGCCGGAACCGCCGATCTTGGCGGAGAGTGTGCCGCCGGAGAGCGCGTAGCTGCTGCCCGTCAGCGTGCCGCTGCCGGTGATGGTGCCGCCGGTCAAGGTGACGATTCCGGCCGTCGGGCTATAGGTGCTCAGGTCCAGCGTGCCGCCGTTGACCGTGACCGCGCCGGTGCCGAGCGCATGGACGTTGCCCGCCGTCAGCGTGCCGGCATTGACCGTTGTGCCGCCGGAGTAGCTGTTCGAGCCGGAGAGTGTCAGGTTCGCGCCGACCGTCATCGCCTTTGCCCCACCGGTTTCGGAGATGTTGCCGGAGAGCGTCGCGCCGCTGAAGGAAAGAGTGCCGCCGCCGAGCGTGATGTGGTTGGCAATCGCGTGGCTACCAACGTCAAGTGTGCCGCCGTTGAGGGCGATGGAGCCGCCGCCGAGCGCGTTGTTGTTGCCGAGCAACAGCGTGCCGTTGTTGACCGTCGTGCCGCCCGTGTAGGTATTGATGCCGGAGAGTGTCAGGGTGCCGGTGCCTTCCTTGGTCAGCGACAAGGTCTTCGCCGTGCCATTGGCGATGACACCGGCAAAGCTGGTGGCCGAGGTCTGATTGACCGTTACGGCCGTGGTTGCGACGCCGGCGCTGTTGTCGGTGATTGTGCCGGCCGTGCCAGCCAGGGAGGCGAAGGTGGAGGCGTAGCTGTTCAGATCCAGCACGCCGCCGTTCACCGTCAGGCCACCGGTACCCAGGGTGGAGGCATTGCCCTTGACCAGCAGGCCGGTGTTGACCGTTGTGCCGCCGGTGTAGGTATTTGAGCCGGAGAGGGTCAACATGCTACCGCCGGCTTTGACCAGCGCCACGTTGTTTTCATTGGTGCCCGTGCCGCCAATGGTGCCAGCAAAGACGGCGTCTTCCACTTGGGTAACGGTTAGAGCGCCAAGGGTGGCGCTACCGCCGACGATCTGGCCGGAATTGGCCAGCAGGCTGCTGCTCGTCTGATCGAAGCCGTTGAGCACAAGCTTGGTGCCGGAGGACAAATCGAGGCGGGAGTTTGGGCCGAGCGCCTGGGCGATGCCGCATATGATCGAGCCGGCTTGGAGCCTGATGTTCTTGTTATTGGCGGTGGCGGCACCATTGAGGCGCAGCGAACCGCCGCCCACTTTATAGAAGCCGTTGCCGGTGTGGTTCACGTCGAGCGATCCGTTGAGGATGAAGTCGCCGGTGGTGGTATTGGCACCGACATCCGTCTGGATTTTCATGCCATAACCGCAACTGACAAAATTGACATTGCTGTCGGCCTGGGAGCCGGAGGCGGCGGAAGTCACCAAGATGCCGACCGCGTTGACATCGAACACGCCGATGGAGGCCGTACCGGTGCCGTATTGGCGGATGGTGGTGGGAGCATTGTACAACTGGATTGATCCGGCGGCATTGTAGGTTTTTCCGCCAGCCAGATAAAATCCAGTGGTCGCGGACACCCCGTCACCATAGATTTTCATGTTGGTGCTGGCATAGTTCCCGCCGGTGGAATATCCGAACTTGAGGGTCGCGCCTTGGGCGACCACATACGCCACGTCGCCGCTCTTGTTCGTAACTTCCAGCGTGCCGGTGCTGACGGTCGTCGTGCCGGTGTAGGTATTGGCGCCGGAGAGCACCAGCGAGCCGCTGCCGGCCTTGGTCAGGCCGTAGCCACTGCCGGAAATGACACCGCCGACGGTCAGGGTACCGGCCGAAACGGTCACCTGGCGGGTGGCGCTCATGGTCACCGCGCCCGTACCCAGGTTGAGGTCTTTCGTGCCGGCAAACGTGAAGTCGCCGTTCCAGTTTTGCGGGTTGTTGTTGCTGAGGGTGATTGCAGCCGCGCTGGTGTTGTCAATCGTGCCGCCGCTGATGGTAAACGCTCCCGCGGCTCCGCCCAACGCCTTGGCGTTGTTGATGTTGAGCTGGCCGGTGCTCAGCGTCGTGCCGCCAGTGTAGTTATTGGAGGCAGAGAGCGTCAGGGCACCGGAACCGGTCTTGGTGAGGCTGCCGGAGGTGGCGCTGCCGAACGCCGTGCCGAGGGTGACGTTATTGCCGTTGGTATCAATCGTGGCGTTCTTGCCGGCGACCATCGTCAGACGCCCGGAGATGTCCTGCGCATTGCCCGTGGCCCACTGCAGCGCGCCGCCGTTCATCGTGATGGCGCCGGTGGAGCCGAGCGCGTTGGCGGCGAACGAGAGCGTGCCGGCATTGATTATGGTGCCGCCCGTGTAGCTGTTGCTGCCCGTAAGAAGCCACGTTCCCGTTCCCGTGCAATTGCTACCCCCCCCGAGCGTCGAACCGTTAATTTCTACGACTTGACCTGCGACGTTAAGCGTCGGCGCGAAGGTGTTGACGCCACCGGTATAGCTTCCGCCAAGGAAAAGCACATGATTATTCGAATCAAGGATGGCACCGGTGTTTGTAAAGTTGAGCGCGCCGGTGCCGTTGTTTAAGATGGTGCCATGTCCATCAAGCTTAAACAGGCGGTCCGTGCTTTCTCCGGCACCCGTGTAGATGAGCCTTGCGCCGTGATTCAAATTTGCGCCAAAGACAAGGTTAGTCGCCGCGCTTGTCGCCGAGCCCAAGTTGCTCGTGGTGCTGCCCCCATTGCCGATCGAGGAGACCGCAACCGCGCCAGACCAGTTGTTCAGGCCGTTGATCCAAGTCACGCCGGTGTAGGTGTTCGTGCCCGACAAGGTCAGCGTGCCATTGCCAACCATGGTCAAGCCGCCGGTGCCGCTGCCAAAGCCCGTGGCAAGGGTGACGGTGGTGGCGGTGTTGCTGCCAATGTCAAACGTGGCAATCTTGCCATCGACCATCGCAAGGCGGCTGGAGACGTCCTGCGTGTTCGCACCGTTCCACTGTAGCGCGCCGCCGTTCATCGTGATGGCGCCGGTGCTGCCGAGCGAACCATTGGCAAACGAAAGCGTGCCGGCCGTGAGCGTCGTGCCGCCGCTGTAGCTGTTCGCGACGGAGAGCGTCAGGGTACCGGCGCTGCTCTTGGTCAGCGCGCCGGTGCCGGAGATGACACCGGAAATCGCGCCGTCGCCGGTCAGCGTGCCGCCGCCGAGCACGATGGCGTTGGTGATGCTTTTGCCGTTGATGTCCAGCGTGCCGGCGTTGAGGGCGATGGAGCCGCTGCCGAGCGCCGTGGCGGTGCCCATGGTGACCGTGCCGCCGCCGAGCGTGCTGCCGCCGGTGAAGCTGTTGGAGTTGTTGATGGCGAGATTGCCCGCGCCGGACTTCACGAGGACGCCGGAGGTAATGGCATAGCTACCTTGAAGCGTGTAATTCTTTGTGGGGTTGTTGAACTCCACGCCGCCCGGCGCCACGTTTGCGCCGACATTCACCGTCGTCGTCGTCGCACTATCATTGAACAGCTCGAGATCCCCCGCGATGTAGTCCGTCACGGTGTCGGCCGTAATCAGCTTCCAGTTGTTTCCACCCGACCACTCCGTGCTATTGACACCCGTCCAGTACGGGCTGTCGCCGGCAACGACGTAGTCAATCATGTTTGTATTATTGGCAAGGCTGCCGCTCTGGCGGGTGCTGAGGCTTGGGGATGTCACCGTAAAGCCGGTCAGGTCGGTCAGTGAGTTGTTGTGCCCCACCAGGTGGTAGGTCCCGTTGGAAAGCAGGCCGGCCGACAACGCGAGCGTCACCGCGCCTGCGCCGCCGTTCAGCGTCAGGTTGCCCGTGACATTAAGCGCAGGGCTGGCGGTGTAGTTGCTGGGTGCGCCGATGTTGATCGTGCCGGTGCCGCTGAAAGTCAGGTTTCCGATGGTGAGCTGGCCGGTGCTGCCGTTGCCGGCCGTGATGGCGCCGGTTCCCGTGGCGACCGTGACCGTGCCGCCCACGGTGCCCGTGCCGGAGAGCGTGGCGCCGCTGGCCACGGCGACCGCGGAACCGGACGCCAGTGAGCCGGTGATGTTCAGCACGCCGGCATTGACGCTGGTCGCGCCGGTGTAGGTATTGGCGCCGGAGAGCGTGAGGGTGCCGCTGGTGCTCTTGGTCAGCGCGATGCCCGTGCCGCCGAGGATGGCGCTCACCGAGCCGGATTGAACCGCGTAGGAGGAGCCGGTGAGCACGCCGGTCGTGCCGGTGATACTGCCGGTGGTCAGCGTCACCATGCCGACCGTGTCACTATTCGAGCCGATTGCCAGAACACCGCCGTTCACGTTCACCGCGCCGCTATTCGCCAGTGTGTCGGTGGCGTTGCCTAATGCCAGCGTGCCGTTGGAAACCGTCGTGCCGCCGGTATAGGCGTTGATGCCGGAGAGCGTCAGCGTGCCGGAGCCGGCTTTGGTCAGGCCGTAGCCGCTGCCGGAAATGACACCGCCGACGGTCAGGTTGCTGGCGCTAACCGTCACCTGGCGGTTGGCGCTCAGGGTCACCGCGCCCGTGCCAAGGCTCAAGCTGCGCAGTGAACCGGCGTAAGTGAAGTCACCGTTCCAGTTCTGCGCGTTGTTATTGGTCAGCGTGATGTCGGCGGCGCTGGTGTTGTCAATCGTGGTGCCGCCGGAAATGGTCAGCGCGCCCGCGGTTCCACCCAACGCCGTGGCGTGGTTGATGTTGAGCTGGCCGGCGGTGAGGGTCGTGCCGCCGGTGTAGCTGTTCGCGCCGGAGAGCGTCAGAGTGCCGCTTCCTAGCTTGGCAAGGCCGAGAACATTGACGCCGGCGTTCGGGTTGGCGATGGCGCTGCTATAGATGAAGTTGCCGGCGTTCGTGGTGTCCAGGCCGAGGATCGCTCCAGTCTTGAAGCCGACGGTGCCAGTGCTCGCGGTCAGGAGCGTACCGATATCCGTGGCGGTGACTTCACCCGTTCCGCCCACATTGAAGGCGGCCGTGCCGCCGCTGTTCACGATCAGCTTTGCGGCGTTGGCGGCGGAGACGCTGCCGCCGGTGCTGTTGTAGAACGAGTTTGCCTTGGCGAACGAGAGCGTGCCTGCCGTGATGTTCGTTCCGCCCGTGTAACCGTTGGTGCCCGTAAGAAGCCACGTTCCCCCATTGGCCTTGACGTCGGTGGTGCCACTGCCATTAACAATGTTTGGCGCGAAGGTGTTGACGCCGGCGGTATAAGTTCCGCCAAGCTGAAGTGTGTGAGCGCCGCCCAAATGCGCGATGTTGCCGGTGTTTGTAAAGTTGAGTGCGCCGCTACCGTTGTTGAAGATTCCCCCATGCCCAGAAAGCGTGAACAGGCGATCCGTGCTTTCTCCGGTGCCGGCATAGGTGAGTGCGCCGGTGCTTATACCGTTGACGCCGAAGACGAGGTTCGCGGCGGCGTTTGTCGCCGAACCCAAGTTACTTGTGACGCTGCCCCCATTGCCGATCGAAGCGACCTTAATCCCGCCGCTTGCGGCTCCCTTAATCGAAGTGATTCCGGAGTAGGTGTTCGTGCCCGACAAGGTCAAGGTGCCCAAGCCGGTCTGCGCCAATCCACCGGTGCCGCTGCCGAACCCCGTGGCAAGGGTGACGCTATTGTTGTTAGTATCAAACGTGGCAGTCGTGCCATTGACCATCGCAAGGCGGCTGGAGATGTCCTGCGTGTTACCCGTGGCCCACCGCAGCGCGCCGCCGTTCATCGTGATGGCGCCGGTGCTGCCGAGCGAACCATTGGCAAACGAAAGCGTGCCGGCCGTGAGCGTCGTGCCGCCGGTGTAAGTGTTCGTGCCGGAGATGATCCACAAGCCCGCATCGGACTTAGCCAACGAAATGGCACCCGTTCCGTTGTTGGCAATGACCGTTCCGAAAGTGTTGGCAAGTGTGCTGGTTCCGCCCAAGGTGAGGGTGTAGGCGGTATCACCGGTGGTAAAGGTTGTTGCGTTCGCGCTGGTCCAAACCAGCGCCCCCGTTCCGCTTGATTTGATGATTGAACTGGCGGAGATTTTGAACCCACGGTCGGTGGTGTCGCCCGCGCCGGTGTAGGTGAGCGTTGTCCCGTTTAGCACCAGATTGGCTGATGCATTGCTCGAGGAGCCGATGGACGAGTTTGCCCCGCCGAGCGCCAGCTTGGCCACATTAACGGGGCCGCCGACAAGGGTCGTAATGCCCGAGTATGAGTTGGCCGTATTGGAAAGCGTCAGAGTGCCCGCGCCGCTTTTGGTGAGGTTAATGCCGCTGCCAGAGATGACGCCTGAGGCGGTCATAGCCCTGCCCGTGTTGACTACCCACGACTGGCTGGCGCCAAGCGCAACGGCGTTGGAGATGGAGAAATCAACGCCGGTGGCGGCGATGTTGACGCCGCCCGCGCCAAGCGTGAGCGTGCCGGCACCGCTGACACTGATGGCCGCGGTGGCGCCTTGGACGTCAATGCCGTACCAGCTTGTGGAGGTACCGATGGTCAGCGCCCCGCCAAGGGAGGCGGCAACCCATCCGGCTGTGTCGGCCGTGCCGGGGGCGGTGCTGCCCGTCCAGCTTGCGGCGATCGTCAGGTCGGTTCCCGATGCGGCTTTGGTGATCAGCCCCGCACTTGCGCTCCCCGCAAGCCCGGAAACGGCCGCAAGCATCATCCACAATGTTTTGTGATTCATCATGTTCGAACCCTCTTTTTACCTTGGTTTATAGCTGGCATAAATCTTGAAGGCCGTTTCATTAACGGCGTCTAATTTAGACGGCGTCCGGCGGAATAAAATGGCCGAATCAATCAAATAGATAACCGTTTTTATCATTTTTTCAGGAAGATTACAAGCTCATTCAAGCTCAGCGCGCCTGTTGAACGGCTCGCGGACGGGGTACGGCAACGCCACGTCATTTCCCCGCGCCGCATTGCAGTCACAATGGGAGGCGGGGGCACCAATGCGCGGCAAGTCATACCCCGCGAGCTCCGTGGGGGGGGGGGGGGCTTCGAACCACGGGCCGTAGTTTCCCGGCGGGTCACGGCGGGTGGCGCATCAGGGGGCGTTCGTGCCGGAGGGCAGCCCCAGGAGTTCCCACAGCGGGCCCGTGATATTGAGGTTGACCTCAAGGTCGACCGGGGGGAGGTTCCTGTCCGTGCGCGGCGTTCCAGAAAGGCGCATGCGGAACTGCGGCGCGCCGGCTTTTCCGGAACCGGGCAGCGACTGGAGGCGGAACAGGTCCAGCTTCATGTCCTTGAGCGTAAGCTTGACCATCTTCCGCGCGACGGGGTCGGCGATGGCACCGTCCAGCGTGCTGCCGGGCCAGCGGTCGGGGTCAAGTTGAAGCAGCCCCGGCATGCCGGGCTCGGTGAAGAGGCAGACATCGCCGACCCGCATGCCGCCGTCACGGAAAATCAGCGGCACGCGGCCGGTGAGTTTTCCTTCCGCGTGCCCGCTGAATTCCTTCATCAGCCCCAGCACGCGGCCGAGATCGACGCTGTCCGCGCGGAGCAGGATGACGCCGTCGGGCTTGCCCCCGGTCATCCGCGCCGCGGCCAGCGTGAGCTTGCCGCCGCACCAGCCGACGCTGCCGTGTTCGATGAAAATCGTGTCCGGAGGATCAACCCGGAACGCGAGCCGGCCGTTCTCCAGCGGCACGCCGGATGCATGCGCCGAGGTGAACTGTAATTTCTGGGCCGGCCGGCTGCGGAACGGGATCAGGCTTTCCAGGTCCAGCGCGCACTCCACTCCCGCCGCGTCGAACTTCCCGTCCGCCGTGGCGAAGCGGCCGCCGGCCAGCGTCAGGACCGCCGCGCACTTCGGTTCGCCGCCCGGCTTCCAGGTCGCGTCCGCCCTGCCCCCGGCCGTCCCGGAAAACGTGGAGCCTTTCAGCGCCGCCGGCAGGAACGGTACCAGCAGCGGATCTTTTTCCGTCACCGCCGCGGGCGGCACCGTTGCGGAGAGCGCAACCTCCCGCGTTTCCAGCTTTGCGGACAGCGCAACCTCGGCGGAAAACGCACTCTCCGGCGGCTTTACGGAAGCTCCGACGCGCAGCCATTTCCCCTCACCCTCGATCCGCAGCGGAACAGGGCCCAGCTCCAGCCCGTGGAGTTTTACGGAACGGATCTGGTCGACATTCGTCTTCTGTTCGAAAATCACGGCCCGCAGACCTTCCTTTTCCGACCAGGCAACGGCCAGATCCGCATCCGCCCCGGTGACCTCCAGCTCCGCCTGCGGAATCCGCAGGCTTCCGTTGCGGAGCGTGCAATCCGCCCTTAATCCCCCATCCATTGAACGCAGCGGGAACTCCATCGTTTCCGCCGTCAGGCTGGTCCCGTCTGCCAGGTTCACGGACACGCCGCGCAGCCCCGCGTCCATCTTCATTCCCGTACCGTCCACCCCGCCGTTCAGGAAGAAATCAGCCGCCAGCGCCGTCCAGCCGTCCCCGCGGATTTCCACGGATTCGGCCTTGAGTGTCACCCCCGCCATGAAAGCCGGATTCACGCCGGGAGACCATTGCGCCTCAATCGTCCCGCCGATTGTCCGGGGCGACACAAGCCGCCGCCCGCCAAGTTCCGCACGCGGCGGCAGATGCATCTTGAAATTCCCAGCATACCCCACGGACTCCGGACCGCCGCCAGTCCACACTCCTCCCCGCGGCGGCACCTTTGCCACAACGGCTCCCGCCACCTCCAGCTTTCCGCCGAATCCTTCCGCGGTCAGACGCACATCCACCGCGGCGCCACTCCGGACGGCGTTCAGCCTCACCGGAAACTCCTGCCGGCCGTTTTCCGTTTCCACGACGACGGAAGCGCCGCGCACCGAGATGCTGTTGGGAATCAGCGATAGGATTTCCATCGCCGAAAGCGGTTTGGGCGCCGTTGCGGACTCCGCACGTTTCGGGAGAAGCTGCCCTGCGCCGGCAAGTTCCCAGCCGCCGGCCTTGGCGCGGCGGATGACCAGGCGCGTGCCATCCAGTTCGACCGAGCGCAGATGGCCGCGGAGGATTTCGCGGGGCGTGTATTCCACCCGCAGCGTTCCGAGGAACGGTGCGTCCGGGTCCGCGCCGAGCCGCAGCGGTTCCAGTTCGAGCGCCCACGGAGTGGCGGAACGCACCCGCAGCTCACCGGCCGGCACGCCGAGGCGCGACAGTTCGCCGCGGAGCTTCCATTCCGCCAGCCGCGGCGCGGCGATCCAAAGCGCCGCAACCAGCAGCGAGGCCACGCAGAACAGCCCGCCGCCGAGCCGAGCCAGGCGCCGCAGCCACCCTGCCCGCACGGTGTCCACGTCTTTTTTCATCCCCTCACTCCCCTTCCGTTCCGGCCCGGCCGCGCCGCTACATCCTGCATTCATGGTGGAGGAGAAGCGCCGTCATCCATTTTTCCAGGTTCCGCCAGTCCGTCTCCGGCAGCTCCGGAAGCGGTCCGGGCTTCTCCGCGGCCTGCAGGAGCCAGTTGCGCTGGCGTTCCAGACGCTCATTGTCCGGATGATCCGGCAGCAGCCCGTGCTCGTCGAGGAAAACCATCGCGGCACCGACAAAGGAGGAGGAAACCGCCTGGGCCGCGCCAGCGCCGGGGTCGGCAAGACGGCCGAGGGCGGCCGCCATCGCGGCGAAAAAGCGCGGAGCCGGCAGCCCCTCCTGCACGTTTGCCAGGGCGAACGCCGCCAGACGGCACGCACCGGCGAAGCACGCGGGGACGGCGGCCACGCCGCGGAACGACGCCTCCGGTTCCGCCCCCTGCCAGGTGCAGAGGGTTCCGCTTCCGCGCCGGTAGCGCACCTCGAGAATCTGGAACAGGTCCGCCTCCGGAAAATGCCGGCGGCCGAGCTTGCGTGCGCCGCGGACGAGGAAATGAATCTGCCCCGCGTCCGGCGAAATGCCGGCCAGGACGAGACTGCTCTCGGAATACGGCGTTTTCCGCAGCACGAGAAAGCGGGTTGTGGTCGAGGGTTCCATGAAACCATCCGGAGTCCGGCCGGCACGCACCGGCGGCATAACATACCATCCGTTGCCGGATTCCGCCGCCGCGTGATAGATTATACAATCTTTATGGCTCCGGGCCGTTTAAGAGTATATGGCTGGCTGATTGACTCTCGTACACACTGCCGGCAGTAGGTTACCCTGTCATTCTGCACGGTGCCAGGTCGCAAGTTTGGAGTGCGGCAATACGTGCATCCGTTTGCCGCTTTTCAACTAAGGCGGAGCCGCTATAA
>CAIXRA010000065.1 GCA_903921725.1 uncultured Lentisphaerota bacterium
ACTACCCGTTCGAGAACAAGCAGTTCGTCGAGGAGCATTTTCCGGCGGATTTCATTGCCGAAGGGCTGGACCAGACGCGCGGCTGGTTCTACACCCTCGTCGTTCTGGGGGCGGCGCTGTTTGATAAACCGCCCTTCCGCAACGTGATCGTGAACGGCCTGGTTTTGGCCGAGGACGGGCGCAAGATGTCGAAGCGCCTGAAGAACTATCCGGACCCGATGCTGGTGATGAACACGTACGGTGCGGACGCCCTGCGGTTGTGCCTGCTGACTTCGCCGGTGGTGCGGGCCGAGGATCTGCGCTTCAGTGAAAAGGCGGTGCGCGAAGCCATGCGTACGGTCATTCTGCCGGTATGGAATGCGTATTCCTTTTTCCTGACTTACGCTCGCGTGGACGGCTGGCGACCGGCGGGCACGGCGCAGCCGCCGGCCCAGCCCGCTAACCTGCTCGACCGCTGGATTCTGTCGCGCCTGGATGAAACCGTGGCGGATATGCGCGCGAGCCTGGACGGCTACGATCTGCAGCGCGCCGCCACCGGCTTCACCGGTTTTCTCGAGGATCTCACCAATTGGTACATCCGGCGCAGTCGCCGGCGCTTCTGGAAGAGTCAGAACGACGCGGACAAGGACGAGGCGTATGCCACCTTGCACTATGTGCTCGTGACCTTCGCTCAGATGGCGGCTCCGTTCATCCCCTTCATCACGGAAACGATCTACCGGAACCTGCGGAGTCCGCAGATGCCGGAATCGGTGCATTTGTGCGACTATCCGGCGCCGGTGCCCGGACGTTGCGACGCCACCCTGAATCGGCAGATGGCGCGGACGATGACGGCGGTGTCCCTGGGGCGTTACCTCCGCACTCAGGTGAATCAGCGGGTACGCCAGCCTCTGGCGAAAGCGGTGCTGGTGGCGGCCGCGGACGACGTCCGGGCCGACCTCGGCGCCATGCGCGAGGTGATCGCCGAAGAATTGAATGTCAAGGTGGTCGAAGTCAGTGCCGATGAAGAAGTGCTGGTCCATCTCAGCGCCAAAGCCAACTTCAAGACGCTCGGGCCGCGCCTGGGTAAGGGTATGAAGGAGGCGGCAGCGGCGATTGCGGGCCTGGACCTCGACGGCATTCGGCGGTTGCGTCGGGGGGAAACGATCGACGTGGTTCTGGCGTCGGGGCAGACGGTTGGCATCCAGCCGGAAGATGTGCTCGTTCAGCGCCAGGAGAAGGAAGGGATGACGGTGGCGAACGAGGGTGACGTCACGGTGGCCATCGACACGCGGCTCAACCCGTCGCTGGTTCAGGAAGGCTGGGCGCGGGACTTTGTCAACCGGGTGCAGACCATGCGCAAGGACGCCGGGTTTGACGTGGTTGACCGGATCCGGATCCGCTACGATCTGAATGCGGAGATCGCCGCGGCCGTGGCGGCGTTTGCCGACTATATCACGTCCGAAACCCTGGCGGTTGAGTTGCGGGCGGAGCCTGGACTCGGCGGTGAGCCGGTCGAGGTGAACGGAGTGCCCTGCCAGGTGACCCTAGTCAAGAGTGAGGTTTGACCATGCCCTACACCTATGCCTGCCAAAGCTGCGGCGCCCGGATGGACCTGGAAACCCAGGTCGCGGAACTGACCTGCCCAATCTGTAAAATCCCGATGGCGGTGGAGGAGATCGCGGCCGTGCCGCCGCCCCCACCGGCGCGGGCGCCGGGTGCGGTCAAGGTGGCGCGGCCGGTGGGAGCCGCCCGGCCGATGGGCATTGCCGTGGCGCAGCCGATTGCCTCGGCGATTCCGACCCATCCGCCCGTTTCCGGAGTGAAGGTGGCCCAGGCCTATGACGCGACGGGGGGGATGGCCGGCGAGGGCGGGCGGCGGGCAGCGCCAGCGGATCCGCGTTACGAGCGGCCGTCGTTCAGCGACGAACTGGAACAACTGGCGGGGGCGGTGCGCCAACAGGCGCGGCAGCAAGCGGACTTGATCATCGAGAAAGCGCAGTTCCAGGCACAAACGCTGCTGGAGCGAAGCCAGCAACAGGCGACCGCGGAAGCCGAACGCATTCGGCAGACGGCACAGGCGGAGGCGGCGCAGGCGACTCAGGCGGCAACGGCCGAGAGCGAACGCGTGCGGCAGAAGACCGCCGTAGATGTCCAGCAGATGGCGCAGAACGCGCTGGTGCAGGCGGAAAAAACCCGTCAGGACGCCAGGACGGAAGCCGGCAACATGGCCCAGGCGGTCGTGGCGGAGGCGGAAAAGATTCGGGCGAAATCGGTGACCGAGGCCACGCAGCTCACGCAAACGGCATTAGCTGAGGCGGACGCGGTGCGCAAGACCGCGGCGGCGGAGGCCGGGAAACTGGGGCAGGCGGTGGTGGCCGAAGCGGAGAAGATCCGCAACGCGGCAGCCGAAGAGGCGCTGAAAGTCGGCCAGGCGGCCGTGGCCGAAGCCAAGAAACTGAAGGAAGCAATCACCGCGGAAGCGATGAAGATGGTGCAGGCGGCAACAACTGAGGCGGACGCGGTGCGCAAGACCGCGGCGGCGGAAGCCGGGAAACTGGGGCAGGCGGTGGTGGCCGAAGCGCAGAAAATCCGCAACGCAGCAGCGGCGGAGGCGCTGAAAATCGGCCAGGCGGCGACGGAGGAGGCAAAACGGCTGAAAGACGCCGCGGTGGCCGAAGCCGAGAAGTACCGTAAGGAGGCGGAAGCCAACTTGCGGGAGGACACCGTAAAAATGGCGGCGAAGGCAAAGGAAGCGGCTGCGGGCGAGTTGCGTAAGGCTTTCACCGAGGCGCGTGACCAGGCGGAGAAACAGGCGGCGGAAGCCGCCGGCAAGATCCGTGACAGCGCGAAAGCCGAAGCGGACAAGACGGCGGCAGAGGCGAAGACGGCAGCGGAAGCGGTATTGGCCAAGGCAAAAGAGGACGCGGTGAAACTGTTCGAGGAAGCGCGGAAGAAAGCGGAAGAGTACGCCGCGGCGCGCAAGGCGGAAACCGACAAACTGACCGCTGACGTGAAGGCGACGGCGGACACTGATGCGGCGGCCATTCGCCAGAAAGCGACAGAGTTGGCGGCGAAAGCGCCCGCCAGCGAAGTCGCCGCCGTGGAAGCGGCGCGCGCAGAGGCAAAGACGGTGACCGCCGAAGCCCGGAAGGCCGCGGAAACGACCCTGGTCAAGGCCGGCGAGGAAGCGGTTAAAGTGCTTGACGAAGCGCGGAAGAAAGCGGAAGAGTACGCCGCGACGCGCAAGGCGGAAAGCGATAAGCTGGTGGCGGCCGCGGCCGAGGCCGCCGCCCGCAAGCCGGCTCCGGTGGCTTCCCGGCCGGCGAGTTCGCGGGACGCGGAAACCGCGGGGATGACCGACGTGGACAAGACCGAATTCCAGGCACGCAAGGCGGCGGTGAATTTGCGGGCCAAGGAAGAGGCACAAATGCTCATGGCGAGCCTGGTGGCCAGTTCCATTATGGCGCTGTGTCTATTGTTCGTTCTCATGCGCCTCCGGCCTGAAGGCGGGATAAAGATCGCGGTGCACATCATGCTGGCGGTGGACGGTGCCTTCTTCCTATTCCTGGCGCGGACGGTGTGGAACCACTATGCCGCCGGCCGGAAGGCGGTGGCCATCCACAAAGAGCGTTTGGCGGCCGTCAAGGCCGCCGCGGCGGCAGCAAGTGACGGCGACAAGAGCAGTCCCGCCGGCAAGGCGGAGGTGAAAGGCGCTGGCGAGCCGGAGAAGAAATCCGTATCTGTCCCACCGGCGGGCAAGGGTAAGCCCATGATTCCGCCGGGGAAGAAGCCGTTTCCCGCGGCTGCCCGTAAAGAGGGCGGCAAACCGGCGGAGAAAGCGGATGCCGGCGAAAAATTGGCTGGTGGGGAAAAAGCGGGCGGTGAGTTGCGGAAAACCGGCACGGATGCCGGCAAGG
>CAIXRA010000066.1 GCA_903921725.1 uncultured Lentisphaerota bacterium
GAAAGGCGATTAAGACACGACAATCAGCAGCGCCCGACTTCGAGGAAGTCTTCTGGAAAGCCAGGCAAGCCGAAAGGCGATTAAGACACCCATCCCGCCCTGCACGTTGGCGTGGCCATTAGATCTGGAAAGCCAGGCAAGCCGAAAGGCGATTAAGACACGCCGGGTCGTGGCAGAGCGCCGACTTCACAACCTGGAAAGCCAGGCAAGCCGAAAGGCGATTAAGACACAGAGGCTGTGGAGGGCCCATATGGCTCCACAGATCTGGAAAGCCAGGCAAGCCGAAAGGCGATTAAGACACCACGAGGACGAGCTCGAGTGATGGGTAGTCGCGCTGGAAAGCCAGGCAAGCCGAAAGGCGATTAAGACAATCAGCAGTTGCCGTCTTCGGCATACCACTGCATCGCTGGAAAGCTAGGCAAGCCGAAAGGCGATTAAGACAACACCTAGCAGCGGCCAACTTCCAGGAAGAAAACTGGAAAGCCAGGCAAGCCGAAAGGCGATTAAGACACGATGACCTGGCCGAGCGTCACAGCGTCAGCGAAGGCTGGAAAGCCAGGCAAGCCGAAAGGCGATTAAGACACAGGATCATCCATCCCCCCACGGCCGAGTAACCGGCCACTGGAAAGCCAGGCAAGCCGAAAGGCGATTAAGACACACTCAGCAGCGTCCAACTTCCAGGAAGTCGTGGCGGCTGGAAAGCCAGGCAAGCCGAAAGGCGATTAAGACACAGCAGGCGAATGGCACCGTGGCGCACGCCAGCCGACTGGAAAGCCAGGCAAGCCGAAAGGCGATTAAGACACCTTCTGCATACATAGCGCGATGTTCTTTCAAACTCTGGAAAGCCAGGCAAGCCGTGATTAGGGTGGCGTATGTCGGCGACTGAGCAAACGGCCAGTAACATTCAAAATATCGGCCGTTGTCCGTTTATTGCATTACTGTATGGAGTAAGCGAAAAGAACATGCGTCCGTTTTTGCACTCACGCGGAAGGTGATACTATGCGCAAGCCGTCGTCACGCTGGTTCACGCTGAACGAAACAAAATGCACGGGTTCATGCGAAATTTCGTTTGGCCCTGCCGCGCATCATCGGTTTCATCCTCCATCGGTCCTCTCCAATGCCCCTTTTAAATCGTGTCCATTCAAGGGCAATCGCGTTATCCTGACTGGAAGCGGGGCAGTCTGGATGTACATGCATGCCGCATACGCCGCCGTTCGGGCAAAGGCGCAGGAAATAATCGTTCTGATTCCGGGGAAGAGCAGACCAATCCGGGTGTTCCCTGTGGCACCGACTGGGGAGGGGCGGAAAAGTCCTGCGATTCCTGCCTGGTATCGGGCAACGGCAGATGTGGACGCCGGCATCTCTTTGTCATTCATCTCCCCTGCCCCGGATGTGGGACATTGGCCGGAATCCGTGCTGAAAGAGAACCCCATTGGCCTAGAACATGCGGAGAGTCTGGTGGCAACAGGCAAGGGAGCCGTGTGGATGTATGCCGCCGCAGGCGCCGAGGCGGCACGCGCTGGAATTCCAGTTGTGCTTTATGATTCTCCTAGGGAGCCATTCCTGATTTGCGTTGGCAAAGAGAAGCCCGGCATGACGGTACCGCGAAAAACCTTTCAGGCAGAGCCAGGGGTGGTCGTCGGTATCGTTGGTGACCCCAATTCGGGTAAATCCATGCTGGCTAAAGCGCTGTACAGCGTCCTGTGCGGAGAGTTTCCATCGGGGTGGCTGATGGACTGCGATGCGGCATCTCCGACACCAAATTGGTACCTGCAAATGGTGCGGTGCGGAAAGGAAGGCGAGGGACGCATGCTGCGCGAGGCGCACAAGCGCCAATGGAGCGCAGAACTTGAGGGGCTGGTGGCAGCGCAACTACAGTCGCTGAAGCGGAATCTCCCCGTTGTGGTGGCGGATTTGCCCGGGGGTAAACATCCAAAGCACGGTGAAGGTTTCTCGGTCGAACGCATTCCAAGCGGCCGGGAAGTAGTCATGCGGGAGGTTGATTTATTCATCATTCTCGGTCGCCGTGACCATCCGGACATTGTCGGCAAGTGGCGCGAAGAGTTGGCGCGGCACGGACTGGCAAACAGAATCATTGCCGAATTGGAGTCGGACGACCACAAGGCAAAACCGGAGCTGTCGTTGGCGCAGGGGGACGGATTGACAATAAAAGGAAGAATCTCCGGCTTGGACAGAGCGACCGACCCCGCCAAGATTCTGGACGGCATCCGCAGTTCGTGCGGTGAGATTGTACGGCACATCCGGTACTGGCGGCTGGCAGGAGTGGCGAGGGCGGCAACGGCAAAGGTCGCGAAAACGTCCCGCCCCTCTCCCGCGCGTTGATTATCGTCCGCGTTCAAGCGGGTGGGTTGGTTGCCAAGCTAGGTGGTCGCTGTTGAAGTCCAGCCCGTTCACCCAGCTGGCGTGCGGTGTTTCCACATCCCCGCACAGTGGGTTCAGGATCAAAAACTGCCGCCGCACGCCAGAGTTTTCCAGCGCTGCATGATGCATGGAACCGTATACACCAATCGTCGTGCTAACTCAATCAATGCAGGCGATGACTCGCCAAGTCAGTTGACAAAATTCCGTTTTATTGCATAGTATGTCCAGTAAGGGTGGACATAGGATAAAAAATGGCGACAAACCGCATTGCCCCCATCAGAGAGCGGGTACCACAAGAGGTCTTCGATTATCAGACCCTTCTGGATTGCCTGCGTGCGTACAGCAAGCCACGGGACGGCATTCAGCGCCTGGTGGCCGGCGGGGACATCGTCCGCATCCGCAAGGGGCTCTATGCTTTCGCGGCACCGTTCCGGCGGCAGCCAATCATGCGGGAACAACTCGCCAATCTCATTTATGGCCCATCCTACGTCAGTCTCGACAGCGCGTTAAGTCATTATGGCCTGATTCCAGAACGCGTTGAGGCCGTGACTTCGGTAACCACCGGTCGGTCGAGACACTTTGACACACCATTCGGCACCTTCAGTTATCAGACGTTGACACCTGCCCGCTATGCGGTCGGCACGCTGCTGTTGCCGAAAGAAGCGCCTGCATTTCTGATGGCGTCTCCCGAGAAAGCATTGGTGGACAAGGTATGGATGGACAAGCGCTTTGCGGGAACCCGCCTGGGGGATTTCGGCCCGTACCTTTTTGAAGACCTGCGCATGACGCCGGAGGGCTTGCGCATGCTCGACGCGGAACGGCTGGAGGAAATTGGCCATGCCTATGATTCATCGAAGATCGGCAATCTGCTACGCTTTCTACAACGGCTGAGGCATGAAGAGGGCAACCGATGAACGAGAGCATTCGTACCTTGCTTGCGCGTTACTCCTGTCGCACACAGGAGGATTACCTCAACGCATTGCGGGAAATCCTACAAGAACTGGCCTTGCTTGGATTGTGGCGCGCCCGATTCTTTGAGCATGCGGCATTCTATGGCGGAACGGCGCTGCGCATACTCCACGGGCTGGATCGCTACTCGGAAGATCTGGACTTCTCTCTGCTGCGGCCGACACCGGGCTTCTCGTTGGAAGGATATGGCGCAGCGTTGCGGAAGGAAGTCGCAAGCTTTGGTTTTGATGTGGCGTTTGAGCGTCGGAAGAAATCCCAAGTTACGGCCATTGAATCTGCTTTCCTCAAAACCAATACGCTCCATGAGTTGATCCGAATCGAAGCCAGCGAGGCGTTGTTACGCGGGATTCACCCAGGGGCGCAACTCAAGATCAAGCTGGAGATTGACACCGATCCGCCGGGTGGTTTCACAACCGAGACTCGCTACCTTTTGCAGCCGATCCCCTTCTCCGTACGGGTCTACGCCCTGCCCGACTTGTTTGCCGGCAAACTGCACGCCGTTTTGTTTCGCAAATGGGGGCGGCGCGTGAAAGGGCGCGACTGGTACGACTTGGTCTGGTTTGCCGCCCTGCATCCGCAGGTCAATCTCGCACACCTGGAACAACGCATGCGGCAATCCGGGGATTGGCTGGAAAAGAAGCCGCTCGACGCAGCCACACTCAAGCGCCTCCTGCTGGATAGAATCGAGCAACTCGACATTGACCACGCATGTTCGGAAGTCGCGCCGTTTGTTCGTGACAGGCGCGCGCTGGAAATCTGGTCTGCGGATTTTTTTGCGGATGTTATCGGACGAATCATAACGGTTTAACTGACACCGCCGGAATGATGCTTTTCACCCGCAACTACTTCTCCATTGCCTCCAGATCGGCATCGAACAGGCCGGGCTGGCGGGGGTTGAGGGCGTCGAACTCGTCACGGAAGAACCCGGCTTTGGTCTTGCCCCGGCTGCGGCCTTCGCGCGTGTGGCAATCGAAGGCGTAGTCGGGGATCGGCTCCGGCGTCTTCCGCGCCTCTTCGAGGTCGGCCATGAGCTGGCGTTCGTCGATCCGCTTCGGGTCATAGACCAGGTTCGTCAGGTGGTCGGCGTCGCGGCATTTGCGGGCCTGGCAGAGCAGGATTGTCGCCTTCGACGCGAAGATGCGGCCGCCGCCTTTCTTGGCCTTGTTAATGTTGCCCCACGAGCGGTAGAGCGCCTCGATTTCGCCGGTGATGACGCCCCAGCAGTCTTCGGCGCTGATGGTCATCAGCCGGCGCCAGAGGTACTCACGGAAGTTGCTCTCGAACATCTCAATGGCCCAGTACCCGGCGAGGCGCGCGTCGCCGCGGCGGATCGCCTTCTGGAGGGCGGACGCGACTTCCGAGAGTTTGTAGCCGCGATTGGTTCGGATCTCTTTCATGGTACTTGGGTTCCTTTCGTCAGTAGTTCACGTTCGGCAATCTGGAGCAGGCGGCGGTAGGAGAGCACGCCCTTGGAATCTGTGGCTTCGGTTATGATTTGGTCGGCAACACGACTGGGTATCTCTTGCTTGGTGCAGTCGCGCCAGACAAAGGCGAGCAAGCGGCGCGCGTCAACGCCAAGCGCGTTTCGTGCCCCCTCGAACTCCAGCGTCATGCAGCGGTCGCGAAAACGGTCCGACAGCCGCTCGGCGTAGTTCGTCGTGAAGATTACCACGCTCTTGCTCGGCAGATTCTCCAGCGCGTCGAGCCAGATGGTTTCGGCGGCGGGGTGCATGCGGTCGGCCTCATTCACAATGATGACTTTCCAGCCGGAGCCACGCAGCGTGGTGTAGTAGAGCTGGTTCAGCGCCTGGCGTACCGAGTCCGCCGTCTGCTCGCCGGAGGCAATGACCCGCACCCCGCCGATGCCAGTGGCGTCCAACTCGCAGCCAAGTTCGACGGCGAGCGCCAGCGCGGCGGAAGTTTTGCCAACACCGGTGGGACCGGTGAACAACATCGCCGACGACCGCGGACTGGCCACAAACGTCTGCAGGGCGGCGCGGACTTGGGGTTGCCCAAGAATGTCCGCGACAGACCGGGGTTTGTAGGCGCTGGTAAAGGCCTCTGCCGGTAGCCGGGGGATGGGAATAGGTACGGACACGGTTTCCTGCTTAGATTTTGCGGGAAGCCCGTGCCGGATGAGTTTGTCCAACTTCTGCCACGGTGAGAACCCGATCTCGGCGGCGAGGTCGGACACCCGCGCGCCCAGGCTTCGGCGCTGCCGGAACGTTTCCAATGTGGTTGCGTCAATCGTGGTCATGGTTTCTTGCCCTCCTGCTTGCGTTTGCCGACGGGAACACAGACCGGACAGCCGTACTTCCCGCAGCGGTGGCTCTTCTTGTGCGACACTCCGTGGTCGCACAAACCGTGCTGGCCAGCCGCGCATTTTGCGACCTTCGGACAAATCACACGTTCGTCACGGCATTTGATTTTGAAGTCCCGCACCAACCCTTGATGGCCGCAGCCGGGACAGGAACAGGCGTTCGTGTCGTCCCATTCCATGTCATGCGTTTCCTCCGTGCCATCGTCGAACACCTTCGCCGTGCAAAGCACGCTGATGTCAAACGGCTCCAGCGCCTTGCATTGCGGACACCGCATTCCTTCCAGGCAGTTTGTGTTTTTCTTGCTCATCGTGCATCTCCTTTCGTTATGGTTGACTGTTTCCTTTCACCGCCGAACGCCTCCGGCTCAGCCTTGGCCAGTGCGGCGAAGCTCGCATTGATGGCACGCAGCGCCGCCTTGCGGTCCACATCGCGTTCGTCCGGGAACTCAAGGAATTCCGACAGCGCGTCATGCAGTTTCTTGCAGGCGGCCAGCAGTTGCGGCGCGGCGGCGCGGATCCGCGCACGGCGGGCAAGCCCCCGGCGGCTCCGGGCGCGCTTCATAACCCCGCCGAAGATCAGCGGCAGATAGACGTCGCCATCCTCGTCACGCTTCAGGTTCTGGTCTGTGCCGTCCGTGTCATAGTCGCGGACTTCAACCTCGAACCCGGGCGGCACCTCGGACACTCCCTCGACGGTCCCGCCGTTCACATACACCACAGCCCGCTTCATGCGGCGGTATTTCACTTTCGTCTTCATGGTCAGTTCCCCCGTTTTGCCGCGCGGCGGCGGTTCTTCTGGTATGCAATCTTGAAGTCCTGCACCAGCCCATTGAACTCGCAGGCAGGGCAGGAACACGCATAGTCATCGTTCCATTCGCAGTACTGCACCGTCTCCGTGCCATCGTCCCGCACGATCACAGAGCACGGCCCGTAGACCTCGAACGGCTCCAACGCGCCGCACTGCGGGCAGCGCATGCCCTTGAGGCAATTACGATTCCGTTTCATCCTCAGCCTCCTTTCCGTCGCACACCTCCACGAACGCCAGCTCCAAATCCCGCCCGCATTCCGGGCAGATCGGCGTGCCGGCATCTTCGCAGTCCACGAACGACCAGCGGACAAAATGCTCGAACTTCGGGCACTCGGCGGGCGTGGCCGAAGGATGCTTCCACACGCTGCTGACATGCGACTGCGGCACGCGCCGCCATTCGCCGTTTCGCGATGGCTGGGGGAACCCGCCGACCCGCGCGCACTCAACCGCCTTGCGCAGCTGGTCGCCGAGTTCGCCGTCGGCCACATCCTCGCGCAGCAGTGCCGCCTCGCACGCCGCCAGCAGGTCCGGCGCCGCGGCGATCAGCCGGGCATCGGCATTGTGGCGGTCAGCCATGCCTTCTCCGCAGGTGCAGATTTCCTCGCCGTCGCAGTCGAACACCGTCTGGCCGTTGGCCCGCCACGGCCCCGGCGTCGGCACCGTCTCAATTGTTGCGTTTATTTTCATCAGCCGCCCTCCTGTTTTGGAATGAACTTCGTCAGCCGGAACACGTCCTGCCATTTCGCGCCGCACTCCAAGCACTGCACGTCACGGCGGGCGTAACCGTCACCGTCATCGTCCAGCATCCCGCCCTCCATCGCGATGGAGGCGCAGCGCGGACATTGCGCGCCGTGGGTTTGCAGGTAGTAGCGCTGGGCGTCGGCGTCCGGCCCGACGGCGGACACCCGTTGCAGCATCTCGATGAAGGCTGGGATTTCGGCGACCGGAATCTCAATCCGACAGTGACCGAGTTTTCCCCGGCTGGTTAGCGGTGATACCATTATACGGGCGTACTGCGGCAGGAATAGCGCATCAAGTCCGGAGACGCGCATCCGGCCGTTGCGGCCAACCGCCGTGCCCTCGCGGCCATTGATGAATTTCATGGTTTCGGTGCTCATGGTTCAATCCTCCCCTTCGAGCATGATGGTCAGCACCGGCTCGGCATTGTCGCCGGGGCCGCAGTTGACGTACAGGCTCTTGGCTTCGTGCTTGGTTCCGTTCCAGACGAGCACCTTGAACGGCACGTTGTCCACGCGCACGGAGGGTGACTTGCGGATGGCCGCGCCAATGGCGAAGCGCATCAGCGTGAGCACATCCCACCAGCGCCCGATCTGATCCTGCCCGGGCGGCAGGCGGTCTGCGTCGCCGATGACTTCGGCGAACGCCGTGGCGGTCATCGCGGTGTGGCGGCAAAACCCCGCCTCGTGCAACGCCTCGCCGAACTTCCCCGGCGTCATGTCCACCAACACCCCGGCTTCAATCGCCATCTTGCGGGTGAAGGTCGAAACGGCATCAAACTCTTGCAGATTCATGATACACACTCCTTTCCGTTAGTTGATTCCAAAGACTTCGCTCATCACCGCGATCTGATCGGCGGGTTCGAGCAGGTGGAACGCGGTCGTTTCCTGGCTCTCCTCGAACAGGTTGACGTACCCGAC
Source organism: uncultured Lentisphaerota bacterium (assembly GCA_903921725.1). GTDB lineage: Bacteria > Verrucomicrobiota > Lentisphaeria > Oligosphaerales > CAITYL01 > CAIXRA01. The sequence continues at coordinate 8,138 of CAIXRA010000066.1, forward strand.
CTCAACCCCGCCGCCGTCGGGCAGCAGCCGGACACTGCGGAACTCCGCCTCGTCGTTGGCTACCGGCGTGCAGACGAGGCCGTGCCAGCCGGAGAGCTTTACGGACCTCCCCGTCACCTCCAGCCGGCGACGGACCAGACGCTCGGCGGCGCCCAGCGTCCGGTAGTAGGCGTGGAACTGGCGGCGGGCCTGCTGTTTCAACTGTTTCAGTTTGGCGTTCATGCTGACGTGTCCTCCTCTCGTTCTTCAGTTTCATCTTCAGGGTCATCTTCCGCTGGACCATCTACCCAAACCCATGCCTGGACGTAGGCGCCGCGGCGTTCGTCCTCAAACGGCGAATCCACTTTGGCGTCATCGTCCACGATGATCTTGCCGTCCTCCGCCCAGACATCCTTTGCCGCCTGCCGATACAGGCGCTCAAGCTCCGCCTTCGCCTCATCTTCGTCTTCCCCGTCAGGTTCAACCGGCACCGTCCCGTGCCCGGCGCACGTCGGGCAGCGGTGCTCCCGCAGCCAGCCGGTGCCGGAACAGATCGGGCATTCCTCGAATTCATCCTCCCGTTCCATGGTCAGTTCCTCCTTCACATCAGGTTCAGTTCACGCAGGCTCACCCAGTCACGCTCTCGGCTGGGGGTGCGCTGGCCGATGACGACGTGGTCCATGACCTCGATGCCGATGATCTGGCCGGCCTGCGCCAGTCCGCGGGTGCATTCCACATCCTGCGGCGAGGGCATCGGGTCGCCGCTCGGGTGGTTGTGCGCCAGCACGATCCGCGAGCAGTTCTGGCGGATGGCTTCGCGGAAGATCTCGCGGGCGTGGGCCTGGCTGCGGTCGGCGATGCCCACCGTGCATGCGTGCATTTCGATCAGGTGATTGCGGGTGTCGAGCAGCAGCACCCACAGCTCTTCCTGAAGGTTGCGGTGGACGAGCGGACGGACGATGTCGGCGACATCTGCGGCCGTCTTCAGTTTTGGTCGCTCGGTGGCGATGTACGCCGCCGCGTTCTCCATCATGTGGCTGTACACCTGCGCCCGTTTCAGTGCCTCTTCCCGGTCATCCTGCCGACGCGCGGATTTCTGACGGCGCTTCGCCTGCGCCGGTATTGGTGTCGGCTCCGGCGGCAGCAGCCAGCCGGTGCATGGCTGGACGCCGGGGGTTGTGGTTGGGATGGTGGTTTCCATGGTCTCAAGCTCCTGTTTGGATGACCGGGGTTTATCCCCTGTATCCAACCTTAATGTCTGATGCTGAATGCTTTGTGTAAATCATTGAGCCGCACCATTTTGACGCCATTTTGGGATTGATGCATGGAGCGCGTAAGGGGGATAAGCCGGTTTTCTGCTAAGGTTCCCGTTTCCCGCGACCGGCCGGCACCATTTTTTTCCGGGGCCGGCCAGCCCGGCTTATCTGCCTTCCCCCGTGAACCGGCCGGCGGCGACCGCCAGCCACGCCGCCGCCGCGGCCTTGCTGCGAACCTCGCCGCCGATGACGAAGTCAGCCGCCCCGGTGTCCTCCTCCGGCAGGTTGGCCGGATGCCCGAAGCCGTCGTTCAACTCGCCGGTAGCGTGCCGCGCCGCGGCATGGATCATGGCCATGCGGAAGAACCCGATCTCGCAGGCGGCCGTCGCCACCGCCGCCATGTCCAGCGGCATCGCCGGCTCTTTCAGACGGAGCTTGGTGATGATTCTGCGGCTGTCCTTGCTCATGTTGCAGCTGACGAGGAACCCGCTGATGCCCACGTTGCGCCCCTGCTTCGCGAGCAGGTCGGCCAGCGCGCAGGCGGCGGCGCCGCGGTAGAGCAGTTCATCGGGCGCCTGCTTGCAGTTGACGGAGAGGTTGATGAAGATCTCCAGCGTCCCGCGCGGCTGCGGCACGCGCTCGCTCTTGTCCCAGGCTTCGGGAATGCGGTGCAGCCAGCGGTCGGGGTCCAGTTCGTCGCCCTCCGCGCGGCCGTGCCGGATCCGGCGACGGGGCGCGGTGGGCAGCGTGATCTCATCGGCCAGTTTGTCGCGCAGCTCCTCGATGGCGGCGAGCAGGCGGCGGTCGGGGGTGTGGACAAGCTGCTGCAGCGACTCCGCCGTCTGATGGTTCGCCCAGCGCCCGCCGCTTTCCTGGCGGATGCTTTGGGCAATCTTCACAACGTTGGTCGCGCTCTGCGCGGCGGCGTGCCCGAACGCATCGGCCACGAGATCGGCGACCGAATCCCATTGCCAGCGGTGGAACCCGTCCGTTCCAAGAACGGCAGGCGGACAGGTCAGCGGCGCGGGCAGCGCGGGCAGTGGTTTCGGGGCCGGCTTCGGGGCCGGGGATTTCTTCGGACGCCGCGGTGCCGGTTTTTCCGGCGGCGGCTCCGGCTTGGGTTGCTCGGGTACAGGCTCCGGCGGCTTGGCCGCACCGGCGGGGCCGCACGAGAGGCAACGTGCGCCCTCGTGTTTGGCGAAGTGGCAGCTGTCGCCTTTGGCAATCGCGCGGCCGCAACCGCGGCAGGTCGTGTTGTAAGGTGAAGGCCGGGTTTTCATGTCACACCCCCGCCTTTGCGCGCTCGTCCTTCGACCAGTCGATGAAGTAGCGCTCCTTCACGTCGGCCAGCGAGCGCCCGGCCTTCAGCGCGGCGGTGGCATTGACCAAGAGGCGCGTGCTCGCCACGCGGCGCAGGCGGTTGGTGTCAATCGCCTTCCTGATCTCCTCCAGCCACTCCAGCAGTTCCGCGGCCTTCGCATCGGGCAGCGACGCCTGCGCCAGCATGCGCTCCAGCAGCGTGTCGTACTTGACGTGCAGCGTCGAAAGCACGAACCGGTCGAGCGTGGAGGCATCGAGCGCGTTGCGCCCGGCGTACTGCGCGTCGGCCCCGCGACCCCACGTGTTCGCCGCGGCAATGATGTAGGTGTCCTTGTGCCGCGGATGCACCGTCCCGGAGATCGGGTTGGCCAGGACGCCGTTCGCCAGCGCCGCGTTGATGGCGACCATGACATTGGCGTCCGCCGCGTCGATCTCGTCCAGCAGGAACACGCCGCCTTCCTCGTAGATTTTGACGAAGAGGCTCTTCTGGTACTGCCACGAACCGTCCGCCTGCGGCAGCACGCGCCCGAGCAGATGCGTCTCGGTCACGCCCGCCGACAAGCTGAGGAACCCGAACGGCAGGTTCATCGCGTGCGCCGTCGTTTTCGCCAGCGTCGTCTTGCCCGAACCCGCCGGCCCGACCAGCATCAGGTTCCGGTGCCCCTCCTCGATCATCCCGAGCAGCTCGGCCAGCTGGGCGTGCGCGCCCTCGACGGTTTTTGCCGTGCCGTCCGGCAGACGCAGCTCCAACACCTGCGGCGCATACCGCCGGGCGATCTCCTCGCCCGCGATCCGGCGCACCGCCTCCTCGTCCACGTTCGCGCCCATGTGCTCGCGAACCGCTTCGGCAAGCAGCTTGAACAACTGCTCGCGCTCTTCCCCCGTGCCCGTGGCTGCGGAGGAGATGGTTTTCTCGCCCTGTTTCGTTGTCATTGGATCCTGACTCCTTCTGCGTTTTTGGCCGGGAGTTGTTCCCAGTCTCTACCCTTAATGTCTGATGCAGAAGCTTTTATGTAAATCGTTGAACCGCACCATTTTGACGCCATTTTGAAGGGCATCTCGCCCCGCATAAGCCGGTTTCCTGCTAAAACCCGCATCCCCGCCCGGCAGCCGACACCATTTTTTAGGTTGGGGGCGGATGTCCGCCGCCCCCAAGCCCCCGCGGAGTGCCACAGGCACGGTTTCATTTAACACCAAGAGTTGCGGAGTCCGCAGGCGCTTCACGCTTTGCCAGAACGGACGCGCCACATCCGCCTGCGCACTCCGCAACTCTGCGATTAAAAGCAACCCGTGGCAGTGCCACCCTCCGAGAGGGTTTCAGGGGGAGGGAGGACGCCTCCCCCTGACCGAAAAAGGCGTTCATCTTCGCACCTTCACGACCAGGCGGGTTGTGCCTTTGGCCTGGACGATTTCGAGGTACGGCCCCCACTTGCGCTGGAGGTAGGCGATTTCGCGTTCGTGGCGTTCGGACGAGCGGTTGGTGCAGTTCCCGCCTTTTCCGCCGAACCGGGTATGGATGAAACAGTATCGGCAGTCGAGCATGATGATCCGGTCGCGGAGGAGCGATTGCAGGCAGAAATCAATGTCCGCGCGCAGGATCAGCGAGGTATCGAACCTCTGTTCCCGCCCGATCACCCCGACCACGCCGCCGACCCAGTGATTGAACGAGAACGGCCGGTGGTTCGAGTAGTTGAGCGGCCCGCCGCCCTGGTAGAACCCGAACACCCGCGCCCCCGCGTCGCCGGCAGCGATGGCCAGCCGCTCGACAATCGCCCGGGCGGTGTCCGGGTCATCAAACCGCCGCGCGCGGAACCCGCACTGGCTGATGATATGGCGCACGTCGTCGTCCACCATCACCACCGTCCGGACCTCCACGTTGTCGAGGATCCACTGCCGTAGCGGCCCGATCCCCGTCACCTCCGGCGGGTGAACGAGCAGGTTTCGGGTATGGCGCGCGTAGGCCTCCACCTCGTCCGCGCCGACACAGACCTGGGCGTCCGGGAACAGCCGCAGCGCCTTTTCGGCGAGAATGTCGGCGCGCCCTTTCGACGGAATCACGATCTTCATTGGGCACCGCCTTTCAGAGCACTACGCTCCTCCAGCAGCCGAACGGCTTTCGGCCCGTCAATGACCCGCCCCAGGCCGATCTTTTGCGTTCCCCCGGGGTAGGTGATTGCGACCCGCTGGATGCCGAGCTTTTCACACGCCGCCTGGAAATCCTGGTCGTTGCGGAAGAGCAGCATGATGTAGTCATAATGCTCGAACGGCTGGCACTCCATGTTCGGCTGCGCCGGTACCGAACCGTTCGCATCTTCACCGTCCGCCGGGGCGTCCTCGGCGACCGCCGCGGCGTCAAGATCGCGCATGGTCTGCTGCAACAAATCGCGCACCCAAAGACCGTCCGCTTCGACCGATTTGATGAGCGCTTCATAGGCCGCGGCATCGCCCGCCGCCATGGCGCCGACCGGGTCGAGCGTCGCCAGGATTTTGCGTTCTGCTTCCTCGCTCCAGTCGCCAATCAACACGGGCACAACAGTCGCCGGATCCACCACCGATTTTCGGGCGTGTCCGTCAATCAGCCGCCGGGTCCGTTCGTTGTAAAGGCACACCCCGGCCCAGCCGATTTCCGGGTCGTCCAAAAGCTCCCGGATCGAGTGCAGTTGCTCGGGCGAATGACGCCGCCAATTCAGCGGATTTTCGGCCAGCGAACCGGCCTCGATCCACTCCAACCGGAGCCTCGCGTGCATCCGCGCATCGCGCGGGTGCTGGGCAGGCGCGCACTGGCCCGCCATCACGCGCTCATCTGCGTTGGCCGGGCTCTTTTTCTCTTTCGGCATGGGCTGTTTCTCCTGTTTTCGGGACTGTTTTTCGAGTGAAAGAAAGATTACCTACCCCCCCGGGGATTCCCCGAAGGGTTGGATTCACTACGGGACGTGGGAAGGACCCAAACGCTACGCCGCCGCAACAACGGCAACAACGCGGCCCGGCACACAAACACACGCGACATGACGCTCTTCATGCACACCTCTACACGCAGGCACGACGGCAAGTGGCTGGGGACTTCGGGAACCTTGAGGACTTTTTTGCCCCGCCCCAATTTTATATACTCCCTCCATGCCCTATTGAATCATGAACCTTTGGTTTCCGTTTACGGGGAAAACGTTCCCGAAGTCCCCAAGGTTCCCAGCCAAAACGCCCAAAACAACGGCCATTGTGCTGGCGCAGCATGAAAAAGGTCCCCGAAGTCCCCGATGTCCCCACCAAGCATCACGCGAGACGGGTGAACAAATCAGCGGCAGCGGAAAAAGGTTCCCGATGTCCCCAAGGTTCCCAACACGCTGGACGGAACGGGCCATTCCATGGTTTGTCAGGACAACGCCGGGGTTTTGTCCGGACATTGTCCGGAAAATGCACGGGCAATATCCGGACGCGATCCGGACAAACATGACGTACCGAAACAGGCGCTACCGGTGGCATGGCTCACCGTCGGGGCGATGAATGACCGTGGTCTGGGGTGATCATGCCCCGGCATGACGGCGCAAAAAAAACGCTGACCCGGCCGGCCATAAAGCCATTCGGATCGGCGAAAAATGCGTTTCCTCCGTTGCGAGTAACGGCGGCGGACACGCTACTGCGGCATGCCCACATCTTCCGCCTTATGAATGGCCCATTTCGGGCGCTTTCCATCGCCGTGTTGCTGGATGTAAAGGCCGCCGAATTCGCGGCGGGCATGGGCGCGGATGATCTTTCCAAATCGGGTCTGGGCGGAGCGTTCCGTGGTCAAATCCCCGAGCCACGAGAACAGTTCCATCTCGGCCGCGGTTTGCCGCAGGGCAATCACCTCAAACTCTATGCCGGGCGTCTTTTCATGCTGCGCCGCCAACAGTCGCCCGACGTTTTCCGCCTCCTCGTTGGGGACGGAAACAATGGTGTCCCTGCCGATTGGGTTGCGAACTCCCGCCGCCTCCAAGATCCCGCCGATCACCTGCGCCCAGCGGGTAAAGCCCGGCTTGCCGGTACTCCCCGGAGGCGATCCCTTTTCGGCCCAGTTTTCGACCAGCCTCTGCAAACAGCCGAGATAGAAGCCCCGGCGCTCACGGACATGGCCGTAAAGATCAGGCACCCGGAACGGCCGGGTCTCGATGGTTTCCCCATAATAGGCGAGTTTCAGGCGAAGGCAGCGGCGGGCAAAATCCTCGCTGAACGTCAACGCATTTCCCGAGATGCCGTAGATGCCGGTATTGGGATACTCGCAGTTTCGGCTTTGTCCCAGAACGCGGTCGGCAATGGCGGGAGAGGTTGCGAACGCCTCCAGGGACGGATCATTCAGGTGCCCCTTCATGTTGGAAATCAACACAAAGCGACTGCCGGCTTTGGCGGCGGCAAAAAGACGTTTCCGCGTTTCGTCCGAATCGGCCGCCGGCGCGATGAATTCCGGCTCTCCTCCCGTAATGAGAACATGCCCCAGTCCCAGCAGATAGTCCTTTCCGCAGCCGGGCCTGTTACCCTCCGCATAAAAGACGGGGGCGCGCTCCGGCTCGAACAAGCCCCGGCAGTGACAGGTCAGCAGATAGGCCAGCGCCGACATCCGGTAAAGATCGGGCGCGGCGGGCGGCCCCTCCTCAAAGCAGAACCCGTCCAGCAGCTGCCCGAGCCCCTCGACCGCCTCCGCCACCGTCGGCGGAAGTTCAAGCTGCGGCCCGCGCGGATTGGTCCAGGTTTCAAGTTCGGGCGAGTATCCCGCCGGCACCACAACGACCTTCCCGTCATGCATGACCGGCGCCGGATAGTCTAGGATGCGGCGCACCTGCGGCAGCCTCCGCAAAAACTCCGGCGCGCGCAGAATGATGCGGGTGGCGGTTTCGTTGAGCACGGCGGCGCGCGATTCCGATGCGTTCCTGTTCCAGCGCTGGAATCGGGAGAACCGTTCAAGCTCGGAACAGGCCGCCGCCGGGCCCAACTCCTCAAATTGCGGGGATCCGCAACCGTCAACCAGGCGCACAACCTCGCCAAACCGGACGAAAATGACATGGTGCGGGGCGATGATGTCGGCAAGACGGTGTGCAACTTCCAGATGCCCGACCGGCCCGGACGCCAGCGTAACCATCGGCAAGGCATTCAGCGGCGCACCTTCGTCCTCCGTCCGCATTTCGGGCTCCCGCCATGCGTCATCCGGGAGTGCCAGGCAGGCATCCGGCGGGGGCGCCCACACCGGCGCCCGTTCCATGATGCATTGAAGATCGCCGGCGGTTCCGCCGCCCTGGATCCAGTCGGACAGATCCTTGACTGCGCGTCCCGGGTGGTCGGGCAGCTCCACGACTTTGATCGACGCGGCCCTGCCGTGCAGGCTCACGGCCACGGCGGCGGCGTGGCGGCGGCCCGGCTTATCCTTGTCCGCGATGACAACGACATGCGCGCCGGCGAGACAGGCGGAAAACTCCGGCAGCCACTTGCCGGCCCCGCCGGCATTGCAGGTCGCCACAAACCCCAGAGCCTCCGCCGCCTCCACGTCCTTTTCCCCTTCGCAAATGAGGCACAGTCCGCTGGCCGCGGCCGTATCAATCACTTTCGGCAGGCGATACGGAACACGCCGCACGCCCTTCGTGTTCCAAATCCACCCGCCATGGCCGTCCAGGCGTCTCTGCCGGAAATCCTTGGGGGTCATGCGGCATACCTGAAACAAAAAACGCCCCGCCTCATCCGTATAGTCGTACAACCGGGAGATCGTTGGCGTCGGCGCAGGCGTCCGTTCCGCAACGGCTCCCCCCGTCAGCTCACAGGGATGCACCTGCAGGGCGGAGGCAATTCCCTCAAACGAACAGCCTGCATGGCAATAGAACAGGACACGCCCGTCATGCCCTTCCTTGACGGACAGGCTGGCGTTTTGGTCGTCATGCGCCGGACAACAGGCGCGCCATGCCGGCCCGTTGCCCGTGACGTTCCGCAGCCGCCTTATTACATCGTGGACATTCACTGCTTATCCTCCTCTTTCGCTTCATCGCAGACCGCGCGGGCGGCGTCATGCGCCGCCTTCCAGCGGCGGGGAGTTGGTGGGCGTCACAAATGCGGCCAGATCGCTCTCGAGGATGCGGATCGTACGCCGGCCGTACTTCTTGGCCGGGAGTTTGCCGGTGCGCACCCAGTAGAGGATCGTGCGCGTGCACACCCCCATTTTTTCAGCGGCCTGCTCCGGAGTCAGCGTGCGGAACGACGCGGGAGGTGCGATTTTGGGTGCCGGCGGCTCCTGGGGGACGTCGCGTTCGAGCGCCGCCAGGAGACGGCGCGGGTTGCCGTACTCCGGCAGGTGCGGCGCAAGAGCCAGGGATGCCAGCTGCAGGGCCGTGGCGGGGATTCGGTGGATGACGGGCATGTTCTCGGTTCCTTCTGTTTTTGCGCTTCTTCCAGCGCGGGTTTATGTCGGAGGGTTATGTGTTGTTCCTGCACAATCGAAATTCAGGCCGTCTTCACCGGGCTGCGGGGCGGGGGCGTCCGGGCGTCCCGCATGCCGGCCGGCGGCCGGAAAATCCAGCCGCACGGCCGGGCCATCAGCACCCGTCAGGAGTCATTTGGCGGCTCCAGCGATTCCGAACGCCGCAAAGCGTTCGACCTCGGCGCGGTCCCAGCGGATGCGCCGCGTGCCGTACTTGATCGGCGTGAGCTTGCCTTGGCGGCCGTACGTCTGGAGCGTGCGCAGATGGATGCCAAGAATTGCCGCCGCCGCCCGGGCCGTCAACAAGTCCCGCCGCGGTGTCTGTGCCTGGCACGCCTTCAAAATCCGCGAGGTCTCCTCCGCCGTAACGGTCGGATCCGCCGCCAACACCGTCCTGACCATGACCTGCACCGCTGTGATGGTTTCGGTTCTCATTGCGTGTCTCCCTTGCCTGTGGTTCAGCACGTTTCCGCCACCCGTGGATGGCGGTCCGACAAGCACGGGGATGCCAGTCGAAGGGCAACGATGCCGCACCGGCCGCCGCGCGGACCGGCGTCCGAAGCCGGTGACTGCGCCTTCCTTGCCGCGGGTGCGCTCCTTGCGGATCCCGTCCTGCCGCCCCTGCATGCCGTCCATGCCTCATCCTCCTTCCCCGGGTGCCATGCCACCGCATGCCCGGCCGGCCATTTCGAGCTTTTCCGCCATGTTTTTCATCCGAACCCGGCGGTGCCCGTTTTTCCCCCGGCATCCCGCACCTTCCAGCAACCTAAAAATACAACCGGACGTTTTCAACCCCATGAAAACAAAGAAGTTCCATATATGGAAGATTCGTGTTTTGCGCGACATCCAGCAACACGGGTGAACATCCTTAAACAAAAATAAACATCCATGACATGCGGCTGGTGTTCCATCCGTGCATGATTTTGTTCGGAATCGCACGTAAAAAAACCGGCGGCATGCTCCTGAATCCGGCGCAACCGGCCGGGTGCCCCCGTCACGGGCGGCCATTGGCGCGGGCCAAACCGCATGCTCCGCAACCGGGCCCAATCAGCCGCCTTGGGCAGGATCCGGCCGTGGGCAGGCGCGGGCGCATCGGGTTCCGGCGTGCTCCGCCCTCCCCCGTGCGTCATGCATGGCCGGGTAGTACAGCCGCGGTGCGGATGCGGGCACGCGCCGCCCACCGCGGCAGCGGGATGACGGGGGAGCGGGGATGGCTTATAGGCGCCGGCACCGGGGTGCCCGCGTCTTGCCGCACGTCACGGCTCGGCGCGGCCCAGCACGGCGGCCTTGATGGTCCGCCAGTTGTCCGCGTCCATTCCGGAAACGAGCTTCCGCACCCATTCGGGCGCCGGCGGGAGCGCGGCTCCGGCGGCCGCCGCGTCGGCGGGCGGCGGCGGAACGGCGGCGGACGGCGGCGGGTCGCCCGCCGCAATGCTCGGCATGGCGTTTACGGCCTGGGCGGCGGCGTCCGCGCCGATATGGATGTACTTGGCCTGAATGGCGGGGCTGCCGTGCCCGCAGAGGGCCTGGACGATGGCCAGCGGGACGCCGGCGCTTGCGCAGATGGTCACGAATGAATGCCGCAGGGAATGGAAGCCGACCTCGCAGGTCATGCGCTTCTTGTCATCGTGCTTGGCCTGCGTCTCGATTTTGCAGGCTTTGAAATGCGCCTGGATGCGCTTGGACAGCGCCGACTTGTCCCGCTGGTAGGTTTCCGCGGCCCCCGGCAGGACGAACCCCCTCTGCGCGACCGGCGCGGTCTCCTCGAGGATGGCGCGCAGGGTGGGATGCAGCGGGATGGCGACGATTTTTCCGGTGCGCGCGGTTTTCATCGGCTTGCGGGTGATCCGGTTCAGCGGGAAGGAAACCTCCTCCCATCGCAGGGTCGCCGCGTCGCCCAGGCGCAGGGCGGTGTAGAGTCCGACGGCGAACAGCGCGCGCAGTTCGCCGGTCGCCGAGCCGCACACGGACTGGAGCTCGGCCACGCTCAGCTCCCGGTGCGACCGTGTGGAGAGCGGGCGGCAGGTGATCTGTTCGAACGGGTTGCCGGCGTTTTTCAGTTTGCGGCCCAGGATGCGGAACACGCGGCGGCAGGTCTGGACGATCTTGTTGTAGCGGTTGGGCGAGAGCGGCGCCAGCACCGCGACAAACTCGCCGGCGTGGTCGGCCGTGACCTCCTCCAAAGCAACCGTTTCGGGGTGCGTTTTGGCGATCCACTCCGAGAAATGGTTCCAGCAGCGCTGGAAATCCAGCAGCGTCGCCTTGCCGGACTGGGGGCGGTTCGGGGCGGCGGCGTAGGCCGCCCACGCCGCCGTGACGGAGAGGCGGGGGCGCGCGGCGTCACGGATTGCGTCCAGCTGCGTCTCCATGTTGGCTGCCCGGTTGGCGAGGGCGCGGGCCTTTTCGGTCTCATCGGTGACGGCGAGGGGTGCCAGGAGGGCGTCGCGCTTTTTTTCGGCTTCGCGCCGGCTGGCGGTGTCGAGCGATTTGCGGACATGCAGGCCGTTGGCGGAGTATTTCAGCCAGTAGATATCTCCTCGCCGATAGAGGTTTCCGGTTGTTTTCCGTGGCATTTTGGCGTCTCCCGCGGGGTCTGTTTTGCCGCATTTTTCACCATGGCATAGCATAGCTCCTTTTCGGGTCCGTTCAATGCGAATAAAGGGTACATAAAGGGTACAATTTGTAAAATTTGAGCTCAAAAATATAGTTTCCTAAACTGTGGGTCGCCGGTTCAATTCCGGCCCAGGGCGCCAATTTAAGCTCAAATCGCCCTCGACGGCAGGCGCTGTCGGGGGCTTTTTTCAACTGCCCGTTGAATTCCAAGTACATTCCGGCTACACTCTCCATCGAGTCAACCCCGCACGAAATGGAAGATCTGACGGCCGCCTGAAGGGCGGCTTTGCCGCTATGCTCCGGGCGAACTGCGGCGTTGTGGGCAACCCTCGCGTCCAAAGGCAGTAAACGAGACGCACGGGGGCCGGGACTTCCGCCCAAAATGAACCCGGCGAAAAGTATTTCCGGCAGCCGTTTGTTTTTTGCCATAAAAATGCAACATTGGTGCATGTTGGCTTGTCCAACAATTGACACATGCTGCTTCATTGCCGGCACAACGCCTCACCCCAGGGGAACCGAACCATGCGAACGATGCTTGCCTTCATTGCCGCAGCCGCCGCCCTCTCCTCCGCGGCCACCGCCGCGACGCCGCCGAAGCCGTACGGTGCGGTGCCGACCGCGCGCCAGGTGAAGTGGCATGAGATGGAGCTGTACGCCTTCGTGCATTTCACAACAAACACCTTCACGGACAAGGAATGGGGGTTCGGCGACGAGAAGGAGTCGGTCTTCAACCCGACGGCGTTCGACGCGGACCAGATTACCCGGACGGTGAAGGAGGCCGGCCTTTCAGGGTTGATCATCACCGCGAAACACCACGACGGCTTCTGCATATGGCCGTCGAAATACACCACGCACTCCGTGAAGAACAGCCCCTGGAAGAACGGCAAGGGCGACGTTCTGAAGGAGGTGTCCGAGGCGTGCAAGCGCCAGGGGATCAAGTTTGGCGTCTACCTCTCGCCGTGGGACCGCAACCACGCGGAGTACGGCCGCCCCGCCTATGTCGCCTACTACAAGAACCAGATCCGCGAGCTGCTGACGAATTACGGGCCGGTGTTCGAAATGTGGTTTGACGGCGCGAACGGCGGCGACGGCTGGTACGGCGGCGCCAAGGGCACCCGCAAGATTCCGGAGAACTACTACGACTGGAAGGGGGTCGTCTCCCTCATCCGCCAGCTCCAGCCCGACTGCGCCGTCTGGTGCGCGGAATGGAAGGACGGCAAGCGCTTCATGTTCAACGACGCGATCTGGGGCGGCTCCGAGCAGGGGCACGTGCCGGAGGTCTGCTGGTCCACGGCCAGCACCGCGCTGGGGCCGAAGCGTGGCGGCACCCGCGGCGGCGATGTCTGGTGCCCGTCGGAAGGCGACGTCTCAATCCGCCCGGGATGGTTCTACCACGCGGGGCAGGACCGGCAGGTGAAGTCGCCGGAAAAGCTGATGCAGATCTATTTTGAGTCGGTCGGCCGAGGCGCCAACCTGATCCTCAACATCCCGCCCGACCGCCGCGGCATCGTCCACGAAAACGACGTGAAGGCGCTCCGGGGGTTCCGCAAGCTGATGGACGGGACGTTCGGCAACGACCTGGCGAAGGGCGCCGCGGCCACGGCCTCCAACATCCGCGGCAAGGACGCCAAGTCGTTCGGCCCGCAGAACCTGACCGACGGCAGCCGCGACAGCTACTGGGCGAGCGACGACGCCGTGGCCACGCCGGACGCCACGCTCGAGTTCAAGGCCCCCGTCACTTTCAGCATCGTCCGCATCCGCGAGGCGATCCGCCTCGGCCAGCGCGTGGACGACTGGGCGGTGGACACGTGGCAGGACGGCGAATGGAAGGAGTTCGCCAAGGGCACGGCCATCGGCGCCTGCCGGCTGGTGCGCGGCGGAATGGTGACCACGACGAAGGTGCGCCTGCGCATCACCAAGTCGCCGGTCTGCCCGGCCATCGCGGAGTTCGGCCTGTTCCTGGAGGCAAAGCCGGCGGGCGGCGGAAGCGCGGGGGAAACCGGCGCGACCGACAGCATCTCCAAGGCGAAATGGAAGGTCCTCTCCACCAGCTTCGACGCCACCGGCAAAAACGGCGCCGGCGCCATCGACGGCAACCCCGAAACCATGTGGCAGACGCACGGCGACGACGGCGAGCGTCCGCCTCCGCAGGAAATCGTCGTGGACATGGGTGGCACCGTCAACGTGAAGGGGTTCAGCTGCCTGCCGCGCCAGGACGGCTGTCCGCACGGCATCGTGGACAAATACGAGTTTTACCTTGGCGACGATGGCAGGACGTGGAGCAAGGCGGCTGAAGGCGAGTTCGCCAACATCCGCGCCAACCCGATCCTGCAGACTGTGGCGCTGGCAATGCCAAAAAAGGCGCGCTACTTCAAGTTCGTCGCCACGCACGTGATCGAGAAAAACCATGTCGCCGTCGCCGAACTCGGCATCATTGCGGACTCCGTCCAAACCAACAAGGGTGCGGAAAAATGAAGACACTGGGGGTGGCTCCGGCGGCGGTGCCCTGAACTCCGCAAGATAAAACATTTCGCCGTTCCGCAACTTTTCAACCATTCATCTGTCACACATCCTAATCCCATATTTCACAAACAGAGGGTGCCACAATGAAACGAGCGATGACAACACTGGTGCTGGCGGGGGTAATCCTCGGCGGCTTGGCGGCGCGGGCGACCGATCCGGCGGCGCTCAAGGAGCGCAACGAGACGCAGGCGCAGCGTGATGCGCGCATGCAGTGGTTCCGCGACGCGAAGCTCGGCATGTTCATTCATTGGGGCACCTACGCCGTCGCCGCGGGCGAGTGGGACGGCAAGGAGGTCGGCAACTGCGGCGAATGGATCCAGTGCTGGCGCAAGGTGCCGGCCGCGGAATACGCCAAGCTGGCGGCACAGTTCAACCCGGTGAAGTACAACGCCGAACAGTGGGTGCGCGCCGCAAAGGACGCGGGGATGAAGTACGTCGTCATCACCACCAAGCACCATGAAGGGTTTGCGATGTTCAAGACGGCGGCGAGCCCGTACAACATCGTGAACGCCACGCCGTACAAGCGCGATCCGCTGAAGGAGTTTGTGGCGGCCTGCCGCAAGCACGGCATGCGGCTCGGCTTCTACTACTCGCAGAACCTGGACTGGCACCACCCCGGCGGCGGCGGCGGCGAGTGGGATCCGGCGCACAAGGGCGACCCCGACGCCTATGTCAGCAAAATCGTCATCCCGCAGGTTCGCGAAATCCTTTCCAACTACGGCCCGGTGGATGTGCTCTGGTGGGATATTCCCGGCGGCGCGATCAACAAACCGCGCGCCGACGCGATCCACAAGATGGTGCTCGGACTCCAGCCCAAGATCATCATGAACAACCGGCTCGGCGGCGGCTACCAGGGGGACACGGAGACACCGGAGCGCACCATTCCCGCCAACGGTTTTCCGGGGCGCGACTGGGAGACCTGCATGACGATGAACGAGACATGGGGCTTCAAGAAGAATGACCACAGCTGGAAATCCAGCAGCACGCTCATCCGGCAGCTGGCGGACTGTGCGAGCATGGGCGGCAATTATCTGCTCAACGTCGGCCCGACCGCCGAGGGCGAAATTCCGGTGCCGTCGCTGGAGCGCATGACGGCGATCGGCAAATGGATGAAGGTCAACGGCGCGGCGGTGTACGGCACTTCGGCAAACCCGTTTCCGAGGAAGCCCGCCTGGGGCCGCGTCACGCAGAAGGGGGAGATGCTCTACCTGTTCGTGTTCGACCTTCCCGCCAACCGCAGGCTCGTGCTGCCGGGGCTGAAAAACAAGATCAAAGGCGCCTGGCTGCTGGCGGACAGCGCAAAAGCCCAGCTTGCGGTGGCCTCCGGCGAAACCGCCGCCGTCACGGTTCCTGAAGGCGCGGCGCTCGACCCGTACGCCACGGTCGTCGCCGTCCAGCTTGACGGTAAGCCCGAGGTGGATCCCGCCCCCATGACCGTTATCGCGCAAGGCGCGGACGGCTTGCTGGCGCTCAAGGCGGAGGACGTCGTCATCCGCGGAGAAACCGCCAAGCTGGAAAACGACCATATCGGCTTCTGGACGAATGCCGGCGACAGCGTGGCCTGGACGTGCAGCATCACCAAGCCCGGTGAATACAAGGTCGTCATCGAATACGCCAGTGAAACAAAAAGCGCGGGCGCCGGGTTCGAAATCGCCGTCGGCGATGCCAAGGTTTCGGACAAGACCGTTTCCACCGGAAGCTGGCAAAAATTCTCCACCGCCACCGTGGGCACCGTCAAGATCGGCAAAGCCGGAAAAACCACGGTGTCGGTTCGTGCCCTCAGCAAGCCCGGAGACGGCGTCATGAACCTGCGTTCCGTCACCCTGAAACCCGTCGCGGCGATGTAGGTGCCGGAACAGAAGGCGCGCAGATGAAGTGGTTCACCGATGGCCGTTTCGGCATGTTCATCCGCTGGGGGCTCGACGTCCATGCCTTCACCGCGCCGAAGGACGGAACGATTGTCCTGCCGATGAAGAACGGCGTGAAGGCGGCGGCGTGGCTCGCCACGGGCGCAGCAGTCCCGGCCGCCGCCCTGCTCGCGGTCGCCGTGCTGGCGGCCCTCTCATCCACCGTCCGCGCCGCCGAGCCGCCGAAGCCGTACGGGCCGGTGCCGAGCGAGCGCCAGATCGTTTGGCACGGGATGGAGTTCTACGGGTTCGTGCACTTCACGACGAACACGTTCACCGACAAGGAGTGGGGGTTCGGTGACGAGAAGGAGTCGGTGTTCAACCCGACGGCGTTCGACGCGGAGCAGATCGTGGGCGCCTGCGCCGAGGCGGGGATGACCAAGCTCATCCTCACCTGCAAGCACCACGACGGCTTCTGCCTGTGGCCCTCGCCGTTCACCGAGCACTCGGTGAAGAACAGCCCGTTCCGCGGAGGCAAGGGAGATGTGGTCAAGGAGATTGCCGATGCCTGCCGCAAGCACGGACTCAAGTTCGGCGTCTATCTCTCGCCGTGGGACCGGAACCACAAGGATTACGGCACCCCCGCCTACATCACCTACTACCGCAACCAGATGCGCGAGCTGCTCACCCGCTACGGCACCATCCACGAGGCCTGGCTCGACGGCGCCAACGGCGGCGACGGCTGGTACGGCGGCACCCGGGAACGCCGCAACATCGACCGCACGACCTACTACGGCTGGCCCGAGACCTGGAAGATGATCCACCAGCTCCAGCCGATGGCCGCCATCTTCAGCGATGTCGGGCCGGACTGCCGCTGGGCCGGCAACGAGCACGGCACCGCCGGCGACCCCTGCTGGGCCACCATTTCGACAGACGGCTGGTACCCCGGCCAGGCCCCCTCCCCGCAACTCAACAGCGGCCAGCGCAACGGCAAGCTGTGGATTCCGGCCGAGGTCGACGTCTCCATCCGCCCGGGCTGGTTCTATCACGCCTCCGAAGACAACCGCGTCCGCACACCGGACAACCTGATGACGCTTTATTTCGAGTCGGTCGGTCGCGGGGCGAACCTGCTGCTCAACGTGCCGCCCGACCGCCGCGGGCTCGTCCACGAAAACGACGTCCGCTCACTGAAGGAGTTCGGCCGGCGTCTGCGCGAGACGTTCGGAACGGATCTGGCCAAGGGCGCAACCGCCACGGCATCAAACGTCCGCGGCGGCGACCCGAAATTCGGCCCGCAGAAGCTGCTCGACGGCGACCGAGAGACATACTGGGCGACCGATGATTCCAGCACCACGCCCGAGGTCACGCTCAGCTTCAAGGAACCCGTCACCTTCAACATCGTCCGCCTCCGCGAGGCGATCCGCCTCGGCCAGCGCGTGGACGACTGGGCGCTCGACGCCTGGGTGGACGGAGCCTGGAAGGAATTTGCCAAGGGGACGGCGATCGGCGCCTGCCGGCTCGTGCGCACCGCGCCGCTCACCACGGCGAAAGTCCGCCTGCGCATCACCAAATCCCCCGTCTGCCCGGCCATCGCCGAGTTCGGCCTGTTCCGCGAGGCGGATGGCGGCGGCGGCCCCGCCGCGGCGAAGCTGGACGACGGTATCTCCAAGGCCAAGTGGAAGGTCGTCTCCACCAGCTTCGACGGTTCCGGCGGCAACGGCGCCAACGCCATCGACGGCAAACCCAACACGCTCTGGCACACGCACGGCGCCGACGGCGAGCATGCGCTGCCGCAGGAGATTGTCGTGGACATGGGCGGAACCGTCAACGTGAAGGGGTTCACCTGCCTGCCGCGCCAGGACGGCTGCCCGCACGGCATGGTGGACAAGTACGAGTTTTACCTCAGCGCGGACGGCAAAGAGTGGAGCAAGGCGGCCGAAGGCGAATTCGCCAACATCCGCGCCAACCCGATCCTCCAGGCCGTGACGCTGGCAGCGCCCGCAAAGGCGCGTTATTTCAAGTTTGTCGCCACCCACGCCGTCGAGAAGAACCACGCCGCGCTCGCCGAACTCGGCATCCTCGCCGACTGAGGCCGCCGCACCACAAGGAATCCACCGCCATGAATCCGCTCCGCCCCGCCCTCGCCTCGATCCTCCTCGCCGCCGCCGCCCACGCCGCGCCGAACCCCGCGCCGTCTGTCGTGCCCGCACTGCAGCAGTGGACCGGCGCGGAAGGCGTGTTCGCCGCCACGTCCGCCGAGATCGTGGTGGACGCCGCCAGCAAGGAGAAATTCGCCGGCACGGCCGCGCTGTTCGCGGCGGACCTGAAGACGCTGGGGTTCGGGAAGCATGCGGTCCGTTTCGCCGCCGCCCCGCAGCCGGGACATTTCTTCCTCACGGCGGCCAACGATTCAAAGCTTCATCCGGAAGGCTACAAGCTGGAAATCGCGGACGCCGCCGTCCTCCGCTCGGACTCCGCCGCCGGTCTTTTCTACGCCACGCGGACCGTACTCCAAATCCTGGCCCAGGACAAGGCGGGCTGCGCGCTGCCGAAGGGCGC
>CAIXRA010000067.1 GCA_903921725.1 uncultured Lentisphaerota bacterium
ACTAAAAATTCAATATTTGGTATATTAAGAATTGTATTACCTTTCGCTCTTGTAAGTTTTGGAGCTGTCTTCTTGTCCCAAAGCCCTAACCTCTCCGTTACTTTGTATCCAACATAGTCAACAAAGCGAGGACTTTGCTGTCGATAGTAGGTATCCCAGTAGGCCAGTATCCGGTGATTCAGGGGACGTCTCCATTCTGGGTTCCTCGCCGCAAAATCCAGAAACAATGGTCTCCATTCGTCGCCCAACCGCTGTTCGAGGGCCATAAGAATCTCTTGAACATAATCTCCGAGTAGCAGAGCCAAGAATGGTGTACTCCAGTCAGATGGATGAACCGTGAGCTGTTCCGCCCAATTCTCTCGTTGGTAGCCCGAGTGGTGTCGGGTAAATATCGCTGCCAAAATCGATTTCTGAGTGTTAGTGAAGTTCTTGTAATAGCTTGGAAGGATTTCCGGAAAATAGACCCGTGATGGAACCGTGATGTCTCCGGAAACGCTATGAACCTTGCATGAAGCATCGATGGGGGGCTCAATGTCCGCTACGGGAATATGCGTCATGACCTCTGAAACGTCATCAGCAAGAGACATCGGGAACGCCGCGTGAATGATTTCAAGCGTGTTCTTCGAGTGGCTTCTCTTGATGAGGTTTCTTAGCACGTTTTTCCTTAGCGAACGTTAAGGCTCAGCGTGCATCCGCTGGAGCCGGTGGTTCGACATTCCTATATGTGGATGTTGGGTGAAATGTGGCAAGATTCGTATTGTTCAGAGTCATCCAGAATCTCAAGTTTCCATCCATTTTCAAACTCAACGACAAGCAATGTCGGGTTTACGGCAATGCACCTTTGAATTTTCTGCCCCAAGAGGCGATGGGTTCTATATGCGTCCTTTTTTTCCTGCTCATTCCCCTCGTCTACAACTTGGCCGTTCCTGTCAAGAATGCGCCATGCTCCTTCGATATTGATCTGATTGTTTGGTTCAAGGCAAAAGACAAGGCTGTACTGGGCATGCGACACCTGCACGACCTCGCCCCCAGTCAAGTGTGATAGATCAATATCTTGTGAGAATTTATACATCTCTTATCTCGTCGAACATGATTTAGACCGCCAGTCGCAAAACTCGGGAGTTCCGCCCGAAACCGGTCTGTACTGGCGAGGATGCGAATACGGTACTGTGCTCAACCCCGGTTTTCAACTGCGGTATAGATCCCGGTTTTCCAGTGTTAGACCGCCAGTCGGACTTTCCGGGGAAAATGGTTGACAATTGGGACATTTTGGGGCGGTAGACGTGTCGGAAATACCCCCTTTTGCCGGTGTTATGCCGCAGTCTGCGAAATATACGAATTTATTATCAATAATACATAAGTCATTTGACCATAACGCGTTTACTCACATCGAAAAAGCCGGCCCAGCATGTTGCCCACGGTTATTACAGCGCCTGTCTGCCTGCCGCTGGGGTGGAACGGGCAAAAACTTTTTTAAAGTGCGGCTTGAAACGGCAAGCAGGCACCGTATGTTTTGTCATTGCCTAATAAATCGGAGGTGCATAAATGAGCGAATTCACCTTTTTTGAACTCCCTGAGGACGTGGTTGTGCTTTTTGGCAAACGCTCGCTCAATGGTCGCCGATATGTGGTCACGGGGGGAACCAGCTCCTTTGGCAAGTGGTGCGATGATTTGGGGAAACATGTCGGCCCGACCTTGACGCCGGGCGACGTTAGCTTGTACCTTGGCATTGCGGTTCCGTCTGTCCATGAACGGATGTCCAAGGGCAAGGTTTCATCGTTCTGTTTTGAGTTTTCGGATTCCCGGCGCGTGACCAAGGTTATCAAAATTCCCCTGTCTGAATGTGTGGCATGGCGGGAACAGCGGAACGAAAAAATATCCGATGCGCACAAGCAGGAACTGCGGGAAGCCGAAGACCGTGCGGATGCATTGCAGAAGGAGTTAGATCGCATGCATGAACAGGCGCGGCAGAGGCGGCTGGCAAAGCTTCTTAAACTCGCAAGAAAACAGGCAGAGGAAGGTTATTGCGAGCATTATGAATGCGACCCTCCCGGAGAAGATGATGATGGCGCGCGGCTTGTAGAAGAGCATGCGCAAGAAATATATAAGCGGATGTTGATCGAAGGTGAGCAGCCGGAAGAAGAGGAATAAAAAAGCGAAAAACCGAGGGGCGCTTGCGACGGCCTTCCCTCGGTTCTTCATAGTGACCCCAAACCAAACCAGCAAAGGAAAGGAAAGAAGTCAATGCAAGAAACTGTAACATCCCAAAGAAGTTTTGCCAGTCCCGGCGACGAGGGGGAACGGCTGATATCGCTTCGGAATGCCGCCGCGCGTGTGGGCGTGTCCTCGCGCACGATTTACCGCCTGTTGGCGTCAAGTGCCTTCCCAAAGCCGCGCCGGATTGGCCGCAAGATCCTGTTCCGCCATTCCGATCTTCTTGCGTATATGAAAGGCGGTGCGGTATGATGGCACGCCTTCGCAAACGCGGGGACTATTACCACGCATTAATGCGTGTCGGTGATATGCCGCACACGATCTCCAAATCGTTGAAGACCGGCGATAAGCAGGTTGCCAACAAGCTGATGTGGGATGAAATCGCCCTGATGCAACAAGAGCGGGCTGGCCTGGCTCCCTTCAGGGCGTTACGGGATGCGGCCAAAAAGTCGCTTTCGCAACACCTCAAGGATTACGCAGCACATCTCCGCTCCCTCCGCCGATCTGAAATTCATATCCGCCGGGTGTGTCAGCGGTTGGCCATCCTCGCCCATGAATGCGGCTGGGGCTTCGCCTCGGTCATAACCGCGCAATCTTTCGAGGCGTGGCGCAACACTAACGGCGACAAAGCCGCCAAAACGTTGAACCATTACTTGGATTCCGTCCGGTTCCTCCTGAACTGGATGGTAGAAGACGGACGGCTCAAAGAAAACCCGTTGCGGCGGTTGAAGAAGATACCGCTTTCCGGCAATGAAAAGCGTGTCCGCCGTGCCCTGACGCCGGATGAAGTGCGCCGCCTGCTGGCAACGGCTGGGGATATGATGCCGGTCTTTGCAATGGCTGTCTATACCGGCCTGCGCCGGGCAGAACTGGAAGGTCTGCAATGGGGTGATCTCGAACTGGATGAGGCGCCGTATTTTGTCCGCGCCCGCGCTTCGACCACGAAAAACCGCAAAGTCGCCCTGCTGCCATTACGGGGAAGCCTTGCGGACGTTCTGCGCGCCATCCGTCCGCCGAACGTGTCCACCGCGGCTCCCGTCTTTGGCGGGCTCCGGCGCATGCGTGACATGCTCCCGTATTGGAAACGCGCTGGCGTGGTCTTCTGTGACGAACAGGGGCGCATAGCGGATTTCCATTCGTTCCGCGTCACCTATTGCACCGAACAGATCAAAAGCGGCGTTCCGTTGCGGGTGGTGCAAGAAAACATGCGCCATAGCACGGCGGAACTGACCGCAGGCGTTTACACCGATGTCCGCCAGTTGTCGCTGGCGGCGGCGATTGAGGGAATGCCGGATTTCTTGTCGGGCTTGCCTTTGGGATTGGCCCAGCATTTGCGCCAAACGCCAGTCCCGACAGTTCCTGACGCGTCACCGTCTGTCATGGAACATAGTTTGCAAACAATTGCGCCTGACACACTTGGACAACAAGTGGCGCAACTTGTCACAAATGAAAATGGTGGAGGCGGGGGGAGTCGAACCCCCGTCCTGAAAAGGAATCGCGGCAGCTACTACATGCTTAGTCCAGATCTTTATTTTCGTCCGGGGGGCCGGCGCTGGACAGGCCTACCCCCAAGCTTATCATCCTGTTGGTTCTTACCGCTCGGCCCGGATGCCCGGCTCTGCGGCCAGCCCGATGTCGTCGTTTCCGGCCCCCTATCAGGCGTCAGGGCGGAAACGCACGGCCTAATTAGGCCGCGAGTGCGTACTGTTCGTTCGCAGTTACTGTTTTGATCGATGTTTTAGGAGGCCCACGATCATCCTCCGCATGCAACCAACGCTAATCCTGACCAGTCGAAACCAATTTCGCCCCCGGTACAAGACGCATCTCTTACGCCTTTCAACATAGCGCGTTGCGGTGTTTTTTCCACGCCGGACGGGGTTTCTCCTTTTTCCGTGCAGCGGCAGACAAAACACGCGGAGGGCGACGCTACTGTCTTTATGGCGTATGGTCATTGCATGATGCCTTGACTCTGCCGGGCGGAAGGCTACTTTTGGGGGTTCCGGCGAAACGGCAGTCCGCACACAGAATCCAAACCAACAGGGAAATGGGATGACGATGCTGAAAAACATGAGGATGCTGCGGGCCGGGATTCTGGCGCTGGCGGGGCTGGCGGTGACCGTGCTGCCGGCGGTGGCGGCGGATGCGGGACGCAAGGAAGTCGAGAAGGCCGTCTCAAAGGTTTACCCGGCGCTGGTGCGGATTTTTGTGGTCACAACGGAGCCGGGCAACGGCCGCCTGAACCGCCAGGCGGCATCGGGCAGCGGCGCCATCATCAGCCCCGATGGATACATTGTCACAAACCATCACGTGGCGGGCAAGGCGGAGCGCCTGATTTGCCGGATGCCGGACGGCGAGGAGGTGGACGCGAAGCTGGTGGGCACGGATCCGCTGGCGGACATCGCCGTGATCAAGCTGGACATGAGCACCGCCAAGACGAAGCGGAAGCTGGCCGTGGCGGAGTTCGGCGACTCGGACAAGTTGCAGGTGGGCGATGTGGTGCTGGCCATGGGCTGCCCCGGCGGCATCTCGCAGTCGGTGACCCGCGGCATCGTGAGCAACGCGGCGATGATTATGCCCCGCCACATGGCGGCCGCCTTCCGTCTGGACGGCGAGGACACCGGCTCGCTGGTCCGCTGGATTGCGCACGACGCAGTGATTTTCGGCGGCAACAGCGGCGGGCCGCTGGTCAACCTGAAGGGCGAGATCATCGGCGTCAATGAAATCGGCGTGGCGAACCTCTCCGGCGCCATTCCCGGTAATCTTGCAAAATCCATCGCCATGCAAATCATCGCCAGCGGACATGTGGACCGCAGCTGGACGGGCATCGAGGGGCAGCCGCGGCCGAAATCATGCGCGCTGAACTCCGGCATGCTGGTTTCGGGCGTGATTGAGAGTTCTCCGGCGGAAAAGGCCGGCATCCGGGCCGGCGATTACCTGCTTTCGTTTGACGGAGAGCCGCTGAACTGCAGAATTGCCGAAGACATGCCGCCGTTCAACCGCCTGGTGCTCGGCACGCCGATCGGCAAGACGGTAACGACCAGACTGCTGCGCGACGGCAAGGAGCTGGAGCTGGGGCTGGCCACGGTGGCGCGCGAACCCGCCGAAGGCAAGGACGTGGAATTCAAGGACTGGGGAATGACGGCCCGCGAGATCACCCGCATGGAGGCGCTGGAACTGCACCGCCCGACCCAGGACGGCGTGATGGTCACCTCCATCAGCGGCGGCGGCACCTGCGGGCTGGCGAAGCCGGCCCTGCTCCCCGGCGACATCATCACCGCGGTTGACGGCAAGACGGTGAAGCGCATGGTTGACCTCAAGGCCGTCACCAAGAAGACTGTCGCCGGCAAGACGGACCGCGTTCCGGTGCTGGTGGCGATGGACCGTGACACGGTCAGCCTCCTCACCGTCGTCCGCATCGGCAAGGATCCGAAGCAGGATCCGCCCAAGTCGCCCAAGCGCGCCTGGTTCCCGGTGCGCCTGCAGCCGATCACCGAAGAAATTGCCACGGCGCTCTCGCTGCCCGAAGGCACCAAGGGGCTGCGCGTCACCTACGTCGTACCCCGCCGCGGCGCCGACAAGGCCGGCGTGAAGGTCGGCGACCTGCTGCTGAAGTTGGACGGAGAGCGGATTCTGATCTCCCAACCGGAGGAGGTGTCCCAGTTCCTCGCCACCATCCGGCAGTACGACCCGGGAACCGAACTGAAGTTTGACATCCTGCGCGGCGGCAAGTCCTCCTCCCTGAAGGTGCTGTTGGACTCCGCGGAAACCGACGCCGCCTCAGTCAAGCGCAGCAAGGACAAGGATTTTGAAATGGGCGTCCGCGACATGACCTTTGACGACCGAGTGGATCTGCAGCTGCCCGAGAAGCTGGAGGGGACGCTTATCGACTACGTCACATCCGCCGGACTCGCCTCCATGGCCCAGCTCGCCGGCGGCGACGTCATCCTCAGCATCAACGGGACGCCGACTCCGGATTCGGACACCGTGGAGCGGCTGATGAAGGAGGCCAAGGCGAAGAAGATGCGCCATATCGTGTTCTTCGTCCGCCGCGGTATCCACACCCTGTTCCTGGAACTGGAATCGGATTTGGAAACCAATGGAAACGTAATCGACACAAAGGAGAACAAGGCATGAAGTTCACAAACTGGATCAAAGGTGCATGCACGGCGGCGGCGATGGCGGCAGGCGTCTGCGCGGCGGACGAGGCGCAGCAGGCGGCCAAGAAGGTCTTTGCCGACTGCCAAGAGGCCGTTGTCTCCGTGTCGGCAGTCATGAAGCTGGAAATGAACGGCCAGACCCAGGACAAGGACCTCAACATGTTCGGCACCGTGCTGGACGAAAAGGGGCTGACGGTCGTCTCCACCACGCTGCTCGATCCGCTAAGCGCCGTCAGCGACTCGGTTCGCCAGGAGGCGGGGGCCAATTTCCCCAAAAGCACGACATCCAAGATCAAGATCATGCTGGCTGACGGCACGGAAATCCCGGCCAAAACCGTCTACCAGGATCCCGACCTTGACATCGCGTTCCTGATGCCGGAAAAGACGGAGAAGCCGCTGCCGGCCTTCGTCCACATCACCCCGGCCGAACGCGACGCCGACATCACCGATCGACTGTTCGCCCTGCAGCGCCTGCCGAAGAGCATGGACCGCAAGGCCGCCCTCGGCTTCTGCGATGTCGTCGCCAAGCTCACCAAGCCGCGCACGAGCTACGTCGTGGATGGATTCATGGGCCAGCCCGGCACGCCCGTGTTCAAGGCGGACGGAAGCACCCTGGGACTCGTGACGGTGCGCAAGCAGGACAGCGGCGGCGGCGGCGGCAAGCTCCAGGTCGGCGGAACCCCCGTCGTGCTCCCCATGAAGTACGTCCTCCGCGGCATGGAACAGGCCCGCGCGGTCAAGGTTGAGGGGAAGAAGCCCGAAGCGCCGAAAGCGGACGCCAAGAAGGCTGCCGAAGACGAAAAAGCCGCGGAGTAAACCGCCCACGACTTTCGAATCGGAACACGAAACATCGGAAGCCGCCGACCACTTCGGCCGAAAATACAGGGAAGAAAAAACTCGCCCTCCGGATGACCCGCCCCTCTCAAGGGTTGGACGTTCCGGGGGGCGTTTTTTTCGCGAAACGGTGCCCGAATCAGCCTCCGGTGGAAACGACACCCGCGGACACATGCAGGGTCTGCGTCACCCGGCCGGTCAGGGACGGCGGAATGGCCGTGCAGGTGAAGAAAATCTGCGTGCCGCCGCCCTGAATCTGATCCCAAAAGGCGGCGCGGCGGCTTTCATCCAGCTCGCCGAGCACGTCGTCCACCAGCAACACCAGGGCCGCTTGCGGCGAGGCCGTGTACTCCCGCAGGATGCGCGCGGAGGCCACGCGCAGCCACAGCGCCGAAGCCCGGCACTGCCCTTCCGAGCCATAGGCGGAAAGAAGCCTGCCTGACAGGCGGATGACAAGCTCGTCCCGGTGCGGCCCCCAGACGGTCACCCCATCGCGAAGATCGCGGGACCGGTTCTGGACAAGCATCTCCAAATACGCTTCCTGAAGCTTGCGCCCCTGAATGGCGGATGGTGCGTCATCGCCACCGGCGGCCGGGTGGTCGTCGGCAGACGCAGAGGGGTCTGACTTCGGCAGGCCGGGAAGATATTCATACTCCAGCGTGCCGTTGACCAACACCGCGGAGTCCGCAAGGGCGCAGGAAGCCAGCCGCCCAACGGTCTGCCGACGGTTCTGGATCACCGCGGCGCCGTGGCGCGCCAGCAGCTGGTCGTAGGCGTCGAGACTTCCCGCATCGAATTTTCCAAACTGACGGAGAATGGCGTTGCGCGACTTCAGCGCATGGTTGTAGGCGTGCAGGTCGCGGAGGTGGGAGCGGTCTAACTGGCCGGTGAGCATGTCCAGCCAGCGGCGGCGCTCGGCGGCCGGCCCTTTGACCAGTTCGATGTCCTCCGGAATGAATGCGACGCAGAAAAACTGGTTGATGAACTCGCTTCCCTTGTCCATCGGTGCGCCGTTGAGGAAAAGGCGGCGGTCGCGGCCGAATGTGACGGAGAGCCGG
Organism: uncultured Lentisphaerota bacterium; assembly: GCA_903921725.1. Taxonomy (GTDB): domain Bacteria; phylum Verrucomicrobiota; class Lentisphaeria; order Oligosphaerales; family CAITYL01; genus CAIXRA01. Next base: position 8,264 of record CAIXRA010000067.1, read on the forward strand.
TCGGCGCCGGATTCTGCTACTGCCGCCGCCAACCCGGCCTGCAGTTGGAATCCATCCGCCCCGAAACGGATCAGTTCCTTGATCTGCCGAGTACGGAAGGAGCGCAGAAAGGCCAGATAATGTACGGCCTCAAGGATGTTGGTCTTTCCCTGTCCGTTCGGTCCGAGAAGAACCGTCAGCCCCGGCTTGAACTCCAGCTCCGCGTGTCCGTAGTTGCGGAACTGCTTGAGAATCAGGGAGCGAAGCGAACCGCCGCTGTTTTCAGGTTGATGACCCGGCGTTTGCAAAGGCTGACGCTCCACCCGGATTTCCACTTTTTAAACGAGGATTTCCCATTGTGGGCGCGGAGCTTCGTGATTTGCGGCCGGTTGAGCCCAGATTCCGAAGCCGTTACCGGCGGCACCCTTCCATTAGGTGGAGAGGTGAGCCATACAGTCCCAGTTGGATCCTGCCGCACGCCACCAACGACAGCGGGCAGGCGGAGGAGGAGGCCATACCAAACCAAGGAAAAGATGCCGCCGCCTCGGGCGTTTCCACCACGGCGGCACCTACACCACGGATTCCGGCGGATCCTACACGCGCATCGGCATGATGATGTAGAGGAAGCCTTCGTCGCCACTGATTTTCATCGGGCTGTATTCGTCGTTGAATTCAAGCACAATCTGGTCGGCTTCAAGATGCTTCAGCGGATCGGCCAGAAACACCGGATTGAAGGCAATCTGGACTTCCCGGCCTTCATAGGAGACTTCCAGCGGCTCGGAACTTTCACCGAATTCGGAGCTGACGGCATTGACTGTAACCAGCGCCTTTTCCAGCTTCATTTTGATCGAGGAGCTGGTTTCGCTGACAACCATGGAAACGCGGTTGAGAACCGTCTGGAACTCTTCGCGGGGAATAATGGCGGAGGCTGTGAATTTGGCCGGTATCACCTGCCGGTAGTTGGGATAGTTCCCCTCCACCAGTTTGGAGGTAACGACAGTGCCGCCGGCCTTGAACGCCGCCTTGCGGTCGGTGAGCTGGACCACCAGCTCATCACTGCTCTCACCCAGCTTCTGGAGTTCCGCAACCACTTTCGGCGGCAGGATGACATCTCCCTCTTCGCCGGTCGAACCGCCTGTCAACGGTTTCTCTACCAGCGCCAGTCGGCGGCCGTCCGTGGCCGCCATCGTCAGCATTCCTTGGCGGAGACTCAGAAGAATACCATTCAGCACGCGGCGGCTCTCGTCGGGGCTGGCGGCATAGGAAACCTTGGCCAGGTTTTTTCGGAAATCGCCGCAGGTGGTGGTGAAGGACCAGCCGTTTTCGATGGGATTTTCCCTCGGAAATTCAACGCTGTCCATGCCGACAATGTTGAAATTTGATTTCTTGCAGGAAATCCGGACCCGGTTGTCTTTGTCCGTCTCCAGCGTCACCTCGCCGTCCGGCAGGGCGCTGACGATCTGGCCGAATTTCTTGGCCAGAATCGTGATAGTACCCGGCTCCACGACCGTCACGGGGATTTCGGTACGGATTGACACTTCAAGGTCGGTTCCGGTAAGAATCAGTTTATCCCCCGCCGTTTCCAGCAGGATATTATTGAGAATCGGCAGCGTTGTGCGGGCGGAAACCACATTCAAAACCCGGCGCAGCGAAGCCACTAGCAATTCTTTGGAAACAGTCAATTTCATGTTGATGCTCCTCGTTGTAAACAAACCATTCTACAGATACTCTTTGTTCAAAACATAAACTATTTGTCTTATTATAGGCTGTCAACTTGTTTACGGATTTCATAATATACTGGAAATAATAATCTTATCATACCGAAAGCACCATTAAAAACCTGTTGCGGAACCTATCGCCCGCCTGTGGATAACTTATCATCTCCAGATATTTACAGGAAGCTGCCGTGGATATCCACAGGTTTGAAACATGTCATTTTTTATAATATTTTTCAAGCTTGGCGCTGACATCGCGGTAGCCTACATCCAGTGAATACAGGTCACGGAATGAGGCAAGTGCCTGTTCGGCCTGCCCCAGCTTCTCATAGGCGGTTCCGAGGTCGTAGAGGCATTCTTTGCGCATGGGATCCGTGCTCTCAAATCCGTCAATGGCGGCTTTGAACTGTTCCAGCGCCAGTTCGACCATGACACCCTTCTGGAGGGTACATTTTCCCATGTAGGCCAGTGCCTTGCAACGGAATTGGGGGCTTTTTTGGGCAAGCTGAAACTCCGCCATGGCCTGATCCAGCTGGCTGCGGCGGAAATACATCTCGCCAAGGGAAAAGCGGTAGGAGGCGTCGTTCGGATAGCGCTGAACGCGGTCCAGCATGCGCTGGAAGAGCATGTCCTGCTTCTGCTGCTCATACAGCGCCATGTTCTTGTCGGCTTCCGCCTGCTGGTCAGGGTTGAGTTTGACATAGTCGCGCCACTGGTCGATCTGCCCGTCAAACTTAGCAACCATGATTTCCGTGATTGCTTCGTCAATGGCCGGATCCATGCTGCCTGACGCTTCGAGGATGTGGTTGTACTGCACGATGGCGTTGTCCCACTGGCGATCCTTGACGTACAGTTCGGCCAGCGCCTTGATATTGGCCGTGGTTGCCTGTTTGGACGCAGTTTTTTCCGCGGCGGCGACGAGATTCTTCAGCGCCGCCTCGTCGCGCGTGCCGGAGCGGGTTTCCTGCTCGAGAAGCTCAGCCTGCTTCTTGTCGCGGATCACGTCCCGGTATGAGGAAGCCTCATCCCATTTGTCCTTCTTCATCGTGGACTGGGCCGTGAGCTGCTTCAGTTCCGTGCCGAGCTCGATGCTGCCCGGGGTTAGCTTCATGAGCCGCTGGATGGCTTCGATGGACTTGTTGAAATTCTGCTGTTCCTTGTGGATTTCCGCCAGTTCACGCAGGACGTCCTTGTTCTTGCCATCGAGATTGGAGGCAGTTTCCAAGGTCTGGATGGCGAGTTCCGCCAGCCCGGCGGCGCGCGCCGCCTTGGCCAGGAACTGCAGCGTTCCGATGTTGGTGGGATCTGCCACAAGAGCCTTTTCACCCACCTGCAACGCCTTGGCGAACTCACCCTTCTTCAGTAGCATCGGCCCTTGGACAAGGAGGGGGCCCGTCTTGAACATCGACGTCATTTTGCGCATGACGCTGCTGTGGCCTCCGGCGCGCTCAAGCAGGGAGTCACGGAGAATCTGGTGCCCCTCGATGAAGCCTGGCTCATCCTGAAGCACCTTTTCCAGCATCTCGAAGGCGTAGTCGTAGTTCTTGATGTCAAAGGCAGCCTTCGCGCGCCCGTAAAGCTTGCGGGTCGGTTCCGGAAGATCCTTCAGTTGTTTCGCCTGAATCGCCATATGCCTGACATTCCCCCTTGATGGAGCATTGTCCCAATGCGCGCACGTAGAGTCGCGAGTGGCTATATTAGCACCGTTTGCGGAAAATAAAAGCAACGCTTTCAAACAAAATTAATCGTGTGCGCAGGCGTGCGAACCCCCTCCGATCCTCCACCCGGCACCCCCTTCCCACCATGCAAACATCCGACACCATCGCGGCTCCCGGCACCGCCTCCGGCGGGGCCGTCGGCATCATCCGTATTTCCGGGCCGGACGCCGTGGCGGTCTGCGCGCGTGTCTGGCGCGGGGTGCGGCCGCTGGCGGTGGTGCCGCCGCGCACGCTGGAACTGGGGCGGATTGCGGACGCCGCCGGCGCGGCGCTGGACCGCGCCTTGGCCGTGCGCTTTGCCGCACCGGAGAGCTACACCGGCGAGGAGATGGCCGAACTCCACTGCCACGGCAGCCGCCTAATCCTTTCCCGGACCCTTGCCCTCCTCTCCGCCGCCGGCGCGCGCATGGCCAATCCCGGCGAGTTCACCCAGCGCGCCTTTCTCAACGGAAAGATGGATCTGACGCAGGCCGAGGCCGTCGCCGACCTCATCGCCGCGCATTCCGACCGCGCCCTGCGCCTCGCCAACCGTCATCTCGCCGGTGCGTTCGGACGGATGGCGGACGGTCTTTACCGCCGTGCGGAGCATTTGCTTGCCGAGGCCGAGGCCCGGCTCGATTTTCCCGAGGAGGATCTCACCCTCACCCCGCCGGAAACGCTTTGTGCCGAGGCCGCCGCGTTCGCCTCCGAACTGGAAAAACTCCTCGCCGGTCGGCGCCAGGGGGAGATCCTGCGCCACGGCATCCGCGTCGTCATCGCCGGTCCGCCCAATGCCGGAAAATCCAGCCTGCTCAACGCCATCCTTGGCCGCGACCGTGCCATTGTCACCCATCTTCCCGGCACAACGCGTGACACCTTGGAGGAATGGGTGGACATTCTCGGCATCCCCGCCTGCGTGGTGGACACGGCCGGCATCCGGGAGACGTCGGACGAGATTGAGGCGGTCGGCATCCGGCGCACACACGAGGCCCGATCCGCCGCCGATGTCGAGATCTGGCTCATGGATGCCGCGCAGGTGGAAATCCGGAATTGGAAATTGGCGATGGAAACGGAGAAATCTGCTGCCGGCCTGGTCATTCCGGTTTTCAACAAGATTGATTTGTTGCCACCAATCGTCCTAGATGCCGAAACCCGGATCATCCACTCGGAATTCGGTAATGAAGCCTCCCCGACCCAAGGGTCGGGGTATCCAAACACCAAGATTGTTATCGAGGACTCAAGCGACCCAAGGGTCGGGGTATGTCACCCCAATAGGAATCAAAAATCAAAAATCCTCCATCCCGTTGCGCTCTCCGCAAAGACTGGCGCGGGGCTCGACGAACTGTTCCGGCGCATCGCGGACGCCGTCCTGCCGGGGGCTCCGGAGGATGCGGAGGTCGCCGTCAATGGACGCCACGCCGCCCTGCTCTCGGCTGCAATGGAGGCGGTTGCGGAGGCCGCAACGGAGATGCAGGCGGGCCGCTGGGAGCTGGCCGCCGTCGCCTGGCGCGGCGCTCTCGATGCCCTCGGCCGCATCACCGGCCGGACGCACACGCCCGACATCCTCGACAACATCTTCTCCCGCTTCTGCATTGGGAAGTGACCATCCTGCGGGCCGGGCGGCTTTTCTCCTGGATTCCGAAATTCCGCATTCAAAAATCATGTTCGACCACCATCCCGGGTGGGATTTTCCCACGGCGGGGTTATTTTGGGGTCGAGTTCAAAACCTGCAGGTACATGGAGACCATCATGAAATTTGCCGCCCGTTTTTTTGCCGTTTTGTCATTCGCCGCCGCGCTGGCAGCCCCTGCCGCCGATGAAATGAAGGCCATTCCGCTGCCCAAGCCGAAGACGGACGGCGGCATGCCGCTGATGCAGGCGCTGGCGGAACGGAAGACCTCGCGCGAATTCAGCGCGGAAAAACTGCCGCTCCAGGCGATGTCCGACATGCTGTGGGCGGCGGCCGGCATCAACCGCCCCGAATCCGGCCGGCGCACCTCGCCCACCGCCAAAAACTGCCAGGAGATCGATGTCTATGTCGCCATGGCCGAAGGGCTTTTCCTCTATAATCCGAAAAAGAACGAGTTGACCCCGGTGCTTGCCGACGACCTCCGCACACTCACCGGCAAGCAGGCGTTCATCAAGGACGCCCCGGTCAACCTAGTCTTTGTTGCCGACTTCGCCAAGATGACCAATTTCCAGCCGTCGGACAAGGAGCTTTACGCAGCCACGGACACCGGCTACGTCAGCCAAAACGTGTACCTCTACTGCGCCGCTGCCGGGCTGGCGACGGTGGTGCGCGGCTATGTGGACCGCGAACCGCTCGCCAAGGCCATGAAGCTGCGCCCCGAGCAGCGGGTCATCCTCGCCCAGACCGTCGGCTATCCGAAAAAGGCGGCGGCAAAGCCGGAAGAGAAGCACGCGGCAAAGCCGTGAGTCCGGCGGTCCGGAGGCCGTAATCCATCTCCGGCCGCCGTTTCGGCCAGTGAGCGCGTCCAGGAAAAGGAGAACGGGACATGAAGGTTTTTAAGATTTGCGTGGCCGGGTTTTTTGCCGGGTGTTTGCTCATGCTGGCCGCAGCCTGCGGAAAAAGCGCGGCCCCGGTGCCGTCCGCAGAGGAGGCAAAGCCGTTCATCGCCGCCGTCGGGGAGTACCTGAGGGCGGAAAGCATGGGAATGGCTGTCGCCGCCGTCGAACAGCTTCAAGTCGAAAGCTCCACCGCGAAAGCCGTCTGCCGGATGAAGGAGGCGGAGAGCAGCTACGGCCTGACGGTCACCTGGGAGTTCCTGTTCCAGAAGGATGCGGACGGTTGGAAAGTAAAGGGACGCCACGCACCGCGGTGACGGGCGATCCCCCTCCCCGATCACAGGCATTGGATGGGATTTATCACTCCGTCGCCGGCGTCTTCGGTGGCGGAACGGGCAGTCGTGCCAGCGCGACCGCCACCTGGAGCGCCTGCCGGCGGTTGGCGTCCATCCGCCCCTCCAGAATTTTGATCTTGGCGTTGATGATTTCGATCTCGACCTTCTTGTCGCTTTCGGCCCGCTTGTCGTTGCGTTTTTCCGCGTTTTCCACGCGCAGAAATTCCCGTTTCAGGTCGAGATCAAACCGCTGCATCTCCATGTTCTCGTACTGCCGGCGCAGGAGGGAGTCCTTCATCTCAAGCTCCCGCCGCTCGAAATTGGTCTGGGTCATTCCCGTGAGCGCCCCGCCCGTTTCCGCCGCCGCACTTTCCCATGCGACAGAAAACCCGATGACCGCCGCCACCAACCATGCGATGTAGCTCTTCATCTCTTTTCCCCCTCTTGCGGATGTTGATGTCTGGTCCTGGTCGCCTCGCGCGCTGCCGCGGATTTTGCACAAGGGGGAAAAAGTAAGGTCTGCTGCATGGATTTCAAATCGGTCCCCGCCGCGCGCCGGCCCAAATCCCACCGCGGACGCATTGAATTGCCGGGCGTGATGTCAAGCCACCCCGTCCTTTTTTCCGGCCGTTGGCCGCTTATATTGCCTCCCTTCGTCCACCAAGTCCGTGAAGTCCGCGCAAACCGCGGATCGTCATCAAGGAGCGCCAGCCATGATCGAGAAGCTGAAGAAATTGTCCGGGTTCAACAAGCGCCGCGGACCGCTGGTGCTGGTCATCATGGACGGCGTGGGTTACGGCAAGCTGCCGGAGGGCGACGCGGTGCGCACGGCGCTGAAGCCGACCCTCGACTGGATGCATGAGAACTGCCCGAACACCCGGCTCAAGGCACACGGCACCGCCGTCGGCCTGCCCAGCGACGCCGACATGGGCAACTCCGAGGTCGGCCACAACGCCATCGGCTGCGGCCGCGTCTTCGCCCAGGGCGCGATGCTGGTCGGCAAGGCGCTCGCCAGCGGCGCGATGTTTGCCGGCGAAACCTGGAACGCCGCGGTGAAGAACGTCACCGACAACAACTCCACCCTGCATTTCATCGGCCTCTTCTCCGACGGCAACGTGCACAGCCACATCGACCACCTCAAGGCGATGATCATCGAGGCGAAGAACCGCAAGGTCAAGCACGTCCGCATCCACATCCTGCTCGACGGCCGCGACGTCGGCGAAACCTCCGCCCTGGAGTACGTCAACCCGTTCGAGGAGTTCCTCGCCAAGCTGAACGGCGACGGATTCGACGCGCAAATCGCCTCCGGCGGCGGCCGCATGTACATCACCATGGATCGCTACAACGCGGACTGGACGATGGTCGAGCGCGGCTGGAAGACGCACGTGCTCGGCGAAGGCCGCCAGTTCCCCTCCGCCCGCGAGGCGATCGAGACGCTGCGCCGGGAAACCAAGGCGATCGACCAGGACCTGCACAGCTTCGTCATCGCCAGGGACGGCAAGCCGGTCGGCACGGTCAACGACGGCGACTCCGTGATCTACTTCAACTTCCGCGGCGACCGCTCCATCGAGATGACCATGGCGTTCGAGCAGGACACCCTGCCCCAGTTCGACCGCGTCCGCCGCCCGAAGGTCTATTACGCCGGGATGATGGAGTACGACGGCGACCTGCACGTGCCCAAGCACTACCTGGTCAGCCCGCCGACCATCGACCGCACCGTGGGCGAATTCCTCTGCGCGAGCGGCGTCCGCTCGCTGGCGATCAGCGAGACGCAGAAGTACGGGCATGTCACCTATTTCTACAACGGCAACAAGTCCGGCAAGATCAATGAAAAGCTCGAAACCTACATCGAGATCCCGTCCGACGTGCTCCCGTTCGAGCAGCGCCCCTGGATGAAGTGCGCGGAGATCACCGACGCCGTGCTGGAAGCCATCGCCTCCGGCAAGTACGACTTCATCCGCCTGAACTACCCGAACGGCGACATGGTCGGCCACACCGGCGTCTACCAGGCCGTGCAGATCTCCGTTGAAGGCGTGGACCTCTGCCTGGGCCGGCTCAAGGCCGCGGTCGAGAAGGCCGGCGGCGTCATGCTCGTCTCCGCCGACCACGGCAACGCGGACGACATGTTCGAGCACAAGAAGGACGGCTCCGTGCTGGTCGAGAACGGCACCAAGAAGGTCAAGACCGCGCACTCGCTCAACCCGGTCCCGTGCATCGTCTACGACCCGGAATACCAGGGCGAATACGAGCGGGAACTCCGCGGCGGCCTGGGCATCTCCAGCCTGGCGGCGACCTGCATCAATCTGCTCGGCTTCGAGGCCCCGGCGGACTACGACCCGGCCGTCATCACGCTGAAGTAGCGGCCGGCCCGTCTCTCCTGCCGGGATTCGCCCCTGCTTGTGCCGGCCTTCGAACAGTTGTTCCCCGTTCCCGCCGAAAGCGGGCTATATTCCCGGCATCACCCGCCCGGCGGAATCCCGGAAGGACAACAACCATGGCCACGCGAAAAAAACAGGCGAAGAATGCCGCGGCACCCCGTTCGGCGGATGTGAAGCGCAAGACGCGCGAAACCGACAACTGCCTTGCCCTCGGGCTCGACGGCAGCGGCGCCACCAAGGTGGACACCGGCCTGCCGTTCGTGGACCACATGCTCCAGGCCATGGCCAAGCACGGCTATTTCGACCTCAACCTCATCGCCCGCGGCGATCTTGAGGTGGACGCGCACCACACCATCGAGGATCTTGGGCTCACCCTCGGGCAGGCGATTAAGGAAGCCGTCGGCGACAAGCGCGGCATCCGGCGCTACGGCTCCGCGCACGTCCCGCTGGACGAGGCGCTCGCCCGTGTCGTCATCGACCTCTCCGGCCGCCCGTTCCTGGCCTACAACGTGCGGTGCGACGACCGCATGGTCGGCGGCTTCAACGCGCGCCTCTTCCGCGAATTCTTCCAGGCGCTGGTCAACGCCGGCGGCATCACGCTGCACATCGACCTCCTGGCTGGCGAGGAGATCCACCACATCTTCGAGGCCGTATTCAAGGCGTTCGGCCGCGCGCTCGACGAGGCGACGACGCTCGACCTGCGCTGTACCGGCATCCCCTCCACCAAGGGCGCGCTGTAGCCCCGGAACCGGCGGCGTAGCTCCGCATCAAGAAAACGCAAGCGCCATCCATGGAACTGTTTGTAAACTCCTTCCTGAAGCTGTTCTTCCTCTTCGCCCCGTTCTTCGTGCTGACCGTTTTCCTTTCGCTCACGCGGGACATGGGGGATGCGGTCCGCAAGCGGATCGCCGTGAAATGCGCCGTTGCCGTCTTCCTGACCGGTCTCGTGCTCATGCTGGGCGGACAGTACCTGTTCCAGCTTCTGGGAATCACCTTGGACGCATTCCGCGTGGGAGCCGGCGCGCTGCTGTTCCTCTCCGGCGTCGCGCTCGTCAACGGCCCGGATGTGGACCGGCAGCAGAAGAAACCGGACGAGGATCCTGAACAGATCGCGGTCGTCCCCCTGGCCATTCCCGCCGCGGTCGGGCCCGCCACCACCGGCGCGCTGCTGGTCATGGCCGCGGAGGGGCGCTCCTGGGGGAGCAAGGGCTGTTTCGCGCTGGCACTGCTGGCGGCGGCCGTCTCCCTGGGAGTCATCCTCTACGCCGCCAGCTTCCTGGAGCGCAAGCTCGGCCAGCGGCGCCTGGCGGTCCTCCGCCGGCTGACGGGGCTCATCCTCTGTTCCATGGCCGCGCAGATGATCATGGCCGGCATCGCCGCCATGCTCCACCCCGCGGCCGTCCAGCCCTGACCCGCCGCTGCTTCAGGAACGCTCCGGGATGACGGGGTTCACGTCCCCGACGCCAGCGTTTTCGAGACGATCTCGGCCAGGCCGGCGGAAACCCCCGTCGTACCTATGATACGCTCCAGCTGGGGACGCGCAAGCGCCTGTCGCGCACCGTCGAGCACGGCGTATTTGTCGAAGAGCTTGGCGAACGCCGCGGAGACATGCGGGTTGAACGTGTCGAGTTCCAGGATGCGTTCCGCCAGGAAGGCGTAGCCGGAGCCGTCCGCCGCGTGGAAATGGATGTAGTTCCGGCCGAAGGCGCCGTAGAGCGCGCGGAGGCGGTTCGGGTTCTTCGGGTCGAACGCCGGGTCGGCCATCAGCCGCTGGACGTCGCCGAGCACGCCGGCGCGCTTGGAGCCGGCCTGGACGGCGAACCATTTGTTCATCACGTTGAAGTCGCCCTGCCATTTCGCGCGGAATTCCGCCAGCGCGGTTTCGCGCTCCGGGCAGTCGAGCTGCGCGAGCACGTTGAGCGCGCCGAGGCTGTCGGTCATGTTATGCGCTTCTTGGAACTGGCGGTAGGCGAGTTTCGCGTAGTCGCCGCCGAGGTACGAAAGATACGACAGGCAGAGGTTGCGGAAGGCGCGCTCGCCGACCGACTTGCCGTCGGTGCGGTATTCCGGCGAGCGGTAGCGGTTGTACAGCTCCAGCAGCCGGCCCTCGAACCGCGCGGCGAACGCCTCCATGAACCGTTCGCGGGCGGCGAAGGCGGCGTGGAAGTCGCACGGATTCTTCCCCTGGGTGAGCGCGTTCAGCGTGGGCGGGACGAGCGCCTTGGCGCAGAAGGCGCGGTCGGGCGCGTCGTCGGCCAGCAGCGTGCCGAAGGCGTCGAGGGCCGCCGGGGCCACTGCTTCCGCCGTTTGCGTCAGCATGGACGGGAGCGTGGGCGTCCCGCCCGCTTGTGCCACGGCGTCCCGCCTGGCACGGTTTTCGCTTGGCTGTGCGCCGGGCGGGAGGCCCGGCGGAAGCCGGCAAGATGCCGGCGCTCCCGTGGAAGCGCCCATCATCCCCTCCAGGCAGAGCGTGGCGAGGCGCTGGCCGGCGTCGTAGCGGTTGAACGGGTCGCTGTCGCAGGCGAGCAGGCGGATGAGGTCGGCCTGGGAATAGGCGAACTCGACGTTGACCGGCGCGGAGAAGCCGCGGAAGAGCGACGGCAGCGGCGCCGCGGGCAGATCTGTGAACGTGAAGCTTTGTTCGGGCGCGGAGATGGGGAGCACAAGCGTCGTGGGGGCGGCCTTTTCGAGAGAGCACCCGCTCGCCGGTGAGGGCACCGGCGCTCCCAGGGAAAGCGGCAAATCCTTCCCGTCGGGGCCGATGAGGCCGAGGGCCATCGGGAAGAAGAACGGTTCCTTCGGACTGCCGTCGGCGCTCGGCGCGCATTCCTGGCGCACGGTGAGGCGGTAGCTTTTCGACGCCGCGTCGTAGGTGCCGGACACGCGGCAGCGCGGCGTCCCGGCCTGGCTGTACCAGCGCCGGAACTGTGCGAGGTCCGCACCGGAGGCCAGCTCCATGGCGTGTACAAAATCCTCGCAGGTCACGGCCTGGCCGTCGAACAGCTCGAAATAGTTCGCCATGCCGCGGCGGAAGGCTTCACGACCAATCAGTGTCTCGATCATGCGGATGACCTCGGAGCCTTTCTGGTAGACGGTCGAGGTGTAGAAATTGTTGATCTCGACGTACGCCTCCGGGCGGATCGGGTGGCTGTTCGGGCCGGCGTCTTCAGGGAACTGGACTTCCCGCAGGTTGCGCACGTCGTCGATGCGCTTGACCGGTTCGGAGTTCATGTCGGAGGAGAAGGCGTGGTCGCGGAACACCGTGAGCCCTTCCTTGAGCGTGAGCTGGAACCAGTCGCGGCAGGTGACGCGGTCGCCGGTCCAGTTGTGGAAATATTCGTGCCCGACGACCGACTCGATGCCCAAGTAGTCGGCATCCGTAGCCGTTGCGGGGTCCGCGAGGACGTAGGCGGAGTTGAAGATGTTGAGCCCCTTGTTCTCCATGGCGCCGGCGTTGAAGTCGTTGACGGCGACGAGCATGAAGAGGTCGAGGTCGTACTCCAAGCCGAAACGCTCCTCATCCCAGCGCATGGAGTTCTTGAGCGAGGCCATGGCGTGGCCGCAGCGCGGGGTGTTGCCCTTGTCCACGAAGATATGAAGTTTGACTTTGCGGCCGCTCTTCGTGGTGAAGGAATCCTCCACCCTGTCGAGGTCGCCGGCGACCAGCGCGAAGAGGTAGCACGGCTTGGGGAACGGATCCTGCCAGGTGGCGAAGTGCCGCCCGCCGCCAAGGTCGCCGGAGGCCACCGGGTTGCCGTTGCTGAGCAGCAGCGGATAGCGGGCGCGGTCGGCGCGGATGGTGGTGGTGAAGACGCTCATCACGTCCGGTCGGTCGGCGTACCAGGTGATGCGGCGGAACCCCTCGGCCTCGTTCTGCGTGCAGAGGATTTTGCCGGACTTGTAGAGCCCCTCCAGCGAGAGATTGTTCCACGGGTCGATCTCGACCTGCGTTTCCAGCAGAAACTCGGCGGGGACCTCCGGGATCGTGAGCGTCGTATCGGTCGCCGCGTACTCGTCCGGCGACAGCGTGCGGTCGTTGACCAGGACGGCCTTCGTGCGGAGTCCGCAACCGTCGAGCGTGAGCGGCGCCTTTGCCGCCGGATCCTCCGCCTGCAGCCAGAGCTTGGCGTTGACGCGCACGACGTTGTCGAGGATGTCGAAGTCGAGCTGCGTTTCCCGGATCCAGTAGGCGGGCTTGCGGTACTCCTGGCGGCGGATGGCTTGCTTGGCGGCGGTCGTGTTCATGTCATGCATCCTTATGCGGTGTTGTGCCGCCTGCGCGGGCTGAAAATTTGGAAGGAAAACGCGTGGCATACCATAGCCGTATTTGGCGGAGTAACCGGTCGGTGATCCGTGGGTAAGGCTGGCCGGGCGTCGCCCCAAAGGGCCAATGGATGGCAGCCCAGGGGAACGCCCTGGGTTATTGTCACATCATCAAGGCTACGTCCTGAAGGGGCAATGACTGGGGCGTGTCGGAGTGGGGCCGTACACACAACAACACAATCCACTGCCCCGGTGGGGCGTAAAGAAGGGTACCATTTTACCCAGGGCGTTGCCCTGGGCTGCCATCCATTGCCCCGGCGGGGCGTCACTACCCCCCCCCGGACGGGTTCATTATTTGGCGGGCACGGCTTGGCTGGCATTGACGGCATGAAAGGGTATAGTCTGAAATTGCTGATTGAATTTTGACGGAAACTTGAACCGGAGGAGCCCTTTCCATGGCCGACACGCCCGCCTCAAGCAAGCAAGGCCTTTTCGTGATGCCGGACGGCAAGAACGTGATGTTCACGTTCATCCTGATCAGTTCGCTGTTCCTCCTCTGGGGGTTCCTGAACGGCATGATTGACGTCATGGACAAGCATTTTCAGGACGAGCTTGGCCTGACCAAGTCGCAGTCCGCCAACGTGCAGTTCGCGCATTACCTCGGCTACTTCCTGATGGCGATGCCCGCCGGATGGCTGGCGAGCCGCCTGGGGTGGAAGGGCGGCATCATCGCCGGCCTCGTGATTGTCGCCGCCGGCGGTTTCTGGTTCATCCCCGCTTCCTGGATCCAGGCCGCCACGCACGACGGCCAGGTGTCCAAGAACACCGCTTTCGTCGCCTATCTTGCAGGCGTCTGCGCCATCGCCACCGGGCTCACCTTTCTGGAAACCGTGGCGAATCCCTACACCACCGTTCTCGGCCCGGCGCGCTATGCAGCAACCCGCATCAACCTTGCCCAGTCGTGCAACGGCATCGGCTGGATTTTCGGCCCCATCGTCGGCGCCATGTTCTTCTATTCCAAGGACGCGCAGGGCGTCAGCACCGGCAGCCAGACACTGTGGATTCCGTACGCCGCGGTTGCCGTCATTGTCGTCCTGCTTGTCATTGTATTCAAATTCTCCCCCATTCCCGACATCAAGAACGAGGATGATTACCAGTTGGAAGAGAAGCATGCCAGCGTGGGCTCCATCTGGACGAAACCGCACTTCGTGATGGCGGTCGGCGCACAGTTCTTCTATGTCGCCGCCCAGGCCGGCATCTTCAGCTTCTTCATCAACTGCATGACGGCCGACACCAAGACCGGCTTCACCATGGTCCCCCACATTCCCGAGGCATGGGGAACGGGTGCGTTGAGGGGGTTGTTTGAGACGGGCAAGGACGGCTTCCTGCACATCAGCGACAAGGGCGCCGCCACCCTGGCCTCCTTCGGATTCATCTGCTTCCTGCTCGGCCGGATTTCCGGCTCATGGCTGCTGAAGCGGTTTTCCGCCCACCGGGTGCTCGCCCTTTATGGCGCGCTGAACGTTGTCGCCTGCCTGCTCATCTTTTGCAATCTGGGATGGGTTTCCGTGGCCTGCGTGTTCCTGAGCTACTTCTTCATGTCCATCATGTTCCCGACCATCTTTGCGCTCGGCATTTTCGGGCTGGGCGGACTGACCAAGAAGGCGTCGTCCTTCATCGTCATGGCAATCATGGGCGGTGCCGTCCTGCCCAAGCTGATGGGGCATATCGCCGACCAGTACAACATGTGCCGCAGCTTCATCGTACCGCTGGTCTGCTTCGTCTTTGTCGCCCTCTATGCCTACTTCTGGCCGAAGCTCAGCAAGGTCGAATCGCTGCACGGCGTGGGGACGACCGGCGGCCACTGAGCCGGGGCGTCAAAAGCAGCGGGGACGGGCGCCGTTGCGGCATCCGTCCCCGTTTTGTTTGATCCGCATGGCGGGCCGTCAGGACGGCACGCCGGCCTGATCACATCCCGCCGTCCCAGTCGCGCATGACGCGCTGGATGCCGGTGGCGCGGCCGGTGGCGGGGTCGACCTCGACCACCGTGGCGTGCAGGCGGGTGCCGTCGTCCACGACCGTGAAATGTCCCGGCATCCCGGTGACGAAGCGGCGGAGGACCGGCTCCACGGCGCGGCCGAGGATCGATTCGCGGGCGCCGACCATGCCGACGTCGCACTGGAACGCGGTGCCGCCGGGGAAGATTTGCTCATCGGCGGTCGGGACATGGGTGTGCGTACCGAGCACGGCGGTGACGCGGCCGTCAAGGTGGCGCGCCATCGCGGTCTTCTCGCTGGTCGCCTCGGCGTGCATGTCCACGAAAATCAGCTTCGTGCGGGTTCCGATCTCGCGCAGGATCGCGTCCGCGGCGCGGAACGGGCAGTCGGCGTGGGTGTTGCCCATGAAGACGCGGCCGAGGAGGCTGATGACGGCGATCTCGCGGCCGTCCACCGCCTTGAAGATCCCCCAGCCGCGGCCGGGCTGTGACGACGGCAGGTTCGCGGGGCGCAGGACGTCGGCGCACAGCGTGATTTCGGAGACGAAATCCTTCTGGTCCCAGATGTGGTCGCCGGAGGTGAAGACATCGACGCAGGAGCCGCGCAACTCCTCCAGGCATTTCCGGCTGAAGCCGCCGCCGCCGGCCATGTTCTCGCCGTTGGCGATGCAGAAGCGGCAGCCGAACTCCGCAATCAGCTTGGGTGCCAAACTCCGCACCGCGCGGCGCCCGCCCTTGCCCACAATGTCGCCGATCATCAGGATTTTCATGAAACCACACCTTCCGCCCGGCACCGCCGGGAACCAACGAACCGGAGCCTCGTTCGGAAAATCCGCCGCCGCCGGATTCTGCATACCATACCGCCGGAATCCGGGATCATGGCTCGCCGGTGGCCGCCCGGCAGGCCCCCGCCCGCGCCCCTTCAAGGCGCCGGCGGACCCGTACGGTGCGTTACAGGTTTTCCGCGGCGAAATTGACGGCGTTGGTGAACAGCTGGAGGCCGAGGCCATGCTCAGGCAGGACGCCCTCGAGCTTCTGCCGGGTCCACTGCGGGTGGTTGAACGGCGAGAGGTACGCTTCCGGGTGCGGCATGAGGCCGAAGATGCGCCCGGTCGGGTCGCAGATGCCGGCGATGGAGTTGACGGAGCCGTTGGGGTTGTGCGGGAACTTGTCGGCCGGCTCGCCGGTCTCGGGGTCGGCGTAGCGCAGGCAGACGAGGTTCTGTGCCTCCAGCTCCTTGCGCAGCGCGGTGTCGCGCGGCACGAAGCGCCCCTCGCCGTGGCGGATCGGCAACGGCAGCAGGTCGATCCCCTTGGTGAAGACGCAGGGGGAGGCGGGGTTCGCCTTGAGCAGAATCCAGTCGTCACGGAAGGTGCCCTGTTCGTTCTGGGCAAGCGCGACCTGCTGTTCGAAGAGCTTCCCGCCGACGGCCGGGACAAGCCCCAGGCGCGTGATGGTCTGGAAGCCGTTGCAGATGCCGACGACCAGCCGGCCGTCGCGCACGAACGCCTCCAGCTCGGTGCGCATGCGGTACTTGATGCGGTTGGCAAAGACCGTTCCGGCGCCGATGTGGTCGCCGAACGAGAAGCCGCCGATGAAGGCGAGCATGTGGAACTCGCCGAGCTTGCGCTGTCCGTCGAGCAGGTCGTTGAGGTGCAGTGTCTCCGGAGTTGCGCCGGCCGCGCGGAACGCCGCAGCGGTCTCCTTCTCGCAGTTGAGGCCGAACCCGGTGATCACCAGTGCCTTGACGTCTTTTTTGTTCATCGTGTGCCGATCCTGTTCAAGTGTCGCCCCGGTTACGCACCGGCGGGAGGATTTTCCTTGCGTCTCAGATGCCGTCCAGTGTCTTCGTGTAGGCGGTGGTCGCCTCGCCGATGTGGACGGAGCACAGGGGCTTTTTCGGTCCGTTTTGCAGGGCAAGCCGGCGTTCGAGCGTGACCGTACCCACGCAGGCGAACGGGATGCCAGCCAGCAGCCTCTCAAACTTCTCGCGGTTCTCCGGCGCGATGGTGGCGACGAAGCGGCTGTTGCTCTCGGAGAAGAGAACCTCCGCGGGCGTCATGCCTTCTTCGGCCGGAATCAGCCTCACATCAACGTCGAGTCCCAGGTTGCCGCCCATGGCGACCTTCGCAAAGCCCACGCCGAGCCCGCCGAACACCGGCGTGTGCAGCGAATGGCAGAGTTCCTGGCCGGTGGCGAGGCTCACCTTGCGGTAGGTCGCGAGCGCCTCATCGGGGCGTACGGTCGGGACGCTGTTGCCGGTGGCGCCGAGAAGCGCGTAGAACTCGCTGCCGCCCAACTCTTTGCGCGTCATGCCGATGACGTACACCAGGTCGCCGTAGCGCTTGGCGTCGAGCGTGACGGCCTTGCGGATGTCCTGCATCTTGGCGATGGTCGAGAAGAGCACGGTCGGCGGGATTGAGATTTTGCGTCCGCCCTTGGTGCTGTCGTTCTTCATCGAGTCCTTGCCGGAGACGCAGGGCACGTTGTAGGCGTTGCACAGGTTGTACAGCGCCTGGTTGGCGCGCACGAGCTGGGCGCACTTGTACTCGCCGTCGGGCGTCTTCGGCCCCTGCACCGGATCCGGCCAGCAGAAGTTGTCGAGGCCGGCGATATGCCCCAGGCTGCCGCCGACCGCGATGGTGCGGCGCACGGCCATGTCGATCGACGAGGTCATCATGTGGTAGGTGTCGATGTCGGAGTAGCGCGGCGCAATGCCGGTGGCCAGGATGACACCTTCCGTGGTCAGCGGCTCGACCATCGAGACGGTCGCGTCGGAGGCGATGTTGTTCTTCACGCCGACAAACGGCTTGATGACGCTCAGCCCCTTGACCTCGTGGTCATACTGCCGGCACTTGAACTCGCCCGAGCAGACATTGAGGCTGGCGAGCAGCTTCTTGACCGTCTCGCCGATGTCCAGGTCTTTCGGGATGACCGGTTCGGGGAATTTCGGCGGCGTCCACTTCGCCTTCAGCTTGAGCTGCGGCGCGCCGTCGTGCAGGAACGGGATGGAAAGCTTGGCGATGGTCTTCCCCTGCCAGGTGGCGTGCAGGAAGCCGGAATTGGTGAACGTGCCGAGCACGGTCGCCTCGACGTTGCGGCGCTTGGCCAGCGCCAGGAACGCCTCGATCTTCTCCGGCTGCACGGCGAAACTCATGCGCTCCTGTGCCTCGGAAACGAAGATTTCCCACGGCTGCAGCCCCGCATACTTCAGCGGCGCGTTGGCCAGCTCGACGTCGCAGCCGCCGCACAGCCCGGACATCTCGCCGAAGCTGGAGGAAAGCCCGCCCGCGCCGTTGTCGGTGATGAAACGGTACAACCCTTGGTCGCGCGCCTCCAGCAGGAAGTCGCCCATGATCTTCTGCGTGATCGGGTCGCCGATCTGCACCGCCTGCACCGGCGAATCCTTGTGCAGCTCCTCGCTGGAGAAGGTCGCGCCGTGGATGCCGTCCTTGCCGATTCGCCCGCCGCACATCACGGCCAGGTCGCCCGGCAGGATTTTCTTCTTCTCGGAGGCTTCGCCGCAGATTGCGATCGGCAGCGTGCCGACCGTGCCGCAGTACACCAGCGGCTTTCCGAGGTAGCGCGGATCGAAATATTCCCAGCCGATCATGTACGGGATGCCACTTTGGTTGCCGCCGTCGATCACGCCCTTGTGCACCTGGTCGCGCAGGCGCCGCGGATGGAACAGCCCTTCCGGCACATCCTCCTGCGCGGTGAACGGCGAGCCGAAGCAGTAGCCCCAGACGTTGAAAAGCAGGTTCGCGCCCTTGCCCGTGCCCATCGGGTCGCGGTTCACGCCCACGATGCCCGTCATCGCGCCGCCGTACGGATCCAGCGCGGTCGGGCTGTTGTGCGTCTCCGCCTTGTACACGAGGTGCAGTTTCTCGTTGAAGCGGATCACGCCGGCGTTATCATGGAACACGCTCACCAGCCAGTTGACGCGCTGCCCGATCTCCTCGGTGCTGCGGCGGATGAAGCTCTTGAACAGGTTGTCGATCGTTTGCGACTTGCCGGTGACCGTGTCGGTGTACTCGATCTTGGCGGCGAAAATTTTGTGTTTGCAGTGCTCGGACCAGGTCTGTGCCAGCACCTCCAGCTCGAGGTCGGTCGGGTCGGGCGGCAGGCCGATGGCGAGGCGCGCCGGCTTCTGGCTGCGGAAATAGCCCTGGATCGCCTTCATCTCCTCCAGCGTCAGCGCCAGCGTGCCTTCGCGGCTGATGCGTTCCAGCTCGGCGTCCGGCACTTCCAGGCAGATCGTGCGGACCTCGGGCGGCGCGTGGTCGGTGACCACCGGCCGGTTCTGCGGCATCCCTTTTTCCCGCACCTCGGCGGCGGCAAGCACCGCCGTGTTCTGGATCAGGTCGTTCGCCAGCAGGCCGCCGCCGAGGCGCTTCATGTCGTCGCCCGTCAGCTTCGCACCGCGCACCAGGTATTCGACGGAGGAATAGACCTCCTCGTCCCCGCGCAGCGGACGCCCGAGGATGTCGGCGATGGCCGCGCGCGCGCTCCGCGCCACGTTGTCCGTCACGCCCGGACGGAACCCGACTGACAGCACCCAGTTCGTGCCCGCCGCCGGCTTCGTCTCGCCGACCACGCCCGACTGGATTACCGGGTTGGTGAAGGCGTTGAGGATTTCCTGCGCCTGCTCCGGCGCGCACTCCACAAACAGCGAATAGACGTCGCGCGTCGCAATGGCATCCACCGGAAGATGAAGGAATTCCTTCGCCTGGTGGACGGTGTGCTGGCCGCGGGGATCGGTCTCCCCCTGGCGGACGGAAATCTCAAGCCGGTAGTACATGTCGTTGGCCCCGTGTTCGCGCTTGCGCTGGACGTTGTTTTCCAAAACGCCGAAAAGATGAAAAAGCGGTAAACTATAACGCAACTTTCCGCGCTTTCACGCGGGCGCGAGGGAGGCGGGGCCGCCCGCACGGCCTCATGCCGGGCCAGCCGGAAGCGCGCGAGGCTGGCTTTAGGGCGCGGCGGCCGTGGCCGCCTTCTCTGCCGCCGGTCAGGATCTGGGGATTCCTTCTCTCCTGAATGTGTTTCCGCGGGTCCATGAAGAAGGAGGACTCCAGGGCTCTTCCTTCCAGAGAACAAAAAAGCACGGCCGGTTTCCCGGTCGTGCCTTTTTGCCTCTCACATCGAAATCCGGCCTTAGGCCTTGGCGATTTCGAGGAGCTTGGCGAACGCTTCGACATCGTTGACGGCGATTTCGGCGAGCGCCTTGCGGTCGAGGGTGATGTTCGCCTTCTTGAGGCCGGCGATGAAGCGGCTGTACATCGTGCCGTTGGCGCGGCAGGCGGCGTTGATGCGGACGGTCCAGAGGCAGCGGTAGGCGCGCTTCTTCTGGCGGCGGCCGGTGTAGGCCATCGCGTTGGCGCGGTCCACGGCCTTGAAGGCCTGGCGGATCCAGACGTTGCGGTTGTTCTGGAAACCCTTGGCGCGGTCCAGTACGCGTTTGCGGCGGGCGCGTGATGCGGGTGCGTTTGTTGCTCTCATGTGAGTCTCACTCCATCCACTGTGGAAATCTGCATGCCGGTCGGCCGGATTCCCGGTTTTTTGTTACTTCAAGCCGTACGGCAACGAATGCTTGACCATCGTTTCGCTGGTGGAATCGAGAGCCTTGTCCTGGCCCAGATTCATCTTGCGCTTGGCCGTCTTGTGTCCGTTCAGGTGGCGGCAACCAGCCTGCTTGCGCACAAACTTGCCGGTGGCCGTCTGTTTGACGCGCTTGGCCACGCATTTGCGGGTCTTCATCTTCGGCATGGCTCTATCCTCTTTTCTCTAGATTACTGCTTATTCTTGGCGCCCGGCGCCATGAACGTGATGATGCTCGGCCCCATGCGGCGCAACGGCGTTTCGGGACTGCCGCAGAGCGCAAGTTCCGCCACGATCCGCTCCATGACCCTCATGCCCAGATCGGCATGCGCCATTTCGCGACCACGGAAAAACATGGAAAGCTTTACTTTACATCCCTTTTGAAGGAATTCAACGGCATGTCCCTTTTTCACCTGAAAGTCATTCTCTTTGATGTTCGGGTGGAACTTCAGCTCCTTGACCTTGACGTGAACCTGCTTCTTGCGGGCTTCCTTCTGCTTCTTGGCCTCGGCGTACTGGAACTTGCCGAAGTCCATGATCCGGCATACCGGGGGCGCGGCGGTCGCGGCCATTTCAACCAAATCGAGTGCGGACGCGCGAGCCCGGTCGCAGGCCTGGGGGAAGGTCACCACTCCGAGCTGTTCGTTGTTCTCGTCAATAAGGCGCACCTGCTTGCCGCTCAGGTGTCTGTCATTCGGAAATACTACGCGTGCGATGGCTGCACCCTCCTGTTGGGCCGCGGCGCGGACTATCCGCCTCCACCAGCCTGCCTGACCCCGTGTCCCCGATACCGGACACAACTAAAACTTTGTACTGTATCGCGACAATCCGGCAACGCAAGCCCGCGGCCGCCGGCCACCACCGGCGGGAGGTGGCTGCGGGGCGCGCCGGACGTTATTTCTTTTCGCGGATGTCGGCGGCGAGGCGGGCCTTGAAGTCGGCCAGCGGCATCGCGCCGAGTTCGCCGTCTGAACGGCTGCGCACCGCGACCGTGCCGGACTCGGCCTCGCGTCCGCCCACGACGAGCATGTACGGGACGCGGTCCCGGCGGGCGCGGCTGATCTTGGGGCCGATTGTCCCGGGGTCGCGATCCACATCGACCCGGACATCGTCGCTACGCAGTTCGGCGGCGACTTGGTCGGCGTAGGCGATGAACTCCTCCTTGACGGGCAGGACGCGGATCTGCTCGGGGGCGAGCCAGACGGGGAAGGCGCCGGCGTAATGCTCGGTGAGCACGCCGAAGAAGCGCTCCAGCGAACCGAGCAGCGCGCGGTGGACCATGTAAGGGCGGTGCTTGAGGCCGTCGGCGGCGACGTAGGTCATGTCGAAGCGTTCCGGCAGGTTGAAGTCGAACTGGATGGTCGAGGTCTGCCATTCGCGGCCGATGGCGTCCTTGATCTTCAGGTCGATCTTCGGGCCGTAGAACGCGCCGCCGCCCTCGTCCACCTCGTAGGGGATGCCTTCCTTCTCGAGCGCGGCGACCAGGCTTTTCTGCGCCTGCTCCCAGCGCGCCGGTTCGCCGACCGCCTTTTCGGGACGGGTGGCGAGGTAGGCCTTGATCTCCGGGAAGCCGAAGCATTTCCAGATGTAGAGGCTGAAGCGAAGCACTTCGGCGATCTCCGACTCGATCTGCTCGGGGGTGCAGATGATGTGCGCGTCGTCCTGGGTGAAGCCGCGGACGCGGAGCAGGCCGTGGAGAACGCCGCCCTTCTCGAAGCGGTACACGGTGCCGAGTTCGGCCCAGCGCAGCGGCAGCTCGCGGTAGGAGCGGTTGCGGCTTTGGTAGACCTCGATGTGGAACGGGCAGTTCATCGGCTTGGCGTAGTAGTCGCAGCCTTCGATCTCCATCGGCGCGTACATGGCGTCCTTGTAGAACTCCAGGTGGCCGCTGGTCTGCCAGAGGTTCGCCTTGCCGACATGCGGGGTGAACAGCATCTCGTAGCCGTTCCGGTAATGCTCGGCGCGCCAGAAATTCTCGATGTTGTAGCGGATGCGGGCGCCTTTCGGGTGCCAGAGGATCAGGCCGGGGCCGACGTTCTCGCTGGTGCTGAACAGGTCCAGCTCCTTGCCGAGCTTGCGGTGGTCGCGCTTCTTCGCCTCCTCGATGGCGGCGAGGTAGGCGTCCAGCTCCTTCTGCGTGGCGAAAGCGGTGCCGTAGATGCGCTGCAGCATCGGGTTCGTCTCCTTGCCGCGGAAGTAGGAGCCGGCGATGGAGAGGAGCTTGACGGCGCCGACCTGGCCGCTGTGCTCGACGTGCGGGCCGCGGCAGAGGTCGGCGAACTCGCCGACCTGATAGAAGGAGATGGCGTCGCCCTCGGGGATGTCCGCCAGGCGCTCGAGCTTGAAGGTCTGTGCACGGGACTTCAGCAGCGACTCCGCCTCGGCGCGGGTGAACTCCCGGCGCACGAACGGCAGTTTCTGGCAGATCATGCCGCGGATCTTTTTCTCGATGGTCTCAAGGTCTTCCGGCGTGAACCGGTGCTCGGTGTCGAAGTCGTAGTAGAACCCGTCGGCGGTCGCGGGACCGATGTCGAAACGGGTGCCGGGGTAGAGCTCCTGGACGGCGGCCGCCATCAGGTGCGCGGCGCTGTGCCGCAGGGTCGAGAGGTCGAATGTCACTTTCTCAGCCATGGTCAGTTCTCCAGGGCGGCGCAACGATCGCCACCCCCTGATGTGGGCGAAACCGGAAATAGAACTGGAATGTGAACAGAAGACGCAAAGGCGCAAAGAAAAACAAAGCCAGGGAAGGCTTCTTACACCAAGATGCATGGGACCATGCCTGCCGCCAAATCCCGCTTTTCCGCCCTTCCTTTGCGTCTTTGCGTCTTCTGTTCAATCCTTTTCCGGTTTTTGCCCGTTTGTTTGTTGCCCGGCCTCACCCCGGCGCGCACGCAGGATACGCATGAACCGCCTTTTGCGCGCGCCGCGGACAGCCGGCACGATGGAAAGCGGCAAATATAACACCGCGCGGGGAAGTCGGCGGCTCCTCCCGCCTATCCGCCGCCCCGGTTTCCTCCTTGCTTTTGACCCCCTTGATGCCATATTTGACGCCGCTCCGGGGGGCCCGTAGCTCAGCGGTTAGAGCAGGAAACTCATAATTTCTTGGTCGCTGGTTCGAACCCAGCCGGGCCTACCAGCATAAACTAAACATGGGTTCCAGGGTTCACGGTTGCTCGGTTCGGCGGTTGAAGCATCCGCCCCCAACCGTGAACCACTGAACCGTGAACCCTGGAACCTTCAAACCGCCCACCCCTCTCCGGAGTTTCCAATGCCATTCGACCACGGAACCGTCACCTGCCGCGTGTGCCTTCTGCCCAAGAACCTGCCGGAGGACGCGCTGAAACGCTTCGCCGCGCACGCCGCCGGCAGCCTGGACAGCGTCAAGGACGAAGTCCAGACCGGCTGGGTCAGCGGCCGGCACCTGCTGGAGCGCCGCATCGACGACGAGACCGCCATCCTCGGCGGCCATCTGCACCTCTGCCTGAGGCAGGCCCAGCGCAAGGTCCCCGCCGCCCTCCTCCGCGCCGAATGCCGCATGGCGGAGCTCGCGTTCATGGCGGAGAACAAGACGCCCGTCGTGAACCGCAAAGAGCGCAGGCGCATCAAGGAGGACGCGGTGCTCCGCCTGCTGCCGCAGATGCCGCCCCAGCTCTCCGGCACCTATTTTACCGTCGACGCCTCCGCCAAGCGGCTCTATCTCGGCGCGGCCTCCGACAAGCAGACGGAGAATTTCCTCGCCTTCTTCAGCCAGACCACCGGTGTCGAGCCCGTACCCCTCGGCCCCGAACTCGCCGCACGCGAACTTTTCGAGGTGAATCCGGATGCCGCGCCGCCGGTGAACTATTCGCCGGAACTGCCCGATGGCAACGCCGGCGGCACGCTCGGCCAGAATTTTCTCACCTGGCTCTGGTTCCTCCAGGAGGAGACCGGCGGCACCCTGCCGACGACACAGCTCGGCGAGTTCAGCTACATGATAGACGGCCCCCTGAGCTTCATCTCCGAGGGCAACGGCGCCCACGAGTCCACCCTGCGCAAGGGTCTGCCCACCCTCAGCGCCGAGGCGAAGGCCGCGCTCACCGTCGGCAAAAAACTCAAACGCGCCAAGATCATCCTGGCCCGCTCGAAGACCGAGATCTGGAACGTGACGCTGGACGCCGACACTTTTGTCCTCCGCACCATGAAGCTGCCGGAGGGTGAGGCGCTCGAGGCGAACGCCGCTTTCGAGGAACGCGTGACCGCGCTCCACATCTTCCAGTCGCTGCTCTACGCCCTCTTCGAACGCTATCTGAAGGAAGTCCGCGACACCACGAAGTTTGGCGCCCTCCAGAAAGCCGTCAAGCAGTGGGTCCGCGACCGCGAAGGCAAGTAAGGTTCTCCGACCGCAGAGCCTCCCTCCGGCGCCGATGGCGGAATGTGCGTTTTTTTGCAAACGCGGCAAAACGGGGTACGGTTTGCCCTGCACCGGATTCGCCATGAGGGCGGAGCCGATGAACACGGGAGCCGTCACCCATGCACAGACCTTCCCTCCGCCGTATTCTTCCGCCGTTTCTTGGCCTGATGTTCGCCGCCGCCTCCGTCTTTGGCGAGGCGCCGCCCAACACGCCCGGGCGCTACAAACGCCTCCCCTGCGCCAAAGACCCGGCGTCGACTTATGACCTGTTCCTGCCGAAGGCGTATGCCGAAAAGGCGGACACGCCGCTGCCCGTCCTCTATCTTTCCGCGCCGCACGCGAACCCCGGATTCATGGGGCTTGAGAGCTGGGCCGAAACCAACGGGTTCATTCTGATTTCCATCAACGATTCCAAAAACGAAAACCCCATGGAGAAGAACGATGCCATCCAGGAGGACGTCCTGGAGAGCACGCGCACCCTGCGCCAGCACCACTGCCTGCGCTTTGCCATGGGTTTCAGCGGCGCGGCCTGGATGAGCGTCCGCCTCGCCAAACGGCATCCGGATCTGATCGCCGGGGTCATCCTTCTCTGCCACAGCGGAAACGGCGAGTACTGCCCCCCGCGCTGTTTTGTCGGCCTGCTTTACGGCCGCAAGGACACCACCCATCCACCCAGCGCCGTGGAAGGCGCCATCAACTACTACAGCAGCCGGCGTTACCCGATGGCGTTCAAGGAACTGGAAACCGGCCACCAGCCCGCGCCCCTGGAGGAGCGCGTCATCATGCTCAACCGCATGTACGCCTACCAGCGGATCATGCATCCCAAGCTGACTGATGCCGAGTTCAAATCCGCGCTGACGGAGCTGGACCGGGCGTCCGATGGCCTGGCCGCCGCTGGCGAGCACGCCAAGGTCGTGGAGCAGCTCGCGCCCGTCATCGCCCTGCCCAAGATGGCCAAGGACAAGGCCGGCACCAAGATGCTCGCCACCTGCGGCGCCTCTTTTGCCGCCTGGCTCAAGGGGCTGCCGCCCAAGGACGCCTACCGCCAGCTCGTCAATCCCGACTACGCCGACTTGCTCCGGAAAATGACGGGCAAGCCCAAGTCCGATCTCGACAAGATCCGGGCCGACACCCAGAAGGACAAGGGCGTCCTGGCCGAAATGGCCGCCGACAAGGAATTGAAAAAGCTTGAGGAAGAGATGGCGCGGTCCAAAAGCCGCGGCGACTCCCGCCGGCAGGAGCAGATCCGGGAAAAAATGTCGAAGCTGGCCGACAAATACCCGGGGACCGGCGCCGCGGAAAAGGTTTCCGCGCCACCCGCCAAAATCTGACCGGCGCCGCGCTGGCAACACCGGCATCCCGGTTTACATTGGTGGGCTTCAACTCACCTTTTGGACAGGACACAGCCCATGAGCAGCTCCCCCACCCAACCCGTCCGCCTGCTGATTGTCGGCGCTGGCGACCGCGGCACCGGTTATGCGAAATATGCGGAAATCTGCCCCGACAAGGCGGCCGTCGTCGGCGTCGCCGAACCCCGCGACTTCCAACGGACGCAGCTCGCCCGGATGCACGACATCCAGCAGGCACAGGTCTTTACCGATTGGAAACAGGCCGTGGCGCAACCGAAATTCGCCGATGCCGTTATCATCGCCACCCAGGACGGCATGCATCTGGAGCCGGCGATTGCCTTCGCCAAGAAAGGGTACCACATTCTGCTGGAAAAACCGATGGCCCCCAGCGCCGCGGATTGCCGCACAATCGAGGCGGCGGTGCGAAAGCAAGGGGTCATCTTCGGCGTCTGCCATGTGCTGCGCTACACGACCTACACCAAGGAGCTGAAGCGGCTGCTGGCCGAGGGCGCGGTCGGTGAGATCGTCACCGTTGACCACGTCGAACCCGTCGGCTACTGGCACCAGGCACACTCGTTCGTCCGCGGCAACTGGCGCAACGAGAAGGAGTCCTCCTTCATGCTGCTGGCCAAATCATGCCACGACCTTGACTGGCTGCGCCACGTCGTCGGACGCCCCTGCGAGCGCGTTTCCTCGTTCGGCCGCCTCACACATTTCAAGCCGGAGAACCGCCCCGCCGGCGCCGCGGACCGCTGCCTGGACTGCGCCGCGGAGGGCGACTGCCCCTACTCCGCCAAACGCCTCTATTCCAAGTTCCTGGCCGACAAGAAGCACGGCTGGCCGCTCAGCGTCGTCATCAACGAGTTCACCCCGGAAGCGCTGGAGAAGGCCCTCCGCGAAGGCCCCTACGGCCGCTGTGTCTACGCCTGCGACAACGACGTCGTGGACCACCAGGTCGTCAACCTGGAATTCCAGGGCGGCGTGACGGCTACCTTCACCATGACCGCCTTCTCCCACATGGGCTGCGGCCGGGCCACCCGCATCTTCGGCACGCGCGGTGAAATCTACGGCGACAGCGCCGTCATTACCGTCCACGATTTCCTCACCAACACCAAACGCGAGATCGACACCCGCAAGCTCGATACTTCCGTCCTCGGCGGGCACGGCGGCGGCGACGGCGGAATCATGGAAAGCTTCGTGGACGCGGTGGCTACCAACGACCCGTCAAAGATCCTCTCCGGGCCGGCGGAGACGCTCGAGTCGCACCTGATGGTTTTCGCCGCGGAAAAGGCCCGCCGCGAAAAGCGCCTGGTCGAAATTGCGGAACTCGCAAAGTAACCGCCTTGGAACCCGCCATGCCCACCGATTTCTCCGCCGCCGTGCTGCCTCCGCCGCCCGCCGCCGTCTTCATCGTCGGCATCGGCGGCATCGGCATGAGCGCCCTCGCCCAGTTCCTGCGCTGGCAGGGCTACGCCGTCGCCGGCAGCGACCGTGAACTCACCGGCCCCGGCCGCGACGAACTCTACGGCAAGCTCCGCAGCCAGGGGATCCGCCTCTTCCCGCAGGACGGGTCCGGCGTCCGCGAACTCCGCCCCGCCCTGCTCGTGTACTCCACCGCCGTCGAGGAGGGAAACCCTGATTTCACGGCGGACACCGCCATTCCCCGCATGCACCGCGCCGAGGCGCTCGCCGCCGCGCTGAACCGCACTCCCGGCCGTCAGATCGGCATCGCCGGCTCCTGCGGCAAGACCAGCGTCACCGGCTGGATCGCCGCCGCGCTGAAAGGGCTCGGCGAACCGGTCTGCGCCGTCTGCGGCGGCTACATGAACAATTTTATCACCGATACCATGCCCGGCAATTTCCACGCAAGCTACGACTGCGGGAAAGAGTCCGGGTTCATGGTTCAAGGATCAAAGGCCGGCTCCACCGTCACCCCGTCACACCGCCACACCGCCACACCGGTTCCCACGCCCTGGCTCGTCTACGAGGTGGATGAGAGCGACGGCAGCCTCGTCTCCTTCCGGCCCGATGTCGGCGTCGTGCTCAACATCGGCACCGACCACTACGACCACGCCAAGCTCCTCGAGCTCTTCGCCGTCTACCTTGGCCACAGCAAGGACGCCGGCGTCATCCTCGACACTCTTGCGGCGGAACTCGTCCTGCCCCCCGCCCTGCCCGTCCAGCGCTTCACGGAGTGCGCGGCGGATGATGAAAGCCGGTGTGGCAGTGTGGCGGTAAAACGGTGTGGCGGTGAAACCGAAACGCCACCAACACCCGGCCCCACGGCCACCCCGTCACCCCGTCACCCCGCCACCCCATCGATTATCCAACCGGTCGGCTATGCGGCGTCCCCCGAAGGCATCCGCTTCATGCTGAGCGTGCCCTCACCCACGGGAATGCAGATTGCCAGCCCGGCACACGGCATGGACGAGCATGGACAGGCACGGACGACACGTGGACGGGATACCGCCACACCGCCACGCCGTCATACAGCCACGCCGGTTTCCTTCTCCGCCGCCCAGTACGGCCGCCACAGCGCGACCAACGCCGCCGCCGTGGTCGCCGCCTTGCTGGCCGCTGGACTGCCGTTCAACGCGGAATCGTGGGGCAAGGCTGTTGCCGGATTCCGCGGCGTCGCCCGCCGCTTCGATCATGCGGGCACGACGAAGCGCGGCATCGCTGTCTTCGACGACTACGCGCACAACGTCGAGAAAATCTGCGCCGCCATCGCCGCCGCCCAGGAAATTTCCACTCCCGCCATGGGCGCGAAAAATCTCATGTGTGACGGTGTGGCGGTGGAACCGTGTGGCTGTAAAACCCTTTCATCACCGCCCGGCAATGCCACCGTCACGCCGCCATGCCGCCACACCGCCGCACCAGGCTTGCTGGTCATCTTCCAGCCGCATGGCTACGGCCCGTTCAAGTTCATGCGCGATCCATTGTTGGGTGCGCTCCGAGCCCAGCTCCGGCAGCAGGACATCTTCGCCTTCCTGCCGGTCTTCTATGCCGGCGGCACCAGCACTTTCTCGCCGCAGTCCGACGAGGTCTGCGCCGAGTACGCCGCCGCCGGCCTGCGCGTGAAGAATTTTGCGTCCAAGGCCGAAGCCGCGGCGTTTGTCGCCGCCGGTGCGGACGGCATCCGAACCGTCCTTGTTCTTGGTGCACGCGATCCCGCTCTGCCCCACTGGTGCGCCGCTCTCGCCGCCCTGTGATTCTGAGCCGCCGCGCTACCCGGAATCCACCCGCCGCTCGCAATTGTTGCGACGCCGTATATACTAAAACATACAAACCGTTTGATACGGGCGGTTATGTCGGGGCTGGGTGCGGGATGGCGGGGCGGAGGCCGGGGTGCCGGCTCCGGACGGGGGATGGCAAAGAGGCGGAGCGGCCGCATCATGGAGGGGTGCGGACGCCGGAAGCAGAGAAACGGAATCATCCATCATGGAAGCAGCCATTCACCCGCGGCGCCGGGGACGGATTGTGGCCGGCCGCGCATTCTCGCTGGTTGAACTCCTCATGGTCATCACCCTGATTGCCATCCTCTCGGGGTTGCTGTTCCCCGCACTGGCCAGGGCCAGGGCCAAAGCCCAGCAGTGTACCTGCCTGAACAACCTCCGGCAGCTCGGCACGGCGGCGCATCTTTACGCCGGCGACTGGGATGATCTGCTGCCGCGCCCTACGGCGACACCGGACGACGGCGCCAGCTGGTTCTACGCAATCGATCCCTACCTGCTGAACATCATCCCCGCCGCCAACGCGTCCCCGGCGCAGAAGACGGCCCCCGTCAAGCAGGATCCCGTCTGGCATTCCCTCAGCGCCGAGTCACGCATGAACTGGCGCACAATCAAGATGAACAAGAAACTGCTCGGCTCCCGCACCCAGGGGCCGTCCGTGACCAGCGCCGTGGACGGGTGGGCCCCCTCATGGCGCAGGCTGGGTTCCATTCAGAAAATCAGCCGCACCGTGCTGCTGTTCGACGGACGCTGCGAGGAGGCGGGTTCGCTGGTCGACCGGGCACGTTTCGACGGTTGGGAGGTCTATGCGGCCCGGAGGCACGACAACGGCGCGAACATGGTGTTCACCGACAACCATGCCGAATGGCGGCGCGAAACGTCCTGGCAGAACGACCAGACGTCGCTGGAATGGTGGGTCGACCCGTAACGACGCAGCCCGGCGAGAGCCGGGCAACGTCAGGGCTTGGCCGGGGACGGCAGCGCCCGGCGGAGATCTTGGATGAACTGGCGGTAGACGTCGCCAAGCATGACCGGATAATTGAAGTCGTCGGGCATCACATAAATCCAGGCGACCTTGCTGTACGGTTCCGCCGTGTATGATTTCGTGAACAGGGTGGCGCCGGTCTTCGAGTCGAGACAAGACAGCTCGACGGAAAGATCATTGTAGACCGTTCCGCTCGGGAAGCCAACAAACCAAAGCAACGGGCCATACGCGCTCAGGCCGTAGCTGATGATGGTTCCCTTGTAGCGGGTGCTTACAATCCTGCCGCGGACAACAAGGTCGCTTTCGCCTTTTTTAAAGTCGAAATATGCCTCGCGGAACAGGCCGGCGGCGGTGAACTCTTGGGCAAGCGCCTTGGGGAAGTCTTCGGTGGGCTTGTAGTTGACCCACAGGCCGGAGGTCACATGCATCTGCGAACCTTCGGGCACGCTGAAATCGGCCCAGCCAAACGCCGGAATCAACGGGATAAGGTAGATGGCAAGTCGGTTCTTGTTGGCGTTTTCGCGCCCGTCGTCAAACGGCAGAACGGCCACGCTTTTTTGCATGGGAACGGATGGCCTGTCTGCGTACGAGCCGGAACGGTAAACCCACGACTTCTGGGTCGCGCACCCCGTTGCCATGACCATCAGCAACCCGGCTACGGCCAATCGCATTGCGTGTGCCTTCATGATACGCCCCCCTGCCCCGGTTTTCTTTTCCCCGCCCCTCGTTAAACCTGAATCAAGAAGGTGGCACCCGTGGTGCTTTTACAGCTTGCCGATCCGCTTGAGCACGGTCAGGATGTCGCCTTCCGGCGAGCCTTTCTGCCTGGCCACCTTCTTGACCTCGGACTCCATGTTGACGTGCAGCTTCTGCAGCGTGACATACTGGTCCATGGTCTTGCGGACCTTCGTCTTGGCGTGCGCCACCGTGATTCGGTTGAAGTCCTCCACCAGCTCGGCCGGTTTGCGCGAATAAAGCATCGAAACGGTCACGAACGGCTTCTTCAGCCGCGGGTTCTCCACCACGCTGTAGACCGGTGTCGCCTCCACCGTCTTGAAATATTCAAGGATGTCGTAGAACGCGCGCGGGTCGCCGCCTTCCGGAACCTCGAGCAGGAACATTGCCTCGATCGGGTTTTCCGGCGCCAGCAGCAGCGGGTTCAGGTTCTTCTTGAGCTGCTTCGCGAAATCCTCGGCCGGATTGAAGTCGAAGGCCGTGAAATGGTTGAAGTACGGCTTGCTCCGGTAGAGAGTGAAATCCTCCCCGTCGATGTGCCCGTCCAGCAGCTTCAAATCATCGTTTTTGTGCGGAATCGCCAGGAAGGTTTTCAGGCTGTTGATTAGCAGGTCGTTGTACTCCTCCTCAGGCAGCTTAGACTCAAACTTCACCCGGTTCGACATGAGCACGATGTTGCCCGTGTTTCCGCTGTCCACCGCCTCGGACACGGAGCCCTGGAGGAATTCCGTCGTGTTCTTCACATACTCGCCCGCCTCCATCTCCGCATGGGGCAGCAGGAACACAAACATCGTGCGGTCCGCAAGCTCAGGTTCCCCGCCTTCCGAAATGGCGCCAAGAAGCCCCGTGCTGACGCCGGTGCCCGTTCCGCCGCCGGTGGAGCTCAGCACGATGTTCCCGCGGCACATGGGTAGCAGTTCGGCCCGTATGGACTGGAACGCCCGCAGGCCGATTGCCGGATCCTTGCGCGAACCCCGCAGCTGCCCCTGCGCCGCATGGTTCACGGCCAGTATCTTGCGCTCCGCCGGGAGCTTGTCCATCTCGGTCTGTGACACGTTCACGATTGTCGCGCCCGAATCCAGCTTCATCGCGAGCTTGCCGCCCGCACCGCCAATGCCGATGGTCATGTGAAAACCCTCCGGATTCTTGCCTTATTGAAACCCCAAAATCGCACTGAAAACCTAACATGACCTACCATCCAGCTCCACGCACCTCTCTCCGTACGCAAAAAACCGCTTCAGGATAGAAATCGTTGCATGGAGCCGCCGCCCCGCTATGCGTTCTCGCCCTCCAGGAACGCCGATGTCCGCGGCGTGAATTTCTGCTGCAATACCAACTGCTCCAGTGCTTTGGCGCCGTACGGCGTGATGTACAGGTTCCGCCGGTTCCCCTCGTCGCGCGGCATGACAAAGCACAGCGCTGACAAATCCTCGACGATGGAGACCGCGCTCTGCTTCGTGCGCGTAATCCGATGGAACTTGAGGTCGTCGAAGCAGTTCGTGATGTTGAACTTGGCCCTGCGATCCTCCGCCTGCGCCGCCCACAGCAGTACCAGAAAGTGGGACTCCAGGAGTCCGCTGACCTGCGCCAGAAACAGCGCCGCCAGATCAACACCGCCGGCTGCTGTGCCGCCCGCCTTTTCGTTCCCCAAATTGGTTCGGATGTTTCGCGCCATTGATGGACCTTTTTAGGCGGCTCCCCGCTTGATGCTACTTTACTATACTTCCATCATCCCGCCACCCCGCGCAACGCCCCGCGGAAAATATTTTTTCTGTAACTACCGCCCGTTGCACCGGCCACCGCCATGCGCTTTTACTGCACGGCGCGCGGGGCGCAATTTTTATATTTTACTAAACTATACTATAGTTAAGTTCAGTAAACGTAAGTAAAGTAATCTGCGTGTGTGGCTGGCGGTGTTGGGGGCGGTGGGGGCGGCGTGCGGAATCCGCCTCAAATCAAGGGTGCCTCAACGGGGTAGGGTGCCCAATTCTCACGCGCCGCTACGGCACGGGACATGCCCCGAAACTTTACCCAAGCCGTTCGGGAGATGCGCGCCACGGACACGCGGGGCATGGCTGGCTTCGGCTTGTGCCGTGCCCCCGCTTTCCCTGACGGCCTTGCAACCCAAATCCCCGCGACTGGACTGTAGCCGGGCGTGAGCCCGTTCACCCGGCAGAAAACACCCCGCGGCGCCAAGCCCAACGGCGCCCTTGTTTTTGCGGAGTCCGCACGTTACACTATGCACCGGCATCGGGCGTTGTGCGGGGCGGCACGGGGATGGGAATCCTCCCGCTTCCCGCCACCCGCCCATTGCGGGAGTCCGGGACGCATGACCTATTTCAGTCTTTACTTCGCCGCGCACCAGCCGCGCTACCTGAAGCGCAATCCGACGCTGGCGGCGCCATTCGACGACCTGATGGCGCAGGAGCAGCTCGCCCGCTTGGCGAAGCAGTGCTATCTGCCGGCAAACGACCTTCTGGCGCGTCTGGTGGCGGAGCATCCGCCGTTCAGCATCTGCCTCGGCGTGAGCGGGACGCTGCTTGCGGCGGCGCGGCGCTTCGAGCCGGCCGTGCTGAAGAGTTTCCAGAAGCTCGCCGAGCTGGGGCAAAAGACCGGCCGCATCGAGTTTGCCGCCATGCCTTTCCATCATTCGCTGGCAAGCCTGTTCCGCGACGGCGGCAAGGAGGAGTTCCAGGCGGAAATCTTGTTGCACCGGGAGCTGCTCAAGGAGTTGTTGCAGGCGGAGCCCGCCACGCTGGTGAACGCGGATCTGCTCTTCAATAACAGCCTGGCCGGTCTGGCTGGGGATCTTGGTTTCCGCGCGGTGCTATGCGAGCGCCATGAAGGGCTGATGGCCGGCCCGCCGACCAACGCGCTGTTCACGGACCGCATCCGCCGCGTCAAGATCCTGGCGCGCAATCCCGGACTCAGCCAGGGGCTGGCCATGCTCGCCGCGCGCAACGAGACGCGCGCCGACGCCCTCGACCGCTGGCTGGGCGAGCTGAACGGTACCGCGGCCTTCGCAGGGCTGCCGTACGAGGTGCTGGGCGGGGGCAGGGCGGCTGAATTCTGGGAGGCGCTTGCCAAACGCATGAAAAAACGCGCCGACGTCGCCATGGCCACGCCCTCCGCCGTGGCCGCCGCGGAGTGGGGCGAGCTTTCAGTGGCAAGCGTGGACGACCTGGCGACGAGTTCCTGGGCCGAGCCGGGCCGCGGCACCAGCCGCTGGTTCGGCAACGCCGCGCAGCAGAACCTCTTCCAGGCGCACCAGCAGATGGAGGCCAAGGTCAAGACCCGCGGCGACGAGAACCTGCTCGACATCTGGCGCAACCTCGGCGCCGCCGACCATTTCGCGCACATGTGCACCGTCCCCTGCGAGGCCGTCGGCAGCCTGCCGCCGCCGCCAAACCCGCTGGAGGACGCCACGCTGGCCGTCGCCGCCTATTCCGCCGCGCTGGCCGAGCTGCGCTGCGAGCTGGGCGGGGCCAAGGCCTCCTGGCACATCAAGAAGGCCGCGCGCCGGCCGCGCATCCTGCTGGTGACGCCGGAGGTGACGGAGCTTCCCAGCGGCATCGGCAACCTGGCCAACTTCGTGCACGCCAAGGGCGGCGGCCTGGCCGACATCAGCGCCGCGCTGGTCGCGGAGATGGTCCGCCTCGGGCTCGACGTGCACATCGCGCTGCCGAAGTACGAGCGGCAGATCTGCGACTTCGCCAACATCTCCCGCTCCGAGCTGGACCGGCTCACCAGCCTTTTTCAGAACTCCGAGGCGATCCATCTCGTCCAGGACTCCTCCTTCGCCTACATCAAGGACGTGTACGAGGCCAAGGGCGTCAATTCCGCCCTGCACCGCGCCGAGGCGTTCCAGCGCGCCGTCATCAACCAGGTTTTCGACGTGGCCATGCCCGGCCACGGCAAGATGCTTGTGCACTGCAACGACTGGATGACCGGCCTGATTCCCGCCGCCGCCAAGTCCCGCGGCATTCCCTCGATTTTCACCCTGCACAACGTCCACACCAACAAGGACACGCTGCGCAGCCTGGAGCGCTGCGGCATCGACGTCTCCCGCTTCTGGCGCGACCTCTACCTGGAGAAGCATCCCGATTTCGTGCCGAATCCGTGGGACACGATAGGCGTGGACTTCCTGCTCAGCGGCATCAAGGCCTCCAACATCGTCAACACCGTCAGCCCGACCTTCCTTCTGGAGATTGTCAACGGCTACTTCCCGGACATCGTCTCCTGGCAAGTCCGTGAAGAGGTCAAGGCCAAGTACCATGCCGGCTGCGCCGCGGGGATCCTGAACTCGCCGAAGAGCAACGTGGATCCGCGCATCGCCGTCGGCCTCAAGCGCAACTTCGACGAGTCCACCGTGATGGAGGCCAAGCGCGAGAACAAGGTAGAGTTCCAGCAGCAGATGGGGCTGCAGGCGAACCCGGACGCGCCGCTTTTCTTCTGGCCGCACCGGCTCTACGAGCAGAAGGGGCCGCAGCTCCTGGCGGAGATTGCGCACAACCTCATGCTTCAGTACGCGAAGGACGGCATGCAGATTGCCATCGTCGGCAACGGCGACAAGCGCTGGGAGGAGTTTTTCGGCTCGCTTGCGACCGCCAGCAACGGGCGCATGGCCTGCCGCCGCTTCAACGACGCGCTCAGCGAGCTTGGCAAGGCCGCCGCCGACTTCATCCTCATGCCGTCGCTCTACGAGCCGTGCGGCCTGCCGCAGATGGAGGGGCTGCGCTACGGCACCCTGCCGGTCGTCCGCGCCACCGGCGGCCTCAAGGATTCCATCCAGCATCTGGACATTGCGCACGACACGGGCAACGGC
Source organism: uncultured Lentisphaerota bacterium (assembly GCA_903921725.1). Lineage (GTDB taxonomy): Bacteria > Verrucomicrobiota > Lentisphaeria > Oligosphaerales > CAITYL01 > CAIXRA01. The sequence goes on from CAIXRA010000067.1 coordinate 44,271, forward strand.
TTTGTTTTCAACGACTTCAAGTCCGACGCCATGGCTTGGGCGATCCACGAGGCGATGCGCTACTGGCGGCAGCCGTTCGCCGGCCGCGAGCGCACCACCCGCCGCGTCATGCGCGAGTCCATGTCCAACTTCAATCTGGAGAATACCACTCTTCAGTACGTCGCCCTCTACGAGCGGCTGCTCGGCGAGAAGCTGATCTGAGCTGGGGGCAGGGCGCAAAAAAAGCCGGAGGACCAAGGGCGGTCTCCGGCTTTTTCTTTCAAAATGGGGTGAGTGACGGGGCTCGAACCCGCGGCCTGAAGATCCACAATCTTCCGCTCTAACCAACTGAGCTACACCCACCATCGCAAAAAAAGAGGTGGATAATATGATGCCGTAACGCCGGGTTGCAACCCGGAACCGTCGGAACCGGGTCGCAAAACAGGGCCGTACGCGGTAGGCTTCGCCATCGGAAATGACGGGGGAGGGCACATGAAAATCGGCTGGATCGGCACGGGTGTGATGGGCGTTTCGATGGCGGGGCATCTGCAGGGGGCGGGGCATGCGCTTGCCGTGTGCAGCCGGACGCGCGCGAAGGCGGAGCCGCTGCTGGCGGCGGGCGCGGCGTGGTGCGACACGCCTGCGGAGGTTGCGGAGTCCGCGGAGCTTGTCTTCACCATGGTCGGCTTCCCGCAGGACGTGGAGGCGGTCTACTTCGGGCAGGGCGGCCTGTTCTCGGCTCGCGGCGGCGCCCGCTGTTTTGTGGACATGACGACCAGCCCGCCGGAGCTGATGCGGCGGCTGGCGGTGGAGGCCGCCGCGCGCGGCGCGGAGTTTTTGGACGCGCCGGTTTCCGGCGGCGATGTCGGCGCGCGCAATGCGGCGCTGGCAATCATGGTTGGCGGCGGCGCGGCGGCGTTCGTGCGCGCGCTGCCGTTGTTCAAGCTGATGGGTAAAAACATCGCGCGGCTCGGGCCGTGCGGCGCCGGGCAGCACGCGAAGATGTGCAACCAGATCCTGATCGCGGGGAACATGGTCGGCGTCTGCGAGGCGTTGCTGTACGCGAAGCGCGCGGGGCTGGATGCGGAGGCGGTCGTCGGCATCGTCAGCCAGGGCGCGGCCGGGTCGTGGTCGCTGAGCAACCTCGCGCCGCGGATTCTACAGGGGAACTTCGACCCCGGCTTCTATGTGGAGCATTTCATCAAGGATCTCGGCATCGCGCTGCGCGAGTCGCGGGCGATGGGGCTGAAGCTGCCCGGGCTGGCGCTGGCCGCGGAGCTGTATGAGCGCGTCGGCGAACTCGGCATGGGGCGGCGGGGCACGCAGGCGCTCTTCCTGGCGCTGGAGGCGATGCAGGGGCCGGCGTGACGGCCGCTTGGCGGCGTTTCGTGTTGCCTGTTGCGCGTTGAACACGGAACACGAAACGATTCGGCGCCGGCCGGGATGGCTGCCCTCCCGCGGGGCGGACGGAAACAGCCTTACTGGAACGCGCCGGGGATGTAGCGTTTGACGATTTCGGCGATCTTGGGATTCTTCTTGACGGCTTCCCGCGCGCAGGACTCGGCCTGCTCCTTCCGCTCGTACCAGTCGTAGACGACGGCCAGGCGGAAGTAATCGTCGCCGAGATTCTCGACGGCGGTGGCGCGGTCGCCGGTGCCGGAAACGCCGACGCGCTTGGCTTTCTGCGCGACGTTGTCCGCCAGGAAGACAATCTGCTGGTCGGCGGAGATGTCTTTCCACTGGACGAGCACGGGCTTCGAGCGTCCGCGCACCACGACGATGATCTCCTTGTCGTTTGCGCCCATGACCGAGCCGAAGACCGTCCGGCCGTTCTTCAGCTGGATGCCGTGGTTGGCGTCAAAGGTGATCTTGGAGTGCAGCCATTCGGTGCGGAGTTCCGTGATCAGGCTCACGCGTTGTGTTTCGCGCTTGCGGGCGGCTTCCGGAATCGTGGCGATGTAGGCGGCGAGTTCACCCTTGATGCGGGCGAAGTTGAGGTCGTCCGGCCGCGGGCGTTTGGATGTGTCGAAGTTGGCAGGTGCCGCTGTTCCGCCGGTGGTTTCCGCGGCAATCGGTTTTTGCGGCGCGGGCGCGGCGGCTTCTTCCGGCGCGGCGGGGGCCGCGGGGGCTTCGGTCGGCACGGGGGTGCCGTCGGGCCTTTCCGGCGCCAGGCTGGCCGGCGGCGTTGCCGGGACGGCTGGCACGAACGTTTCCTCGGGTGCGTCAGCGGGGGTGTCTGACGCTTGCGTCTCCGGCGCGGCGGCGACCGGGACGGCCAAGGGCCGCGTTGCCGGTGAGGCGGGGCTTGCGGCCTGCCGCTTGACGGGTGCGGCCGTTGTGGAGATGACCGGTGGCGTGCTGGCCGCCGGCTGACCCGCCCGCTCCACGAGCGGCTGGAGCCGATTCAGGACAAGGATGCCGATGCCGATTCCCGCCAGCAGCAGCAGGAACAGGATGGCCGCGATGACGGCGATCCGCCCGCCTTTTTTCTGCCGGAGCTTGCCGGTCGCCGAGGCGGGAGGCGGCTGCACGGGGGTGGCCACGGAAAGCTGGAGCTTGCGGCGGCCCGCGTCCGCCCTGTCGCCGGCGGGGGAGGCGGTGCGGCTTCGGAGGTGGCCCGTAAGGATGGCGATGACGCCTGCGTAGTTGTGCGGCCGCTGTTCGGGCATGCCGGCGAGCATGGAGGCAAGCAGTTCCGCAACGGCGGCCGGCACACGGACGTGAGGGGGCAGGGCGGGCGGCGGTTCCGTCTGGCGGTGCCGGAACTCCACCTCGGAGTTTTCACCGGAGAACGGCGGCACGCCCGCCAGCATGTGGTAAAGGACGGCGCCAAGGCTGTAGATGTCGCTGCGTTCGTCACCGTGGCCGCCCAGCCCAAGCTCGGGGCTCAGGTAGGAGACGGTGGAGTGGCAGGCGCTGACATTATCCAGCACCGAGCATTCGTTGCGCCAGCCGCACTGGGCCAGGCCGAAGTCCCCAATGCGGGCCTCGTCCTCGTCGTCAAAGAGGATGTTTTGCGGCACGACATTGCCATGCAGGATGCTTTTTTGAAGCGCCGCTTCCAACCCTTGGGCGACGTTCAACGCCACTTTGAGCGAAAAGTCGACCGTGAACGCGTCCCGCCTCTCGCGGAGCCAGCGGGCGAGGGAGGATTTGCGCATGTACTGCATCACCAGGTGGGCGCTGCCGTCGGCGTCGCCGCAGGAAAAAGTCGGGACGATGCGCGGGTGCGAGACTTGGGCGATCCTGCGCGCCTCGGCGAGGAAAAGCTGGGCCTGTTCCGGCGAGATGGAGTCGCGGAGCACCTTGACGGCGACATCGCGGTCCAGGCGCGTGTCGAGTGCGCGGTAGACCACGGACACCCGCCCCTCGCCCACGGCCTCCTCCAAAAGGAAGCCGTCCAGCCAGCGCGGAGCGAGGAACGTCTTCCCGCAGGCGGGGCATTCAATCTCCGAAAAGGCCGGAACGCCGGTGATGTCCAGCTTCTGCGAACAGAAGGGACACGCAATTTTGAGAACGTCGGGTCGTGTGTTCATGCTCATGTGCGGATGCCGTGCCAATCTTGCCGTGCCGGGTTGGTCGTCCGGCGAAAAGGCGGAATCATGGTGAAGAGTTCTAATGTAGCCGGAAGCACCCGTCTTGCAACTGGAAAAGGAAATGCTATGGTATTTACTCGTTTTTTTAAGGCCGCGTCCTCATCGTCTAGAGGCCTAGGACATCGCCCTTTCACGGCGACGACCGGGGTTCGAATCCCCGTGGGGACGCCATTTTTTCATCCTGATCCTCCCGGGTGAGGTGGAGTGCCGGAATTCCCGGCCGCATGCGCGGCTGGCGGACTCGCGGGGGCGTTATGAATTTCTTCTGGCGCTGGCTTGTCCTTTCCGTGGCGGTCCTGGTGGCCGTGCATCTGAAATTCCTCGGCATCCACTGCGACCGTGGATGGCCGGCGCTCCTGACCGTCTCCTTGCTGCTCGGCATCGTCAACGCATTTGTGCGCCCTTTGCTCGTGGCGGTTACACTGCCCGTCGTCGTCCTCTCCTTTGGCGTGGCGCTCCTTTTCATCAATGCGCTGCTCTTTTATGCGGTCGGGCACATGGTGGAAGGGTTCCATGTGGATAGCTTTGCCTCCGCGTTCGGCGGATCTCTTGTAATCGGCATGATTTCCTTTTTCTTGGGCGGACTCCGCTCCCGGACGCGCCGCACCCCGGCGTCTCCGCCGCCTTCGCGCCGCCGTTCCGGCCCGCCTCCTGGAAATGGTCCTATCATTGATGTGTGACGCCGCCCCCCCCCCCCTTTTTTTTGGCCGCCGGAAAAACAGGAGAGTCAATCATTTTTTGTGCGAGCGGTGCTTTTACGATTACCTATTACTTTTTCTTAAATTCATGATACGGGGATTGACATTTTTGTTACGATGGTTTATCTTTTATATGATTTACATAGGCGCATAGGGCCGAGTGTTGAAAAGCACACAAGCGCTTTTACCGGCTTTTTGCGTGTGGCTTTCATGGAAAAATCCAAGACATGAGGAATCTCAACATGTTTAACCACAGGCTATTGTGTGTTCTGGTTGGCGCCGGACTCACGGGGTCTCTCGCGCACGCGTCGATTCTGACGTGGGACGCGAACACCACCACCACGCTGCCCCAGGACGGGGCGGGCACTTGGGACACCACCGCCACCAACTGGTGGAATGGCGCCGCCAATGCGGCGTGGGTTGCTTCCTCCACGGACACCGCTGTCTTTGGCGCCGCGTCTGGCGCGGCCGGCACGATCACGGTCGGCACGGTCAACGCCGGCGACATTGTCTTCAACGCGGCCGGTAGCGGCAGCTACACGCTGAGCTCCGGCACGATTACGCTGGCGGCGGCCTCAACGATTACAGCCAATGCCGACGCCACCATTGGGTCGGTGTTGGCGGGTGCGGGAACTTCTTTGACCAAGTCCGGTACCGGCGTGCTGACGCTTTCCGGTGTAAATACTTATGCGGGCGCGACCACCATCAGCAACGGCACCGTCAAGATGGGCAATGCGGCCGCCCTCGGCAGTTCCTCCCTCGTGACGGTCAGCAGCGGCGCCACCCTCGACACCGCAGGCTTCGCCACCGCCCGCCCAATCAGCATTGCCGGCGCCGGCGTCTCCGGTGCGGCCGCGCTTTATAACAGCGTCGCCGCCACCCAGTCCGCACTCACCGGCGGCCTCTCGCTTGCGGCCGATGCCACCATCGGCAATGCCGCGCCTATCACTGGCAACACCGGAGGAATTTCCGCCGCGACCATCACTCTTAACAGTCGCACATTGACCGTGACTTCCGGGCGACTGGCCACCACCAACCTCACGGCAGGCAACATCATTGTCAACAGCGGCGCAGCGATCATTCTTTCCAACGGTACCGATGCTGCTGGCACGCTGACCATCAATTCGGGCGGCATCGTCGATGTCCGCGACTACAACAACACGGCTCAGGTCAACACCCACAGCATCGTTCTTAACGGCGGCACAATCAGCAATGGTGGCGCGGTGGGTGCCGGCGGCGGCGGCAACGGCGGCGGTGGCCAGTCCACACTCGGCAACAGTATCACCGTCGGCGCGGGTGGTGGAACGCTCTTTGGCAACAACTGGGCCTTCGGCTTACGCCTTAATCTTTCAGGCGCTTTGTCGGGTGCCGGCGCGCTCAACATCGCAGGCGGCGGCGCATCCTCAGGTGTCCGCTTGATGGGTGACGTCTCGGGCTACACCGGTACCGCCACAATTGCTTCCGGCGTCCCTCTTTCTTTCAGCGGCAATGCCAACCAGGTGTTCAACGGCAACCTCGCCGGCGTCGGCAATCTTCTCAAGGAAAGCACCACCACCACCACGCTCGCCGGCACCAACAGCTACACCGGGACCACGACGGTCAGCGCCGGCACGCTGGTGCTAAACGGAACAACCACCGGCACCAGCGCCACTACTGTGGCCAGCGGCGCTACCCTCGCGCTGTCCGGCTCATACTCCGGCAATGGCGCCATTACTGACAATGGCACACTCATAATGTCCGGCATAAATACCGGCAACAACGCCGTCACCGTGGGTGCCGGCGCCACGCTCAAGCTGGACTATTCCACACAGAACAGCAGCAAGCTGAACGATGCTTCCGTGTTGACCATCAACGGCGGCACGGTTCAACTCACCGGCGGCTCGCATGCTGAGATTGTTGGTTCAACTACCTTGTCCGGCGTTTCCAGCATCACCCAAAGCATCGCCGGCTCGACGCTCCAGATGAACGCCATCACCCGCAACAGCGGCGCCAGTGTCAATTTTAGCGCAGGCTCAATCGCGACAACGGACAATCTCAACGTTGGCGCCTCCGGCATTTTGGGTGGCTGGGCGACGGTTGGCGCTATTGACTGGGCAGTCAACTCGACCAACAGCGCGGACGGCCTGATTACGGCCTACAGCGGCGGTTACACGTTGACTTCCGCGGCGCTCAACGCGGCGGCGAGCTACACGAACGCTCATATTGGTGTTGACAGCAGCCAAGCACCGGCCGCCGCAATCACGCCCAATTCGGTCCGCTTCAACGCTGCCGGCGCCTACACGCTGACGCTGACGGGCACCAGCACCATCAATTCCGGCGGCGTGCTCGTCACCTCCAACGTCGGCAACAATGCGTCCGTCATCACCGGCGGCACCCTGCAGGGGCCGGCAAGTGGCGAACTTTTCATCAACCAGAGCAACACCAGCAATACCCTCACCATCGGCTCCGTCATCCAGAACAACACAGGCGCCTCTTCGCTGGCCAAGGGCGGCTCCGGCACGTTGATTCTGACCGCAACCAACACTTACACCGGAGGGACCAACATTGTTCTTGGCACCCTCCAGATTGCCGGTGCCGGCCAGCTCAATTCCGGCGCTTACGCGGGGAATATCGTCAACAACGGCGTGCTGAAATACTCTTCCACGGCCAACCAGACACTCTCCGGCGTTATCAGCGGCAGCGGCGGCTTGATTAAGGACACGGGCACCGGCACCCTCACGCTTTCCAACGCGAACACTTACACCGGCAATACGCAGGTCAGCGCTGGCGTCATCAAGCTCGGCAACATCACGGCCTTGGGCGCTGTAGCCACCGGCAAGCCGGTGACGCAGGTTGTCGTCGCCTCCGGTGCCGCCGTTGACCTCAACGGATTTGGCGCAACCTATGGCTATACCATCGCTGGCACCGGTGTCGGCGGTACGGGCGTCCTGACGAACACCGGCGCGGCGATCGGCAACGGCTCCGCGCAGACCTCGAACATCAAGCTCTCGGCCAACGCCTCCATCGGCGGTACCGCCAACTGGGCGCTGCTTACCAACGGGTATGCTGCGACCTCTCTGGATTTGGGTGGCTTCACGCTGACCAAGACCGGCGCGAACACGATTTATCTGACATCTGCCACCACTACAGCGGGTGCCATCCAAGTTTCGGCAGGGACGCTGGGGTTTGGTGTCACGGCTGGCGGAACGGGTGTGGTTGGAGACGCTTCATCCCTGGTTTTAGATAACACCGCAGGCGTTTCCCTCTCCCTGGACCGAGCCTCATCCATCGGCTCGCTGTCGGGTGGCGGCGCGACTGGCGGCAATATCAGCCTCAGCACCTTCACGCTGACCGCGGGTGCCCTGAACACGAGCACGAGCTACGCCGGTGTCATCAGCGGCACGGGCGGCCTGACGAAGAACGGCAGCGGCGTGATGACACTCTCTGGCGCCAACAGCTTCTCGGGCAAGACGACCCTCTCCGCCGGCACCGTCAGCGTGGCCACCATCGGCAATTCAGGTTCGAACTCCCCCCTCGGCACCAACGGTACCATTGACATCACCGGTGCCACCGGCACCCTGCTGTACACCGGCACAGGTGAAACCACCAACAAGATTATCAACTACAACTCGACGGGCGCCGGCGGTTTCCTCACGAACAACGGCACCGGCACGCTGGTCTTCTCCAACCTCTTCACCTCCGCGGCCGCCGGGGCTTATGGTGTGACCTTCAATGGTAGTGGCAACACCAGCATCGCCGGCATCGCCCAGACCGCTACGCCCTACCTGATCAACCTCAACAAGCAGGGCGCCGGCGCCCTGACGCTGACCGGCTCCAACACTCTCCTTGCCGGCGCCCTCCGCGCCGACGGCGGCGTCCTCTCTGTCGCGGCAACCGTCCTGACCGGCACCGGAAGCGCGGCCGGAGCAATCGTGCGCAACTCTACCGCCGGCACCAACGGCGTCCTGAAGGTCGCCACCGGCGCCGGCCTCTATACCACCACGGTGAACACCAACAGCATCCTCGGCGGCTGGGCGACCTACAACGACAACACGTGGCTCGTCACCAGCGGCAGCAATACCGCCGTTACCGGTCTGGCCAGCTATGTCAGTGACACGTGGGCTGCCGGCAACAACACCGATGTCACGATTGCCGGCGCCAATCCTGCGACGACCCTGACCACCAACTCACTGCGCTTCAACGCCGCCGGCGCCAAGACCCTGACCATTACCGGCACCAACAGCATCACCAGCGGCGGCATGCTCTTCACCTCAGCCATCGGTGCCAACGCCACGACCATCACGGGCGGCGCCATCAAGGCCGGCACCGCCGGCGGGGATCTCGTTGTCTTTCAGAACAACACCGCCGGCAATGTGACCATCGCCAGCACCATCGTGGACAACGGCACCAGCGGCCTGACCAAGGCCGGCTCCGGCACGCTGACGCTCTCCGCCAGCAACACCTATGCCGGCGTCACCCGAATCCACGAAGGCACCATCTCGCTCATCGGTACCGGCGGCGCCACACCACTTGGCACCGGCGCGGTTGCCAACAACGGCGCGATTCTGGTCAGCGGTACGGGCGCGCAGACCATCGGCGGCGTCATCAGCGGTGTTGGTACGCTGACCAAGTCCGGCACCGGCACCCTGCTCCTGATCAACGCCAATACTTACACGGGCACGACCACCATCAATGGCGGCACGTTACAGTTCAACGCCGCTGGCGCAACCTCCGCATCTGGCGCGATCGTGGTGAACAATGGCGGCACGCTGTACTTCAACCGGACGAATGTATTCGGTAATGCTGCCGCTACTCCGACTGGGACTATTACCGTCAATCAGGGTGGCGTGCTGGCGAACGGCGCCTATTTTAACAATCTGCCCGATCTCACCCTGAATGGCGGCGAGCTTCGTGCCAACGGGGGGGAAAGTGCCACATGGCCGGCCTATGAATTGCGCTCGGTGACGGTGGGCGGCGCGACGCCGTCGTCCATCACGGCCAATACCTCGGTCAACACCAACAACCAGATCCAGATTGGTCTCCAGGGCAGCACTACTCTCGGCGCGACCTTCAACGTTGGCGTCACGGATGGCATCGGGCCCGATCTGGTCGTCTCGGCTGCGCTGGTCAACTCCGGTAGTAGCGGAATCAGCTTCCTCACCAAAACCGGCGCCGGCACGATGGTGCTCTCCGGCGCGAACACCTACACCGGCATCACCACCATCAGCGCTGGCACGCTCCAGTTCGGCAACGGCGGTGCGGGCATGACCCTGACCAGCAGCGGCATCACGAACAATGGCACGCTGGGTTTCAGTATCAGCGATGCCTTGACCTACGGAAACGTCATCAGCGGCACCGGTGGCCTGTTCAAATCTGGTACCGGCACGCTGGTGCTTTCCGGCGCGAACAGCTACACAGGCGGCACGACGGTCACGGTCGGCACGCTGGTGCTTGGTCACGCCACCAACACCCTGGCCGACAGCGGCGCGGTGCTGGTCAACGGCGGAACGTTGAATCTCGGCGCGAGCAGCGACACGGTCGGAGCGGTCACCCTGACAAGCGGTTCCATCTCCGGCACGACCGGCGTGTTGACCGGTACTTCCTATAACATGCAGTCCGGCACGGTTTCGGCCATTTTCGGCGGAACGGGCAGCCTGACCAAGAGCACGACCGGCACGGTCACGCTCTCCGGCATCAACACCTACACCGGCGCGACCGGCATCACCGGCGGCAAGCTGAATGTCAACGGTTCGCTCGCTGCGGGAAGCGCGGTCTCCGTTGCATCGGGCGCGATTCTTGGCGGCACGGGAACGGTTTCCGGCACCGTCACCGCCGCGGCTGGCGGAGGCATCGAGGCGGGCAGCAACGGCGCGGGTTCCCTGTCCGTCGGGAGTCTAATCTTCTCCGGTGCCGGCACCCTGCAGATAGGCAATCTTCAGAACTACACCGCCACCGCCGCCCTCAGCGTCACGGGTCTCAACGGCCTCTCCACCACCGGCGTGGCCTCGTCGGTGATCATCTCCGCCGCGACCGGCGCGACGCTCGGCACCTATAAATTGGTCAGCTACAACGGCACGCTTGGCGGCGGTTTTGGCGCGTTTACCCTCGCCACGCTCCCGAGCCGCGCGACCGGCAACTTGGTCGACACCGGCAGCGAGATCGACCTGAACATCACCGGCACGGACCACCTGGTTTGGACCGGCACCACGGACACGGCATGGAAGATCGACGGCGTCGGCGTGACGCCGACCAACTGGAAACTGGCCTCCTCCAGTGCCGTCACGGATTTCCGTGACGGTGATGCGGTTGTGTTCGACGACACGGCGGCCGGGTTCACGGTGGATATCTCCGCGACCAGCGTCACTCCCAGCGCGGTCACCTTCAGCAACGCCTCCAACAACTACATCCTTCAGGGGAGCAAAGGCATCACGGGGCTTGCTTCGCTGGCCAAAACCGGCAGCGGCACGCTGACGATTACGAATTCGAACAGCTACAGCGGCGGCACGACGATCGGCGCCGGCCGCCTCAATATCGGCAACGCTTCGGCACTCGGCGCCGGCGCGCTGACCATTTCCGGCGGCACCACGCTCGACAACAGCAGCGGCGGCGCCCTCACGCTGGCCGGCAACA